>JBAQJJ010000031.1:0-171848 GCA_049300255.1 Thermoplasmata archaeon
AGATCGAGCCAGAGACGAGGGGGCGAGACAATGCCGTCCGGCAGCACGCCCTCAACGAGGAGGAGCACGCCACCCTTCGACATCGCTTTGCGACAGTTGGCGAGGAGAAGGAGCGCCTTCTCGTCGGACCAATCGTGCAAAACCCGGGACATCACATACAAGTCTCCGCCGGTAGGCACTGCGTCGAACGCTGAACCCGTCAGAATCTCGCATCGATCCGCAACTCCCGCATCCTGGAGCAATGCTGGGGCTTCCACCAAAGCCGACGCTTGGTCAAACAGAATCCCATGCAGCCCGGGCTGTGCGCGCAGCGCCGACGCCATCAACGCTCCTTTTCCGCCGCCGACGTCAACGACCAGCTTGTGGCGCCCCAGATCGTATCCTTCCAGCGGTTCCCCCGAAACCCCGACGGACCAGGCCATCAATTTGTTGAACGTCGCCGAGGCTTCGGGGTGTTGCGCGAGATACTCGAAATGGCCCATGCCGAAAGCGTGGTCGAACGCCGTTTCGCCCGTCCTTACGCACTCCAGTAGGTCACCCCACGCGCGGTAGGGCTCCTCTCCGGCAAATATCGAGGGCAGGGCCATAGAGCCCTGAGGGTGGCTTTCCAATAGCCTTCCCGCCTCGGTCAGGCCAAAACTGCCACGCTCGTCCATCGTCAGGACGCCGATGGATGCCAAGGCTCTCAGCACGCGAAGGAGGCGATCCGGTTGGACCCCGGCCTCGGTAGCCAAAGAAATCGCGTCCTTCGGGCCCGCGGAAAGTGAGTCGGGGATTCCAAGCTTCGTCATCACGTAGAGGGCCTGGGTCACTCGATAGCCCCCTATCAGTCTCAGGAGGGTCGCTTCCGGTGGTTCGTTGGACGAGTCGACCACAGTCTACTCCCCCCAGGCGCGCAGTCACTCATGAAATCTCCCGGGGGGGATCCCGGAAACGCCCTCTACGGAACGTCGGCGCGGATCGAGTCGTGTCCTATCCCGCTCCAACCGGCTCGTATTGTAACAAGATGGCCCGAAGTCGTCCCCTCGCACCGTTTTCTAACGAGGGGCTTGTGTAACGGGGGGGATCCCTCGATCAGGAAGGTGGGTCGACCACGAGCACGGTGTAAGAGTTGGAAGAATCGTGCGGGGCCTGGCCCAGATCCCCCCACAGGAGCGGCTAGGTGCACCTCATGCACCCAGTCGCCGGGGTGCACAAGGTGCACTCCCGCTCCGGAGGTCCGCTGGATGCGAGTGTGGCATCATCTCGCTTTCACGTAGCTGCGCAATCCCGCTGTCCTGATGATGGTCAGGTTGGGGATCTGAAGAATTCAGCAATGTCCCCCTCCGACATCTTTCACCGATTTATCGCCGAGAAGCGACGAAGTTCGACCAGTTGTGTGGACGGGATTTGATCTCGTCAAGGGCCCTTCCGGAAAGGTTGGTTTAGCGACTCTGGGGGTGTGTCCAAAGCCCTATGTCCGGTCTCACCCTCGAGATGGGGATTCAGGAACCTCGGCTCCCGTTGCGGTTCAACCTTTGTTCTTCGCAGCCCATTCCTTTGCCGCGTTAGCGTCCCACTCCGGCGCGGCCTGCTGCGTCGTGACGTTGATCCTATTGTAGAGGTTCTGAATCGCGATCCCGAGTACGAGGAACGCTAGTTCCCGTTCCTGGAAGTGACGCGCCGCCTCATCCCAAACCGTGTCGGGCACGGGGTCCGAGCGGTCGCTCAAGCGAGTCTCCGCCTCTGCGAGGGCGAGGGCCGCGCGTTCCGGGGCCGTGAATTGCGCCGATTCCCTCCACGCCGAGACGGCGAGCAGCCGGTCGTCGGTCTCTCCAAGCTGCTTCAGTTGCCAACAGCTGGCAGCTAGGCAGTTAGCGCAACCGTTTAGCTGACTGGCCCGGAGCATGGCCAAAGAGAGCGCTCGTGCGGGCGAGCCTTTCAGCTGGCTCAGTAGCTGCCCGAGTCCCTGCAACGGGGCCATGGCCTCAGGGATGATCATCGCGGGGTTCTTCAGTCGGCTTTTGGGCGTTACTGTGGACATTGCCATTTCCATTCACTCCCGGCGCGATCGCTCGCGCGCGCCACAATATAACTGCATTGGTATATACCGTAGAGCCCACAATCGTGGATCCGACCGAAGGGGTCTCTGAACCAATAGCAGGTTGATGTCCCGTGAGGACACGAGGCGGGGGATGCCTAATTAATGCGCTCGTTATGCTCTGTCGATCCAGAATGACGCGAGATGTGTTCACGGCCCTCGCGGACCCGACTCGTCGCCAAGTGCTCGACCTTCTCACCCGCAGGGAACGGGCGGCGGGCGATTTAGGGCGGGCCTTCCCGCAAATCAGCCAACCGGGGATGTCACGGCATCTGAGGGTCCTTCGCGAGGCTGGATTGGTGCGGGTGCGGCAAGTGCGCCAGCACCGGTACTACTCGCTTCGCTCCGAGCGTTTGGCAGAAGTCGACGCATGGATCTCCAAATACCGAGGTTTCTGGGGGACCGAGTTGGATTCCCTCGAAGCCTATCTAGATGGCTCGAAGCCGGCGGCCCGGGAGAAACGTGCATGACCGAAAACCCACCTCAGGGCATGAACCCCGGAGACGTGGGCGGCCCCGGAATCCTCCAGGTCGACCAAGAGAAGGCGAGCATCGTCTTCCGACGCCTGTTTCGTCATCCCATCGAGGACGTGTGGTCGGCCGTCACCGACCCGAAGAAAATCGAGGTTTGGTTCATGGCCAAGGTGACCCGCGAAAATTCACCGGGGGGACGATTGGCGATGGAACACCCGAACGGGGTTCACGCCACGGGGCGAGTGTTAGAATGGCGTCCACCCCGCGCCTACGAGTACGAGTGGAACCTTCCGCCCGGACCCAACCAACCCCGGGGCGAGACCTCCATCGTTCGCTGGGAGCTGAACCCCGCCGACGAGGGGACCCTTCTGGTCTTGTCCCACCGAAAGCTAACTCGGCCGACCGCTCAAGTTTTTGCCCGCGGGCTCCCGGATTTCCTCGACAGGTTGTCCGCGCACCTGGATGGCACACCCTTGCCCGACCCGCCCTGGGTCTCCCGCGCAGCGAGCTCGAGCAGTGCAACTTGACATCTGAGTCCTCGCTTCGGACCAAGAACTCTTGGCCCGCCACTCCCCTTGGAGGGGGGACTCGGGGCCTTCGCCCCTTCACGGTTCGAATTGAGCGGATCAGTCTCGACCTCAGGGTCGCTCCAAACAACACTTCAACCTCTGACGGGTGGACTTGAGTCCCGCTCTAAACGGGCTCCTTGCATATCGAGAGGGGGTCGAGTCGACTTCTCGCACGGTTTACTAATGAAGGGATTTTGTAACAATGGCATCCCGATGAGGAAGGTGGGTCGCCCAAGAACTTGGTGTAAGAATCGGAAGAATCGTCCAGGGCCTGGCCCCGATCCTCCCCCATGAGGAGCGGCTAGGTCCACCTCATGAACCTAGCCGCCCGGGTGCACAAGGCGCACTCCCGCTCCGCAGGCCCGCGGGATGCGAGAGTTGCGTTATCTCGCCTTCACGTAGTTGCGCAATCCCGCTGTCCTGATGATGGTCAAGTTGGAGATATGAAGAATTCAGGAGTGTCCCCCTCCGACATTTTCACCGATCTCTCGCCGAGGAACGTTCGTCAACCTCTGTCGGGCGGGCACCCGTCTGGCGCCTAAGAACGATCCGTCACTCGAAAGTACCCGCCCTGAGAAAGCTCTGCCCGAACCAAGGGAAGGAGGTGGGGCCCCCTCGTTACGCATAGTTCAGTCCGCGCGCCTCCCGCAACGCCTTCTCGAGGGTTTGCGCAGCGGCGGTCGTATCACCGACCTCCTCGCTGGCTATCGCCTCGCGGACCAGATCCTCGAGCTCGCGGGGAAGGGGATTCTGCGAGAGCGGAAGCAACCCTCGAGCGAACTCGACCGCCCGGGGGATCTCACCTCGCTGGAGGGCCACGCCGATGAGCGGCCAGATCGCCATCCAGTCGCAGGGGTAGGCGTTCGGGATCCCGTGCCAGATCTTGAGCGCCCCTTCTCCCTCCTTTGCGGCCCTATCCAGGTCGCCCGCACGCCATGCCACCCAGGAGGCCGTCGCGCGTGCCATCGCCGTGTACTCGGGAAGTTCGGCCGTCCCGGCCGCCGAGAGAACCCCCGGGATGAGGCGTTCGGCCGCTGTCACGTCGCCCGACAATCGCTCCGTCGTCATCAAGTAGGTGATCGACCGAGAGCGAGCGGTAGTCAACCCCATCCTTTCGGCTTCGCGGAGGGACGTGGTGAGAAGTCCGCGCGCCTGTTCCACTTCGCCGCGCCAAAAGTGAGCAAAGCCTAAGCAGAAGACGGAGCCATTGATCCACTCGGGGTCTGACGATTCTTTCGCGGCTTCGAGGCTCAGACGGGCATACTCGAGCCCCTCATCGGAAATCCAGCCGCGATTTTGCATCCAGTCCAAACTCCTCAGGTCGTTGTAGAGCCGGACCCGGTCGAGGGGTCTGGGGCTGTGCTCGAGGATCGGCCGAATGCGTTCGAGGGTCGCTGCATAACGCGCCGAGCTAGCGTGCCGGTCCGGAAGGAAATAGTACACTGACATCCGAAGTCGCTGGATCCCGACCCACTCAGCCGACCACGGGTCGGCCTCTCCGACGGGCGGGGACGGTCCGAGCACCCGCTCGGCCTGGTCACAGCTCGCGAGAGCAGCGTCGTAGTCATGAGTCGCCTCGTAGCCCCACCCGAGGGTGACCCAGGCCTTGGCCTGCGTGAGGGGATCCAGTCCTGCGGCATGCCGGGTCCCGCGTAGGTACGTCGCGATCGAATCGGAGTGTCGACCGAGATTCCATTGGGCATCCCCCAATCGCCCGGCAACCTCGACCGCTCGTCCCCGGAGGGCCGGCTCAGCCCCTTTCTGGACGATGGCTTCTTCCAGGAGGAGCAGCGCCTTCTCAAACGCCGACGCGGCATCCTCGCGCGCGTATACTTGTTCCGCGCGGTCCCCGGCCCGGATGAAGTACTCCAAGGCCCGGTCCGGAGCGTTTCCTTGCAGGAAATGGTATGCGAGCTCCCCGGCCCGCTCGTGGGCCAGGTTCCCCCAAGCCCGCTCGAGTACTTCGCCGGCCTTTAGATGGTAGCGTTGGCGGCGGACGAGCGAGAGCCCGGCGTAAAGGACGTCCCGGGTCTGCTCGTCGCCGAACTGGTACATCGACCGCCCGGGGGCGGTCTCCTTCTCCCGGAGCAACCGGGCGCGCAGCATCGCCTCGACCAGGAGCAGCAGCTTGTCGGAATCAACCTCGCTCACTTCTTTGAGTCGGTCGAATTCGAACTCGTTCCCGAAGACGGAAGCGATCGCGAGGATGCTCTCGGCCTCCGGGCCGATCCAGTCAACCCGTCGACGAATCACCTCCCGGACCGTCGTGGGGACCTCAATCCGGGCGTCGGGTTTTGCCCGCCAACCGTCCGACGTGCGCACCAGCAACCGATCCTCTACTAGGGACCGGCACAGTTCCTCGACGAAGAGGGGATTGCCCCCGGTTTTTTCGAGAAGAGGCTGAACCACGGCGCTGGGCGGAGCCGTCCCGCCGAGGACGGCTCCCACCAGGTCCCGACTATGGTCTGGGTCGAAACGCTTCAACGAGACTTCTCGAAGAATGCCCTGCCGCCGGAGGTCGAACAGCACCTTTCCGAGAGTTCCCTGGGGGTCCAGCTCGGTATCTCGATACGTCAGGAGCACGAGAATCGGTTGTTCCTTGAGTTGGGCACCGAAGTACTCGAGGAGCGAGACCGAGTCGGGATCGGCCCATTGGAAGTCGTCCAGGAGGAGCACGAGGGGCGTTTCTTTGGCGAGGTTCTGAAAGAACCGAGTGACCCCTTCGAAAAACCTAAGCCGGGTTTGCTTCGGTTCCAGGGTCGGGGCCGGAAGTTGCGGGCCGAGCCGGTCCGACAGCTCGGGAACTAGCCCTACGGCCTCTCGCTGGCACCCGTCGCAGACCTTGAAGACCATGGGCGGAGGCGCCTCACGCACGAACATCCGGGCCGCCTGGACCCAGTGCGAATAGGGCGCGTTGAGCTCCTCCTCGAACCGTCGCCCTCGGAGGACACGAAATCCACTGCTTTCGGCTTTCCGGATGGCCTCCTCGGCCAGCCGGGTCTTTCCAATACCGGACTCCCCGCTGAGCGCGACGATGGCCCCCTCCCGGTGGGCGGCCGCTCGAAGCGCCTCCCGGAGGTTCCCGAGCTCCGCGGTTCGGTCGGTCCACGGTGTAACCCTCGCCGCCGGGGGAGCGTGCCAGGGGAGGTCTATGCCGAAAACCGTGATGGGTGTGCGGATGTTCTTCAGAAACGCGTGGTCCAATTGCACGCACGGGTAGGGAATCTTGTTGCCGACTTGTTCGAGGACCGGCCCGCTGATGCAGATTCCCGACGCCTCTGCCAGGGGTTCGATCCGGGACGCGATGTTGACCGCATCCCCGAGGATATCCCCGTCCTTCTGAACGACGTCTCCGAGATGAATGCCGATCCGCATCTCCGCGGGCCGCACGCCGGCCGATTGATTCCGGTGGAACAGACGACGTTGGATCTCAATCGCGCACTCGGTCGCGTCGAGCGCGCTGTCGAACTCCACCAGGAACCCATCGCCGAGGGTTTTCACCTCACGCCCGCCGTGGGCGGTAAAGAGGGGCCGTAGCAGGTTCGAGAATTCCTCCACCGTTCGAAGCGCAAGCGCCTCATCTTCCTGCGCGAGGGCGGAGAAGTCCACTAAGTCCGTGAACATGATGGCAGCAAGTCGTCGGCGGGAAGCCACGACCCAAGAACGGCATTCGTTAGATTAAGCTCCGGTTCAGGGACGGCGCCCTGGTGTTACCAGCGGACCGGGTACTTGCGGCGCTCCGGAAACCCACGCGCATCGTAGAGCCTTGCAATCGCGATTTCTTGATTTCGTGTAGCCCTGTAATCGTGCATTCCCGCTGGCGCCCCCATAAAGGATATGAAGAATTCAGTAGTGTCCCCCTCCGTCATCTTTCACCGATTAGTCGCCGAGAAACGACGAAGTACGACCACTTGGGTGGAGGGGTTTAGAACCTGTAAACTGCGCTTCCGGACAAGGGTCCCTTTTGTATCACTGCGGCGTCGCGAGTCAGGCCAGGACGTTCAATCGGCGCAGAAGCTCGGAATATCGAGGCTCCCTGCGCCATTTGGCAATCGCCGGGAACGAGACGACCTCGTACGGGTCGATACTCCTCTGATCAGCACTTCTTAGCATCCACTCGAAGAACTTGTCCACATCATCGAGACCGGCGTACGTCCAGGCGACGGCATTTGGAGACACGTACGCCCCTCCAGATGCTGAGAGGAGCCGCTCCAGGTGTCGGGTCGCTTCGTGACGCCAACCCAAACTTGCGTAGAGATAGCCAAGCCAAATCGCCCTGAGCGGATTGTCCGAAGTTGCGGTTTCGTACCGTCGCAGCCATAGCGTGGCCTCCGCTGTCATGCCTCGGCCCGCGTATAGGCGCGCCATATCGACCGCAATCCACTCGGTCTCGCCTCCGAGCTCAGCCGCTCGGTTCCACTTTCTCTTTGCTTCCTCCTCTTGACCAAGTACCCAGGAGCGGTAGCCTGAATACCGGAGGATGACTGGAGATAGGGGGTCGGCCTCCTCTGCGAGAGCGAGTTCACGCTCGGCTTCTTCCGCCCGCCCGAGAGCTTCCAACATTTGGAACCTCCACTGATGAGCCGACGCATACGATGGATTGAGCTCGATTGCCCTTTGCAGCTCGACCATTGCTTGATTCCAGTCGTACTCCCAGTAGAGGGCTAGGCCGAGGGAGGCGTGGCCGTCGGCAAGAGAATCGTTCAGGAGGAGCGCCTGGCGGGCGGCCGCCTTGGCCTTTGGAATTGTTTGGGCCCACGGAAGCATGTTCCGGTCGAAAAACAGTGCGTGACAATCAGCAATCCCCGAGTAGGCCTGCGCGTACTTCGAGTCGTCGTCCCGCGCCTCCTCGAAGCAGCGCAGTGCTTCCCGGAGCGCGCCAGGGGCCCGCTTGTTCCAGAGAGTTCTACCTCGGAGGTAAAGGGAGTACGCGCCAAGACTTTGGGTAGGCTGTCGACTCTCTCGGGCTGAATGTAATAGCTGAACGTTCAAGGCCTCGGCGACCGCCCTCGAGATGTCGCTCTGAACGGCGAAGATGTCCGTGAGCTCCCGATCGTATCGGTCCGACCACAAATGCTCCTCAGTGCGGGCGTCGATTAGCTGGGCAGTGATTCGGATGCGGTTCCCGGCCTTTCTCAGGCTTCCTTCGAGGATCGTCCCAACGTTCAGTTCCTTTCCGATCTCGGAAACACCCTTGCGCGCATCCTTGAACCTCATCACCGATGTACGCGCAATCACTCGGAGGCCACGAAGCTTGGAGAGCTCACTGATCATCTCCTCGGTCAGCCCCTCGGCGAAGAATTCGTCCGCGGGGTCCGGGCTCATGTTGGTGAAAGGCAGGACGGCCAACCGGTTCGGGTCGGCGGCCCCCGACTGCGATTCTCGAACCTCCCAGGGCAACACCACCCGGTAGATGTCCACCGGGACTTCTATCCCCTTGAGCGCTTTCGGAGGATGTTTCTCGAGTTTGTCAGTGATTTTGTTCCAAACCTGCTCGCGAACCGCGCCCGAGACGCAGACGCCTCCCGGCTCCGCGACCTGTTCGATCCGAGCGGCGATGTTGACAGCGTCTCCAAAGATGTCCGTGCCACGCTGCTCGACGTCCCCAAGGTGAATTCCAATCCGAATCTGGAACGGAACGGCCCCCGCGTGCGCATTACGCACGTAGATTCCATGCTGGATGTCCACCGCGCATTGGATAGCCTTCAGAGCGCTGTCGAACTCGACCAGGAAGCCATCGCCGGTCGACTTGATCTCGCGTCCCTTGTGAGTCTTGAGAAGGGGGCGAACGAGCTTCTCCTGCTCGCGGAGTAGCTCGAGGGCGCGCGCCTCGTTGGTCTGCGTCGACGCCGTATAGCCCACCGTGTCGGTGAACATGATGGCGGCAAGTCGCCGGGTAGGCGCCACGGCCTGAGAACGGCATGCGTTAGATTAAGCCCCGGTTCCTCAAAGAGGCGCGGGGCTGGCTAACTGTTCGATCATATCTGGCGTCCAGGGAGCCCGACTGCATCGGGTAGTCTTGCAGTCGCGAACTCTTGATTTCGTGTAGCCCTCTAATCGCGCTGTCCCGTAGCCGCCTATGTCGGGGATATGAAGAATTCAGTAGTGTCCCCCTCCGATATCTTTTGGCGATTTCTCGCCGAGAAACGACAAAATCGACCATCTGTGTGGAGAGGGTTTGAACCCGTCAGCGGCCCTTCCGGAAAAGGGTGCTTTGTCAACCCACCCGATTCGGGCAGGACCGAAGTGCGCCTACTCCCGGACAGGTTTCGTTCGAGGGTCCCGTGGAGAAGAGCTCAAAGTGCTGGAGCTCGCGTTCGGTTGTCTGGGCGCGCCTGCCCCCGGAATTGCGGATGGGTGCGTATAACTGGGGAGCTCCGCCCGAACCTTCCGGGGGCCCTTTAGGGTCCCTTCGCGGGCCGTCCCGCTCGGTAATCGACCTCGAGGGCCGCCGCAAATCGGGCCCAAGTGGCCGCCACTTGTGCGCGAAGTTCTTCCTTCGTCGGATGGTCGGGCGTGAGCCAGCTCTCGGTGGAGAGCAGATGAAGGCGGGTCCGTGTTCGGCCCATCGCGGTAACACGATAATCCAGCGACTGCCGATCGGTTTCGTCGATCTGATCGAGGTGCCAAGAGTGCGGCGGATTGAGACGCACCAGGTCGACGGCGATCGCGGGGTCGCGACCGCCGTCCACCCCGCGACCCGGGTACACGCGGATGCGAAGCACGCGACGCGACGAAATTCGGATCACTCGAAACGTCGGAAAAGGACGTGCCGTCGTGAGCCGCGAGTCACTGGTCCGGTAGTCCGTGCACCACTCGTACACGTATCGCGAAGGGGCGCGGATCACTAGTGACAAGCGAACCCGGGTGGTGCCGTACAACCGGTGGCCCCGTTCGGGCATACGGAGCGGGAATCGGGGGTTCGACTTAAGCGCTCGTTTGGGGACAAGAGGGCCCGAAGTTTTCCGCTCGCACCGTTTTCTAAGGAGGGGGTTGTGTAACGGCGGGATCCCTCGGCAGGGAGCTTCGGTCGCCCTCAGGCTGTCGTGTCGGGGATACGAAGAATTCAGGAGTGTCCCCCTCCGACATTTATTCAGAATCCCGAGGTGCCGTCTTCGGACTGAGGTCCAAGGTTCCCCCGTCTTCACCCCCCGGACAGTCGATATACCCGTTGACGTTCGACCCCGGCCGGTGGGCGATGGACGTTCCCGAAGTCCGGTACGCTCGTAGCGGCGACCTTCGCATCGCCTACGAGGTGTTCGGGACGGGGCCCGTCGACCTTGTCTACGGTCGCACGGCAATCTCCCAGCTCGAACTGGTCTGGGAGCAGCCTGAGGTCGCTGGATACTTCCGGGATCTGGGGAACGCGGCGCGCGTAATCCTGTGGGACAAGCGCGGAGTGGGTCTCTCCGACCGAGCGGTTGGGACGCCGACACTCGAGGACCGGATGGACGATGTCCGGGCCGTCATGGATGCTGCGAAGAGCCGGCGCGCGGTCATTTTTGGAGCCACCGATACGGCGGCGATGGCCCTCCTGTTCGCGGCGACCTACCCGGAGCGTACCCTGGGCCTCATGCTGATCGAACCCATGGTCCGAGGTGCGTGGGCTCCCGACTTCGCCTTCGCCCCCACGCGCGAAGAGGTGGAAGAGTCAATCCGACTTTCGGACGAGGATTGGGGCACCTCTCCCCATATCGACCGACTGTTGTCGATCTATGCCCCGAGTCGCGTAACGGACCCCGAGTTCAAACGATGGTACGGGCGGGTGATTCGGTTCGGCTCGTCGCCCTCCGCCGCTGCATCCCTCGCGCGGATGAACCTCGAAATTGACGTTCGGGCGACGCTTCCAGCGGTTCATGTCCCTACGCTCGTCCTGAAATGCCCGGGCGACCGAGTCGTTCGTGAGGAGAACTCCGATTACGTCGCCTCCCACGTGGCGGGAGCTCAGCTAGTCTCCATTCCGGGGCGCGACCACTTCTTCTGGGCGAACCCCGAAGCGCGCGCCGCTTCCCTCCGTGTCCAGAAATCGTTCCTTACCAGCTTACCATCGGGCATGCCCGATGAGGACCGAGTACTCAAGACCGTAGTCTTCGCCGACATCGTCGATTCGACTCGCCTCGCCTCCCGGCTCGGCGATCACAGCTGGAAGGAGACTCTGGACTCATTTCTCGCTGGGTCCCGGACCGAAATCGGCCGCTTCCGGGGCCAATGGGTGAAGACGACCGGGGATGGGTTCCTCGCCACCTTCGACGGGCCGACCCGGGCGGTACGCTTCGCGCAAGCCGTTCGGGACCAGGCAAAGCAACGGGGCCTCGATCTTCGGGCTGGGTTGCATACGGGCGAATGCCTCATGGCGGACAACGACGTCGTCGGGATCGCGGTCCACCTCGCGTCCCGAATCTGCGATTCCGCGGGTGGTGGCGAGGTCGTGACTTCACGCACCGTCCGGGATCTATCGGTGGGTTCGGAGGTGCGCTTTGAGGAACGGGGGTCCCGTCGGTTCAAGGGCGTGGAGGGGACCTGGGAAACGTTCCTCGCGGTATCGCGGTGATTCGCCACCTCCGCGGCCGCTTTGGTGGGGATTTGAATTATCGGGTCGTGTCCCCTTCGACACTTTTCAACGATTTCTCACCCAGAAATGTGGACTTGTGGCGAATCGCGTGAGGGATTTGAACCCATCAGTTGCCTCCTCCAGAAACGGGTGGGTTTGCTCACCACGAGTCGGATGCTCGGATTTATCCGACGGCTCTCAGCAAATATTGCCGGTTAGCATTCCTAACCAGCACGGCGTTATACTCAGGGGACTTTCCGGAGGCGCCGAAAGGTCTGGGGGATGTGAAATCCATGCCATATGTCAAGGCAAAGGACGGGACGGAAATCTTCTACAAAGATTGGGGCAACGGGCAACCGGTGGTGTTCAGCCACGGTTGGCCCCTGTCCGCGGACGATTGGGACGGGCAGATGCTGTTCTTCCTACAACATGGCTACCGCGTGGTCGCACATGACCGGCGGGGGCATGGGCGCTCCACCCAGACGTCGGAGGGCCATGACATGGATCATTACGCGGATAATTTGGCCGCGGTAATCGACGAACTCGACCTCAAGAATGCCATCCTGGTGGGACACTCCACGGGCGGCGGCGAGGTCGCCCACTATATCGCCCGACACGGCGCCAGCCGCGTTGCCAAGTGCGTCTTGATCAGCTCCGTGCCGCCGCTCATGCTGAAAACGGATGCGAACCCGGATGGTACGCCGCTTGCAACTTTCGACGGCTTTCGCGCCGCCCTGACGGCAAATCGGCCGCAGTTCTACATGGACGTTACGATACCGTTTTACGGATTCAACCGACCGGGGGCCAAAATCTCGGAAGGTCTCCGCCAGCACTGGTTCTTGCAGGGGATGATGGGAGGGGCCAAAGCCCATTATGACGGCATCAAGGCCTTCTCGGAGACCGACTTCACCGAGGACTTGAAGAAGATCACCGTCCCGATGTTGGTGATGCACGGGGACGACGACCAGATCGTCCCGATCAAGGCGGCGAGTCTCCGTACCGCGAAGCTCGTGAAGAACGCCACGCTCAAGGTCTACCCGGGCTTCCCGCACGGCATGCCCAGAACCCACCCGGACCAGATCAACGTAGACTTGCTTGCGTTCTTCGAGGCCTAGGACATCGGTCCCCGGATAAGGGGCCTCTGCCGTGACTGAACTAGCCCTGGTGGACTTCGTGAATCTCGTCCGCGACGAGACCGTGGGCTTCCTTGTGGACCCTCGCCGCTGCCTCTGCTGAAGGCGCCTCGACCAGACAGAAGATCGTCTCGGACTTCTCGTCGACCCAGTAGCTCCGATAGTTTACGCCGTGCTGGCCCTGCACTTTGAGGTCCTTCTCGTGGGCTTCGGCGACGGCCTTCTTGGTCACGCCTTTCACTTTATGGTGCACATCCATGTAAAGCGGCATAGGGGCTGCAAGTCGCGGCCGCTGGAAATATCTTCCGATTTCGTCCCAGCAGCTCGTCCTTCGGCTACTTCGTGTAAAATCGGAGATTCGGACCCATCCCGATAGAGCGGACCGGACCGTGGGAACCCAGGCTCGGGGGCAGCCGTCGGTGCCAACTCCCCGAACGGTGGTGAGGCGATCCCAGGAATCCCCCCTTCCTCCCTTTGCGCCGTCCGTGGGGAATGACTAAGGTCCGCCGACCTTCTTGTCCTCGGAGCGTGGCCGGAAGCAATGAGTGCAGATCTCCCCGTCGAGCCGTCGACAAAGATCCGGCGAATCGTCGAGTCGGATCGAGATGCGTTGCGAGCGTTGCGCCTACGCTCCTTGACGACGGACCCGATGTCCTTCGCGTCCACCCTGGAGAAGGAGTCGGTGGACGATGACGCGAAGTGGACGAACTGGGCGCGTCGCGGAGCCCTCTCTCCCGAGATGGCAGTCCTTGTAGCCGAACTGGACAACGGCGCTCTGATCGGGATGGTGGGAGCCTTCTGGGACGGGCGCGTCACGCACCTCTACGGGATGTGGGTCTATCCGGGTCATCGCCGCCGCGGGCTCGGTGGAAAACTACTGGACGAGATTCTCGCGTGGGGGGAGACGTCCCACCCAACGTCCGAAATCCATCTGGGCGTCGTGCCATTATCCGATTCGGCCGTGCGACTGTACCGGAGCCGGGGATTCATGCCGACCGGGAAAGTCGAGCCACTTCCGCATACCCCGAGGGTGGTTTGGCAGGAGATGGTTAGACCTCGTAAGGGAGTGGATCCGACGATCGTGTGATGATGATCGTGCCCTCGAGTTGGATTCGGCTAGGGCGGAATCTTAGGGGATAATTTCGCCCCATCCGACCGCTATGGAACCGACTCCACTCACGACCCGGAGCCCGCGACCGAAACGGAGTGGATCGCAGGGAACTGGAACGGCACCTGGTTCCACGACGCGCCGCCATCGGGTGAGACAAACAGTTGCCCGGTGGTCGTTCCCACGTAAATCCCCGCGGGATCGAGCGCATCGCAGGCCATACCTTCCCGGTGGGTTCCGTAATCTCCCGGGAATCGAGTCGGCGGCATGAGCGTCTTCCACTTCTTGGTAGATTCGCTCCATTGATACACTTGGAATCCGCCCCGCGAGGTCAATCGCGCCTCGCCTCGGAGCGGTACGAAGAACGCGCGACCCGGGAGACTCTTCGCAGTCGCCACCACGAACCCGAAGTCGTCGTCCAATGACTTCCCGATCCGTTCCCAGCGGTCGCCGGCATTATGGCTCACGTAGATGCCGCCATGATCCTGCCGATACAGGACCTCCGGCCGCGCGGGGTCGAGGGCCACTTTGTGAACGCATTGTCCGACCTCCGGGAACTTTTCGGGCTGAAACGGCGTCTCGACCCCTTGGTTCGCGAAGGCCCAGTTCTTGCCCCCGTCGTCCGAGCGGAACAATCCCGCGGCCGAGATTCCGGCATAGATCCGCTGGGGGTGCGTCGGATCGATGAGAATGGTGTGCAGACACGGGCCACCGTTCCCCGGGTTCCACTTTGATTTCGAAGGATGTTCGTTCAGTCCCGTTACCGGCTCCCAGGAGCCCCCGAGATCATCGCTCCGATGCAACGAATACGGATCCAATCCGAGGTAGAGGGTCTTGGGTTCGCTCTCGTGTCCGGGTTCTACGTGCCAAAGGTTCGTTACCGCGTAGGTCGGCGCAGGGGTGTCGGGGTTTCCATCGAAACGCGGCGGCCTCTTCTTGGTCGAGGCCATCATCGGGGTCCCCACCTCGGACCACTTCTTGCCGTAATCGCGGGAACGATAAAGTGCCGGCCCCCAGAGCCAGGAATTGACACTGGCATAGAGATCTCCCGAGTGGCGAGGATCGGCGACGACGTGGTAGACCTCGGCTCCTTCCTGGAATCGGGCGGCGATCTTCCATTTCTTCCGGGAAGCGTCCCCTTCCATGACGTAACCACCCTTCCGCGTCCCGACCAGAATGCGTACTTTCTTGTCTACCATGTCCGATTCCTCGTCCGGCACTGCGTCGCCCTGGATACCGTGCCGGGTAGGCCAGGAATCCTCTCAAATCCATATGAAGGAGTGGGTGAATGGAACTATACCAGTATGGTAGCAAAACCCACTTTAGAACTCCCCCCGGAACTAATGGTCCAGTTCGCGGGCTGCCCCGTGAAGGCCAGCCTGGACGTCCTCGGCCGGAAATGGGCGCTCCTGGTGCTGCGGAACATCGGGCTCTACCGAACGGACCGATTCAACGAGATGCTTCGGATCACGCCCGGCCTGAGCAAGCGTGTCCTGGCGATGCGGCTCAAAGAGTTGGAGCAAGGGGGTTTCATCCGAGTCGTGGAACGGGGTCGAAACTACACGCGGTGGGGACTGACCGAGAAGGGGGAAGATGCCCTTCCCATCCTGATGACGCTGGTTCAATTCGGGTCCAAATGGTACGCCGAGGAAGTGTTCGCGGACCGGAGACCCCGACCCTTGAGCGACGTGTTCGAAGGCTCGTATATCCGCAAGACGATGCAAGCCATGACCGCCGCCGCTCCACCGTGACCGTCGTCCCGGGTGGAAACCGAACGGAAACACCCAGAACCCTCGTGAATCGGCCTCGGTCTCGGGTCCACGGAGGATTTTCTCCTAGGTGGGTCAACCCCATTGGTTCGTACCTCGTATCATAAAGTTCCTACGTAATTTGAGAGCCGGCTCTAGGAAGTTTGCTTGCCCGCACTATCCACCCCGCAGACCACCCCGTCGTCGGGACTCGCCACCCTTCCGACGTCCTCAGGCTCCCGTGCGAGGGATGCGACTCCGCTTTCGCTATACGGATTCGAGTTCAGTCTCGATACGGCGTCGCTTGACGCGCTCGAGACCGTCGCTCGCTCCGTGACCCCCGCTCAACTTGCTGCGTGGTTTGCTCAGCTCGATGGGACCGAAGAGGCGGCCCTGCTTTCCACGTGTCATCGAATCGAGCTGACCCTCCTCGTTCGTTCCCCAGAGGAGGTTGATCGGTGGCGTGGGGAGCTGCCGGGCGAGCGAGAATCATGGACTCTCCGGGAAGGACGAGAGGCGGTTCACCATCTCTTCCGCGTCGCCTCGGGTCGAGAATCCCTCGCGGTCGGGGAGGCGGAGGTTCGCCAACAGGTGCGCGCCGCGGGGCGCCTGATCCAAAGCCGCCACCCGCGTCCCGTGCTCCAGGAACTTTTCGCCACCGCAGCGACCGCGGCCGACGAGGTCGGCTCCCCCGTGACGTTGGCCCCCTCGATCGCCGCCATCGCCGCTACGCGGTTGTTGGAATTGGTAGATCAACCGTTGCCCAGGGTGCTCGTGGTCGGATCCGGCTTGGTCGGGCGTCAGGTAACCGAGCGCCTCGCAGCGTTGGCTCAGGTCACTGTGGTCTTCCACGAGCGGCCCCCCGAGGAGGCGTTCCTTCTCGCGACGGCCGCGCGCTCCGCTCCCCTCGACCAGCTGGCGTCGGAGCTTGCACGCTGCGATGCGGTCGTCACTGCGGCGAAATTCGGCAATCGCGGATTACATGCCTCCGATCTGCCACGGGATCACCCACTCCTCCTGGTGGACCTGGGGATGCCCCGGAACATCGATCCCGGAGTCCGAGCCTTGCCGAATGTGCGGCTGATCGATCTCGAGGAGCTTCATGGCCGGTCGGGACGCCCGTTCTCGAACGACGCGTCGGATGCGCGCGTTGAACAGTTGGCCGATCGCTTCGCCGACCGCCTCGAGTCCGTCTTCTGGGAACCGTGGGTCGACGCGTTTCGGAGAGCCGCGGAGCGGATACGAAGGTCGGAACTAGCCGTCGCTCGCCCCTTCCTCGGGAGTCTCAACCCGGACCAAGAGAACGCCGTCGAGCTCCTCACGCTCCGGCTGGTAGCTCGTTTGTTGGCCGCTCCAACCGAGCGACTGCGGTCGCTCCCCCCGGGCCCTGAAGGGGAAGTCCAGCGTCGCCTTCTGCTCGATCTACTCCGTCCCGAACTCGACGACCCGTGACGGAGCGTGTCCGGGTCGGAACCCGGCGCAGTCCGCTGGCCCGCGTTCAGACCGATTGGGTGCTTGCGCGCCTCAACCACGTCGCCCCTGACTGGCGGTTCGACCCGATCCCGGTCGATACGAGTGGCGATCGGGATCGATCTCCGGGGAGCTCACCGGACTTCACGGATAGCATCGATCGCGCTCTGATCGGCGGCACGATTGACCTCGCCGTGCATAGTGCGAAGGACCTACCGGTCGAGCTCGATCCGAGATTGGCGCTGTTGGCTTGCCCCCGTCGCGCCGACCCGCGAGACTGTCTCGTCTTCGCGTCCGAGGGAGTCAGCCGCACCCTTCCCCGAGGCGCCAAGGTCGGCTCGAGCAGTCTGCGACGTCGGGCGCAACTTCTGCGCTGGCGACCCGACCTGACCGTGGTCGAAATTCGGGGGAATGTGGGCACCCGCATCGGCCTGGTCCAATCCGGTGCCATCGATGCGGCGATTCTCGCCGTAGCCGGAATCTCGCGACTCGGCCGGAGCGCCGAAATCGGTCGTATCCTTCCGGCTACGTCATTTCTTCCGGCGCCCGCGCAGGGAGCGCTGGCCGTCGTGGCGCGATCGGGCGATACCCTCCTCAGTTCGGTGGTATCCCGACTGGACCATGCCGCCACCCGGGCCTGCGTGACCGCAGAACGAGCTTTCGCCGCTGCGTTGGGCGGGGACTGCCAGGTCCCGCTGGGTGCGCTGGCGAAGGGGCACGGGGAGTCGATCTCCGTAGAGGGGGAAGTACTGGCCGTGGACGGCCGAACGGCGCTGCGAGCCAACCGACGCGGCCGAGCGTCCGAGGCCGGACGCGTCGGATCGACGCTGGGAAAGGAGATGCTCGATCGGGGTGCGCTCGACCTCATGTCTCCCCCGCGTCCGTGAGGGTGCATGGCCAGGAGGCGCGTCCCGCTCGTCGTGCTGTTCTCCGCACCGGGTACCTTGGCCCACATCGACCGGCCCCTGCTCCGAGCAGGCGTTCGCTTTGCTCGGATAACGTCGATCCAGACGCGACCCATTGCACCAACCCATTGGTTGAAACGGATTACCCGTGCGCCGAAACCCAATACGGTGGTCGTAACGAGCCGGATCGCGGTCTGTGCCGGTATTCGCCCTTGGCGCCGCGCGATCGGTCGCTTTCCTCGACCTCTCGAGTTTTGGGCAGTGGGACCCGGCACCGCTCACGCGCTCCGAGAAGCTCGGATCCATCAGGTCCATCGACCACCTACAGTCGCCGCCTCTGCCGTGGCCCAAGCGCTCGGTCGGAGAGCGGGTCGTACGATCGTGTACTTTCGCTCGGACGCCGCCGGTCCGCGACTCGCGCGGGTGCTGCGCGACCAGGGCCACTCCGTCGTGGACGTGGCCGTCTACCGATTGGAAACGTCTCCTCGACTCACTAGACATGCCCTTCAGACGTTGGCGAAGGCCGAGCTGCTAATCGTTACGAGCCCGTCGGCCCTCGCGCATCTTCGACACAGCTTCGACCGACGCGCGTTCGTTCGCCTCGCGCAAACTGTGCGACTGGTCGTGCTCGGAGACCATTCTCGACGAGCCGCGCGGAAGATCGGGTTTCGCCGAGTCGCCGTGGCACCTTCGACGACCGCACAACGATTTACCCGCTATCTGCTCCGGGAGCTTCGCGATGCCCCGGCATAAGGCGAACCGGCCCAGTCGGACTCCCGACAATCTGCCGGTACGCCTTCGTCGTCTTCGCCGCACGGCGGCGCTCCGGAACTGGAGTGCGGAAACGGACATCGAGCTACGACGTCTGATCTACCCGATCTTCGTCCGCCCGGGTCGGGGGGATCCCGATGCCACTCCTTCGTTCCCGGGAATCCTGCGCTACCCCATCCCGCACTTGGCCGCCCTCGCCTCGAGCCTCACGCGCGAAGGCGTCCGCTCGGTGCTCTTGTTCGGGATCGCCCGAAAGAAGGACGCAGAGGGGAGCGATGCTTGGGCCCCCGACGGGGTCGTGGCGCAGGCCGTTCGTGCGATCAAGCGGGCGGCGCCGGACCTCGTGGTGGTCACCGATGTGTGTCTGTGCGCCTACACCTCGCACGGCCACTGCGGAGTCCTCCGTCGGGGCACGATCGCCAACGACGCCTCTTGTGATAGGCTCGCGCAAGTGGCGGTTGCGCACGCCGCCGCTGGGGCCGACATTGTCGCCCCGAGCGCCATGATGGACGGCCAGGTCGCGCGACTTCGGGCCGCGCTCGATGCCACTGGCCATGAAGCGACCGCCGTCATGGCGTATTCGTCGAAACACGCCTCGACCTTTTACGGACCGTTTCGGGACATCGAACAATCCACGCCAGCCTTCGGAGACCGACGCAGTTATCAGATGGATTTCCGGAACGCACGCGAGGCGCTGCGCGAAATGGAGTTGGACGCCCGGGAGGGCGCCGACCTCCTGATGGTCAAGCCCGCCATCACCAGCCTGGACCTGCTCGCCCGCGCGCGTCCACGATTCCTGCAACCTCTGGTCGCCTTCCAGGTGAGTGGCGAGTACGCGATGTTGAAGGCTGCAGCGGAGCGAGGCATCGTGGACGAACGGGCCGCCATCGAAGAGACTCTCAGTGCCATCCGTCGCGCGGGAGCCGATCTCATCGTTACGTACTTCGCGCGCGAGGTCGCGCGCTGGCCGCGGGAGGGCGCATGACGGACGAAGCCGCTCGGTCGGATCCCGCCGAGAAGAGCGCGGCGGAGGAGTCCCGAGATTTCGTTCTCTACACCTTCTTTCACATCCGCCCCGAGTGGAGGCGCTTACCTCGGCCAGCCCGGGAGGAAGGGAAGGCCGCGTTCGCCCGCGTGGTCGATCATCCTCCCGAGGGCGTTCTCGTGCGAACGTATTCCCTGGTGGGGCTCAAGGCTACGGCCGAAATGATGGTCTGGTCGATCGGACCGGAACTCGCCCCAATCCAGGAGTTTCAATCCCGCTTGCTCGGCACGGAGCTGGGCGGGTATCTCGATACCTCGTACTCCTACCTCGGCATGGGCCGGAGGTCCGAGTACGTCGGCGAGCACGCTCACGGGGGAGAAGGGTCCGAGGCCCAACGCCGGCCGTTCGACCTGCCGTACCTCTTTGTCTATCCGTTCGTGAAAAAGCGAGAGTGGTATGCGCTCTCGTATGAGGAACGGCGTCGGATCATGGGGGAGCACTTCCGGATCGGGCATCGATTCCCGAAAATTCGGATTCACACCGGCTATTCCTTCGGGCTCGACGATATGGAGTTCATTCTCTCATTCGAGGCTGAGGCGCCCGCCGACTTCTTGGACCTCGTGAATGCCCTCCGCCCGACCGAAGCCAGCCGATACACGGCCCTCGAGACCCCGATCTTTACTTGCGTTCTCACCCCCGCGCGGCGCATGCTCGATCTGGCGGACGGATTGCCGTGAGTCCCCCCTTGCCGGGGCGGCGGTCGCGAGCCCTCTGGCGTCGGGCCACTCGCGTTCTTGCGGGCGGCGTTGACAGTCCCGTGCGATCGTTCCGGGCAGTGGGAGGAACTCCCGTCTTCTTTGCTAGCGGCCGTGGGGCCTACCTCGAGGACGTCGATGGTCGGAGGTATCTCGACCTGCTCAGTTCCTGGGGCGCGAATCTCCTGGGAAACGCTCCGCCCGGAATCGTGGCAGCGGTGCGGCGGGCCGCAGACCGAGGACTCACGTTCGGCGCCCCCTCTCCGCTGGAACACGAATTAGCCGAGCCGCTCCAACGAGCCGTCCCCGCGATGGAGCGACTCCGATTCGTGAGCTCTGGCACGGAGGCCGTCATGAGTGCCATTCGGGTCGCCCGCGGATTCACGCATCGAACGAAGATCGTGAAATTCGAAGGAGGATACCACGGACACTCGGACGGACTGCTGGCGCGCGCGGGTTCCGGAGTGGCAACTCACGCCCTGCCCGATTCCGAGGGGGTTCCGGCGACCATCATCGGCGAGACCCTAGTCGGGCGGTACAACGACCCTGATGGACTCTCGGAGCTGTTCGAACGTCACGGACCTTCCATTGCCGGGGTCGTGGTCGAGCCGGTCGCGGGTAACATGGGCGTCGTTCCGCCTCGCCCCGGATTCCTCGAATCGATCTCCGCGCTGGCACATCGACACGGCGCCCTGGTCATCGCTGACGAGGTGATCACCGGCTTCCGACTGCGACGCGGAACGGTCCACGAGACCCTCGGGCTCTCGGCCGACCTCGTAACCCTCGGAAAAGTGGTGGGCGGCGGCATGCCGATCGGAGCCTACGGGGGCCGCCGCAAGATCATGGAATTGGTCGCCCCCGTCGGGCCGGTCTACCAGGCGGGAACCTTATCCGGTCACCCCCTCGCAATGGCCGCTGGCCGCGCGATGCTCGACCGGCTCACACCGGCGGTCTACCGAACCCTGGAGAGGAACGGAGTCGCGCTCGAGGCGATGCTCGCACGACTCGCCGATGAGGAGCGAATTCGTGTGTTCACGCTGCAACGAGTGGGTTCGATGGTAGCGTTGTTCTTCGCGCCGGGTCCGATCGTCGACCTCCGTGGTGCGGAGAGGACGGACCGGGCTCAGTACGCGCGATTCTTTCACGCCGCCCTGGATCGCGGGGTCTATCTCCCGCCATCGGCGCTCGAGACCATGTTCGTCTCGGCCGCGATCCAACCGAGCGACCTCATCCGGGCCGAGGCGGCCTTCCGGGCTGGATTTCAATCCGCCCGCCGGAGATGGCGATGAGGCGCGATCGCCTCCAGCGAGCGCTCCGCGGCGAAGAGACCGATACCACTCCGATCTGGCTCATGCGTCAGGCAGGTCGCCACCTGCCCGGCTACCGGAAGCTCCGGGAGGAGCATCCGATCCTCGAGATTGCCCGCGACCCGGAGCTCGCGGTTCAGGCCACTTTGGAGCCGGTTCACAGGTACGACGTCGACGCGGGTGTTGTCTTTGCCGATATCTCCCTCCCGTTCCTCGGCCTGGGAGTTCCCTTCTCGATCGATCCTGGTCGCGGGCCCGTCGTGTCGCACCCAATCCGTACGCGAGCGGACGTCGAGGCGCTGACTCCCTTCGACGCCCGCGCTTCCGTGCCGTTCGTGGGAGAAGCGATCCAGCGGTTCCTAGCCCTCGAATCGGAGCGGCCGATCATCGGGTTCGCCGGGGGTCCGTTCACGCTGGCGGCGTATCTGATCGAAGGAGGCGCTTCCCGGGAGTACGTCGAAACGAAGCGTCTGCTCTATTCGGATCCGGCGACCTTCGATCGCCTCATCGAACGGCTCACCGAAATGACCGTCGACTATCTGCGCTTCCAAGCGGAGAGCGGGGCGGCCGTGCTACAAGTATTCGACACCTGGGCGGGTGCGGTCTCCTCAGGAGTCTTCGAGGCGCATCTCCTCGAGCCCTTGCAGGCGCTCTTCGAGGAGTTGCGCACCTTGAGTCGCCCGACGATCTATTTCTCCACGGGCTCGTCCCATCTCCTCGAACTGCTGGCGGATACGGGGGCGAGCGCGTTGGGCGTCGACTGGCGGGAGCCGCTCGGCCGCGTGCGGAGCCGGATCGGTACCCACATGGCATTGCAGGGGAATCTCGACCCCGGTGCACTGCTCGGAACGAGCGAAATCCTACAGCGCGAGGCGGGTCGGGTCCTCGACCAGGTGCCGGAGGGCCGGGCTCACGTCTTCAATTTAGGCCATGGGGTCCTGCCAGAGACCGATCCGGACCGAGTGCGAGAATTGGTAGAGTACGTGCACGAGGTCGGAAGAGATCGGAGGAAACGATGACGCTGACTCCGTCCCGAGCCGGCACGGCCGTCCTCTTGATGGGTTACGGCAGCCCGAACGGAGCCCATGACCTGCGAGAGTTCTTGGCCGACGTGTTGCACGGAGGACGCCCTTCGGAGGCGATGGTCGCGGAGTACGTCCGTCGATACGATCGGATCGGAGGCTCGCCGCAGAACCAGATCCTCGCTTCGCTGCGAACGAAGCTCGAGCGACGGCTCGACTCGGAGTGGCCCGGAGTTCGCGTGTTTCTGGGGGTCAAGCATGGACATCCCGCCCTGCGGGATGTCATCCCTGAGGCCGCTCGAGCGGGGTACCGCCACCTTGTCGCGGTGCCGCTCTCGCCGTATGCGTCCACATGGATCAGCGTCCCGTACCAGGAGGGGGTCGCGGAAGGGATCCGGGCCGCGCCCGTCCCCATGGAAGTCGACGTCCGCCTCGGGTGGCATCTGGATCCCAACTGGATCGGTTATTGGAGCCACGCGATCCAGGAGGACCTCGCGCGGCAGGGAGATCCGCAAGGGGCGGTGTTGCTCTCCGCGCACAGTTTACCGCAGCGGATGCGCGACCAGGGCGACCCCTACCCCGAGATCCTCCACGAGACCTGCGACGCCATCGCGCGACACGCCCGGCTCGCGCGCTGGTCATTCACCTTTCAGAGCGCCGGGAACACGACCGAATCTTGGCTCGGCCCGGACATCACCGAAGTGATGCTCGATTGGAAAAGGCAGGGAGCGCAACGTCAGCTCGTCGCGTCGTTCGGGTTCGTCTTTGACCACCTCGAAGTCCTCTACGACCTCGATGTGGTGCTCCGCGAATTCGCCGAGGGTCACGGAATCGAGTACCGACGGGTGCCCATGCCCAACGATTCGGCGGCGGTCGTCGAGGCGTTGGCGGAGCGGATCCTCGGGCCTTCCCGGGGATCGCCCTCTCCCCGCGCTCGAAACGCCCGCCCTTCCTCCCATGCGTCGTCCGCGCCCGCCCGGCGAGACCCACGACCGAGGTCTTCTCCGAAGCAACCCGCCCGCCGGGCCCACGGACCGGGTAAGTGACCCGACTGGTTGGGCTTGCGCCGTAGGAATTGACCGCGGCCGAAGGATTCCGAGGACCCGTTACGTTCCCTCGATGTAATTCTGAATCCGCGAGAGGTTGACGCTCGGTTCCTCGAGACCATCGACCGTCAGGATCGGTTCGTCCCACGCGATATATTCCCGTTCGACCACCTCTTGCCAGGTTGGCTTCGGCAAAGGAGGCGTCGGCGGCTCTCGCGATTCCACCCGGCGACGGTGCTCGGCGCGGTCCGAGCAGGTGACTTCGACCACGTAGCGCCGGGCGTGCTCTTCGGCGGCCAGCTCCCGCCACATCTGGCGGGCGGGTTCGACCCCGTTGACCGCGTCCACAATCGCATCGTGGCGCAGCTGGAGGTGGTCCCGGGCAATGTCACACGCCGCGACATAGGCGGCCAGGCCCGTCTCGAAGGATTGTTGGATTCCGGCTTTCAGGAGGGAGGCTTCGATCGTATCGACCCGAAGCCAAATCGCGTCCAGTCTTTCGGCCAAGAGGCGCGCCAACGTGGATTTTCCGGTTCCCGGAAGTCCCGCGAAAATGACGAGCTTCGGCGATGCGGACCGATCGGAAGATCGACGGTTCAAGGGACGCTCGCCGTCGGCAAGGGCTCGTTCGCTCATAATCCATCCGAATCCGGTCGGCGAGCCTTCCTGATATCGGGCACATCGGACGGCCCGTCCCGGGGTGCGCACTTTTATCGGTGACCTCCTCTCCCATCGGCGAGGATCCCGAGAATGCAGGCATCGACCGTTCGTTTGCCGAGCTGGTACCGTGCCCTGACCGCCGTGGTCGGACTGATCGCGATCGCGTTGGCGTTCGTGCTTCTCGCCTATCCGGGCATCGCTCTGCTCACGTTGGTCTTCCTGCTCGCGTTCGCGCTTCTCGTCATTGGGATCGACCGCCTCATCGCGGGCATCACGGGACATCCGTTTGGATGGATGCCCGGGGCGGCCGGAGGATGGATGGGCGGGCCTGCGTCGGGAAAGCCCTCCGACACCGATCAAACGCCACCCTCGCACCCGTAGCCGATCGGATCCTTTACCCCCGATCTTTGGTGTCAGGTACCCCGCCCTCGAGCAAAGTACCCATGCCTTCCTCCGACGTTTCGGCGCGTCGCGATCGCGAGCCGCTCCCCCGTCCCAGCGCCGTCGCATTGGCGTTGACGGTCGTACTGATCGGCGTCTACGTTGTGTTGGACATCATAGTGCAGTTGCTGCCGCCCCACTATAGTGCGATCACCCAGGCGGAGAGCGACCTGGCGGTAGGCCCGTACGGGTTTGTGATGACGGCCAACTTCGTCGTGCGCGGGATATTGTCGCTAACCTTCGTCTACGGACTGACGAAAGCCACTGCGCTCGGCCGCCGAACCCCTCTGGGGGTAGGGCTTCTCGCAACTTGGGGCGTGGGGGCTTTCATTCTGGCTGCCTCGCCTACCGACGTAGGAAGCGGTTCACCCACGCTGCATGGATTGATCCATCTGGTCGTGGCGGCAATCGCATTCCTCGCGGGCGCGATCGGGGAGCTCCTGTTGTCGCGAAACTTTCGGACGGAAGGGAGGCTGGCTGCGTTCTATGACCCTGCGTTGCTCCTCGCGGTCATTGCGACGATCGTGTGCCTGGTCACGTTTGCGGCGACCGGTGCCCCTCGCTTCGTCCTCGGCGCCTACGGGCTGGTCGAACGGATCTTCCTTGGACTCATCCTCCTCTGGATGCTGCTGGTCGCCCTATTCCTCCTGCGCGAGAACCCACAGCCGGCACCTGGCGACCATCGGACGACCCGTGCCTAGCCACACGGGGCGAAGTCGAGTAACCGCTTGACGCGGGCCGTCGATCATCCCCTGGTCTCTGACAAGATTCTTGAACGGCTGCGCCTACCGAGGTCCGGTACGTTCTCCATGGTCCAGATCACAGTGGATGGTCAGCCGATCGAGAGTGACGCCTCAGCGACCATCCTCGAAACCCTGAATCGCATCGGAGTGGAAATCCCCCAGATTTGCTTTCACCCCGGGCTCGGGGCTCTGCAAACCTGTGAAACATGCCTCGTGGAGGCCGACGATCGTCTCGTCCGCGCCTGTGCGACGCCGCTCAAGGAGGGCCTGCGCATCACGACCTCCTCGGACAGGGGGCGGGCCGCGCGCCGGGTCGCCCTCGATCGGGTGCTCCGGGATCATCAGCTCGTTTGCACGGTTTGCGACAAGAATGGGAATTGTGTCCTCCACTCAACGGTGCTCAAGGAGCGGATCCCGACCCAAGCGTTCCGGCCCAAGCCGTACCCGGCCGACACTTCCAACCCGTTCTACGTCTACGAACCAAGTCACTGCATCCTCTGCGGCCGGTGCGTGGAGGCGTGCCAAGATGTCGTCGTCAACGAGGTCATCACCATCGACTGGAAGCGCAATCCTCCGAAGGTCGTTTGGGACCATGACGCGCAAATCAATCGCTCCTCTTGCGTCTCGTGCGGTGCCTGCGTCTCGGTGTGTCCGGTGGACGCCCTGATGCCCAAATCGATGCTCGGAGAGGCGGGCTTCTTCACCGGGCTCGCGCAATCGACCAAAGATCAGTTCACGCAGACGGTGAAGGAGCTCGAACCGGCGATGGGGGGTTTGCTCCCCATCCTCGCCGCGAGCGAGGTCGAGGCGCAGCTGCGGAGCTCATTGGTCCGCAAGACGAAGACCGTGTGTGCCTTCTGTGGCGTCGGCTGCTCCTTCGATGTCTGGACCCGGGGTCGGAAGATCCTCCAGATCCAACCGCGGGCCGAATCGCCGGCCAATGGGATCGCCACCTGCCTCAAAGGAAAGTTCGGGTGGGATTTCGTGAACAGCCCCGATCGCCTTACCACCCCGCTCATCCGCCGGGGCGAGCGATTTGACCCGGTGAGCTGGCCCGAGGCGATCCGATACATTGCCGACCGGATCCAACAGATCCGGGCCGCGGACGGACCGAACGCGATCGGGCTTCTCGCGAATTGCACGGGGAGCAACGAGGAGGCCTACCTGCTGCAGAAACTGGCCCGCGGCGTCATCGGGACGCACAACATCGATAATTGCGCACGCTACTGCCAAGCTCCGGCGACCACCGGTTTACTCCGGACGGTGGGAATCGGGGCGGACGCCGGTTCCTTCGACGACATCGCGGGGGCCGACCTCGTCATGACGGTCGGCTCGAATACGGCCGAGTCCCACCCCGTGCTTGCGGGGAAGATCAAGCGGGCCCAGAAGCTCCACGGCCAGAAGTTGATCGTCCTCGACCTCCGCATGACGCCGATGGCGCGTCGCGCAAATCTCTTCGTACGCCCGAAGCCCGGAACCGACCTGGTCTTTCTCAACGCGGTCGCGCGTTACATCCTGGCGCAGGGATGGGAGGCAAAATCGTTCATCGAAGCGCGCACGGTCAAGATTGACGAGTATCGGGCCGCGATCGAGCCCTTCACGCTCGAGAAGGCCGCGGAGCTGACCGGCGTACCCGCTGAGCAGATCGTGCGGACCGCCACGATGATCCACGAGGCCAGCAGCGTCTGCATCCTGTGGGCGATGGGCGTGACGCAACACCAACCCGGGAGCGAAACCTCGACCGCGATCTCCGACTTACTGCTCGTGACCGGGAATTTTGGCCGCCCGCATTGTGGCGGCTATCCGTTACGCGGGCACGCCAACGTGCAAGGAGCGAGCGACTTTGGCGCATTACCGACGTTCTGGCCCGGCTACGAGCCATGGGACGATCCCGCTGTTCGCTCGCGGTACGCCACGGCGTGGGGGGTTCCGATTCCCACCACGAAGGGCCTCACCAGCACCGAGATGGTCGATGCGATTCGTGCGGGGTCGCTCAAAGGGATGCTGATCTTCGGCGAGGACAAGGTTCTCGCCGACTCCCATCACGCCGACGTCGCGGCGGCACTCGAGAAGCTCGAACTGCTGGTGGTCTGCGAACTGTTCCCCACGGAGACGACCCGGTACGCCGATGTGATCCTGCCGGCCGCCAGCAGCCTCGAGAAGGAAGGGACCTTCGTCAACACCGAACGACGGATCCAACGATTCCACCCCGCGCTCCCCCCCCTCGGGGAATGCCGAACGGAGCTGAGGATCATTCAGGACCTCGCCCGCGCGCTGGGCGCCGCCTGGGAGTATCGAAGCTCGGAGGAGGTCATGCGGGAGGTCGCTGCCTTAGTTCCGTATTTTGCGGGGGTCCGCTACGACCGGCTCGAGGGGTATCAGAGCCAGCGGTGGCCGGTCGCTGCCGACGGAACCGAATCTCCCTACCTCTACGCCGACCGTTTCCAATTTCCCGATGGAAAGGCGCGCTTCTACCCGCCCAAGTGGATCCCGCCCCTCGCCTCGGATGCCGAGTTCGACCTCTATCTGAACAACGGGCGCATGCTCGAGCACTTTCACTGGGCCAACTTGACCTCCCGCAACGAAGGGATCATGTCCAAGGTCCCGGAAATGTACATCGAGGTCGCACCGGCATTGGCCCAGGAGCGCGGACTGCGCGACGGGGACTCGGTGCGCCTCCGTTCCACATCGGGCGCGATCCGCGCGCGCGTCGTGGTCACCGATCGGGTCCAGGGGAAAGTGATGTGGCTCGGGATCCACGACCGCGGCGAGAACGCGGTGAATCGATTGACGCGCAGCGAGCGCGACCCCACGACCAAGACGGGGGCGTACAAGGAACTCCCCGTCGCGATGGAGAAAATCCCCTCGGACGACGAGTCACCCGCGAGCCCGCTGTCACTCAGCAATCCCCGTCGGTATGAGGGCGTACCGCAACAGGGCGTTCGGGTGGAGGAGAAGTGGAAACGCCCGGAATACGCCCCGCTGGTCGAGTAACCATGGCGAAGGCGCTCCCGCCTGCGATCCCTCGATCCTTGGGCCTCGATCTGGACGATGCCGACGCCCTTACCCCCGAGCTCCAGCGCGAGCTCGTCCGGCTGGCCCGCGGACTTCACGAGAGCGGCGCGCTCGCCTTCTTGGTTGCGCTCGCCGAGGGTTCGGGAACGGTCACGACCGAAATGGCCGAATGGATTCGTCTTCCGGGGAATCAGAGGATGCTCCAGAATCTCGGCGCGATCTACAGCTTACTGCAGCAGATCGATACAGAAGTGCTGATGACGGTCGCCCACGCGCTCCAGGAGGGTTTGGTGGAGGCTGGTCGCGCCCGCCGGTCCGGGCGGGTGGCACCGGCGCCGAAGCTCCCGTCGCTGTGGCGCGAGGCAAGCGACCCGGACGTGCGACGAGGTCTTCTGATCGTCTTCGGATTTCTGCGCGGGGTGGGTCGCGCGCAGTCCCTCGACTCGCCGCAACCGCGCCGGCCGAGCTAGACCGCCAGTCGTTGCGGACCGGCGTAGACATTGTAGCGACCTTCCCGAAGGAACCCGACAAGGGTCATGCCTTGATCACGGGCTAGCTCCACGGCGAGCGAGCTCGGAGCTCCAATCGCCGCGAGGAAGGGGATGCCGGCCACCGCCGCCTTCTGCACAAGTTCGAAGCTGGCACGGCCGCTCACGAGGAGCACGGTATCGGAGGCGGGAAGTCGCCCGGCCAAAAGCTGTTGGCCGACCACCTTGTCGAGGGCATTGTGGCGCCCCACATCCTCGCGCAGCACGAGGAGCTCCCCGGCAGGGTCGAACAGCGCCGAAGCATGGAGCCCCCCCGTGCGGTCGAATAATTTCTGATCGCGCAGTGCACGCTCCGGAAGCGATTCCAACAGCGCCGAGGCAAGGCGGAACCGCCCGACCGGCGCCCGGCTCACGACCGTGCGGACGTGCTCGAGGGTCGCTTTACCGCAAATCCCGCAACTTGAACTGGTGAACACGTTGCGCCGGAACCGGTCGAAGTCGACGGGAACTCCGCGCCGCAGATGGACGTTCACTTGATTGAACTGCTGGGGGTGAGCCGGGTCGGTACAGTAGGCGATCTGCGCGATCTCCTCGCGCTCACGGAGGAGCCCTTCCGACAGCAAAAATCCCGCCGCCAATTCGAAATCGTGACCCGGCGTGCGCATCGTTACGGCGATCGCTCGGGGCTCACCCGCATCGGGCACAACCACTCGAATCTCGAGGGGTTCTTCGGCGGCGACCTCATCGTTCCGTTCGAGCAATCGGGCCGCGCGGACCTCGCCGACCCGGATACGAGTTGAAGACCCTCCTCGGGATGCGCTCATTTCGCCGCCCCGGCTACTTCGCTCGGGCGTAAATAGGACCCGGGCCGCGTGCGTCGTTCTCGCTTAACGAGATGCCCGGCGAGTCCGTTCCGTCGCGATGGCCGATCCAAGCGCAACGAACTGTGGTCCCGGATGCGCTGCCTCCGTCGGCCCGACGTGATACTTCTCCAGGAAGTATCGGACCCCTTTCCGCAGGATGGCTTCGTACTCGTCCTGGGCTTCGGCCAACAGTGCGGCGGGGGCGCAAGTAAGATGGTAGCTTTGCGGGCCCGATCGGATCGCGGGCCGTGGATCGGAGCCGATCACCGCGCCGCAGTCCGCGCAATTCGTCATGGCGGCGTCGATCCTCCGGGCCGCGGCCCCACGGGCGGAGGCAAGAGATTCGATCGCTTCCACACGCGATCGGATCGCCCTACCCGCTGTTCGGGCGGTGTGGATTGGGCCGGACGGGGATTGATCCACATCGCATCCCGCATCGCGTGCGACGCGAGGAGGGGGAATCCCGCGCGACCGTACCACTCAGACTCGAGAACGAAGGTTTGGCGCGCGCGTTCGTTCTCCCCGATCGACAGGAGATGATGGGCCGCTCGGTAGTGAACTTTCGGCTCTCCCACGACGAGCCGCTCGTCGCGAGCGGGGCCGGGCCGACCCCGGAACCGGGGGCGCGCTAGGTCGGAGGGGCGAGTGACGTGGGCGAACGATAGCGGCCGTCGCGTGAGCCGCGAGATGGGAACCAAGAGGGTTCGGGGAGCGGCGCGTAAGAACTCGGAAGCGCGAAGGTTGGTGGATCTCGGACTTCCTCGGGGAAGATACTGGGCGCTCTTCGCCGCATCCCGATGCCATTGGAGCAGATGTTCCGTCTCGCCACTCTCCCAGCATGGGGCGGCAACGTCATTCTCGGTCGCCGTTGCGCGGTCCAAGAATTCCGCGAGCGCCGCCGTTTCAATCCATGGGATGTCCCCCGGCACAAAGAGGACCGGTCCGGACGGAATCCGCGCGAGCCCCGTGGCGATTGCGCCGCCCGGTCCGGCTCCCCATTGTTGGGGCTGGTCGATCAAGAACTCGGCGGGCTCCGGGAGGAGCGGTCGGAGGTCCTGCGCTCGCTGTTCCGAAACCACCGCCACCGCGACCCTCGTCGCCAGTGGAGCGACGCGCTCCATCACGCGGCGTAGGACCGGGGTTCCCTCGATCGACGCGCGGAGCTTATCGCCGCCAAATCGGCGAGATTCCCCACCCGCGAGGATCACGACGGTGGGCGGGAGGTGCTCGGTCACGTGCGGTTCCTTGGGCTCGTCTCTTTCCTCGTCGAGGCGGGCCCTCGGTTACGCCGACACGAGCCGCAGATTGCGCGATCGGGGGCGTCGCGAGGGCTTAGCTGTCCTGATGGTGGAAGGCGTTCGGGGCTTTCGCTTTCCGGGCAGAATCCTCGGCGCCCACGAATTCGTTGGCCCGCACGATGCGTTCCAACTTCTCCGCAAATTTCGCGAGATGATCTCCGCGAATCCCCAAGACCATCTTGTCCATGCCGAGGTCGGTGTAGATCCGGGAACCCGTACAGGCGAGCGATACCGCGACCGGCGCACCTTGGTTCATGATCGGCATGATGGCGCACATCGGGCGACCGTTCATGGGAACCGGCGCCGCGTCGGGGCCAGATCCCGCCGCCTCCAAGGCCAACATCGCGGATTTGGGATTGACGAAAAGGAGCACGCCCGTAGGCGGCATCGCAAGGGAGCCCAGGGGGCCGTACGCCACGAAGTTCGGCGCTTGCGCATTATGCGGCACCCTCGCTTCTTCCCCGGGGTTCAGATACCCCTCCTTCTGCATTGCCCCGATCGTGGACATGAGGCGGGCCCCGATATCGCCCTTCGGAGGAATACCGAGTACGAATGCTCCAATCTCACAATCCTCGTGCTTCGGTAGCCCCGCGTAGAACGGCTTTTCGGTGCCGAGCGCGAAGAATGTACAGACGGAGGGAACCCCTCCCGGATGCTCGGCAATTCCCATCGGCCGTTCCTCGAGGTAGGAGACCTGCACCGGGGGAGTATCCAATCCCAGTTGCCGAACGAGTTGGTCTGCGATCGCTGCGTTAGTTTCGGACACGGACGGACCTGAGCACCCGAGTTTTCTGGGCTATAGAGGCTTTCCCTGTGGTCGGCTCGCTTCCAAACTCGCTCCTGCCCGGATCGGCGGGCACCCACCCGGAAACCGGTCTTTGGGCAAGCGGATTGGGAGGGAACGAAACTCTTAGAGCGGCGAGTACGCTCCGAACGAATCGATGGCTCGACGCAATGTCGCTCAGTTCCGGGTCGTATGCTTCTACCCATTACCAGCGTCGCCGGTGTTCCGGGCCGTCGTGGAAGAGCCAACTTCTTCGTTGCGACGCCGAGGATCGCAATGGGAACCAGGGAAACGGGAGGCGATGTCCCTCGCTTAGGGCTCAGTCCTCGTCGCCGACTGGGACGGAGGCATAGCCATGGTACGGAGGAGTTCCGGCATGCCGACTGTGTAGCTCGCGAATCGAGGTGCCCATCCCAACTTCTTCAGTTTCGCATTCGATGCCCTACGGCTGGCGGCGATGAGATCCGCCACCTCGGCTCCCCATTCCCGACGGGCCGCTTCCCGTTCAAGAGTTCGCGGAGGCGGCGACCCAATCCGGGTGGCGACGAACGTGGCGAGTTCGCGACTGGTGACTGGAGCATCGTCGACCGCCAAGTAGGTCTCCCCGGGGGTCCAACGCTCGCACACCGTACGGAACGCCTCTCCCGTGTCCTCCAGGGATATCGGCGACCAATAGCTCGATCCGTCCCCGATGTACTGATACGTGCCCGCCCGAAGCTCGTCGACCATCTCTCGGAACCATGACCCGTTACCATAGACCATGCCGGGGCGTACTACGACGGCTTCGATTGTTCCGGCCCGGGCGGCGTGCCGCGCGACCTCCTCGGTCGCGAAGTTGATGCCGGGCATCCCGGTCGGTTGGATCGGGCTTTCCTCCGTGAGCATAGCGGGGGAATCGCGATAGAGCCAGTAGCCGGAGCCGATCACCACGTGGCGAACACCGGCACGCTCGGCTGCAGAGAGGAGCGCTTGACAGCCGAGAACTCGGGGCGTATGCATCTCAGCGGGAGTCCCGCGCGACCGCGTCGCGAGGTGGATCGCGACCTCACAACCCGCGATCGGTGCGCTGAGACTCTCGGTCACGCAGATGTCGCCGAGGACAGGTTGACCGCCGGCCGAGGTGACCCGGGCAAATTGATCCGAAGACCGAACGAGCCCTCGGACTTCGTGTCCGGCCCGGGCGCAGGCACGAACCACGGACTCTCCCAAGAATCCGGCGGCGCCTACGACGAGTATCCGCATCGCCTCGGGATGAGACCCCGCGTTAAAGCTCCACGCGACCGGAATGCCGGCCCTGTCAAGCCTGCGGATGAATCGGTACTGCGCGGCGAGAGTACCGACACAACCGCCGGTAGTGCGCCCGGAGACGTAACACCGGGACGCCGGCTAAATAGCTCCCGACGTGCTGCGCCGTGGTATGCAACTCCGCCATCCAGAAACGAACGATCCCATCGGGAGGGCCCTTCAGGTCGCAGAGCGCTTCGCCCAGGACGGAACCGAGGACCATCCATTGACCCCGGAACTATTTTGGGAAGACCTCAAACGAGACGGTTTCTTTTTTCCGAACGATCCGCCGGGGAGCGGTGAGCACGGTCGCTTCTTCGCGCACCTTGTTCTGGACCACGCAGTCGCCCTTCAGCGAATCACGGGCAACACGGCGCTGCATCACTACTGGGCGATCCGCTAGCCCGTTCCGGCGGCCCGACCGCCCGGCAAGCTGCCTTCGCGGGTCGGGCGGCTACCCTCGACCCGAGCCCAGATCCACGTGATCGCCCCTCCCAGGGAGGCGACTCGGCGAATGTCGACGAATCCGTTCGATTTTAGGGCAAGGAGGATGCGGTCCTCCCAGCCCGACCGTTCCGCCACGTCGGCGAGAAACTCGAGGAGTTGCCGCCAGTCCACCTGCAGCCCCCCGCGGTGACGGCCGAGCCAGGGGAGCACGCGATTCAGGTACACCTCATAGAGGCGACCCACGGGCGTACCGCGGCGGGGCGACGAAAAATCGTAGCCCCCGATCCGCCCGCCGGGCACCAGGACTCGGCGCACTTCGCGGAACAGCTGGTCCAAATCGACGTACTTGAACAAGTAGCCGGCAGTGACGACATCGAACGTGGCGTCGCGGAACGGGATTCGCTCCGCATTCGCTTGGACGAGACGTCTCACCCGCGAGGTTCGTCGGGGTTGGGTGAGCATCGTCCGATTCGGATCGAGACCCGTGACCGACGACCTTCCCAATTGGCGGCTGAGCCGATCGAGCACGAGACCCGTTCCGCATGCCAGGTCCAGCGCCCGATCTCCCGGTTGCAGTGGAAGTCGGTCGATCATGGTCCGTTTCCACCGAAGGTCCTGGCCGAGAGAATAGACGAGGAGCGCTTCGTCGTATCGAGGGGCGAGCGAGGAAAACAGCTCGCGAACGAAGTGACGATCCGGAACTAGCGTCTTGGACGAGCCCGAGAGCGTCATCGCGCGCCGACCCACACCAGCAGCAATAGCACCCCCGCGGTGAGGGCACTCCCTGCGACGAGCAGTTGAAGCGCTCGGTCCGAACTTCGGTACGAGGAGTTTCCGGCGGCTCGAGGCACGGGGCCCTCCTCCAGTCCGGCACGAGCCGCGGACCGGCGAGCGCGGGAGATCCGAGAGAGATGGATCTCGAGCGCCGCCGCCGCTCCGCAGGCGGCGGCGCTCAACCCGGCGAGGAGCGTGAGCGAGCCGTCCTGGGCGTAGAAACTCGTGAGCAAGGGAAGGGCCCCCCACGAAATCGCGAAGAAGGTGTCTCGATGGAAGATCCCTCGAAAGACAGGGGCCAGGGGGTATCCTAGGGCGGCGAGTCCCTGCACGACCACGAAAATCAGGAACGGCGCCCCGAGCGCCACCCAAGCTCCCACAATCCCAATCCCGACTCCTATTCCGACACCGGCGAGGCCGCCCACCCACAGCGCCCATGAGGGCCAATGACGGACGTAATGGGAACCCATTCCGGGAATCTGGTCGAGAAAATGGGCGCCCACGCCAAGACCCGCGAAGTAGGCGAGTAGCGTCGCGCCATAGACCACGGTCGAGAATCGGGGAGCGATTGCCGCTCCGATCGTGACGAAGCTGAGGACCATCAACGTGTACGGCGGGTGGAGCATCGTCCAAAGGTCGCCCCAAAAGCTGTCGCCACCGGCGTACCAGACCGGTTTTACAGCGTTCGTCGGGGGGACAGGAGCAACCAGCGGAATATCGACGTATGCCGACTCCCTCCGATATCCCTTATCGAGGGGGAGGCCTCGACAATTGGCCCCGAGGTCGGTCCCGGGAGACGCCGCCGGCGGATGACCGTCCGATGGACCTCCGGCGGGAATGGTTTAGGTGGCCGTGCCTGTGGGAGGAGGGCCTGTATGGCCGAGGAAGCGTCGTCCATCCGTTGCCCCCGCTGTCATGCAATCGCCCCGGTCCCTCCCGAGTGGCGAGTCGTGCAATGCCCCGGATGTGGCCTTCCGATCACTCGGATGGAGGCGGACCCGAGTTACGATTGAAGGCAGTGGTCGACGATCCGGGCTCCCCTTTCCACGAGTGAGCGCCTACGGCCCGCCCCTTAACTAGACCGAGCATTTAGACCGGATATGCCGCCCGATCGGGACCCTCTTCCATCGATCGTTCGCGGAGATGGAAAACCGGTGGTTTTTCTCCACGGGTATCCGCTCAATCACCTGACCTGGAAGGAACAACTCGGTCCCCTTTCCGTTGGCCACAAGATCGTGCTGCTGGATTTCCCGGGATATGGGATGGCGGTCGGTCAATCGGTCCCCACGACCTTGGCCGGGTTTTCAGACTCCGTTCATACGACGCTCGAAGCGCTGTCGTGGACGCCCGCGACCATCATCGGCCACTCCTTCGGCGGCTACGTAGCCCTCCAACTGTATCGAGACCATCCCGACGATTTTCGCGCCCTGGGGCTGGTCAGCACCCGTGCCGAGGCCGACGCACCGGATGCTCGGGCCACGCGCCTCGCCACGGTCGAGCGCTTGCGCCTGCCCGGAGAGACGTTGGATATCGAAGGAACCGTCCGAAGCCTCGTCTCCGCGTCGACGGCGCGGCAGCAGCCGGCGATCATCCAGGCTGTGCGCGAGATCATCCAATCCGCGCCGACTCACGCGATCATTCCCACGCTGCAGGCGATTGCCGACCGGCCGGATCTAACTTCGGTCCTCTCGCGGATCCAGGTGCCGACCTTGGTGCTCTGGGGGGAGAACGACGGACTGATCCCGAAAGCCCAGACGCAGGTGCTGGTCGAGCGCATTCGGGGCGCACAGGGATCGGGCTTCCCGAACTCAGGCCATCTCGCGTTCCTCGAGTCTCCGGAGGCGTTCAATCGCGTCGTACGGAGCTTCCTCGACGCGCATCCCTAGGAGGGCGCACGCGCGCCCCCCGCCGCGACGGCGGCGAACTAGCCCCCATCTGACGAGCCCTCGCGGGTTGTAGCAGAAAGTAACCACAACGGTTTATCATCGCCCGGCACGCCTAACCTATCGACAAGGCTGCGGGGGGAATGGGAATGGAGTGGAGAGACTTACTTACCGCGTTGAACCGGTTCGGCATTGCGGAGCGCGAGGCGAAGCTGTACCTCCTTCTCTTGAGCCGGGGACGCGCCACCGCCCGGGACCTGACTCGGGAGTCGAACGTCGATCGCGTCCTGACCTATCGCACGCTCGATGCGATGCGGGCGCGGGGCCTGGTGCAGGTCACGGCGGAGCGGCCGCGGCGGTACGTACCCCTCCCTCCGCGCGTCCTCTTCGAGCGGAGCTTGGTCGAGCGCCGCCTCGCGCTCGAGGAGGATGCCGCGCTCGCGCGTGAACTTTCCGAGCGGCTTCCCGAGCTCACGACCGCGCTCACCGACGGGGCCCCGCGCTTTCAGGTGATCACCGGAGCCGCCGCCATCTATCCCTATCTGCGCGAGATGGTCCGACGTGCCGAACGGGAGGTCCTTGTGATGATCACGTCGAAAGCCCTGCGGGAGTCGGCTCAGTTGGGGCTGTTCGGCCAACTCCCGGCGTTCGGGCGCCGCGGGGGTCACTTCCGGCTGGTCGTCGAGCCGGACCCCCGGATCGCCAACCTGCTCCGTCGATTCGCGGGCGCTCAGCGTCGGTTCCCGAACGCCGAAGTGCGGTCGACCACTCCGCAGCGGGCGCGGGTCACGATTATCGACGAACGCGAGGCGCTCGTCTTCCTCGTCCCTGACCCGGGGGTCCCCGGGGTCGAGGAGATCGCCGTCTGGACCGACACTCCCGATTTCGTGAAGGCGCAATTAGCCTACTTCCGCGCGATCTGGGACCGAAGTACCCCGGCCTTACCAGTACCGCGTCGGTCGAAGCGATAGTCGACCGCGGGTAGATCGTCGTCAGAAACCACGATCTGTGGGTCGTAGGCGATCCTTCGGTGGAGTCGAGAAAGGAAAAGGAAAGGGTTCGACCGTGGGGGGGATCAGGGATGCTTTTGCATCGCCATGACTTCAGCTTCAGTGACTTTCTTGCCGTGGGAATGTTCCACGTGCCACTGCGTCAATGCGACCAGTTCGCCCTGGTTCTTCGTCACAACTTCAAATCCGTCGTCGCACGCGACCTTCATCCGGCCACATCCCATATTGTTCTCCCTCTGCCGCATCGCGGCAGTTTTCGGACCGCGGGGCGGGAGATGAACCGTTGTGGACTACAGAAGTTACAACAGAACGGTCACGGGGCGAGGGGTCGGCTCTTCAAGCGATCGACGAAGTGTTTGCGGAACTTCGCGACCTTCGGCGCCACGACCATCTGACAGTACGCCTGCGCGGGATTGCGGGCAAAGTAGTCCCGATGATACTCCTCGGCCGGATAAAATTCTACGAACGGGGCCAGCTGCGTCACGTACTTCCGGGGCCAAAGTCGGGCGGATTCTAGCTCCCGGATCGTCGCTTCGGCCGTCTTCTGCTGCTCGGGCGAGTGGTAGAGAATGACGGAGCGGTACTGCGTGCCGGCATCGGCGCCCTGTCGGTTCAATGTCGTCGGGTCGTGGACGCTGAAGAACACGGTGAGCAGATCGTGGTAGGATAAGACCCGGGGATCGAACGTGACCTCGATCACTTCCGCGTGCCCGGTCGTGCCGGTACAGACCTCCTCATACGTCGGCCGGACCGTGTGACCCCCGGCATATCCCGGTACGACACGTTCCACCCCTTGGAGTTCCGTGAAGACGGCCTCGGTGCACCAGAAGCAACCGCCTCCGAGGGTCGCTTCTTCTCGGGATGGAGTCGACGGGGGAGAGGAACCAGCGGTTGCGGACATCGTCGTCGGTTTGTCGCCGGTGTTTATAGCGTGCGTGACGCCCGAACGGGCCGCAACGGGAGCGACTCCGAGCGCGGCGTTCGATCGCTAGCCGCCGACGAGTAGCGCATCGAGCAACCCGATAGGCGGGCAGCCGAATCCCAGCAGGGTGTCGTGGAACGTTTGCAGCGACCCGTGGAATCGGGGCTGGAGATGTTTCGACCGGACGTCCAAGATCGCGAGCTTCCCCAGGGTGTAACAAAAGTACTCGGGGTTGTACGTTCCTCGGATCGCTTCCCGCTCGGCCGGCAGCTCCTCGAAGAAGGCTTCCTGTTGGAAGAGCTTCGTGGCTTGGGGCAGCGTCATCCCTTGTGTGTGCAGACCGACCGAAGCGATCAGTCGGCAGTCGCGGAGGAGCGCGTCGTGCAGTTGCGCGACCTCCGCTTCCACGCGGCCCTGTCCGAGCTTGTGTTCGATCGCGAGCTGCTCGGCATAGTGCGCCCACCCTTCGCAGAACGAAGAGGAAAGGTAGACCTTTCTCGTCAGGGAACCGGCAGCTTTGCGGAAATGCAAGAACTGGAGGTAGTGGCCCGGGTAGACTTCGTGGATCGTGATGTTACGGAGCATCGACTCGTTGAGGGAACGCAGCCATTCCTCCTGCTTGGTCGGAGTCCAGGTCGGGTCGACCGGCGTGACATAGTAGATGCCTTCGTCCCCGACCGTATCGAAGGGTCCCGGCGGGTTCATGCTGGCAGTGGAGAGAGCTCGTCCGTAGATCGGCGTCTCCTCGACCCGGCACACGGCCGGCGTCGGAATCGTGGCTAGGTGCTCGTCTTCCACAAACGTACGCGCCTCCTCGACGAATCGTTGGGCGGTTGGGATCAGGGTCGTGGCCGAAGGATGGACTGTATAGAGTCGCTCGAGCAGTTGCGGAACCGTGACTCGCTCGGCTCGCGCGATCTCTTGGAGACGTGCTTGGTTCCGCCGCAGGTCGACTTGGCCGGCGGCTAGGACCTCCGCGAAGGGGGCTTCGATCCCTTCCCGCACCCAGAGCAGACGTTGGTAGTGGGCCGGTCCCAGCGCGAAGGCGTCGTTGGCTTTTGGAAGGTACTCTTCTTTGACGCGGCTCAAGAACTCGGCGATGGCAGCCTCGGCGGCGGGTCGCGCCGCCTTGACGCGGTCCCCGAGGGCCGGGGAAGCCCGACGGGCAAAGGCCTCGGCTTCGCCAAAATGGGCGGGAAGTCCCCCGCCGATGGACAAGGTTAGCTGGAGGAACGTTCGCGGCACGGATGACTGGAGTCGCTGACGGCCCGCTGTGAGGAGCGAAGGAACTTGCTCCAGGACGCGAAGGATCGCCTCGGTGCGGCGCGTCGCGGGGGCGTAATCTCGTACCATATAGGCCGTCAACGAAAAGATGGTCACGTACGTCATCGGATTCCGCTCCAAGTCGAGGGAGTCGCGGAGATCGAACAGTACGCTTTCGAGCAGCAGTCGCAGCATCATAGAATCCATGCGGCGCGCCGCGGAGAGTCGCTCCGGCGGAATAGCAGTCAGGTCGCGCAGGAGCCGATCGGCCCGGGTCGCCCACACGTCGGTCGCACTCGTACGAAGGTCAGGGAGGCGTCCGTCGTAATCGTGCAAGCCGAGCAGGATGGCGTAACTCGGTTGGATCGTGAAGAAGTGCTCGATGATCTCTTGCTCGACCGAAGTTAGCGCGTCGGCCACCGAAGAAGGGCGAGGGTCCATCGACATAGGAGTAGGCCCGCTGTGAGCGGGAGAGATACAAAAGCGTGGCGTTCCTCTCCTCGAAACGACGGCTCGGAACGACGTGGCTCGCGCCCGGAAAACGCACTTATCCACTCGAAACTTGAAGGGCGGATACCTTTCACTCGACCCACGTCATGCGACATGTGGGGCAGGTCTCGCCTTGTAGGTCGGTTCCGCAGATGAAACACTGCCGAAACGGACCGCGGGCGGGAGCGCTCGTCGGCGCCATCTCCGCATCTTTCTGGGGCAAGGGGGGAGGCAGGGGCGCGGTTTCTGTATGCGGTTCGGCGACCGGCGGGGACGAGGCGGGCGCCTCCGCGGGGGACACGCTCGGAGCAGGAGCGGGGTCCGGAACGGGAGCGGTGGTCGTGCCGGAAGGCGCTTCCGTGGTGGGAGAGGCGGAACTTGTGTCGGAGGGCGGCGAGGCCGCCGGGGTTGCGGGTGGCGGGGAGGTTGACGGCTCGGCAGCTGATTTCGATAGAGTGGACTCGGAAGGGGACTCCTTCTCTTTCCGCTTTCTCCGGAAGAATGCCATCCTCCTGCGGAACTCTTCTGGAACTTTACTCCTACGGTCTTCGGGCGCCGGATTCACTCGGGATATGCTTTTGCGGCCCCTTCCTTTCGCCGGGGCATGACCGAGCGACCTTCGGAGCGACTCGCCGCCCTCGCTCTCACACTGCCCCCGCCGCCGCAACCCGCCGGTTCGTATGCCCCGCTGGTCGTGCATCGCGACCTGGCCTGGGTTTCGGGACAGATTGTTACGCAAGACAAGAAGGTGGTCTCCCCGGGAAAGGTCGATGCGGACGTGCCCTTCGAAACCGCCCAGCAGCTCGCGCGCCGTGCGACGTTGCAGGCGTTGAGCGCGCTGGCGAACGGTCTCGGATCGATCGACCGCGTCCAGCGCATTCTTCGGGTCGGCGTGTACGTCGCCTCCTCTCCCGGTTTTGTTCGGCAGCACGAAGTCGGAAACGGCGCCACGGACCTGTTGATCGCCGTCTTCGGGGAATCGGGACGCCCCGCTCGCGCGTCGGTGGGAGTTCCCTCGCTCCCCCTAGATGCGCCGGTGGAGATCGAGCTTTGGGCCGCCCTCGCGTGACGGGGAACTGTGGAGCGCGCGGAGTGGCCCGGGGTCTATCGATCCGGTCGGGATCTCTTCACGCGCAACGCGACCCCCGGGGTCCGGGTCTATGGAGAAGAATTACGCGCCGAAGGAACCGCCGAGTACCGGCAGTGGGATCCGTTCCGTTCCAAATTGGCGGCCTATCTGTTGCGAGGCGCGCCGCCGGACCTCCTGGCGGACGTTCGATCGGTCCTCTATCTGGGAGGCGCGCATGGCACCACGGCGAGCCACCTCGCCGACCTGCTTCCGGACGCCCGCATTTTCGTAATCGAAAAGAGCCCGACCTCCTTCGCGCCCCTGCTCGCGCTCGCCCGCCGCCGAGCGAATCTCCTTCCCATTCTCGCCGATGCTCAGCTCCCCGAACGGTACGCCGCCGACGTCGGGATCGTTGATTTTCTCTACCAGGACGTCGCGCAGCGGGCGCAGGCCGGGATCTTCCTCGAGAATGCCCAGGCCTGCCTGGCGACGGACGGACGGGGACTCCTCATGCTGAAGGTCCGCTCCGTGACTCAGCGTCGATCCGCTTCAGCGATCGTAAACGAATCGCGTTCGATCCTCGAACGCGGCGGCTGGCGCGTCGATGGAGGCGTCTCCCTCGTCCCGTTCTCGAAAGAGCACGTGGCGCTGCACGTGGATCGATAGCCAGCCCTTCATCTTCCAGAGTTCGCTAGTTGCTCGGAGCGCAAGTAGCCCCGCGCAGCTCCGAGGGTGAATGAATGGGCGGTACCGCGATGCTACTCACCTCCGCGCGCTGTTTCGACACCAGTCCGAGAAACCTCACCAGGCTCGTTGGGTCGGCCTGATTTTTCTCGTAGGGCTTCTCCTTCCCGCTCTCGGGATTGAGCCCGTCGCCGCCGGCACGGACGCGGCCGGGGTTGTTTCGGAGCAGCAAGCGACCTCGACGGCCCGATTGGCCGTGGAGCCGAGCGACTGGTTGATGGAAACCGGGAGTTCCGCCTCCTTTTCGGCGGCTTGGATTGGCTTCTCCGGAGACTGTACCCTGGTCGGCGCCTGGTTCTTCTGGAACGAAAGTCGCTCGTTTGTAGGAGGATATCTGAATAGCACCTCTGGGTCGAGCGTCCAGCTCAGCGCCGCCTCCGCGATGACGGGGGTGATGAACCTCACCGTTCGCTCGGCTGCCCAGCTTACTTGCAACAATCAATCTCGCGCGGTTCAAGGGTTCGCCACGGTTCGAATTACCGTCGTGGCCCCTCTGGTGGTGTCCCCGCTCGCCTCGAACGTCACTGTTCTGACTCCGGGAGCATCCGTTGCCCTCCACGGTTCAGTCGCTGGTGGCCTTCGCCCATACTACGTGCGGGCTTCATTCGGGGACGGTTCCGAGACGAACCTCACGGTGGAGGCTCCGGGACCGTTCTCCTTGGATCACACCTATTCGAACGGGTCCTATCGGCCCGAGGTCACCATTGATGATAGTGGGGGCGCGACCGTCTCATCGTCTCTCCCGATACCTCTGAATGTCTCGGAAGGTCCGGCCATCGCCATCCATTCCTCCGTGACCGCGGCAGAACTGGGCCGCCCGTTGACCCTTTCCTCCGAACTTCTCGCTATCCAAGGTGACCTCGAATACCAGTGGTCCGTCGGGGGACATGTATTCGCCACAACTTCCAACGTCACCTTCGATGACCCGTACCCGGCCAACTTCACCATCTCGCTGGAAGTCCTTCGCGTGGTTCCTCCCCTGTACCTCGTGACCTTCGTAATCACGACCGCCCTGACCATTTCGGTCGATCCGTTGCCGAGCGCTACTTGGGGGCCCCTACCGAGTCAAGCGGAGGCAGGTGGGCTGGTTTCCCTCGGCGTAGCCGTCGACGCTGGGACGAGCCCGTACGAGCTGCGCTGGCAGTTGGTTCCGAGCACTCTGGCAGGGAATCTCTCCTTGCCCGTTCCCGGAACGTACTTTCTGCTCCTCGCGCCCTCCACCCCCGGCGATTTTCACCTCGATGCCACCTTGACCGACGCGGATGGGGGCGAACTCCACCTATTCCTGCCGTTCCCGGAGGTTGAACCCCCGCTCGAGCTGTCCGTGGATGCGAATCGATCCACGGTGATCGGCGGAGTGCTCCAGACGCTTCAACTAGCGATCTCGGGAGGAGTGGGTCCGTTTTGGTGGAACGTCGTTCCGAGCGGGGCTCCGGTTTCGGCGAGTCCGCTCGAAGGAGAAGCGGACGGAGATGGTACGATGGTTTGGTCCGGCCTGTTCCAAACGGTCGGTAACGTTTCACTTTCCATTTTCTTTCTCGATAACACCTCGTACTCAGTCTCCGCCTACGTCGAGCTACCGGCGCTGCCTACGCTGACCGCCTCGTTCTCGGTCCAGGTTGAGAACGGCACATCAGGTCCGGTACTGAATGCGACTGTCGCGTTGGAGGGCGGCCTTCCCCCGTTTCACGTCGCGCTCGGCACGAACGGGAGCCCGTGGGTATCCTCCTGGGTGTCCACAGACGGGAGCTACAGTTGGACTGATCGTGTCAATCAATCCGGATTGGTCACGGTTGGCCTTCAACTGAGTGATTCGGCGCTGGAAACGCTGTGGGAGAACCGGAGTGTGGTCATACCGCCCAATTCCACGGGCGGACCCGCCCCACTCCCGCCCAGCGAACTGCCGACTTCCATCACTGCGACCGGGAACAATCCCTGGGCGTTTCCCCTGGCGATCCTGACCGGGGTCGCAGTCGGGGCGATCGCGTTCGTCGGGCTGCGAGCATACTTCTCCCGGACGCGGCGAGGTCCTTCCCCACCGCCGACCCCGGCGGTGGATGCGAGCGAAGTGCTGCGGCGATTAGTGACGGCGGGAGATGGAATCGAACGCGGCAGCCTCGAACTGTTGGCCGAAGATGCCGGTCTTTCACTGTCGCAAGTCCGCGCGACGATCGACCGTCTGGCGCTAGACGGCGTCTTGCGCACGGAGCTCGGCGTTGACGGGGAAGAGCTTCTCACGTGGGTCGGAGCCCCGCCGGGGCGGGGGAACGCGCCGTGATCGACGCACGCTTCTCGGCCCCGCTGGGCGTGGTCATCAGCCTCGTGGTCGTCTTCGGAGGAAGCGTGCTATCGCCGGTGTTCGGCGAGCGAGTCGGCCCCTCAGCCAACACGGCGGACGGTCGGTCGGTCGTCGACTCCCCGCAGAACAACAGTGCGGTGGGAAATTTTTCCGCCTCCATCAATCGGCTGGTCCTTCTACTCGGAGCCGCCGGGAGTGGGTTGCTCGCTCTCGTCTGGGCCCGCGTCGCGTTGAGCTGGTTCTCGAACGACGTCACGAAAAAAATCCAGGCAAAGGACCGCGCTCGGGATGCGCTCATCGGCACATTGCTGTTCACGGCCGCTATCACAGGGCTTGCCTGGGGCCTGGCGCACTGGGTGCTCACCGGCTCGTGAGGGGTGGGCTGCATGGACCTCGGCTCGATTCTGCAGGGGATCCTTTTCGCGCTCTTCGCGCTCCTCAGTGCGACCCTCGCGGCGATTACGGGACCCACCTACGACAATCTGCTCGTTCCGGAACTTTCGAGCTCGGCGCTTTACCCCGTCCTCTCGTCCTCTACTAGCTCAGGTACGTCGTTCCTGACACGCGCTGCCGAATTTAGCACGTACCTTTTGGAGAACCTCGTAGACCCCGCGATCGCGCTGCTAGCAATCGGCGTCGCGCTGGTCTACCTGGCGCGGCCGTTCGTCGGTCGATGGACCGGTTCTCCCGAGCCGCTGCTCGGTCGCCTGGTCGTCGCCGTTGTGTTGGCGAATTTCACCGTTCCGGTTGCCGGCGCCCTCCTCTCCCTGGCGGGCGCGGCGTATCCCACGATTGCGGGGTTCGATGGTGGAGCCTGGCAGCACTGGGTCAACCTGGCGGGTTACGGAGAGCTCTCATTTTCCTGGGACAACGGCGCGCTGACCTTCGTGCTTTCCTTCGTTCTCTTCGTCCTTGTGTTCCTACTGACGCTGGCGATCGCGCTCCGCGACGCCATGTTGGGCGTCCTTCTCGTTCTGTTGCCGGTCTTTACCCTCGTATGGCCGTTCCGGCCCCTTTCGACACTCGCCCGGCGAGGCTGGCTATTGTTCGTCGAACTCGCTTTCCTTCCCTGCGTCACGGTCATTCCGCTCGAGCTGGCGGTCGGCAGCCCGACCATTCTGCTGCTCGTGGGCTACCTGGCGGTCGCGGTCGCGTCCCCCTTCTTACTGTCCCTCGCGGGGACCAACTTGACGGCGTTCGGGTTCCCCGGCGCGACAGGGATCGCGGCAAGCGCATCGCAACGGGGTCTCGGGTCTACCTCAAGCGCCGGGGGGAGCTACTTCAACGCTGCCGCGGAACATCTGCGCGGAGTGCGACCCGGCGCGGGGGCCGCGGCGGCCGTCCAACGCCTCGGACAGACGGCTCCTCCGATGACAGCTCCGCTGTTGGTCGCGGACTTTCTCGGTAGAGGGACGACCCACCTCATCCAGCACCTCCGGACCTCGGGAACCCGGAACTTGGCGCGGGGGCCTCAATTTCCGGGGGTGAAGGGCGGCAATCCGGCCGCTTCCGGGCATGAGTGACTTCCTCCCACCTTCGGTAATCTTGCCCGAACGGCTCGATCGGCCCATGCGGCTCGGGCCCTTTCCCTCCGCCCGCTCGGCGCTCAAGTTCGTCACGTACTGTGCGGTTGGGGCACTTTTTGTCCCTATCGCGGGTGGCTTGGTCTGGCTTCCGTTCCTCCTCCTCGGGCTGGTGGTATCCGTCCATCGAACCGGGGAGAAGGGCCCGGACGAACGGATCCTCGATTTCGTGCTGTACCGGCTGCGACAGCACGGCGCGTTTGCGACGAATCCGGGTCGGATCGTTGGGCAGACCCGTGGCCCGCTCATCCGTCTTCGTTCGGGAAGTTACGTGGCAATCGTGGAAACCAGGGGAAATCCCATCCTCCACCTTCCCCCTCGTGAAATCGAGGACCTCTTCTCGCAGTATCGTGACTTCTTGCGCGCGCTCGATGGCGGGTGCGCCTTCGTAGCTACGGTCGCGCCCCTGTCCGCCGTGGCGTGCGAGCCTCCCCGGCGCAGCCGCCCGGAGGGCTTGGCCTCCGAGGCACAAACAGGGTACGATGAGCTCGTTCGCCTTCTCTGCCGTCGGCGATTCGTCCGGCGCATCTTCTTCGCCTTCGGGAGCTCGAATAGCTCGCCGACGGCCGTCACGCAGCTCGAAGCACGAGTGGCGATGTCGATGGAACGATTCCAACGGCTGGGCGTTGGGCCCGTGCGCCTTCGCGGACGCATGCTCAAGGAGGCCGCGCACCGATTCGACTGGCCCGTGCGCGAGGTCGTATGAACGCCTTGCGTCCGCGAGATGGGGGCCGCGATCGAGATCTCCTGTCCGTCGGGGCCGGATTGGCGGTGATCGCCGGCGGATTGGCCGTTGCGCTACCCTACTTGACTGGGCTCACCCTCGCCATGGCCTGCATCGTCTTCGCCGCGTGGCTGGTAGGATCGTCCTCCCGACCGGTCGACATCCCCGGGGATCTTCGAAGGCATCCAACCAAGGCCTGGTTCTGGATCTCGGTCGCACTCTTTGCGGGAACGCTCATCCTGTATTTCGGTGCACCTTCCTCACTCGCCTCGCTCCGAGGGCCGGCCCTCGCGGTTTCCCCCGTGGCCTGTTGGTGGAGTTCGGTCTCCGGGATCGTGCGGAGATCGCCGACATGAGGATTCGAATGCCCTCGGCATCTCCCGGGCCCAAGGAGGGTCGCGGGTGGATTCGTCGATCGCACCGATTCCTCGCCCCGCTGCTACCCGGAGCCCTGCCACACGAACTATCCGTGACGGCGATGGGGCAAACACTCCGCACCTCGGAGGCGACCGAACTGCATCTCGAACTATTTCGAATTCCACCGGATCGAGCTCTGGCGATGCTACAGGAAGCTCGCAGCGTCGCGAGCGCAGAACTTGCCCGTCAGGGGGACAGGGTGGGTGCTCCTACCTCGGAATTGGAGATCGAGGAGGCCAGCGCCGGGGCGCTCGGGGCCCGCATCGCCCAGCGTGAACAGGATCTGTGGCACGTTGGGATCCGCTTCTCCTGCTTCGGGCGGAACCCCGGCGCCGCCGAGCGACTCCGGGATGTGATCTCCCGCCGACTCGCCGCGCTCGGATTTCGCCCCCGGATCCCCATCTATCAGGCGGCCCTCGCGGCCGAGGCGGTTGATCTCTCCGGTCGGCAGCCGCGTCCCCCGGGGTATTGGCACATGCTGCACACTGACGGAGTGGCCGCGTTCTACCCCTTCGTCGACGAAACCGTCGCCGAACCGGGGGGGATACTGATGGGCCTCCAACTCGACGATGCCACTCCCGTGTTTCTGGATCGCTGGTCCCATTCGAGTTATTCGTGGGGCCTGTTCGGGACGACCGGCGCCGGGAAGAGCTTCGCCTCGGCGCTTTTCCTACTGCGCACGCTTTGGATGCGACCGGAGACGAAGGTTGTGATCCTCGATCCTCTCGGGGAATTCGGTGAATTCGCGCAGGAATTGGGCGGGTCCGTCCTGACGCTCGGCGCCCCGAACGCGCCTCGGCTCAATCCCCTGGACCCGGCGACGACCGGCGGCGATCGGTCGGAGAAGGCCGGTCGCGTCGGGACGATGCTGCGTGCTCTGTTTCCGAGCCTGCGCGATGAGGAGACCGCAACCCTCGACAGTGCCGTCACTCGGCTTTACGACCGCGGACCCGTCGTTCCCACGTTAAGCGACTTGATCGCAGAGGTGGGTGAAGCCCCTCGTCTTTCGGAAAGGCTACTGGGATTACTCGAGGTTTTTCGCACCGGATCGCTCCGGCATCTCGACGGACCGAGCACGCTCCTTCCGGAGCGCTCCCCCGTCGTGGTCGACCTGGAGGGGGCGGACGAAGAACATCTCCCGTTCCACCTCGCCTACTTACTCGATTGGGCGTACGGGCAACTTCGAACCCAGGTCGGGCCCAAACTGCTGCTCGTGGACGAGGCGCATGTCTTGGTACGGCATGCGCCGACCGCCCTCTTTCTGGACCGGATCATCCGACATGTGCGCCACTTCGAGGCGGGCGTGATGATCGTCAGCCAGAGCCCGGAAGATTTCCTCAAGGACGATTCGGGCCGTTCGATCCTTCGAAACTTGCGCGCCACGCTGCTCTTGCGCCTGGCCCATGCCCGCCCCGAAGTGCAGGAGTTCTACGGGCTCACCGACGCCGAGCTCCAATGGTTGACCCGGACCCGCCTCCCGAGGGAAACCGGCTACGCGGAAGCGCTCCTGCGCGCGGGGTCGTTCCACCTCCCCCTGGGGATCGTGGCATCGACGCCGGAATACGATTGGCTGCAGCGCCGATTAGGACGGGAACGACCCGATCGACAACCGGCCCCACCCGACCCCTCCAACGCCGGTCCAACACCACGTTTATGAGGCGCGGTTGGGCGAGTACGCTCGTGGTCGACGAGCTCCCCGCCTCTGCCGACCAACCGGCCCGGAAGAAAACCAGCTGGTCCCTGAAAACCATCGTGGAGGACGTAGCGGGACGTCCCATCGACGAACTGCAGGATCCAGAACGACCGCAGCATCCGTACCTCCGAGTAAAAGCCGCGTGGGCGCACCCTCCGAACGGTACGCGATCGAACGCAGGTACCCCGGCGCAGGTTGCCTCCTCAGGGGAACAAACTCCCGAACTCGATTACGACCCGATCGACCAAATTTACCCGCCGCTGGTGGGGGAAACCGGACGCTCGTATCACGGCCCGTCGTCGGAGCATCATCACGAGACCCTCCGGAGCGTCGCCGGTGGCGCCGAGACGCCGACGCTGGGGAATCGACCACATCCCCCCGGTCCGTCCCGCCGACCGGAGCGGATCTACCTGCACTATCTGCTACTTCATCTCGACCGCTTGAGCGACGCGGCGATGCGGTATCTCAAGCATGCCGTCGACGAGGAACTCGCGCACCGGGAGTCGGGGGCGAACGGTGGGAAGTCCGCCGAACCACCGGCACCACCCGCTCCGACGTTGCCTTCGTGATCAAGCCGGCAAAGGCGCGCCGGTCGGTCTCCACTCCGACCGCGTCGCGACCGAGATGGACCGCGCTCCAGAGCGTTGTGCCGGTCCCGGCGAACGGATCGAGTACGGTATCCCCGATGACGGAGAACATGCGAATCAACCGATCCGGAATCTCGGGGGGGAACGCCGCGGTGCGGTTCGGGCCGAGCCCCTGCCGGGTTCCGCGGATGTCGGACCAGATCTGGCTGAACCAGAGGTCCCGCTCCCTTCGCGTGTATCGACTGGCTTCTCGCGCGGCGTCGCGCCGGGGGAAACTTCGCAGATTTCCCCTTCGAAAGAGCAGGATGTACTCGCAGTCGAGCGTGATGTAGGCGTTGGGGGGGAGAAAGCCCGACCCCAGAAAGGCGTTCGGCTTGTTCGTCGGTTTCTTCCACAAGAGGTGCGGAAGGGGACGCAGCCCGACCGACGTCGCATCCACGAGAACCGTCGCGTGATTCGGCCACAGCTGAAACTTCCCGTCCAGGGAACGGACCGCATCGCCGATGTTCACGGCCAAGATCCCTCCCGGGACAAGGACCCGGGCGCATTCGGCCCAAGCGCCCCGGAGAATTCGGTGCATGGCGGAGTAGCCCCGGGCCCCCATCGACGCGAAGAGCCGATCCCACTGGGGAATCATCGGATACGGCGGTGACGTGACGACCAACGCGATTGTCGCGCTGTCGATCTCCGTGAGATGGCGCGCATCGCCGTGGATCAGGGTCAGCGCCCCCAGCCGCACCTGTGGTCCTCCGGCAATCTATCCGAGGGACAGTTAATACTGGACACCCCCTTCTTACCACGATGCGACTCGACCACCCGGTCCTCCAAGTCGCGCTCGATTTCGAGAACCTCTCGCGGGCGCTCCAAGCCGCGCGGGAGGCCGTCGAAGGGGGCGCCGAGTGGATCGAAGCCGGCACGCCCCTCTTGAAGAGCGAGGGCCTCGATTCCCTCCGGGAGCTCAAGAAGGCGTTTCCCGGGCACCGCATCGTGGCGGACATGAAGGTGATGGACACCGGAGCGTTCGAGGTCGAGATTGCGGCGAAGGCCGGAGCCGATGTCGTCACCGTGCTCGGAGCCGCCGATGACGACACGATCGCGGATGCCGTCCGCGGAGGCGACCTCTATGGGGCTGAGGTCATGGTCGATCTGTTGAACGTTGCCGACCCGCTCGCGCGCGCCCGAAAAGTGGGCGAACTCGGAGTCGCCTACGTCTGTTGGCACGTGGGGATCGACATGCAGATGCAAGCCAAGACCCCCTTCGCGATGCTCGAGCAATTGGCACGAGTCTCTCCAATCCCGGTGGCGGTCGCCGGCGGCCTTAATTCAGAAACCGTCGCGCAAGCGACCCGGGCCGGCGCGTCGGTGCTCATCGTCGGCGGGGCGATCACGAAGAGTCCGAACATTCGCGAGGCGACCGAGCGAATTCGGACCGCCATTACGACTCAGCGCGAGGTCGCCACGGAACACTTCCACCGGTATAGCTCGGGCGAGCTCCGTGAAGCCTTCCTCAAGGTTTCGGCGCCCAACGTGACCGATGCGATGCAGCGCCAGGGCGCGATCCATGGTCTCCTCCCGCGGCTCAAGGATCACACGGTCAAGATGGTCGGGCCGGCCGTCACGGTGGTCACGCGGGACGGGGATTGGGCGAAGCCGGTCGAGGCGATCGATCGGGCCGGCCCGGGCGATGTCATCGTCGTCGATGCCGGAGGAGGAACGACGGCGATGTGGGGCGAGCTCGCGACGTGGAGCGCCCATGGGCGGCAGGTCGCGGGCGTCGTGATCGATGGGGCGGTCCGCGATCTGGATTCGATCCTCGAGCTCGGGTTCCCGGTCTTCAGTCGAAGCGTCTCCCCGAATGCGGGCGAACCCAAAGGGCACGGCGAAATCGGGGTGGAGGTCACCGTCGGCGGTCAGAAGGTGCGACCGGGGGATTGGATCATCGGAGATGCCAGCGGCCTGGTCGTGGTTCCCCGGGAACGCGCTCAAGAAATCGCGAACCGGGCGCTCGATGTCATGGAGCACGAGAATCGAGTACGCGAAGAGATCCGGCGCGGCAGCACGCTCGGCACCGTTCAAAAACTCGAGCGTTGGGAGCGCGTCGGCTAAGACTCGTGCCCCAGCCGCTCTCGCTCTTCCGGGATGCTTGCGAGCACGTGCGCCCTACTCCACAATCCCCGTCGCTCGTGCTCGAAATACCGGGTCTGATGTCGGCTGGGGCCCGTCCATACGTGGGTCCAGGGAAACGGGTACCGAACCTCCCAGAGGACCAAGGGTTCGGGGTCGGCTAAGGGAAGCGTGAGTCGGGTCTCTCCCCGAATCGCGGCCGTCAGTTGGCGAAGCGATAGACGACCGGCATCGACTTCGCGCAACGCCGCCACGATCTTCCGGACCATTCCCCAGACGAACGAGGGCGCGCGGATCTCGAGCGCGATCCCCGCCCCGACTTTACTCGCTCGTACGGCATCGATCGTCCTCCACCGAGGCGTGCCCGATGGAATGGCGCGCCCGAAAGAGCGGACGTCGATCTCCCCTTCGAAGAGTCGGGCGGCCCTCTCCCAACGGTCGCGCGCAGTCTGCCGCGTAGCGTGATAGTACCGGTAAGTTCGATCGATGGGACGACGAACCCGCGCTGCCTCGGCCATCGGTGCGATGGCGCTAAAGAAGATCTCAGGAGCAATCCCATTTAGCGCCCGGAGCAATCCCGCCGGGGGCAGCGTGGAGGAGATGCCGAGCGCATTGGCACGCGCGCTCACGCCGGCGTCGGTCCGGCTCGCCACCTCGATCCTCGCGCTCGCTAACGAGTCGATAATGCCGCGGCCGAGCGCGCCGATCCGGATCTCCTCCTCGACGGTCCGAAAATGGGGTTGGCGGGCCCAACCGCGGAACGCGGCCCCGTCGTATCCGAACCGAACAATGTAGCGAGGCGTGCGCCCTCCACCGACCCCGAACCTAAGAGCGCCCGGCCCGCCGGAGCCACGAACGAACGCCCTCGCGAAACAGTGTCATATATCTACCTATTGTGAAATATACATTCTAAATTAGATTTCTATATATCCCGCGTTTCGTTAGAGCGGTCGATGGGACGTACGATGCGACCAGCCGCGGCCCTACGGGGCGAATGGGCGATCGAGGTCGGAGAGGTCTCGTTGGGGGGGGCAGTCGTTGACCACCGTGAAGGTCGCCCACCGTCCTTATCGACTCCGAATTTGGTTGGTCCTCGGCGACGTTCTCTCCGACCGGCTTCCATCGGATTTCCATCGTGACTTCGTGAAAACGAGAACGCAGGAGAGGAAAGAGAAATGCAAAATAAGAACGAAAGCAGCGCCGCACCGCCGACCGAACCGACGATCCAGCGCTCAGGAGGGAGTCGAACTGGACTGTACGCCTTGGCCGCGGTCGTGGTGATAGTGGTCATCATCGTAGTCGCCGGCTTTGGGCTAGGCTGGTTCAACACCTCGACCAAGAGCGCAACCGGCAACGGCTGCACTCTCCCGGGCTCCGCCCCGATCAACGGTGCAGGATCCACGCTGGTCGCGCCGTTGATGTTCCAATGGGCATCCGTCTACACGGCCAGCAGTGTCAGCTATAACAGCATCGGCAGCGGTGGGGGTATCACTCAAATCACGGCGAAGACGGTCGATTTCGGTGCCTCGGACGCCCCGCTTAGCCCGACTCAGGCCGCCGCGATTCCGTCGCCGGGAGTGCTCACAATCCCCGAATCGATCGGGGGTGTCGTACCCATCTACAACCTTCCGGGGCTATCGGCGACGTTGCACTTCACGGGGCAGATTCTGGCGGAAATGTTCCTCGGCACGATGACGAACTGGAACAATTCGCAGTTGCAAGCGATCAATCCGGGGGTGGTGCTTCCGAACGCGACGATCATCATCGTACATCGATCGGACGGCAGCGGGACGACGTTCATCTGGACCAGCTTTTTGTCGGCGGAAAATGCTACGTGGAAGAGCACGGTGGGCTATGCGACTTCGGTCAATTGGCCCGTGGGCGTGGGCTCGAAGGGCAATGCAGGAGTCACGGAGACGGTTAAGTCCACTTCGGACGCAATCGGATACGTGGACATCAACTATGCTCTGACCGATGCCGTTTCCTTTGGTGCTGTCGAGAATCCGTCCGGAAACTTCATCCTGGCGAATATCACCAACATCGCGTCGGCCGTCACCGATTCGAACCCGACCTTCCCTGCGGCCGCGGACACGGGGCCCTGGTACAACCTATCCGTACTGAACGCACCTGGAGCCCACGACTACCCGGTCGCGTCGTTCACTTATGTCTTCGTGTATAAGGACCTGGGCGCAGCCTACGGTTCTTCATACACCAAGGGCGACGCGCAGAACCTCGTGGACTTCCTCGCATGGATCGTAACAGCAACGGACGGGCAAAGCTACGCGGCAGAGCTCTACTACGTCCCGTTGTCGGCAGCGGCGATCAGCTTCGACCTGGCGGCAATCGACACGATTACGTACAACGGAGGAACACTCATTCCCTGTATACCAAGCTCGTAAGGTGCGCACGATCGGAACCTGACTCGGGTGAGCCAAAATGATCCCGAGGAACCCTTTCCGTCGCTCCAGGGTCCCGAAGACCAAGCATCGAGGACGTTGGGGCGACCGAATTTTCGCCGTGCTGACTGGGTTCGGGGCCGTTGCCGTCGTGGGCATCGCCGTCCTCCTCGTCGTCGTCCTCTACTATGGTGCGCGTCCCACAATCCAGCTCTTCGGCTTTTCGTTCCTTTGGATAAAAATCTGGAGCCCAGCTGGGTCACCCACAAATCCAAACGTTTACGGAATCGTTCCCTTCATTATCGGCACTCTCGTCACTAGCTCCATCGCGCTCTTGATCAGCATTCCCCTTTCCTTGGGGGCCGCGATTTTTCTCACTCAACAGGCCCCCATGTGGCTCCGCCGACCGGTCGGCCAGGTGATCGAGCTCCTCGCTGCGATCCCGTCGATCGTCTACGGATTTTGGGGTCTCGTCGTCTTAGTCCCTATCATGCGCCTGGAGATCGAACCGACTTTGGAACGGTATCTCTGGTGGACGGGTCTCTTCAGTGGGACACCGATAGGGCTCGATGTCCTGACGGCGAGTGTCATTCTTTCCATCATGACCATCCCGACCATCACCGCCATCAGCCGGGATTCGATGGCGGCCGTCCCGATCAGTCAGAAGGAAGCAGCACTGAGCCTCGGGGCCACCAATTGGGAGGTCACGTGGAAGGCGGTGGTCCCGTACGCCCGGACCGGCATTATCGCGGGGATCGTGCTGGGCCTTGGGCGCGCGCTGGGAGAAACGATGGCGGTTACGCTCGTCATTGGAAACAGCAATCACATTCCGACTTCCCTCTTCTCCCAAGGTCAGACGATCGCCAGTCTTATCGCGAATCAGTTCACCGAAGCCAGCGGTCCGCTCGAACTTTCGGCTCTGATCGAGGCCGGCCTCATCCTGCTCGTGCTAACGTTGGCAATCAACATCGCCGCCCGGGGGATTCTCTCGCGCTTCGAAAAGGGACGGGGGGTGGGCGAAGAGTGAAGTTCGATCGGCACGCCCGGCGCAAGTTACTGAGCCATACGTTCACAGTCCTGACCGGTCTGGCAATCGTTGTCATCTTCATCCCGCTGGCCGCGATACTCTACGAAGCGGCCAGCTTGGGTGCCCCGTCCTTTTCGCTCGGACTCTTCACCCAGGGCCTTCCCGTTCCGTGCGCTCCGCACGCCGGGATCAGTTGTCCGAAAGGAGGTCTCGCGTGGCCCATCGTGGGGACCCTGACTCTCTTGGCTTTAGCGTCGTTGGTGGCCGTGCCGATTGGAATTGGCGGCGCGATCTTCAGCGTTGAATACGGCGACCGGTTTGTCGCAGCGCGAGTCGTAGGGATCGTTGCCGACGTACTCTCGGGGGTGCCGTCCATCGTGGTAGGCGCATTCATCTATGCGCTGATTCTCTATTACGCTCCGACCATCGTCTTCAGTCAGATCTCGGGCTCCCTGGCCCTGGCCGTGCTGATGACCCCCATCGTGACGAGAACGACGGAGAACGCCTTGCGAGCGATCCCTCGCTCGGTTCGCGAGGCCGCGCTGGCGCTCGGGATCTCCCGTTGGAAGATATCAATGCGGATCGTCATGGTCGCGGCTCTGCCGGGCGTGATAACTGGTGTCCTGCTCGCGATCGCACGGGCCGCCGGAGAGGCGGCACCCCTGTTACTGACCGATTCGAGCCTTCGGCAGTGTATAGCCCTCGATCAGCCGTGTGCGGCGCTGCCCATCATGATCTTTACATTCGCGGACTCCCCCTATCCGAATTGGATTAGCCTGGCTTGGGCTGCCGCGCTCATCTTAATCTTGCTCGTTCTCGCTCTGAGCGTACTCTCTCGGTTCGTGCTGGAGCGGACGGCGAGGAGGATGAGCGGCCGATGAGCCTCAGCCTAGCGGACCAACCCAAGATGGTGGTCGAGAATTTGGACGCTTTTTACGGCGCCAGCCAGGCGCTCTACGGAATCAACCTCGCGATCCCCGAGCGCAAGGTCACGGCGATCATCGGGCCGTCCGGCTGCGGGAAGTCCACGCTGATTCGTTGCCTGAATCGGATGCATGAGACGAGCCTCCGGGCCCGGGTGATGGGTCGCGTGATGCTCGATGGGGAGGATATCTACGAGGGAGACGCCACGCTCATCCGACGGAGGATTGGGATGGTCTTCCAGAAACCGAACCCGTTTGCGACAATGTCGATCTATAACAACGTCTCCGCCCCGCTGAGGTTCAACGGTCGGCCGTCCCGAGCGGAGACGGATCGAGCCGTCATTCGGTCTCTGCAGCACGCGGCTCTCTGGGACGAGGTCAAGGACCGAATTGACGCGGCGGCCACTTCGTTGTCGGGGGGGCAACAGCAACGCCTTTGCATCGCCCGGGCCCTGGCCGGCGATCCGGAGGTGCTTCTCATGGACGAACCTTGTTCGGCGCTTGATCCGATCGCCACATCCAAGATCGAGGAGCTCATTGGTCAGCTCAAGAACGATTATACGGTCGTCATCGTGACGCACAATATGCAACAAGCGGCCCGAGTCGCGGATTACACCGCCTTTCTCTATCTCGGGAAGCTGGTTGAGTTTGCCCCGACAGGGGAGTTATTCGAGCGTCCCAAGGACCACTTGACCGAAGCATACATCACGGGGAGGTTCGGGTGACCGAAGACCCATTAGCGGGGTCAGGTTCCCCCCGAGGTTACGACCTCGAAATCCGGCAGCTTAAGGATCGAGCGGTTCGGATGGGAGATTGGGCCCTTGGAATGGTCCACGATGGTTGGCGAACTTATGATCAAGGCGACCTCGTCGCGGCGCAATCCGTCCTGGATCGGGACACCCAGCTCGATCGCTTTGATGAGGACATGGAGCATGCCACCATCGCTTTCCTCGTTCTGCGCCAACCCGCGGCCGTCGACCTCCGCACCGCAGCCGCCTTGCTCAAGATCACGACGCATCTCGACCGAATGGGCCGTCTTGGGTTCGATATGGCTCGCATCACGACGTCCGATCCAGCAAGAGAGCCGTCCGATCTGCGCACTCTCCTTCAACGGATGGACGATACCGTCGAGTCGATGATGCGTCAGTCCATTGACGCGCTGAATCACGATCAGGTCGAACTCGCCCGACAAATGTTCCGCCGCGACGATGCTGTGGATCGAATGCATCGCGAGGCAAACCAATTGATCATCGAGAGCTTGGAAAAGGATCCGTCATCGGCCCGGCGCCTTTCGGGGGACCTCCTCGTGGCCCGTCACTTCGAGCGGATCGCGGACAACGCGTGCAAGGTCTGTGAGAAGACGATCTACGCGCTTACGGGTCAGCGGAGGTCGGAGTACTTGCCACGGCATCCGTATCGGCCGTACGTGCTGGAGACGCCGCACCGAGATCGCCCCAGCGGCCAACCGAGCGCTCCTGCGAAGGGCACGCCACCCGCCCCCGATCCGCAAGCTCCTTAGCGCTCTAGACGCCAGCGCGTCGCCACGGGTCTCCCGAGTTTACTCCGGTCAAGGATTCGGGGCCTTAGAGCCCAACTATTCGGCCGGAAGGCGTGTGCGTGACTTTGGACACGGTGCACCCTCCATCACCGCGGGAAGCACAATCGGACTAGAAAGGTAGACGAGTCATGCCCTTCAAGAATAGGGAAATTCGGCGCGGATACAACATAGCATACCAACGGGTCTGTTATCTTTGCCACAAGCCGGCTTGTATCGAAAAGTATCACGTTCGAAAAAAAAGCTCGGAAGTATCTCGAGTGCTAGAAACGAGGTCACCCATCTGCAGTCGGCGGAGGGTCGGATTTTCGTTGCCGAGACTTTCATCATACGCGGGGGCAGGCCAAGGTGGCAAATCTATCCCGTTTGGCAACAGATGGTGCCACCGTTGATACGTTGAACGCCGAACTCCAAAATGCATCGTGCTGTGCAGGAACTGCCACGCGAAGGAACACTTCAAGCAGTAAAGTGGTTCACCGGTCCGATGCTCCCGTAGTCTAGTCCGGTCAAGGATTCGGCGCCTTCGACGCCGTAACGCGGGTTCGAATCCCGCCGGGAGCATCCGGCTACCGGACTGGGTCGTAGGGGGCTCCGCTTTTCAATCACTTAGGAAAATCGATGACAGGTAGCCACCCGAGTAGTCCACTACCTGGCTGTCCGTCGTCCCAATGAAGTTCGAGGCGAAGAACGTGTAGATGCCACCGACTGACTCGAACGAGCAACTACCGCTCGTTTCGTTGTGCCACGTGCATTGGTTCATACTCAGATCCTCCCCCGGTTCGCTGATTCCGAATGTGACCCGACCGTCGCTTTGGTCCTGCCAATGAATACTGACAGCCAGGTCAGCGGGGAGCAACTCAGTGTGCACAAACTCGGGGCATCCGTAGATGCAATCCCTGGACGGAGTCACGATCTGGCCTGAGAATGTAGCAGTGACCCACGGCCCGAAACCGATCACGATCGTTGCCGCGGCTCCACTGACCAACATCACGGCGACCCACGGAGCGTACTCACGACGCGATCGAGATCCAAAGTATTGCGTTGGTGCCGTCAAACTGCCTCCGCGGACTAAATGCCAGAGGGGTACAAAGGGAATTGCGCAGAATTCGATAGTGTGGTTTGGTCCGGCCGATCTTACGACGTTGGGAACTACAGGTAGTTCACGATTTGCCGAATTACCGGGAGGTCATCGATCGATTGAACCGGACTAGCGACCCAAGATCGCTGCTGGGCCGACCAGCACCTCCCACGGCTCGACGCTGGAAACGCGGAGCAGCCCGAATTGCATCCATGGATCTTCGGCGAACCGCGCTCGGACGGTCGATTCACTCTCCGCATCCACGATCAGGAGGGCTCGATGCCTTGGCCCCCCACCGAGGGGACCGGCGAACATGATGAATCCCTCCTCGGCGAGCGCGTTCACGAAGGCCGCGTGCTCGGTCCATTTCTCCTGGTCGCGCATCGATCGGGAGGAATCCCAGGCCGGACCCTGCTCATTGATCACAACGAAGTAGACCATTTTCCACACCATCTTCGTCCCTCCAAAATCGGCCGATCACCGCAGATTGAGTACAGGCGACCCCCTCGACAGTATATCCCACTCCCTGACTCGGTATACCCGGCAGCCAACGAAAAATGCGAAGTCTGGAGGGAACCTTATCCACGGCGCAAGTTCTGGCTCGCGCGTGACCGCGCGGGTCACCCGCCGGGTTCGAAGCAGGGTCTTCGGGCGAGACCCGGCTGCGTTTGATCGGGCGCGCCTACGTTACCCCAAGCGAATTTACGAGATCCTGACCAGGCGCTGCGGGCTCCATCCCGGGATCGTGGCTTTCGAAATCGGACCGGGGACGGGGATTGCCACCCGAGAGCTCCTCCGTCGAGGGGCCGGACCCATGACGCTTGTCGAACCGGATCGGCGGCTGGCTCGCTACCTGCGTGGATCGCTGGGGTCCCGCGCCGGCCGAGTAACGGTCCTGACGGAATCGTTTGAAGACGTTTCGTTGCCGTCCGCGGGTTTTGACCTGGGGATTGCCGCCTCAAGTTTCCATTGGATGGCCGAACGCCAGGCGCTTCGCAAGATCGCGCGCGTCCTCAAGCCAGGCGGTTGGTGGGCCGCTTGGGGCAATCGTCATGGCGACCCGTATCGAGCAAGCCCGTTTCACGAGGCCCTCCAACCGCTGTATCGCACCCTCTCCAACGGACGTGCCGGCGGAGGCTTCGGTAAGGCGGCCGCAGCCAAGGACCGGACGGATCGGATGGCCGCCCTAAAATCGGTCGGTAAGTTCGACTACATCTCACGAGAGGATATCCGGTGGACCGTTGCCCTCCCGACTGCTCGAGTCAAGGCTCTGTGGGGAACGTTTTCAGACGTACTCACGCTCCCCCCTCAGAAGCGTAACTGGTTCCTCAACGAGCTCGCAAAGGTCGTTGACGAGCGGTTCGAAGGGCGGGTCGAATTTCCCATGCTATCGCCAATCTACACGGCGCGAAAGGTCCGATTGCTGTAACGCTGCGCGCGGTTCGAAGTTTCTTAGAGGCGACGCCCTCCGGCACGGCCGCTCACTGCCCTTCGCTCGGGATCGCGGCCCGCAGGGCGCTCGCGTCGTCCCAAACGCGATTAATGCGAGAGCAATGGGGCTGGCATGCCCGATAAAACAGCCGCCCCGAGGGAGAGCCCCTTCGTACTCGACATCAAGGAAATCCGCAAGCGCGCTCGAGAGCACATGGGACGGGGCGCGGTCACCGTCGCCAACAAGACCGATCCCGGAACCGTGGTGCGCATTCTCAATGAAGCGCTCGCGACTGAGATCGTTTGCGTCCTACGCTACAAACGCCACCAGTACATGGCGGCCGGAATTCATGCCATCGAAGTCGCGGCTGAGTTCGCCCTGCACGCGAACGAAGAACAAGGGCACGCAGACATGATCGCGGCCCGGATCACCCAATTGGATGGCGCCCCCAATTTCAGTCCGGAAGGTCTGGCGACTCGGTCGCACACGGAGTACGTTGAGGGAAGGACGCTCACCCAGATGATCGAGGAGGACCTGGTCGCCGAACGCATCGCGATCGAGACCTACAGCGAGATCATCCGGTACCTCGGCTACAACGACGCAACGACCCGAACCATGATGGAGAAGATCCTGGCGATGGAGGAAGAACACGCCGAGGACATGAAAACCCTCCTCCAAAAGGTCGGTTCCGACGAGAAGGTCGCCGGCGCGCGCAACTAGCGAGACGCGGCTCTTCTAGGCGCGAGAGCTCCGTAGGGGGCCGTCGCGGAGGGCGGAAGTCCGAAAACCCCTTACCTCACTCTCCCTTCGTGCGCCGGAAGGTGCGGAGACACGGCCACGCGTTCCCCCGACCCGTCGACCTCGCCGCGGCTGACGTCAACCCCTGTGGCGAGCACGACCTCCCGGAGCTGGACTCGCTGGATCGGAGCGAGGCGACGATGGAACACCGCCGATTGGGCGAACGTCTATCGGGATCTGGCTCGCTGGGCCGTGATCGCGATTCCGATCGGAATCGTCGCCGGACTTGGCGCCGCGCTGTTCTACTATCTCATCGACGTTGTGTCGAACCTTTTCCTCTCCGAGCTTGCCGGACTGACTCTGCCTACGGAAGGGACCTCCAACCTCGCGCAACTCGTGTGGTCGAGTTCCTTTCCTCGTATACTGGTGGTTCCGGCGATCATGGCCCTGGGAGGCTTAGCCGTCGGGGCCATTGCCTGGAAGCTCTCTCCGGAGGTGGCTGGCCACGGAACGGACGCGACGATTCGTGCCTTTCACCGCGGAGCGGGAAAGGTGCGCCTGCGCGTACCACTGCTCAAAACCCTAGCCAGTGCCCTGACGCTAGGCACCGGGGGTAGCGGGGGCCGCGAAGGTCCGGTCTCCCAGATTGGAGGCGGGTTTGGTTCGACCTGGGCAGACCTCATGGGCCTCGGGGATCGAGATCGACGAATCGCTCTTGCCACTGGTATGGGCGCCGGAATTGGGGCCATTTTCCGCGCCCCGCTGGGGGGCGCGGTGTACGGCGCCGAGATTCTCTATACCGGCGATTTCGAACCCGAGGTGTTTGTGCCGGCTATCATCGCCTCGGTGATTGCCTACTCGGTCTATTCCAGCATCTTTGGATTCCACACTCTTTTCGCGACCCCTGCCTCCCTGGTTAACTATTCATTCGACCCGAGCCGGCTGCCGCTCTATGCGGTGTTGGGAGTGGTTTGTGGGGCAGTGGGCCTCATGTTCATCACCGTGTATCGCGGGACGGAGACCTGGTTTGCCACTCGCTTGCGGTCCCCCCTCCTTCGTCCGGCGATTGGGGCGGCCTTAGCCGGAGGAATTTTCCTGGGAGCGTACTTCCTGATCCCCGAGCAGAACCACTTTGCTTCGCTCTCTTCCCTCTCGGTCGGCTACGGATTCGTTCAGGTCGCCATGCTCGGCCAGTTGGGCCAAGGCAGCTTCACGTTCGAGATCATCGCCGTGCTGCTCGCCGCCGTCTTTCTCCGTTTGGTGATGACGTCGTTCGTGGTCGGTAGCGGAGGAAGCGCCGGACTTTTCGGCACGAGCGTCGTCGTCGGCGCTCTGTTGGGCACCGTGATTGGGGGCATCTTCCATACCCTGCTACCCGGGCTGGTCCCTCTCTCGGTCGTCGCCGTCTTTTCGATTGTCGGGATGATGTCGTTTTTCGGGGGCATATCGAAGGCCCCGCTTGGCGTGCTGATCATGGTCACGGAGATGGCGGGGAGTTACACCGTTCTCCCGGCCGCCATGTTGTCGATCTTCATTGCCTATGTTGTCACGGGCCGATCGCACATCTACAGCGAGCAACTGCCGAGCCGGATCCAAAGCCCCGCCCACCTCGACGAGTATCGACGTTACTTCCTCGCCGAGACTCCGATCGGCGCCATCGCGGCTCGAGAGTCCGAGGCCCTTCCCCCGTCGATGTCCGTGTCGGAGGCGCTCGACTACGCCACGCGTTACGGACGGTCGGCGCTGTCGGTTGAGGCCGACGGCTTTTGGTGGGGGGCTGTTCGACTGGGTGATCTCTTGGCGGTCCCCAGCGACCAGCGGGAGCGTACTCCCATCGCAGACTTGGTGCGGCCCGTCGAGCTCGTGCTCCCGAGCGACCTAACGGCGGGGGAGGCGCTTCGTCGAATGGAGGCACAAGGCGTGACAATAGCTGCGGTCATCACCGACGGAGATACTATTCGGATCGGGGGTCTGGTGACTCGCCATGGCATCAGCAACCCAGAGCTCGAAGCGACGCCTCACGCAGGACGCTGACCGACGGATTGTATGCCGCGAGCGCGCGTGGCTTCGAGCTCTTGCGTCGTAGCCGGAGCGACCCCCGCCCCCGATGACGGAGCCCTCATTTGTCCCCGCACTATCCTTCGGCGGGTCTCTCCATGAAGGTTGGAATTCTAGGAAGCGGGGATGTGGCGCGGGCGCTGGCGACTGGGTTCGTTACAGCTGGGCACGAGGTCCGGCTCGGGACGCGCCATCCCGAGCAGCCGAAGGTCGTCGAGTGGGTTCGCGGCTCCGGTGGAAAAGGCGCCACCGCTTCCCCCGCCGAGGCGGCGGCGTACGGGGAACTCGTTGTGTTGGCCGTTCCCGGCATCGCCGTCCCCGAGGCGGTCCAATCCGCCGGCCCGGCCCACTTCAACGGAAAGGTCGTGATCGACCCCACCAACCCGCTCGCGTTTCGCGAGAACGCCCCTCCGTCACTCGCGATCAGCGGTACAACCTCTGGAGGCGAGGAACTCCAGAAGTTGCTCCCCCACTCCCGGGTAGTCAAGGCATTCAACATCGTTGGAAACGCCCACTTCTTCCGACCCAACTTTCCGGGTGGCCCGCCCGATATGTACATTTGCGGGAATGACGCGGGCGCGAAGCAACAGGTCGAACAGCTCCTCCACGCCTTCGGCTGGCCCTCGGTGATCGACCTCGGAGGGATCGAGGGATCCCGCGAACTCGAATCCCTGTGCATTCTCTGGGTGAAGAGCGCACTCAAGCTCGGGAATTGGAATATCGCATTCAAGCTCCTTCGGAAGTAAAGCGCCCCTGAGTGCAAGGGGGGTCGCGGTCCATTCGTCGACCGACGCTACTTAGCCGAAGGACCTCGAGATGGAGGCGCTGGCGCGAGGCGGGGAGAGTCGGATGCCGGGGCCGTCTCGGGGGGGGACCCTCCCGAGAGACGAAGCAGTAGGGTCCGGAACGTCTCGAAGTGTCGAATATACGGGTCCGGGCGACGGCGTTCCTCGAGCTCTCCAAGCGCGATCTCGAGTTGCGCTTTGGCCCTTGCATCGCCGGCTTGGGCGCGAACGAGGTACACGCATAGAAGCTGGTACGCGGGAAGGACATACGCGTCGGGGCGCGGGGTGCTCATGTCCCCCTTGCGAGGGCGGTAGACTCGGTCCAGCGGAACGGCCGCGGCGAGTGCGCGGCGGTGCGGGAACCCAAGAAAGTGGCCGGGGCCAATAACGCGGGTGAGCTCCTTCACATTGCCCCGAAGGGCATTGGCCAAGCGGTCGCACTCGAACCAGCACCAGAGACCGAAACCAAAATCTCCCTCGAGATACGCCTCCCACGCGAGGCCGTAAAGGCGGCGTTCCTTTTCCTCGGCCGACAGCTCGGGCAGTAGCTCCGCGCGCCAATCGGAGATCATGACATCAACGCGCATCGTCGGAGAGAACGCAGTCATCTTCGGCGGGGCGGCAGGAGTGGCCATCGTCGCCCCGGAGGCGCTGGCACACTTAGCCCCTGCTACGTGTTTCTCTCGTGGGCATCGGCGCTGTACACGAGACGACCCTCCTTCCATGTCGAGGCCACCGGCAACGACCGCGGAGCCACGATGGTCGTGAGTTGCGGCGCGTCCAGCACAACGAAATCCGCGGGATTACCGGCCGCCAATCTACCGAGCTCGGGCTCTCCCAACACGATACCGCCGAATCGCGTGTAGAGTTGGACCGCCTCCTCGATCGACAGCCGCTCCGAGACCGTCGCATTCGCCGACCGTCCTGTTTCGTCCGTTCGCACGACCGCGGCGCGTAACCCGGTACTGGGGTCGAAAGATCCGAACGGGGCATCGCTCGAGCCGGCTAGGATGTGCCCGCGGTCGAGCAACGTCTTGAAAGGATAGGCCCACCGCTGGCGTTCGGGTCCGAGGCGCTGCCCCAGCCACCAATCGGCGAGCACGAAGTCCGGCTGGACGACCAGATGCGGGCGGAGGCGATCGAGGCGCGAATACATTCCCGGAAGAACCAAGGCCGCATGCTCGATCCGACGCGCGGCGGCTCGAGGCTGCTGCTCGAACGCACCGAGCGCATGCGCGAGAGCCTGATCCCCGATCGCGTGCACCGCCGACGTCAGGCCCTCAGATTCTATCGCGCCGATCAATTGCGTTAGTTGTTCCTCAGTACGCACCACTACCCCGCATTCTCCCGGTGCGTCGGCGTACGGTTCGCTCAAACGTGCCGTACGAGCTCCGAACGAGCCATCCGCGAACATCTTCCCTCCTAGGATTCGAACTTCGGAATTCTGGGGTCGGTCCCGGAGCGGGCGGGTCGCTTCCCAGGTCGCGCCCGTCAGATAGAATCGCACGCGGGTCGGAAGGGGCCCTTGTTCGGCGACACGGCGAACGAGGTCGACCTCCTCCACCCCCACATTGAGCGAGGCCACGGTGGTCAGACCCACGCGAGCCGCATCCGCTAGCACTTGGCGGATGGCGTCTGGGGCGATCGCCAAACTTGGCGCGTCGGATCCGAATATGGGCGACATGGCCGCATCGAAGAGAATGCCGTTGGGTTCGCCGCCCGTTCCGCGTCCGATTCGACCTCCCGCTGGATCTGGCGTGCCTCGGTCGATCCCAAGCACTTCGAGCACGCGCTGGTTTACCACGGCGACGTGCCCGCAAACCCGAAACAGCGCGATTGGCCGCTCGATAGAAATTCGGTCGAGGTCGGCAGACTCGGGATATCGACCTTCGGTGAATCGCTCGTGATCCCATCCCCTTCCGACTATCGGCCCTCGTGGATGCTGTTCGGCCCATCGACGGGCACGATCCGTGAGTTCGGCGACGGAACCGGCGGCCCGCAAATCGACGCCCTGTCGATATTGCGCGATGTCCATCAGGTGGAGGTGGGCGTCGATCAGTCCGGGAATGACGACCCGGTCATGCAAGTCGTGGAGCGGCGTTCCCGTGGCCTTCTGTCGGCGTACCTGCGCCTCCGTTCCGGCCTGGACGATCCGACCGCCCTCCACGACGAATCCCTCGACGAAAGCGTCGCCGGTGAACACCCGGCCTCCCACCCAGGCGCCATCGGTCGATTCGGTCATCCGCTGCTGCGCGAGCTCCTGCTGTGTCGGCGGGGGGGCGAATCATGCCCGGCCCTAATAGGCCCCCGTTGGGGGGCCCAGACGGCGCGACCCGTTATCGACTAGACATCCAGATACCGGTAGAACTCGTACGGATGCGGGCGCAGGTTGAGTTGCAGCTGCTCCTCCCGCTTGAGCTCGTCGTAGATCTCGAGCACCGAATTCCCGAAGACGGGCTTCAGGAAGCTGTCGTCGGACTTGAGACAGTCGAGCGCCTCCGTGAGTGAGCCGGGCAGTTCTCGAATACCGAGTTCCTTGCGTTGCGCGGGTGTCAGCTTGTAGATATCGTGGTCCACCGGAGGGGGCGGGTCGATCTTCCGGCGAATGCCATCGAGCCCCGCGAGCGCGAGCGCGGCCTCGGTGAGGTAGATGTTGGCCGCGGAGTCCGGCGTTCGATATTCGAGGCGTTTCGCCGCCGGTCGCCCCTTGAGATAGTACGGCACCCGCACGTTCGCTGACCGGTTCGCGCGGCTCCAGGCAATGAAGACAGGCGCCTCGTAACCAGGGACGAGCCGACGATAAGAATTGGTCGTCGGGTTCGTGATGGCGCACAGCGCTCGTGCATGATCCAGAAGTCCGCCGACGTAATATCGGCAGGTCTGGCTGACCTCTGCATAGCTGTCGCTTGCGTCGAAGAAGGAGTTCACGCCCCCTGCCCAGAGCGACTGGTTCATGTGCATGCCGATCCCGTTGTCGCCGAACACGGGCTTCGGCATGAACGAGGCAATCTTTCCGTGTTGACGCGCGACGTTCTTGATCACGAAGCGCACGTCCTGAACGTGGTCGGACGCCGGAATGAGGTCGTCGAATCGGATGTTGATCTCCCCCTGACCGGCCGTCGCCACCTCGTGGTGGTGGGCGTCCATCCGAATGTGAAAGTTATCGGAGAGAATGTTACAGATCTCGCTGCGCATCCCTTCCAGCACGTCGTACGGCGCGGCGCGATGGTAGCCTTCCTTGAATCGGATCGATCCGTGGCCGTCGGCTTCTTGCCACGGTGCTTCGCTACTTTGGATCGAGTACCCGGAGCCCCCCCAGGCGTCGCGCACGGCATCGGCGGACGGGAGGAGTTTGACCGAATCGAAAACAAAGAACTCGATTTCCGGACCCCAGTACGACCGGTCGTACCCCGCATCGGCCAGCACTTGAACGGTCCGACGCGCGATCCCTCTCGGGTCATGCGCGTACGGTTCTTTCGACCCACCGACCAATACGTCACAGATGAACCGGGCCGAACCCCCCTGCTCGGAGCCCCAAGGAATGGTCGCAAACGTGGCGGGATCCGGGCGTAGGATCATGTCGGATTCGTAGATCTCACGAAACCCCCGAACAGAGGAGCCGTCCAACTTGGGAACGCCGGTGATGAAGGAGTCCTCTTCCAGCGCCTCCACAGGTATGTGCACGTGGTTGAATCCGCCGAACAAGTCCGTGTAGAACAGTTCGACCCAGCGAACGTGGGCCTGCGCCAGCTTGTCTAGGATCGATGAACCGCGGGTCGTTTCTTCGGAGTCGGCCGAGGCATCCGCCGGATGAATCGCTTGTGCCATTGTTCTCCTTCCTGCTGGGACCGAGCGATCCCGGCCATATCTACTCTAGGATAAGAAAACTGGACGTATGGTTGATTTGTTGTCACTTTACGTAATATACAGCGGTAGAATGGTCATTCCATGGACCATCCGTCCAGCCTCGACGCCTTGGACCGGCAGATATTGGAGGAATTGAACATCGACGCACGGCGAAGTCACCGCACGATCGCGCAGCGGCTGAAGGTCTCCCCCACTACCGTCAGCTCGCGGATCACCCGTATGGAACGGGATGGAGTCATTCTAGGCTACCTCCCGCTTCTCAGCGATGAGCTGCTTGGTTGGGACCTCTGGGCCACCATCGGCATTCGGATCTCCAAGGGCAAGCTGCGCGAGGTGGAGGAGCGGCTCGCGCGCGACCCACGGGCGTACGCCATCTACGATGTGACGGGAGACTACGACGCGCTGGTGATCGGTCGTTTCCGGGATCGAAGGGACTTGGACCGATTCGTGAAACACGCGCTCCAGGATCCCCATGTCGAAAGATCGAACACGCAAGTCGTTCTGAATCGGGTCAAGGAGGACCGCCGCGTTCCCGTGAGCCTTCGCGGGAGCGAACGCGCGGGCGGAAACGGCTAAGTGCTGGGCGGACTCCTTAACGAACCTCGGGGTAGAACGATGGATTGGGGGCTCCAAAATCGGATCGCCCGAATGTTTCCCACGCAGTCGGGGAACACGGTCATGCTCGCCGTCGACCACGGATATTTCATGGGACCCACCCGGCGGCTGGAAAATGCGCGCGCCACGATTGCCCCCTTGCTGCCGCACGCAGACGCCTTGGCTCTGACGCGAGGGATTCTCCGGACGTCGGTTCCTCCCTCGACCTCCACACCGATCGTGTTGCGCGTATCGGGCGGCGCGACGGTCTTGAAGGATGACCTGAGCGATGAAGCCGTCACCACGTCGATGACCGAGGCCCTCCGATTGAATGTCTGTGCGGTCGCCCTCTCGGTCTTCCTGGGATCGCCCCACGAACACGAATCGCTCGTCCACCTTTCCGAACTCGTGGACGATGGCGAGGAGCTCGGCATGCCGGTAATGGCGATTACCGCGGTCGGGAAAGAGTTGGAGAAGCGGGACGCGCGGTACCTCGCCTTAGCGTGCCGCGTCTCCGCCGAGATCGGTGCGCATTTGGTGAAGACCTATTACTGCGAAGATTTTGAAAAAGTGGTCGAGGGCTGTCCGGTACCGCTCGTGGTTGCGGGTGGTCCGAAACTCGACAGTGACCTAGCCGCGCTGGAGCTCGCCCATCACGCCATCGCGGCGGGGGCGCATGGAATCGACATGGGGCGCAATATCTGGCAATCGGACCATCCGGTTGCGATGCTGAAGGGGCTCCGGGCGATCGTCCATGAGAATGCGACCGTGCTCGAAGCGATGGATGTCCTCGAAGGGGAGAAACGACGAACGACGAACCCGCTGCGCGCCGCTTCGGCTTGAGTCGGATTCGGGCCAGATCCCGTTCGCGGAATACTCATATGGGCCCCGCCGTACGAGGCCCCGAGCGGGGATTGCCAAGCTTGGCCAAAGGCGCCAGATTCAGGGTCTGGTCTCGTAGGAGTTCGTGGGTTCAAATCCCTCTCCCCGCATGGAACTCGTAGATGAATCTATCGAAAAAGTGGACGGTATTCGAACCCATGGGCGGTTCAAATCCCCAGGTCGACTCGGTGTAAACTGGGGATCTACTTTCAAGCCGACTTGAGCGATGATGGAAACGAGTCCAACCCCTGACTACGCCACTCCTCTCATGTTCGGTCACACAGGCGGTTGAAATATCGAAATCGAGAATGTCCTGAGGAACAGGGACTGTAACTCGACGACGGGAAGGTTCCAAGGAGTGAGTTTTGAGCTGATGCTCGCCTTCGGCAGGAATCGTGAGCCTGCACCGAAACGGCGCGTATAGGCTGGTCTTAGTGATCAGGTTCCATATCTCTCGATGCGTGACCAGTGACGTCGAATGGTCGGCACTCGCATCGGCCTCGGGCTGCATCGCTCGCCTCTGATCTGAGCCCCGTCCTAAGACCCTCCTTGAGCCGCCCCATAATTTCAGCGCGTCTTACCCAAATCGATTCGCCATCATGCCTGGGAGATTCACTTGACGCGTAGTCCACGACATTTCGATTCGATGTGGCCGGCGATCCCAACGATTGCAGTAGTTCTGATCGCCGTAGCTGCCTGGTCCTTTGCCCCCAGTATCGTTTCTAAATCCGCTGCCGATAGTCCGAACTCTGCAGCCAATTCCCACCCCTCGCTCGATTCAGGGACCACCAATGTACTGCCGACCGTCGTCCAAGTGGTGAATTTCACCATCACCCAGAATACTTCCGGCGATACGGGTCCCTTTGATGTGGCTCCGTCCGACACTCTGGTCGTCTTCGTTGAACTCTTTGGGAAGACTACTGTCAACAATGTGACAATCGAAAACGGACCAAATGATACGTTTGTCCAGGAGGCGTATCTCCTGGACTACGTGAACGGCGGAACGCACGGATTCTCGGTGTGGGCATGCGCAAATGTGGATGGAGGACCTAGCACCGACGTTAATGTTACGCTGACGGGGGGCACAACGGACAGTGCGGCAATCGAAGTCGTCGATGTGAATGGTGGGAATCCCTATGGCGGAAATCCAATCCCATTTGTGGACCAAGTCGCTGACATTACTAAGGGAATCAGTAAAACACCCAATGAGGGACTGACGGTACATGCCGACGATGTCGCCCTGTTGGGAATCGGAACGTGGAGCTGGAACAACGTTACCACTTCCGCTCCCCGGCAAGTGCTCGATCAACTAACGACCAACTCCACCGTGAGCGGAACGAATGTCACGAGCGCAGTGATTTCTTACTCAAATGACAACGCGACGTCAGAGGCGATAACGATGAACGGGACTTTGAGTGCAAGTGCTCCGTGGATTGTGGACATCATCACTATTGGTGCAATCGATTACACCGCGACGTACCAAGTGAGCTTCACGGAAACTGGATTGAGTACGGGTACCATGTGGTGCCAAGACTTACAGGGCGAAGGGTCGACGCAATGTGAAACTGCTGGAAGCGGATCTACGTGGGACTTGCAGAACGGGATATACGTGTGGAACATCAGTGTCGAGGGAAGCGGGGTTTACGATGTCAGTCCGGAATCTTCCGGGTTGGTGACCGTTCAGGGTGCGAATGTCTGGCTGAACTCCACCTTTTCTGATCCCTCTGGCACGCACTTTATCCAACATGTCGTTGTAATAGTGCTTGAGAACGAGGCGGCTTCGTACGTAAGCGCCGAAGGCGCGTACGAGAACACACTCGCCAGCACCTACGAGGGTTCCTCCCAGTTCTTTGCCGCGTGCCACCCCTCAGCTCCTGAATACATGGCAATTATCGCGGCCGATACAAATTCCTGTCAGAATCCGGGCAGCGGGATAGGGGACGCTTATCCTACGTCAGGCGGTGGCACGTATCATTCATACAAGGAAGAAACAATAGGCGACACCCTAACCGCCAGCGGCTTTACCTGGGCAAACTATGCGGAGAATTTGCCGGGCGGTGGAGTGGCCTGTACCGATCCATCAAAGTGGGCTGTCCCAGGTAACAGCAGCCTATTCGCCGGCAAGCACGTCCCTTTTCTCTACATGGATAGTACGGTAGATGTCAAGTCGACTTGCGAGAGTCATATTCTGAGCCTCGAACCTGGGCCGGGAATATCCAATGCATTCAACACTTCAGTTGTCGATAATGAAATGGTCAACTTTTCGTTCATCTCACCGAACCTGTGTGACGATGGCCATGACGGATGCAACGGAGTTTGGCCAAACGCAACTTGTCTAAAGACGAATTGCGGCGGGACTTACGATGACGTTCAAGAGGTTAAGGATCAGGCGGACCTTTGGCTGAAACTGTTCCTTACCCCCCTGCTCGCTTGCACCGGAAGTCAATACGATAAGAACTCAAATGTACAGAGTATCTGCAAGACGGAGATTAAGCACACCGCGATCTTCGTTTTGTATGACGAGACCGGAGGGGAGAATCCCGCCGGAAAGAGCGGCAAGAGTGATCTTGGATTCCAAGTGACTGAACCGACGAATCAGAATTATGTAAGTTGCCACCCCAGAGCTGGCAATCCGAGCGTTTGTGGCGGCCAGATATACGAGGTCACGATTATTCACAATTCCGCATACGCTGGCACATCTACTGGCGCGACAGCCTACAAGACTATGAACTCTGACTACGGAATCACCGCAACTATAGAGTGGCTATTCGGCCTTTCGCATTTTTGTTCCGTGGAGCCGTCCGGCTTTAGCAACCCGGGGTGCCTCGATCAGTATTATCCTGCCATGACCTCTGACTTCGGGTTCACAAACAACGGTTACTGAAAATGAGGGCGGGTCATCTCGCGATACTTTCTGGATTCGTGGTCATTGCGCTACTCATGACGAGCGTGGGGAATACCCTGGCCAATGATGGATCCGGCACATCCTACGGCTGGAGCGTTTTGAGCCCAAAGATATCGGATCCCTCGCTTTTCTCGACGAACCTTGCATGGGACCCGGCCGGTTACGAAATGGCCGTCGTTACGGGTCCGAGCGGGTATGGGACGTATGCTCTCGAAGGTAATGGCTGGGTAAACCTGCACGTGCGAACACCCGTCTGCACGGGAGTCGCTCCAATGCTGGTCGATGACGAATCTGACGGGTACATGCTTCTGATCGATGCCTTTGCGGTCGGGTGCGGAACGCAATCCGCTGATTCTCCTTCCGAGGCCGGCCACGCGTTAGTTCAGCTCTGGCGATTCCAAGAAGGGTTCGGATGGGATCACATCAACACGCCCACCGGACCGCGGCTTCCCGCGGACTGCCTCTCAGATGTCGCATGCTCTCCGGGAGCAGTCTACGACGTTTCCGATGGATACGTATTGCTCTACGGGGGTTTTTCCGACGGGCGTAACTTCTCAGTTCAGACGTGGAGTTATCACGCAGGAGCATGGACCGAAATTTCTGGGAGCGCGCCATTTCGAGGAAGCGCTGTCATGACCTACGATCCGAACTTGGGCAAGGTGTTGTTAGTCGGCTACGGCTGGTGGACCTACCACGCCGGAGCATGGAAGCAGATTTTCCCCGTCGATCGTCCAGTATTGAACCAGGTGTACCAATACAACTACGATCCAAAGCTCCAAGCGCTCATGGTTTCGGCGTCCTCCTCCTATCCGAGCAACTCCCAGAACTCCTACATGTATCTGTGGAAAGACGGCAGCAAAGGATTTACCAATATTACGTCGGAGACGGTGAACGCCGATTTCGAATGTATTTTCTACGGAAACGTCGCACTGCCGACCTACGATCCGCTGGTTCACGGACTCGTTTGCGAGGGGTACTCTGGCGGTGTTTGGAAGTTCGCCTAGGAAGGCAATTTCGAGCGGGAGTAGCAACCCGTGTTCCGTCCATTTTCTGAGACGGTCGACACGTAATTACTTGCCCTTAGTTCGGATGGAAAGCTAGACAGGGCGGGCCTAGGCGGATTCGAGCCGGGTCGTCGTTCCCTGGCGGGGCGTCCACATTTCACGATATTTGAACCCCCGGGCGGTTCAAATCCCTCTCCCCGCAGGAAATTTGTAGATGAATCTATCGAAAAAGTGGACGGTATTCGAACCCATGGACCGTTCAAATCCCCGCTCCGACATATTTCATCGGTTTCTCGCCGGGAAACGACGATGCTTGACTGTGTGTGCTTACGGGGTTTGAACTTCTTGAGTCCCATCCGAAGCGGGAGATTTTCAACGCCGGACATCTGCCCCTCCGAGTTTTACATGGCACGAGAAACTTCCCGGCCGGGGTAACTAGGAAACGTTGAGCGCCAGGCAGGACCCATCATCGTAGGGGCCGCTACCACAAACCTCGACGAGGAAACCGGGAGCGACGATGGGCGCCGAGGTGCCGAGATCCACGACCAGCGTATCGGACGGGAGGAGCGTTGTGGCGTCGGAATATCCCGAGACGTAGGACATCCAAGTGCCGTTCATGACTAGGTACCCTGAGGCAAACGAGGAGGAGGCAACCACCTGGGCCACTTCGTTGAGGGCCGCGATCGCCCCTCGCCCGGAAGGGGGCGCGTACCAATTACACTCCCCTCCTCCTTGAGAGAGGTTCGTACACTGCAGAACCTCCAGACCGAGGCCCCCGAGGTTCACGACCGAGGCGTTCAATCGCAGGGTGACGATGGTGTCCCCCGGAGCGCAACCTCCGAGATCCCCGGGTGACGCAGAGCCACCGGACGGGCACGTCCCGACCGAGGCATTACCGAGCCCTAGTGCCTCCCCGACGAAGGGAGTGTTCGGCGGGTTTTCTGCCCAGCAGTTTGTTCCGCCGAGTTCTCCTGCCACTCCATAAATCCCACCCGTGGTCGCGTTAACGAAGACAGCGTTCGAGGGCTGGCTCGATCGATTGAGGGTACCAAACGCGTCGCAACCATTGTAGCCGACGTACCAAATCGGACTCTCCGGAGGAGGGCTGAGAGCAATAAGGGGTGCGACGCCCGGGATCGATGTATCGGCGGGAAGGAGCGCGAGCGACTCAGTCGAACTCGAATAGTTCGCAAAGTAATCCGCGCCAGTTTGAGTCCATGCCGTGTGCGCGGCCACTTCGCTGCCGACGACATCGTCCGGGATAGAGTAGAGGAGTCGGGCGGTGGCAGGGCAACTGCCCGAAAGAAGGCCCGCAGGTGCCGCCATTCCGCTGGCGACCTGAACGAGCAGCGCCGTCGTGCCGGAGGGCGCTGCGTATACGAACCCCCACCAGGCAGCGAGACCGGAGGATAGATTGCCCGTGAACGCGGGAGCAGTGAGAACCAAGGTGCCCCCGCCGGCAGGAACAATCGAACAGCCGTACCCCCACGGCAGACTTGTCGCCGACGGGACCGATTCGGAGTGGATGGCGTCGATTCCTTGGACGGACTCCAGAGTCCAAGGGCCTCCGGAAACGTTCGAAACGACGCGCGAGTTTGCATTGTATGCCTGAGCGAACGAAGGCAGAAGGGGCGCGGAGATAACAATCGAAGAGCTGCCGTGAATCGAAAAGGCACCGACCGCGTACAAACCGGCGAAGGTCACGACGACTGCCACCCCGACCACGAGGGCAATGGTTCTCTTCGACACGTGAAAAGCGTCGCGGGGAAAACGGGCGGGGGGCGAAGGATTTGGCATGTCCGCCGCAGGGACTCTCGAGGAATGCTGGGCTGGATCCTCAGCAACCAAGTCCGAGCGCGAAGTCGCCGGCTGGGCCATGGGGACGGTATCGCCGTTGATGGTCATAACCCCGGTTGGAGCCAATCACTCGCATGCGCTTCCTGTTCCTTATGCCAGTCGAGTCAACTGAGCTTGCGATCCACAATACGCAAGTTCAGTGACGATGGGGCATCCGGCCGATCGTTCGCGCCGCGGGCTAGCTAGGGGATTGAGTGTAGGGGTCCCCTGTCGAAGGGGTTTCGGTCATCCCGGGTTCGAAAGGAAGACGACTCGATCGCCCCCCCTTTGCGGCGAGGAGTACCGTTGAGTCGGCCTATGGCGGTTCCCAATGATGGACGGATGCGTCGTTGTTCGTGAGTCGGTGGGGGAGATTAAAAATTCAGTAGTGGCCCCCTCGGGCATCTACCTCCGACCTTCCCTACCCGACCACTGTCCACACCAACTTCAGACCCGTACGCGCCGCATTACGTCGAGTGATTCGCAAGGCGGAGGTGGCTTGAATCCGGGTGCCCACTTTTCATGATATTTGAACCCCCGGGCGGTTCAAATCCCTCTCCCGCATTTCCGATATTGAACCCATGGTGGGGTCGAATCCTTGCTTCCGCCCCTTCCATTCGAACCCTCGAGCGATTCAAATCCCCCCTCCGACATCTTTTCACGATTTCTCCTCCAGAAATGATGAGCGGCTTAGAACCCAGCGTTACCGTTCGTAAATTCGCGACCGGCGATCCACGCGTTCGACCAGAATGGTCTGTTCTGCGTGGGAGAGCACCGCCAGGAGGCGGCAGTTACCGATACGAAGCTTGTACTCGTCCGAGCTCGCCAATCTCGTGAAATAGTGGGTCGGGTCCAAGGCGGCTGCCTCGAGGCGAGCTACAACCCTTCGGGCTACCGTTCGATCAAGTTTGTGCAGGTCGCGAACAGCGGTGTCCGACCACTGGATAGACCACGGCGTCAGAGGCCCAACCGCTTCTTGACCTGCGCATGCGGAGTTACCCGGCCGTACCGAATGTCAAGTCTGGCGTTCAGTAGCCCCATCCGAAACGCATCGCTGTACGCTCCTTCGTCGTCTCCCTGCGGGACTAGGGCCAGCAGCTTGTTGAGGAGCTCATCGTAAGTCTCGCGCGGCGAACTTTTCAATGCGGCAAGCCGCTCGCGGGTGGTCGGTGTAACTTGGATGGTCGTAATCATCGACTATGTGATGCCATATGGTAATAATATAGATTACTATGTGCGTGCCTGAGAGAGATTCGGCAACGGAAGAGTGTGCCGAGCGAAATCCTTCCTCTCGGGGATATGAAGAGTTCAGAAGTGTCCCCCTCCGACATCTATCGCCGATTTGTCGCCGAGAAACGACGAGGTTCGAGCATTTGTGTGGAGAGGATTTGAACCCTCAACGGCCCTTCCTGAAAGGGTCGTTTTCTCTTGGACCCCCTCGCGGCTCTGAATCGTGAGGATGGAGTTGAGGGGCGGTGGGTTGTCGGGGTTGAGGGACAGACTCTTTGGGTGGAGTGGAGTCGAGCCGGAGGAGCGCATCGAAGGGCCGGTTAGCTCGGCTGAGTTTCCCTGGCCGCTGGGGCGGCAGAGGGAGCGGAGAGCATGCGACGGTTCCTACTCAAGGCTAGAATTCCCATCGTGGCAAAAAGCGCCACGATGAACATCACTCCCATTCCGAACGAGTAAATCGGATTGTTCGGTGTGGAGCGTTCGAACGCAGATCCAAACTCTCCAGCGACGAACACCGCTACGGGTAGCACCGCCGCCAGGCAAATCAGCCGGAGGTCACGGGAGAGGCCCGCCAGGATGAGAATAACGACCCCTACGAGAAAGAGGAGGAACCCGACCAAAACATGATACACCAAAGACCCTGGCTGAGTGGACATTCCCGAACTGTTTAGTACGAACTGCGCCGGCGCGTAGACGTTGGTCCAAATTCCCAATAGGTACTGCGCGATCAGTAGAAAGATCTCAACGACCGCGACCCTCTCTACAAGTCGAGTCCATCGGTTAGATCCAGCCACAATCGTGCTTCAATCGAGGGAGGAGTAAGTATCCTCGGTACGAACTCGACTGAAGCTCGGGGCGCTAGACTAGTCGGCCGACTAGACCGTCCGTACTTTGCACCAACGGGGGTCTGTGAGCGTTGCCGGACGCCATACCGTAAGGACGTCGCGGAGCGGAGTGGGTTTTGAGAAGGTGGGGTCACTTCTGGACCTCAAGGGTATATTCTGCCGGCTTCGTGGGTTGTGTTCAATTCGAACCACAGGCGCTGAGCGCGTGCTCGAAATCGTCCAGAACAGGCGCTTTGTGCGACGGGAGTTGATCGTCCACGGTTCGGACCAATTTCTAACGACGGGGTTGCGTAGGGTGGGTTCCGGTCGACCTTCCGGCCCCATGTCGGGGACATGGTGAATTCAGTAGTGTCCCCCTCCGACATTTTACGCCGGCATCGCCCCGAGACACGGCGACGTTTTCTCACTCACCTGTAAGATTCGAACCATGGAGGGTTCGAATACCTCGCCCACACGGAACTCGTAGAACAACCTATCGAGAAAGTGACTGAGATTCGAACACATGGCCGGTTCAAATCCGCCTCTCCGCACGAGCTATTCGTAGCGATAGGCTTCCGGCGTACGTCTCAAGGGTGGCAGTCGCTCACGGCGTGGACTCTATTTTCTTGACCTTTCGATCCGCGGCACCCAAAGCGCGGTCGTCCTCTTCTACTTTGATCTTATCCGAGACGCGGCCGGTCTCGCTGACTTTGTTATCGGCCTGTTCCCACCGCGGCGGCCTCCGCTCTCTCTTGGTTTGCCACCTCGAGACGCCTGGCTTCGTCGGTCACGGCTCAGCCTCGAGCCTGAGCAGCCTGAGAAGCACGATCGCGGGATTCTTCCACATCGATGACTTCGGCCGTCACTTTTGATGAACGAACGCTCTGCAGAAACAGTCACCCTGTGATCCCGCACCCGGCGGAGAATCGAACCGTCTTACGACGCTCGAATGCGAACGTCTCCGCCCGTTGAGTCGACGGATCATCGAGGTGGCGTTCGATGCCCGCTCGTATTCGTCGAGGGAGGTCGGGCCAATCCGGCCGAACACCGGACCCCGGACGATCGTTCGACGCCGGGTCGGTCGCGACTTGTCGCTCATGATTCGTTCCGCTCGTAGGGGCGCTTAGCCTTCGCCACTCATCTCTTGCGGTGGCGTCCGAGCCGACGGCAGGCTACCGAACCGGTTCCCCAGCAGGCTTCGCGACGGACCGCTGCATTGACCCTCGAATCACTAAGGTCACCCCGACGATCACGATCAGGAAGCCCGCTACCTCCGAGAGCGTGATAGGCTCGGCAAAAAACCCTGATCCGATTCCGATCCCGACCAGCGGCACGAGATATGCCACGATATTCGCCTGGACCGGACCGACCCGGTGATGCAGCTGGAAATAGACGAAGTAGCCCATGACGGAAGCGAATACCACGAGGGCGAGAAGCGACGCCCATACATCCAGCGCGAAAGGAAGCGCCTCGCGGACGGGCAGCGCCAGCGCGACGATACCGAGCAGCGCTCCCCCGACGCCGAACTGTACCCCGATTTGCCAGAGGCTTTGAGGTCCTCGCCCTACGCGACGGAGAACGACCGTCCCGATGGCCGCACTGACAAACGCGAGGAAAAGAAACAACGGACCGGGCCAGGTTCCGACCGGACTTCCGATGATCTCCGGTACGACGAGGACCACGACACCGACGAACCCGACTAAAATACCCAGCAGCGAGACGGCGCCCAAGCGCTCGGCGGGGAGGAGGGAGTACGCAAACACTACCGTGAGGATAGGGGCGGTCGATGCGAGGATCGCGGCGTAGCCGCCGGTCGTGTATTGCTCGCCCCAATAGAGGAATCCCCCGTAGGCGCCGATGATCAGCGTTCCGCCGACCGCGCCCGAGACCAGGAGGGCATATTGATCCGGGAACCGCTCGCGTCGAGCCGCCGCCAGCGCGGCGAAGGCGGCGGCGGAGAGCGCGTACCGAACGGCCGCGAATTCGATGGGCGACGCCCCGAAGACGATCCCCTCTCGAATGAAGATGTAGGCCGAACCCCATAGAATTCCCAATGAACCAAGGAGGATCACATCGAGCGCAGTGAGTCCGGGAGACGCGGGCGGTGGCGAAGCCGCCGCTGACGAGGAACTGGGGGCGTTGCGAGCCAAGAGACTCCTACTGCCACCCGCTCCTACTTATGTTTGGCATTCGGGAGTCACGGGAGCGCAACGACGACGAATAGATTTCCCCTATCTCCACGTCAGCCTGCAGATCGTTCGGCCCCTAGGCTAGTACTTCGTTTACCTCGGGCACGACGCCGTCCGGTACGAGCGGAAGGGTACGTAATCGACAGCCGGTCGCATCGCATATCGCATTCGCCAAGGCCGGAGCGACGGCGATCAACGGAGTTTCACCTGCACCAGCCGGAGGGAGGTCCCGCCGATCGACCAGCTCTACTTCCAACTTCGGCAGATCTGAAAATCGGGGCACTCGGTACTGCGAGAGGTGGGGATTTCCCACGGACCCGGCATCGAAGTGCACACCTTCAAAGAGCGCGCCTCCGAGGGCCATGACCATCGCTCCCTCGACTTGATTACGCAGATTGTCGGGGTTCACGATCGCGCCGGCTTCCAATACGGTCACCAATCGTTCGACGTACAGACGTCGATCAGGGTCCACTCGAACCTCGGCGACCGTGGCAACCCGGCTACCTTTCTCGAGGCCCACCGCCAGTCCGAAACCTTTCCCGGGGCTTCGATGCCGTCGAGACCAGCCTGCGATTTCTGCGGCACGCTCGAGGACCGTGCGCAATCGATCATCCTCCAGGTTGGATCTCCGAAGGGTCAGTGGGTCAATGCCCACCCGGAGGGCGAGTTCATCGATTGCGGATTCTCGGGCAAAATTGTTCGCGGCCGCCGCGAGAGACCGATAGGATCCTTGTGGGAGCGGAGAGCGTGAGAGCTCGTTGTCGACCCGCTGATGTGGAGCGTGATAGGGTGGGAAGAGCGCGGCCGAACCGGCGTTCACATTATGGAAGCTCCACGCGAGCAGCCGTCCCTGGGGATCGGCGCCGACGCGCACATCGATTACAGCCATCGGACGGAAGTAGGCATAGCGAAACTCCTCTTCGCGACTGAACGCGACTCGGACGGGTCGCTGGGCGGCCCAAGCAAGACGGGCGGCCGCTAGCGCGATCGTAGCGCCGTGCTTCCCCCCAAAACCAGACCCGGTGGGAGGTACGATCACGCGTACCGCGTCCGGCGATATGGCGAAGGCCTTCGCGATCTCGTCCCGGACCCGGAATGGGGTCTGCGTGCCGACCCAGAGTGTAACGCGAGGACCGTTCCACTCAGCGATCGCGCAGTGGGTCTCCAGCGGAACGTGGGCAATGTACGCGGTCCGGTAGGTCGCTTCGAGGTGGACGGGGGCGGAGGCGAGTGACGTGTCGACATCCCCGACGACTCTTGCGTCCTCGTCCCAGGCATCCCCTTCGAGCCGGTGCGTGCGGAGATACGACTCGATTTCCCGTTCGCCCGGCTGCGGAGACCTTTGCCATACCGGCCGAATCGTCTCAAGCGCGGTTCTCGCTTCGGACGAACTTGGCGCTGCCACAGCCACAAATTCGCCTTCGTGGACGACGATGATTCCAGGAAGTCTCTGAGTCGCTTCGAAGTTGACTTCGACCAGGCGGGCCCCGTATGCTGGCGGCCTGAGCACGACGCCGTGCAGCATCCCCGGTAGTTGGAGATCGGAGGTGTAGATCCGCCGCCCCGTGACGACCTCCGCCGCTGCGAGGTCCACCGTAGATCGACCTGCTCGATGCCAGCGCATCGGTGGAGTAAGGGAAGTGCCAGGGCTGACGGTTTCCACCCGGTTCTGGCCCCGAACCAGTTCCCCGAAGGGGATGCCTCGGACCTCCCCCTTCACCCGAACCTCCCCGTCGATGACCCCGAGCTCCGTAGGAGGTCTTCTCATTCGCGCCGCGGCGAGGGTCACCAGCACCGCTCGGGCGCCGGCGGCCGCCGCTCCGAGGGCAGGCGCCGCATCCGGCATTGATCGACTGCCAAAGGTACCCATGTCCCATGGACAGAGATCGGTATCCGCCATCAGAAGATCGACGCGATCCACGGGAACGCGCAACTCGTCGGCGATGATCAGGGCGAGCGCCGTGCGAGTTCCTTGACCTACCTCCGCCTTCCCCGTGAACCCGCGAATCCGTCCATCGGTTCCCACGTGAACCCACGCTCCGCCCGTCGGAGGGCGCCACTCCGAGGCATCGGATCCTCCCGGCTTTCGCGGAGGCAGAACGACAACGAGCCCCGGCCCGAGGATCTCGAAATACTCCCGCTGGGCCACGTCGGTACGATCCCATGGTCGTCCGGGCCGAGGGGAATCCGTCATAGATGCCCCTCTCCCACGCGTGCCCGTTGAGCGGCGCTTTCCACCGCTCGCAATATGCGGGCGTAGCCGCAACACCGGCAGAGATTGCCCTCCAACGCAACTCGGATCTCGTCCTCCGAGGGGGAAGGATTGTCGCGCAAGAGCGCGGTCGCACGGACGATCATTCCGGGAATGCAGAAGCCGCACTGAAACGCCCCCAAGTCGGCGAAAGCCGCTTGGACAGGATTCAGGACGCCCTCGGTCGCGAGACCCTCGATCGTCGTCACTTCCCGGTCGGCGACCTCGCCGACCGGAACTTGGCAGGATCGGATCGAACTTCCCTCTACGAGAACGCTGCAGGACCCGCATTGGCCCTCCCCGCACCCGTACTTGGTTCCCGTTAGACCGAGTTCGTCGCGCAAGACGGAAAGCAGAGTTCGATCCGCGTCGGTTCGGATCGATCGGTCGACCCCGTTCACCTTCAGCCGGACGTCGGAAATGACCATGCATTCGCCAATAGACTCGACCGCTCATAGCGTGATTCTCGAGGAGAGCGACTCGGTATCCTTTTGGCCGGCGCACATCGTGAGGGGGGATGCGAGAGAGCTCGCGAGCGGCGACGAAGACTCTCAGCTCGGATCTACGCTCCCTTCGGAGCGGCTGAATATCCGCGCGTGTGCCGGGTCGTTCAAATAGCCGCTCGGGGGTGCGCTCCGAGATGGCCCGCGCACGACCTAAGTCTCGTCCGGCAACTCGTCGCCCTGTCCGCTCGCCTCACGATCCAGCTCACGGCAAGGAAATCCCGCTGATCGCCCCCCGTCGATCCACTCCCGAACCGATCGATTTGAACGAGGACCCTCACGCTCACGTCGTCTGCCGTGTCTGCGGGCGAATCGCGGGACTTGCTCTTCAGCAAACGGACCTTTGGATGCTGACCGAGGTGGCCGAGCGTCGCCCGGAGGGCTGGTCGGTCGACGGCATAACTTACACGCTCACCGGAGCGTGTCCGCGGTGCCGCGAGGGTCCGGCCCCGTAAGACCGCGCACGGGACGACCCTGAGGAAGGCAGCGCGTGATGGGTTTCTTCACGCCACCCCGGATCGTTTGGGGTCCCGGGGCGATCGAGCAGCTGAGCGCATTGGGCGCGCACCGGGCGTTTCTGGTCGTCGATCCTCGCCTCGCTCGACTCGAGCGTCACCGACGCGTCGCCGAGGAGCTCGCGAAGTCCGATACAACGATCGAAGTGTTTCGGGATTTCACCGTACCTCCTACCATTCAGTCCGTCACGCATGCTGCGGAAGAGTTGCGTCGGTTCGGCCCCGATTGGATCGTCGCCTTGGGCGGAGGGAGTACCATCGACACCGGCAAGGCCCTGTGGGCCCTGTACGAGCAGCCCGATCTGGTTCTCGCCGCGGTGAATCCCCTGGTCGAACTTACGTTGCGCCGCAAGGCCCGATTTGCGGCGATCCCCACCACGAGTGGGAGCGGGAGCGAAGCATCGTGGGTCGCGCACCTCTGGGGCGACGATGGAACGCCGATCGAGTTGGCCTCGCGAGAACTTGTACCCGACTGGGCCCTCCTCGATCCCGGATTTCCCGTCTCCCTTCCCCTCCCGGAAACGCTCGATTCAGCTTGGGAGATCCTGGGACAAGCGCTCGAGGCGCTCGCCTCGGCTTGGAGCAATCCGTTCTCCGACGCGCACGCCCGCGAGGCGATCCAAACGGTGCTCTACTCGTTGCCGAAGACGATCCGCGAGCTCGACGACCCCGAGGGGCGAGCCCCCCTCCACTACGCCGCGACGGCCGCCGGCCTGGCTGCTTCGAACGCCCAACTAGGGATCGGGCACGCGCTCGCCCGAGCGCTCGTCGGGCCTACCGGCCTTTCTTACGGACGCCTTCTGGGTATCTTGCTGCCGTCGGTGACCGAGTTCAACTATCCGGGAGCTCGCGAGCGGTACGCCTCCCTCACCGATCCGCCGGGGGCGATTCCGACCAATAACCGTTCGACCTTGGCCGAGCGCCTGCGGTCGCTGGCGGATCAGCTCCGCTTCCCGAAAAGTCTCGCCGCCGCCGGGGTCTCCGAAGAGCAGATCCGTGCGGCCCTTCCAGATATCCTAGAACGGACCCTCCGCGGGCCATCGATCGCGGCCAATCCGCGCATCCCAACGCGCGTCGAAGTGGAGGCGCTCATATGGATCGCGTTCCACGGCCGCTCCGTTACCTTTTGACGTAACCCAAGACGCAACTGTGGGAATCGTGTCACATCTATAGTGGCTATATCTTTCCGATCGTTAGACCAGTTTACCGGTACTGGTAACTGTAATCCTTACGTACGCGTGGTCTCGACCGTCTTTCGAGCGGTCGTCGCGGTCTCCGGCGCCGGTGCCGGACTTTCTACCGCGTGATTGATCGCGATCTCGGCAAGGTCGCTGGCGTAGAAGGCGCTCCGCTCCAGACTCTCGAGCACGTAAGCCAGCCCCACGGCGAGCCGGCCCTTCTTCGTCACGAGCTCGCGCAAGATCTTGTCCCGATCCCGCGTCAACTTATGGGCATCATCGATCACCCGGTTCGCGACCTCGACATCGCGGTTCTCGAGACTGTCGAGGGCCGAGGACAGGGCTTCCGCCGCCGAGGTCGCCATCCGAGCGAGCTCGGCGACCACGGCCTCCGGAACGGTCTCCTTCTCCAGCATGGGAACGGTTTCCGCAATCCGAACCGCGTGGTCGGCGATGCGCTCCAGCGTGCGAGAGGCGAGGAGGTACGTCGAACATTCGGGCAGCGTGAGCGCGAGGGACGTCAGCATGCGCGCGTCACGCAGCGCACTCGTGACCTGCTTTTCGATGAACCAATGGAGACGGTCGACTTCCCAATCGCGTTCAACCACGTCGCGTGCGATCGACGCATCTTGATCGCGGAAAGCCGTCATGGCGTCAGAGTGCATGGCGCGCACCATCTGGTGCATCCGGCGGATCACGGACGGAATCGGGAGCGGGTTCGTTCCGACCACGTCCTGCAGAACGACCGCTTCGGCGGTCTCTTCCAAGATCTCAGGACCAATCATTCGCTGAGCGAATCCGCGCACGACATCGCGCGTCCGCGCACTCATACGCCCACTCGTCCGAATTTCGAGCAGCGGCGCGCCGGCGATATATTCCCCCACGAGGAGGCGAAAGAGGTGTTCCGTCTCCATGTCGTTGGAGACTCCGATGGTGCGTCGCACGGTTTCCGCGTCCGAACCTTCATCGGCGTAGACGGTGAGCGATCCATCGGACCGCGGCGTGAACAAGAGGACATCCCCGGGATGCAATCCGCGACTGACGACCCAATTCTTGGGCAGCGAAATGATGTAGGTCGAGCCTCCGGTCTTCTGGATCCGTCGACCGTGAAACCCGCCTGTGGTGCGCATGGTGCGAGAGGCTCGGACTTCTCGCTACTCTATATAGGTTAGGCCCCGCGGCTCGCTTTCTACCCTCAGAAGCAGGCGCGGGCCGCCGAGCGGCTTCGATGGGGCCGTGGTACGCGAGGGCGCCGCAGCCGCGCTCTCAAATAGAACCTCGGAGGGTGCTCCCGCGTTCTTCGATGGACCCGGCACGTGCACCCCCGCGGTTTCAACGTCGGCTCCTCCGGGCGCGACCTCACGAGACGCTGACGCAAGCATTGGGGCGTTGGGGAAGTCCGTTTTTCCAGCGGTCGATCCGCTACCACCGTCCGAGAGCCCCCTTCTGCGGGATCGGTCACTGCACGAACTGCCTCGTGCGGGTCAACGGAGTGCCCGCAGTTCGCGCGTGCCAGTACGTACCCGCCGCAGGAGATCGGATCGAGACGGAAAGTGGGTGGCCGTCCCCCTCCTTCGACCTCTTAGGAATAATCGACTACATTTTCCCGGGAGGCGTGGACACCCTCCGTGGGTTCCGACGGCCTGGTTGGGCTACTCCACTGTACCAACGGGTCGTACGACGCCTCGCAGGGTACGGTTCCTGGCCCACGCCCACCGGTTCTGCCGGCTTCCCGGTGGGCTCGATCGTCGAGGGCGACGTGGTAATCGTAGGGGCGGGAGCCTCGGGTCGCCAAATCGCACGTGCGCTCGAGGGGTATGCCGGCACGCGGTATCTCATCGACCGCGGCCCGATCGCCGACGTGCCGGCCGGGACCGAGACGCTCTCCGATACGACGGCTATCTTTCTCCCCCCTCCTGACCGTAGTCGCGCCCACCCGTTCACGCTCATCGCGGTAAACCGCGCGCGCGCGGCCCTGCGGATCGCAGCCAAACAGGTCGTGGTAGCCGTCGGGGGGTACGATGGGAATCTCCTCTTCGAAGGAAACGATCGCCCCGGTATCGTTACTGCTGAAGGTCTCTTCGGCTTCTACCCCGACCCGACCACGACCCCTTTCTCGCACGCAGTACTCGTGGGGGGCGGGGCAAGAGCCGCGCAGGTGCTGGACCGATTCGGTGCCCACATCTCGGCCGTCGTCGCTCCGGGAGAAATCGAACCGGGCGTGGCCCGGAGCGGATCGGCGCAAGGTATCCCGCTGTATCCGAGGACGCTCGTCCTCGGAGCCTCCGGACGACGGCACGTCCGGCGGTTGTCGCTCAAGGCTCGGGGAGAGGGAATCGGGTTTTCCGTGGGGTGCGATCAGGTGATTCTGGGCCATCGCAGACTCCCGAACTCGCAGCTTTTCTTCCAAGCGGGGGCCCAGATGACCTGGCGCTCCGGCACGGGGGCTTATTTTCCGCTGCTGAACACAGCGGGTTCTACGACGGTCGAGGGGCTGTTCGCAGCTGGATTCGCAGGGGGCTCTCACGAGCCTTCCGTGTCCGCACCGACCACCGAGACGATCGCCGGGGCGCTGCGAGCGGGGAACGGCGCCACGCACCCCTGGCCCGCACCGAGCGGGGACCGGCCGACCGAGCTCCTGGGCTACTACCGCGAGCTCTTGAAGGTGCATCGAACCGGGAAGTGGATCTCCTGTGCCTGCGAAGACGTTCTGCTCGACGAGGTCGAGGAAGCCGTCGCACGCGGCTATCAGGGGATCGAGGTCATCAAGCGCTACACGAGCCTGGGGACCGGCCTCTGTCAGGGGCGATACTGTCTTCCGGAAATCCTGTTGGTCCTCGCGCTCCTGGAAGGACATCCTCCGGAAGAAGTCGGATACATCACTCAGCGACCTCCCGTGATTCCGACCGCTCTCGGTAGTTTGGCGGGTCTCCCCTCGCTTGAGGCGGGACCCCCATGAACGCGCCCCTCCGGTCGCGGTATCGCACCGTCGTGGTCGGAGCCGGCGTACTGGGGCTCTTCACCGCGCTCCACCTGGCTCGAGCCGGGGGAGGTCCGATCCTAGTCATCGATCGAGGATTCCTTTCCAGCGGCGCCTCCGGAAGGAATGGAGGAGGGGTTCGGCAGCAGTGGGAAACTCGAGCGACCATCCGGCTGGCCCGGGAATCCGTGGCACTCTATCGAACGTTCGGCCGCGAGTTCGGCTACAATATTTGGTTTCGCCAGGGGGGCTATCTCTTCCTGGCCGCCAATCAAGTCGAAATGGACTCTCTCGAACGGGTGCACACGGCCGTGCGAGGAGAAGGACTTCGCTCCGAGCTCCTACGCCCGGCGCAGGTCGCGCAACGGTTCGAAGGGCTCAACACCGAGGGGCTTGTCGGTGCCTCCTACCTCTCAAGCGACGGAACATTGTACCCCTTCCCGGCCGTGTGGGCGCTCTATGAGGCGACCCGATCGCTCGGGGTCGAAGTGGTGTTGGGCCGGGAAGTCTCGGGCGTCGCCCAACAAGACGGACGCGTCGTCGGTGTCGTGACCCGGTCGGGCACGATCCCCACCGAGACATTGGTCAATGCCGCGGGGGGGTGGTCCGGGGATATCTCACGGATGGCGGGGCTCGAGGTCCCCAATGTCGCTACGCGCCACGAGATCCTCGCGACGGAACCGCTCAAACCCTTCCTCGATCCGATGGTCGCCCGGCTTGGAGACGGGCTCTATGTGAGCCAGACGATGCGGGGCGAGCTGGTGGGCGGAATCACTATGGCGCATCGCCCCGGCACGCGCGTCGGCATGCCGAGCTCCCCCGAATTTCTCCGGCGCATGTCGGTAGCGATCCTCGAGTTGTTCCCTGCGCTGGCGTCGGTCGGGATCTTGAGAGCATGGACCGGTTTCTACGATGACCTGCCGGATGGCTTCCCGGTCATTGGAGAGGATCCTCGCCTTGCAGGCTTCGTGCACGCGAACGGGTTTGGGGGGCATGGATTCATGCTCGCGCCTGCGGCCAGCCGGCGAGTGGCGCAAGCAGTTCTGGGGGAGACGACGGACCTCGACCCGAAGCTCTTCCATCCAGTCCGCTTCCTCGACCCGCAGCGGCCCACGACCTCAGAACGGTTGCAACTCGGTTGATCGAGCCCCCCGGAAGCGTCTTGTTCTTGGCCCTCGGTCCCCAGAGAGATGAGCCTGATCGGTCAATTCCCATGGGATCCGTTTCCCCCCGGTCTGCCGGAACCGAAGGGGCCCGATCCGATTCCTTCGACCGCTTATCGGGGCGCGGTGACGGCCGCCGATGCCTATCGCACGACGCGGCTCGCGTTGCGAGTCGAAGGGGACACGCTGCGCATCGGAAACCGCTTCGTGCCCATCGGGCGTTATCGCCAGGTCTCGTTTCTCGCAGTGGGGAACGCCGCGAACTCCCAGACGCTGGCCGCTTTGCATACATTTCGCGACCGATTGACGCAAGGTCTCATCGTCGGCCCGATCGAGCCCGAGGCCGAGCTACCGTTCCGTTCCGTTCAGGTCACGCCCGGCTGGCCCGACCGCCCCGAAGCGGAAGGGGTCGTCCGGGCCGCTCAGGAAATGGGAGCTGAGCTGTCGGAGGAGGATCTCTTTCTCCTCCTCCTTTCTCCGGGCGCTCTCCTCGGTCTCACCGTCCCTCCCGATTCCGTCGGCGCGGACGCCTGGCGCGATTTCCTGGCTTCGGCGGCGGAGCACGGCGCCTCCGGACGCGAGTTGGCGCTGCTCGTTCGTCTCCTGGGTTCGGGAGCTGTCGGTGGGAGATTAGCCGGGATCTCGTCTCGGGCGGAAATCGTCTCGTTCGTGATCGACCGAGGGGATGGGCCGGCCCTGCTGGGAGGAGGACCGGTCTATCCGATCTCTCGAGACGAACGGATCGAGGGGCGCGCGATCCTCGAACGACTCGCGCTCTCGGCCGCTCTCCCGCCGGACGCTCTGGCTTCGCTCTCCCCCGATTCCTCCCGACCGGTCGGCGTGCCCGGGAATGTACGCCGCCCGCTCTTGGTGGCGAGCCCGTCGGACGCGGTTGGCGGGGCGGGTGACGCGCTGTTCGATCGAAAGTGGGCGACCCGGTTAGGGATGCTCACGCTTCCCGGCCCTCCGGAGGCGGCGGCGGACCAATTCCTTCGACGCGTCGAAGAAGTGCTGCAACGAGAGCGGCTGGACCCCCAAGCGCATTGGAAAGGGATCGCCGTGCTCGCAGCAAGTACTCTGGGTGGTCTGGAGGGGAGCGACGAGGGACCTCTCCTCGGACGATTTCTCACGCGTGCGCAGGCCGAGATTCGACGAAGGGAGTTGAGCATCGGGCTCCTGCGCACGGCGGGTAGGATCGGCGACCCCGCCTTTCCTCCGGGCGCGGTCGTCGGCGCTCCGACGCGCGAGGATCTCCCGTTCACTCCCGGCCACGCCCGCGCGCTTCGGATGGAGCCCGGGGTCACTGATGTCGGCTACGTCGTGATTGCCGCGCTTCCGCAGAGCGCCGGTCGGTCGTCACGTCCATAACTCGGCCGGCGTTTCGACCCGCGTGGAAATTCCCCCGCCGAGCTACCACGAGATCCTGCGGAATCGAAAATTCTTCTATTACTTCCTTTCCCAAGCGACGGGCGATGCGGGCTACGCCGTCTATGCGATCGCGATCCCGTGGCTGGCGCTGGAGCTGTCGAAAAGCGTCTTCGTAGTCGGCTTGGTGATCGGAGTCGAGTTCGGGATCTACGCACTTTCGTTCCTGATCGGTCCCTTCGTGGATCGCGTGCGCGACCTGCGCACGATCCTGCTCATCGGCTATCCGCTCCAAGCGGGGCTCGCCTTCCTCCTCGGACTGTTCGAGCAGACGGGGACGTTGACCGTCCCCGTCCTACTGGGGCTCGTCGTCGGCATTTCCTTTGTCTGGGACTTCACGTGGACCGCGTCGAACGCCATTCCCCCGGCGATCGTCCCCGAGGGGGCGTTGTTCCGGGCGAATGGACTGACGAGCGCCGTTTCGGGGGGTAACCAGATCGCGGGATACGCGGCCGGCGCGGGGTTGATTCTCATCGTCGGGCCCTCGGGCGCGATGTTTCTGTATGCCGGCTTGAACCTCGTCGCTTCGGTATTGTCCATTGCGGTGACCGCACCGCACTCGATTCCGACGAGCGGCACGTTCCTGACGGAGTTTCGGGAGGGATGGCACTATTTCATCGGAGGCGTGGCGCGTCCCTTAGTTCAGCTCTCGCTCTTCTCCTCGCTGGAAGGTTTCTTCTCGGCGACCCCCACGATCCTCCTGACGATCTTCGCCGCCACTCGATTCTCCAATCCTTCCGAAACCTACGGCCTCTTGTTCACCGCGTTCGCGTTAGGGGGAATCCTCGGGGGGCTTCTCCTCGGTCAACTCAACCCACGACGTCGGATTGGCTGGACGATGAGCGTGACCGCGTTGCTCGAGGGCGCGACATTGCTCGCAGCGATCTCGGTCGCCCCGAACCTCATCGGGAGCCTCCTCGCTTGGTTCGCAGTCGGGATCGTCGAGGTAGGATTCTACGTTACCCTCGTTGTCTTCATTCAGGCCACGGCGCCCGCTCCCCTTCTTGGACGGACTCTAACGAACACCTACTTGCTCCGAGGCGGTTCGCGCGCAATCGGGGCGGTCGTGATTGGTGCGCTCGTCGTCAGCCTGGGCCCCTTGGCGCTTGGTCAGACTGTGGTGGTCGCGCTCCTCGCGGTGGGCTTGATCGGGCCGCTGGCCTTCCCCGTCGTCCGACGAATGCGATTCTAGCCGGCCCGCGTGGCCGTTCTGGTCGCTCGCTGTGAAATGCCGTTTGAGCGCCATGTATTCGTCATATGAGATCTGACGGCGGGCGCGGACCGCGCCCGCTTGCTTCAGGGAGGTGATCTGGTACTCCGTGAGAAGATCCGGGATGGCGCGGGGCGTCGCGGTCGTCCGGTCGTTGCTCAAGGGGAGGGCCGCGATCGGGGCGCGCGCGAGAGGCGAGGGAGCCACGTTTCCCTCTCGCGGCGTCGTGCGGAGGTGCGCCTGCAGCAATTCATGCTCATGCGTCGTGAGTTCTCCCTCGTCCCGGAGCAGGTCGATGAGTTCGGGCTGTCGGGGCCGGTACGTGTCGATCAGCTCGCCGAGCTCCCGATCGGTTCGTATACGGGAATTGGGAAGCAATGCGAGGGCCCGATCCAATCGGGCGATGAGCTCCGCGAAGGCTTCGGCGAGCTCCGCGTCCGTGGGTCCGTCCGCGTCGGGAGGAATCGCGAACCGCGTCGCCATTCGGGCCACCCGTGCGGGCCCGGCGGGGTCCAGCGGGACGGCTCGCTCGACCGTGAGCTCGATCTCCGTTCGTCGCAGCGACACAATGCGCTCGAGAGGTCGTGGGAACAAAACGTAATCGCGGAAGAAGAAATGTGCCGACCTCGTCAACGAGATCCGCGAGTTGCCTCAAGATTCGGTCGATGAGCTCTCAATAGAGTAAAGTTAGTAGATGGAGTGCGGTAACTATAAATCCCGCCGAGGCCCTCATCGAGCCGAGGTCACGACATGCAGAACGATCGAGTGCACCGACCCAATAACCGCTCCACCTCCTCGGATGACTCCTGTGAAACGCACGGGCGATCCTTATGCCCCGTTCTCGCCGCCGTGGGCGTCATCGGTACGGAATGGAGACTCGCGATCATCCACACGCTGCTCGAGGGACCGCAACGGTTCAGCGAACTCCTCAAGTCGAATCCGAAGTTGAACGCCAAAACCCTTAGCGCGACCCTCAAATTCCTCGAAGGCCAAGGAGTCGTACAGCGCACCGTCGTGAGCACGCGTCCATTCTCGGTCGTCTACTCGCTGACGGAGATGGGACTCGGACTCGCCCCCGCCGCGCGCGAACTTCGCGCCTGGGGGGAGCGTTGGCTCGTGGCCGGTCGGGCAAGGGCTCCTACCCCCGCCTCTCGCACCCCGGCGATTCAAGGGGAGCTTCCCCGCGTCGTAATCGCGGAATCCGAGGGCCGGCCGAGCCGGTAGACGCAACGGTCCGCCGAGAGGGGCGTTTCTCGATCCCTCGTCGGCGGTTCAAATACCGCGGCGCCGCCTTACGCAGTTGCAACCACCCCGGAAGACCCTTCATATCGCCAATGCAGGACGGCACCGCGTCCTCGGCGTGCGAGGGTCTTCCAAACCGACTTCGCTTTTTTTCGCGACCCGAATCCCGGTCAACGTTCATCGTTCGGTAGGCACGGATTCGACTCCCCCGACCCATTCCCTCGACCGCCCTGAAAACCATGTACGGTCGGCCCACGATCCCTGGTGTCCCTCGTCCTCGTCGGTTTCCCGACTTTGGAGGCGCGACACTCCCATCGATGATCGACCGTGAAAAGCTGAGACGGCTCCGCGCCCTCGAGCTCCGCTACCATTCGGTACCCGGGCTTGAGCGCGCCGAAGGCGTCGAACTTCGACCGTAGCGTCGTGACGATTCAGGGAAGGGTCCCTGAGACGGCGCCTCCGGGTTGAGCGGTCACGCTGGCCGTTTCCCCAGCGTCCTCCTCTTCCTTCGAGGCTCCCACGAGCTTTGGGCGATTCTTCCCGGCCTTCGCGGGCCGGAACCCCGGCGATCGGATCCTGCGTCGAACGGGTCGCGGGTGCGAATTTTCGATTGCCGGTAATGCGGCGACCTCTGGCAGACTGCCTCCCGAGCGCCGATTCGCCGCCGAGGAGGTGGGGAGTTCTTCATGCAACAAGAATCGACCGAACAATTGCGGACCCGCCAACCGATTCCCGCCAAACCCCTTACTCCGCGACCACGGATTTCACGAGGGCATCGAGCCCGTCGCCTAGGATCGGCGCGAGTGCCCATCGCCGGCCCGTATCGCCCTCTCGCAACGTTGTACCAATTCCCAGATGGACGCCTTCTCTGGACCCTGCGACTCTGGGAGGAGGAGCGCGTCGTGCTTCGAGTTTTCGTCACCTCCGTTCTACTACGATACGCTCGTCTGAACCATCTCGCGAGTCTCGAGGCGGAACTCGAAGCGCTGCTCTCCCGAGTGACGGGCCATGCAGACCCGCGATAGGATCGTGGGACCGATCGCACTGCGCGGTGACTCTTCCACGCTGCGTTGTTTTCTAACGTCCCTAGGTCGCGCCCTGGAGGCTGCGGCGACCGGGGAGGGCGTCCTGATCGAGCAGGTGCTAGGAAATCCTACCCTGGAACTGTATGCCACGGATGAAGCGCTCATACGGTCCGTCGTCGACACCCCGGGCGCGAACCCTTCCGTCACACAAGTGCCGATCCGCTCCACCCTCCCGAGGAGAGGGTCCGGTGGGAGGAGCACGTTCGGATTCCTCGTCCCGAGTCCGGAGATCGCAGATCCTGCAGCTCGATCCCGCGTTACGAGGACGGTAGGCGAACGGGACCCCAATCGGAGGACCGGCCTGCTGTCGCTGAAGGCGCCTCAGATCGTCGGCGGGCTTTGCGCGATTCAGACGTTTTGGATCTCACGCCCCTCGACTATTTGGGTCGCGCGACGCTGGGAGATTGCCTGTTCGAGCGATTCACCGACAAGTTTGATGCTCGCTCGGTCGGTCGAGCTGGCTCTCGCTTCGGAGTGGGCGGACCGGATCGGTCGGCCCGTTCGTTCTCAGCAGCTTCGGCTTCGCGGGCGCGCGGAGCGGGATTGGAATCGAGGACGATTGGGAAACGTAGAATGGCGGGTAGGGATCGACCTGCCGGCCTCTCGAATCGCTGCCACGGCGATCTATGGGGCGGGGGAGAACTGGAACATCCGCCAGGCGATTCACGAACACCTAGTCATCTTCGGGTCCTCTGGATCCGGAAAGACCTCCCTCCTAGCCCGGCTCGGTTGCGAGGCGGCTGCGAACGGTCACTCCGTCGTGGTGATCGACGTGCACGGAGACCTCGCCCTGGCGGTCGCGAACGCGCTGCCGCTCCGGCTTCGAAACCAGCTCGTCGCGGTGGACGTCACGGCGGCCCAGGTCGCCGGTATCTCGATCCTGGGACCCGACGATTCGGCGCACTCCTACCGGATAGGAGCCCACCTCGTATCGGCGCTCAAGCGACTGACGCCGGACGGAAGTGATGTGTACTGGGGGTTCCGACTCGAACGGATTTTCGATTCCTTCGTTCGACTGGTGATCGATGAGGGGGGAGACTTGCGGGATCTCATCGGCTTACTTCTGGATCCTCGCCGCCGGGAGGCCGCCCAGCTCGCGACCAGCCGCCCGGAGCTTGCACGCTTCCTGGCGGAGCTCCCTGCGCTCGAACGACGCAATCCGGAATTTCTCTGGTCGGCAGCCGCGCGAATCGCGAAGCTCTCGATGTCTCCCACGCTGCTCGCGCTCCTCGCGCCGGTGCGCGGTGCCCTCCCGCTCGAGTCCCTGCTTCGAGTGGGGTCAGTGATCGTCTTTCGAATCCCTTTTGGCACGATTGGCGCCGAAGCAAGTATGCTGGTCGCGACGTTGCTCCTGAGTCGAATCTACCTTAGCCGCGCGGATCCACGGAATCTCGGTGCCGTCGTTCGCCCCCTCCTGCTGGTGATCGACGAAGCCCAATCTATCGCGCCTCGGCTCCTCTCCGAGATCTTGTCGGAGGGTCGCAAGTTCGGCGTCGCGGCACACATCGCCACCCAGTACCCGGATCGTTTGGCTCCCGAGGTACGCGCGGCGGCCGCCGGCGCGACCCGATCGCACCTCCTTCTCAACCTCGCCCCGTTGGCCGCCGCGTCAGCCGGTGCCTGGGTGGGATTGACACCGCCCGTTGCGGCTGCTCTCCTGCCCCAACTCCCTCCGGGGCGGGGAATTCTCGACCGCGGTACGGTGGCGACAGATTTCCAAGAGGTGCAGCTCCCCGATCCTCCCGACCTCAACCCGGCCGCGTGGGACGCCTCAATCCATCGAACGGGAATCCAGTGGGAGGTTCCGGCGATCGACCATGACGCCCCTTCCTCATCGGATGGGCGGATGGAAACCGTGCTGCAAGCAATCCTCGCCTCGGAGCAAGACGAGGGAAGCGTCGACGTGAATCGCATCGCCCGGTACGTGGGGGCTTGCTCCAGCGAACCGACGGAGCCGTCTCAAGTGCTGCTGCTGCTGCACGCGGGCGCGCGCCGTGGCCTCGTCCGTCCCGACGCGAAGGGCTGGCAACTGACGCCCGCCGGAGAACGGGTATTGGGAATCGGTATCCGTACCGGGGCGGCTCGGGAGTCGGCCGAGCATCGGACCCTTCTCAATCTTGCCGTTCGGATGGTGGCACGACAAGGCCTCTCTCTCGAGATTCTCGCCCAGGGACGATTCGACACAACGCTACCGGACGGCCGGATCCGCCTCCTCGACAGCCGGGCAGCCGGTGCCACCCCGGGCGACCTCGCCCGGCAAGTGCATCGGATGGAGGGCAGTTGGGCCTGGAGGTTCTTCGGGGGCCGCGACGTCCACGTCGAAGCCGAGGTGTCAGGGGCCCTCCGGCCGGATCGCATCCGACATGGACTGCGCAAGGCTCGCCTCCACCACGCCTTCGCCTTGTTTCTGGTCTCCGACGATCATCGAGGGAATCGGGTGCGTGCGGTCCTCCGGGAGCACGGGGCGTTTCCTCGGGACGCGCAAGTTTGGGTACTGCGGGCCGCGGGCGGTTTGGCGTCGGCGTCGAACGGACCGGGAAGGAGATAACCGCCCCGCTCCTCGACCGTTGCGTGCGCGCGTTCGTCGCGGTCCGCGCCCCGCCCATCGACGGACTCGCCCCCCTCCTCCTTTCGCCGGGGAGCGGGCGTCACCTCACGTTGCGTTTCTTGGGAGAGATCCAAGAGGGCCAAGTTGGGATCCTCGGCTCCGCGCTCGACCAGGCGCTCGCGTCCTTCCCCCCGTTCGACCTGCAACTCGGAGGGATAGGCGCCTTCCCGTCCGCCCAACACCCACGAGTCGTATGGGCCGGAGTAACCTTAGGAAGCAGCGAGACCGTCGCGCTCGCTCAGCAGGTTGAGAGTACCTTGGCCCCGTTGGGCATTCCCGGCGAAGCGCGACCGTTCGTCCCGCATGTAACGCTGTTTCGCATTCGCACACCCACAGATCGCCGGCGAGCCGAGACCCTTTTGACCTCCGCGGCCGAAGTGAACAGCCCTACGCTTCGAGTCACGTACGTTCTGCTCCAGAAGAGTACTCTGACGCGCAACGGGGCGATTCACGAAACCCTGCATCGCTCGCCGCTAGGCGCGTCCGATGCCTCCTCCGGTTCGGATCCGAAAAACGACTAGCCCCCGGCGACCAACTTTCTCCATAAGTAGAGCGTCGCATAACTTCCCCACCCCGGATAGTTGACCTGGGCCCAAGCCCGAGCTGCTTGCTCGGGACTGCCGCGGGGAACCACTCCAAAACGATCCAGTGCCACTCGGATCCCCAAGTCCCCGGCGACGAAGATGTCGGTCCGTCCGACGCCGCGTAGCAAGGCGTTTTCCGCGGTCCAAGGCCCCACACCCCGTTCGCCCGTGAGGCGTTCCACCGCTTCCTGCGGCCCAAGCGACTGGTACACTTCACCGGCCAGTCGCCCCTTCCGCTCGGCCTCGGCGATGCCCAGTAACGCCTGGGACTTTGCTCGACTCAACCCCGCGTTCCGCAGCCCATCCTCTCCGAGACGCGTGAGCTCATCGGGAGTGGGTACGCGAGGGACCTCGACCCCATCCACGTCCAGGAACGATTCCGCGGCTTCGAAGAGTCGACGTTTGATATGGTGCGCCGCTCGGACCGAGAGCTGCTGGCCCACGATGGAATGCAGCAATGCCTCGTAGATCGAAGAGTCCCGGGGCACACGGAGGCCCCGAAATTTTCGCTCCGTCCCACGGAGAACTGGCTCTTGCCGGACCTGCCGATAGAAATCGTCGAGCGAGTGGCTGAAGGAGAAGAGCTCTCGCACGGCGGCTCGCGCCTGCGGAGGGGTGGCCCCCCACGCCACAACGTTCCACCGGCCTCGACCCGCTTCGACAGAGATAACAAAGGGGCGATCGACGGGTCCCCACGCCCGTAACATTCTCGTGCCGTCCGATGGAAACACGAGGGAACGCGACGAAAATTCCAATTGATCCCGCTCGGCGGGCAGGCTGCTCAGGGCCGGTGGAATGACGTAGGTGCGAACTGGCCGCCCACTCGTCATGAGCGGTACGGAGGCGTTCGAAGTATGAATCCCACTCTGCCCGAGCCATCGTTCACTCGCCCCCCCGCTCCAGATCGGAGACCGGACGATTCAAATGGGAGGTCGCGTTGATGACGTATAACCGGTCCGGGTCGTCACCGAGCCAAGGGTGGTTTGTGAATGCCGGTAATCGCGAGGCGTCGTCGGGCGTACGCCCTGGCTGGCGTACTCGCTCTCCTGGCGCTCCTTCTCGCGTCCGGGATACCCCTCGTCGGGTGGTCGAGCGGGCCCGACCCGGCCTCTTCGGCCCGGCTCGAGCCTTGGAGCGTGGTGCAGCCCTGCAACGGGACCTCGGAACCGGCGGCGTTCACGGGCACGACCATCGTGGAAGGATCCGCGCCCCCGGTCCCCGGTGTTGCCAATATCGCGTTCCAGCTCGACTATCATATCGAACAAGTCTTCTCTCCCGCCGATGGCTCTACTCCGACGGTCACTTGCATCGGCGAAGCGGCCAGCACGCAAACTAATTCCATTGGGTCCTTCGACTTCTCGAATCTTGTACCCGCCCCCACTTGCGACGCCACCGGGTGCACGAATAGCTCCGGCCCCTTCGGGGCGGTTTCCCTGAGCGTTTCGAACGGCGCACCCGCCGGGTACTTTGTTACAACGGCGATTCGGGGTTCTGCCTTTTCGATCTCTTTTATCGCCGCCCTCAACCGTGCGGTAATCGTACCGGTCACCGGAATCAATACGAGCGTCAACGCGACCCTTTCCTTTCACGCGATCGCGCAGAGCGGCTCTGGTTCCCCCAGCCCGGCAGTGCTCCAATACGCGTGGCGTCTACGTGGTCCCCACTGGAACGTAGAGAACGGTAACACGAGCGCCTCGATCGGCGTGTTTCCGGGAACTGGAGCGGGGTCGGCCTCGCTCGAGCTCTGGGTGAACGGTACGTTCAATGGGAGCTCCGTTCACGCACCGAAGGTGGTCGAGAATCTGCAGGCGACCGCGACCGAGATCAGCGGAACGACGGTCCAACCGTATCAGGTTGATACTGGGATGCCGGTTTCGTTCTCGATTCGGGCCATCGGCGCGGCCGGGTTCGTCTACGACGCCTCGATCGAACCCGGGCTCGACCTGGCCAAACTACAGATCCCGTGCGTCGCCTCTTCCTCGTCCGGAGCCACCGTGCGAATCTCGTGTACCACGACGGTGACGTACCCTGCTCCGGGAGTGGCGCAACCGGACGTCACCGTATCGAATGGCTATTCCTGGGTCACCCGATCGACCTCATCGATCGCCGTCGCGAACAATCTTACCTTGGAAGTGACGCCAAGCTCGGTCGAAGGGTACGCCAACACCTCGGTGCCGATCGTCGTCTCCGTACCGAACGGGGTGGGGACACCGCCCTTTGGCCCGACCTGCTTTTTCGATGGCGTCGGGGGATCCTACTGTCAGACAACCCCAGGCCCCTCTTGGACGTTTACGCCGAACTATTCCGAGGATGGAAATTTCTCGGGAAGGGTGAGCGTCGCGGATGCCGCGGGAGAAAATCGATCGATCTCCTTCCCCGTTCAGATCTTCTCGATGCTCGGTACGACACTCCCGACCTCGGCGTCGAGCAATCTGTCGGTCGGTGAATCGTCGAACCTCGCGAGTGCCATCCGCGGTGGCGTCGCACCCTTTGCCTACTGGTGGAACGACTCCGATACTTCGACGCCCTTCGCATCGGGTGTGACGTGGGAGGATGGACCGATCACCGCCAGCTTCGTTCCCGTCGGGGAGGGGAACGTAGCGGTCACGCTAACGGTACGTGATCAGTTGGGGACGGTCAACTCCTCGACCGCGCTCTTCATGGTGGGCGCGGGTACCGTCGCTCGGTTATCGCTGACGTCGTCGGTGCCGATCCCGGGAGTTCCGGCCGGTGCGGGGTTGAAGATCGGTTGGGTCGCGCTCAATCGATATGGGGATCTCGTCCCCGATTTTTCTCCCTCCGCCAATCTCCAAGTCCTGGCAACCGCCCCCCTTGGGCTTGCCCACCTGTGGGTGAACTCGACGGCGGCGGGTCCCTTGGGGGACACCACGCCCGGAACTTTCTATCTTCCACCCGCCGCGTGGGTCGACGGTCAGCTCAATCTCACCGTGGCCGAGGCGTACGTCGGCAACCTCTCGATCGAGCTGTCGTTGATCGGTGGCTCGGCGAACTCCGTCTCGCTCCAAAATGATTCGGTACAATGGGAAGTCGAACCCATCCTCTCGGAGGTCCACCTTTTTGACCCGCAGGTCTTCGTCGCTGGTTCCCGGACGAATTCCACTCTCTATCGGATTGCCGACCCGTTCGACAACCCGGTTCTCGGCGTGACGGTCGATATTCGGTCCATCTTTCAAGGGACCGTCTCGACCGTCGAGTCTATCGCGTTTGGCAATGCTTCGGCCACCCACGTGTGGGTCAATTACACGGGCATCGGCACCACCGCGGGTATCGTACTGGTGCTCAGCGCCTCAGGAATCTCGCTTCTGTCCCCCATCGCCGTCCCGGCCGCCGCAACGAGCGCGGGAGGCACTCCGCTGAGCTCGGTCGCCTCGGAGGGAGTCACTGTCTGGATGGTCGTAGCCATCGTAGCCTCGGGGTTGTTCGTCCTCCTCCGCTTCCGTTGGAGTTCCCGGCGTTCGCCGCGAGACCGTACCTCCTCCGAGGCCACGGACGACGATCTCCGGCGCTACGCGATCGGTTGCTCGGAGGTCGTCGAACGAATTCGAGAGCGGGGGCCTCTCGACTGCGAGGGACTGGCCCTGGATTGGAGCGGGCCGTTCGTCCCGCGCCGCTCGGAGATCGAGGATTGGGTCGCGGGCTTGGTCGCGGACGGGACCCTCCGCCCCACTGACGGCGCGGACGCGACGACCCGATTTGCGTTGGCGCCCGCCCCGTCGGACCCCGAACCGACCCTCCGGGTCGACTTCGATCCGCAGATGTTGGCGCGGGCGATGGCTCGGTTTGAGGACTCGGATTGCGTGGAACTGCCCGGGACAAGCTCCGAGGACGAGGGGTCGCGCGACTAAGGATCGCGCCCGACGAGGTCGTAGTACCGATACGCGGCTTCCCCGGCGCCGAAGCAGAACTTCAGCGTCGTGAAACCGGATTTGAGCGCGGCGGCGACCGAAGAAACCTCCGTTGCCGATTTTCCCTGGTGCAGGAGCTGATCGAAGAGCTCGGCGATCTGGTCCATCTCCTTTTCCCGCATCCCCAGGCGCGTGACCTCCGGCGTACCCAATCGGATCCCTTGCGGGTGCTTGGGACTCTTGTCGCCCGGGAGGAGGTTGTGATTCGAGATGACCCCCGCCTCCGACAGTCGATGGGCGACCTCGGCCCCTCCGCCTTCTCGCGCGACCCGCACGGCAATGGTATGAGAAGCCGTGAAGCCCCGGGATTCGGCCAGCACGTCGAACCCCCGGCGATGCAACGCGAGAGCGAGTGCCTGCGCGTTCTGGATCGTCTGACGCGCGTAGTCGACGCCGAATTCGAGGTGCTCCGCAAGCGAGACGGCCAGCGCTGCCATCGCATGCAAATGGTGATTGCTCGTGACCCCGGGGAACGCGCCGGACTGCAACCGCTTGAGGACCTCGGGGTCGCGGCTCTCCCCGAGCAGGATGCCATGCTGCGGGCCTGGGAGTGTCTTGTGGGTAGAGGCCGAGATCGCGACGCATCCTTCGCGGAGAGGATCCTGGAACTCCCCGCCCGCGATCAACCCCAGCACGTGGGCCCCGTCGTACCAGCCCTTGGCCCCGATCTCCTCGAGCGTGGGCGCAAGTTCGGCGATCGGTAGTGGGAACAAGAAGAGGGAAAGTCCGAAGAGGCATAATTTCGGCCGAACGGCCTTCAGGATCTCCCGCGTGCGCGGCACGTCGATCGTCATCTGCTCGGGATCCCACGCGTAGTAGACGGGCTTCACTCCGCGTAGTCCGAACGCTCCGAACGCCGCGCTCGAAATGTGCGCCCCATCTGCGAGCCGGGTGGTTCCGACGAGATCGCCCGGGTCTGTGAACGCCTTCAGAACCGCCATGTTCGCGACCGTCCCCGAGATAGGTCGGACGTCCGCGAACGAGCAGCGGAACAACCGACGCGCGAGCTCCAGACATTGGAGTTCGATTTCGTCCACTTGTTCGTTGCCTTCGTAGTAGCGCTCCCCCGGAAGACCCTCGGCGTAGCGCGAGTGGAGGTCGCTGATCAGCAGCTCCTTCGCGTACGGCGATAGGAGGTTCTCGCTGGCGATCAATGGGATCGCCCGCTCAAAACGGGCCGAATGGCGTCGCGTAGTCTCGCGTACCTTCCGGACCGCTTCAGCCATCTCGCCCGGTGCGGGCGCCGCAGCGCGTGGAAGTGGGTTCAGACCCCCCCACCCCCCTCTTTCCAGTGGAAAACCGTGGGCGGCACACCCCGGTCCCGATTTTTCGGCAGAATCCGTTCCTTCCGAACGCCGCACCTCCACAGCCCCATATAGCAATCGTGATTCCCCGCGCCTGGATGCCCGAAGTCACTCGCCCGACCCCCCTTTCTCCCTGGCCCGTCCAACGACGTTTTCAGATTCCGTATCACGATCTCGACGTTCTGAACCATCTGAATCACGCCGCTTACTTTCCTTACATGGAGACCCTTCGGTGTGACTACTACCTACCCCTACTCGGAAGTTCGGATCCTCGTGCCATCGACATCATCATCGCCGAAGCGTCCTGTCGGTATCTCGCGCCGGTCGGCTACGGAGAGCTCCTGCTGGGCGAGGTCGCACCTGCTCGACCCCTCGGTAAGACGAGCTTTACGCTACTCTATCGTTTCCGGAAACAAGACGGGACGACGATTACGGCACGGGGGCGGTCAGTAGCGGTCTGCTTTGACTACGAACAAGGTGTCAAGAAGGAGATTCCGCCCGGGCGTCGTGCCGCGATGGAACGCGATGCGGTAGACCCCCATACGGAAGGCTGGTAGCGGCGACTCCCTGCCCGCTCCAGTGGAAATGGAGGGGTGGGGGTGTCCGGGCACTAAAATCCCGGGTGGGTTGGGGGCTCTCCGACCAGGGGGGGCGGCCACCCAACCGGCTCGAGGAAACCGGGTTCGTCGGTGATGGTCTCGATCCGATACGAGACCCCCGTTCCTTGCAACGCCTCGTGCACCTTGCCCAGAATGTCGCGGAACTCGTCGACCGACTTCCACTCGAAGACGAGGTCATGCGGTCCGAGAATGAACGTCAATCCGGCAGTGCGTTTGAGGCGTTCGGAGATCTCCAGCGGCGAAATGCCCGCCGGTGTGAAGTAGAGGTCGACGTAACTGTGCATGGGCAAAGTCGGTGGGAGAAGAACGCCCTTTTCCCCTACTTAATCCATCCGTTAAAATTGCGGAATCGAGACGAGCCAGACGTTGGATCTCGCCGCCGGGCACCGCCGTGGAGGGTGCGGCGCGCCGGCCCGTGCTAGGCCGGCAGGATGGCCGCCCGGACGAGAGACACGTTGTTCCCGCCTGCTCCTCGGCCCCGTCACCCCACCAGCGTCGACGGGTCACGGTAAGGCTGCTCCCGTCAGGACCTAACCCGGTTCCCGTGATGGATAACCGCTAGGGTGCTCCTCCGAGCGCTCGTTGCGATGCCCGCGGCCCGATGGAACAGAGCTTCTACGGAGACATGCGAGACGTGTTTCTCTTCCGAACGTCGCTCCTACCTGTCACCCCCGCTAAGGACGGTTTCGGTGTGTAAGGGGACGCCCAACCCCCCGGTCAAGCCTAGCGAAGAGAAGCACCGAATGTGGCTATTTATACCTGAGGCCAAGATCGGAGGCGCTCGCGCCGGAACATAGACGAGTGCTTCCCCAAAAGGGCTCAACAAGAGGGATCGGCCGGCCGTTGAGGTTGATCACTCGGAGGACGGCGGAGTCGGGGGGCCTTCGTCGTAGATCGCTGGTTGGGCGGGAGGTGGCGACGGGGCCGTCGTGGTGTAAGGCTCTGGGGCCGACCGTGGAGATCGGGGCTTGCGCACGAGTAGAATGGCCAGTACCACCACGATGACGAGAAGCAGAATGATACCAAGCAGGAGGTAGAGCCCCGTACCTGACGAGAGGCTGACCGCTGTCGAGGGGGCGGAGGAAACGGAGACCGTTTGGGTCGAATTGGCGGAAACGCCGAGGGCATCGGTGACGGAGAGTTTGACGGTGAAAGAGCCGGAGCCTGAGTAGGTATGAGAAGGGGCGGCGGCGGCGCTATTGGAGCCATCGCCGAAGGACCAGGCGAAGGTGAAGGGTGCGGTGCCGCCCGAGACGGTAGGAACGAAACCGACGGCAGCGCCTGAGACGGGCGAAGAGGGAGCGAGGGCAAAAGAGGCCGAAGGCGCGGCGTTTACGAGGATCGTGACGGAGGTCGTAGTGTCACGTCCGAGAAAATCGGTTACGGTGAAGTTGACCGTGTAGACGCCCGATTGGCTATAGATGTGCGACGTGGTGAGTCCTCCCGCATGGGAGCCGTCGCCAAAGCTCCATGCCGCGACATTCGGGGCCAGGCCGTTCGAGATCGTTCCCGTGAAGGATAGGGAACTGCCAACGTCTACGATCATCTTGGAGGGGGTAGCCGCTATTTTCGGAGGCGCCGAGAGCGCGAAGGTATAGTTACTGAGTGCTGGGGGCGCTACGATACGCTCGCCTCCGAATTCGAGGACCGACTGGTCGATGGGGTCATACGCGACGCTCGGGGCGAGTCCCCCAACGGCGTCGTAGGAAGTGCCCACGAGGTTGGTGACGTTACTCCAAGCGCCGTTCGTGAATTCCCAAGTCGTCGCCCCTGCGAACTCGTCACCCGTCTTGTTGAAGTACGCCGCGCCAAATGCGAATACTCCGGAGATCGAAGGGACGTAAACTCCGGCCCCGTACAAGAAGGCGGGAGGTTCCGCAAGCAGGGTGGAAGTCAAGTTCTGCCAAGCGCCGGCATGGAAAACGAACGTGCTGGCGTGCACGGAGTTGGACCCCCAAAACGCCGGGCCGAAGAGGAGGGCGCCTTCGCCTGGGTCGTCGGTGAGGATGGGGCTGTAGATCACCGGCATCGCGAACGGCTGAAGACTGGTTACGTTCGTCCACAGTCCGTTCTTGAAGGTCCAAGTGTCGCGTAACCAGTTACCGCTCGGACCACGGCCGCCGAACAAGATGAGCTGACCATCGGTGGAATCCGTCATGAGAGTGGGAAAAATCCGCCCGGAGGGCGGGGTACCCGCGATCGTGGTGATGTTGGTCCAGGCTCCGGCGTGATAGGTATACGTATAATTCTGAGAAACCTCCGTGCGGTTCCATCCGCCGAATAGCACGATCTTCCCCGACGAGGGATCGAATGCCATCGCGCCGCCGACGATCGCGGGTGGGGCCCCCGTGACGTTCGCCGTTTCATTCGTCCACACGCCGTTCAGATAGGTCCACGTGTCACCGACGGCCACTTCGGTGACAGATTCGCCACCGAAGAGCAGCACGTATCCGTCGGAAGCATCCCACGCCATTGCGGCGCCAAGACGGCCCGAGGGTCCTGCGTTCGCGAGCTTCGTGAGGTTCTCCCAAACATAGCCCCCCGTACTGGAGGTTAGGGAGGCGGAGGTGTGACTCGCACAGCGCTCCGAGCCCGAGCCCGTCGAGCTACAGATCTGGGGGATTCCCAATGCCGGCCCGCCGCCGATATCTAGAGAGGCTGCGGCGAGGGCAAGTTCCCGATCTCCAGACAACTGAGTCGTGGAAGCCGCCGAGTTGACGTTCGATCCCGATGGTCCGGCGTGGAATAACGGCCCGAAGCCTACCGCGGATGTGATCGTCAGAAGGGCGACCACTCCCACGATCCCCGCGATCCGGATCGCACCGTTCCATTTCTTGGATGACATGGGATTTTTCTCGGGTTGTTCGGGATCCATGACTAAGTCGCTCCGGGTGGGACAGGGGGTTGAGTGGCGCCGCTCGGGGGCGCCGTGTAAGTCGCTGCCGGGGCCCGCGGTTGGCCGGGTTTACGAGCGAGTAAGACGGCCAAGACGACCACGACAACAAGTAGGAGGATGATTCCGAGGAGGAGGTAGAGCCCCGTGCCCGAAGTAAGGCTGACCGCGGTGGAGGGGGCGGAGGAGACAGAGACGGTCAGGTTCGAATTGGCGGAGACGCCCAGAGCATCCGTGATGGTGAGTTTGACGGTGAACGAGCCGGAGCCGGAGTAGGTGTGGGAAGGCGCGGCGGAAGTGCTGGTGGAGCCATCCCCGAAAGACCAAGCGTACGTGAAGGGGGCGGTACCGCCGGAGACCGTCGGAATGAAACCGGCGGCGGAACCGGCAACAGGCGACGCAGGAGCGACGCCGATGGAAACGGTAGGGGCGGCGTTCACGAAGATCGTCACTGAAGCGGAACCCGTGGTTCCGCGGAAGTCAGTGGCGGTTAGATTGGCCACGTAAACCCCCGGATGCGCGTACGCGTGGGAAGCCGATAGCGAGGTCGCGGTACTCCCGTCACCGAAACTCCAGCTGACTGAGTTCGGGTCAAGGCCGTTGGATACCGTTCCCGAGAACGCGACGTTCGTGCCGGCATCCACTACCGCCTTCGAGGCAGCTGCGCTCACGATAGGAGGCGCCGAAAGCACCCAGGTGGCGAAGCTAATGTGACCAGTGAAGGGGTTGATGCCGGAAAAGGTCAGGATGGACTGATCGATCGGATCAAACGCGGAGCCGGCGAACTCCCCGAACTGATCGGCGGCGGTGCCCGTGACCGAGGTAACATTTTGCCACGCTCCGCCGGTATATTCCCACGTGACCGGATAGAGGAACGACCCGCCATTCGGAGTGACGATGATGAATCCGAAGGTAAAGACGGCGGCCGCCGAGGGAACGTAGAACCCGGAACCCAATGCGACTCCCTGAGGCTCGGCCCCGATCGTAGGTGTCAAGTTGGTCCACATTCCGGCGGAGAACTCGAAAGTCCCCGGCACAAGGTGGGTCGAGTTGTAGATCATTTCGCCTACCAGGAACGCGCCGTGCCCGGGATAATCCGTGAGGGTCGGGTAGATCATGGGGCGCAGGGCGAACAGTTGCGCCGAAGTGACGTTGGTCCACGTCCCGTGCTTGAACGTCCAGGTATCACGCTGGAAATCGCCGGAGGCGTTTTGCCCTCCGACCAGCACGACTTCGCCGTCGGTCGAATCGGTGGTCATAGCTGCCGCGAGGCGGGGAGAGGGGGGCGCGCCGGCCGTTGAGGTGAGGTTTACCCAGGTCCCCGCGTGGTAGGCCCACGTGTAGTTCCTGGGTTGATCGTTGATAGTCTCCCCTCCAAACAGAATCACCTGAGAGGTCGAGGGGTCGTAGGCGATCGACGGCACGAGCAGGACGGGAGGCGCTCCGGTCGTGGAGGCGGTAATATTCGTCCAGGTTGCGTTCGCAAAGGTCCAAGTGTCTGCCGAGTTGTTGGTGCGTACCGTTAGTCCGATGTAAAGTAGGACATAACCGTCGGCGGCGTCCCAGGTCATCACCGGGAGTCCGGCGGGGGGAGCGGCTCCCACGCTGGCCGTCAGATTATCCCACGTGTAGCTTCCGGCGGAGGGGACTGAAGAGGAAGGGTCGAGAAGGGAAGCAATCCCGTGCGGCGAAAGGAGCGCCGCCGGCCCGGATCCGTGTTCGAGCGATGCCTTGGCCCACGCCAGTTCCTGACTCCCGGTAGATCGGTCAGTCGAGATAGCGGAAACGGGCCGTCCAACACCAAGCGCGCCGAACGCTACGGAGACCAGCATGAGGCCAGCTACGACGACCGCGAAAAGTGCGATCGTGTCCGGGCCGAACGGGCGACGCTCGGAATGCACGCGATTGCATGCGAGGCCACCCCTCATAAAACAAGTGGTCGAAGTCGAGCGCATCCGTCGACGGCTCGGATTCCGGAAGAGATTCTTGGGTTGTACCCCCCCTCTGTATTAGATGGCGAGCCAGCGCCCGCCCCATTGCCTGTTCGCGCCGGGTGGAAACCCGCTCGGTCCTTTTTCTCGATCTTGGGCCTGAAGCGACCGTCCCGTGAGGGTATTTATAGCGCCCACATGCGACGGGCGAGAAAGGAGAAGCGGACCTCCGGCCGACGCAGATCAGATGCAGTTTCACTCGAGCGGATCACGGAGCGACTCGCGTTTCCGCCTGCGGGGGACGCTGGTCTTCTTCGCGCTCTTAGCCGCGATCTCGCTGGGAGCTCTCTCGGCCGGAGCGCAGGCGACTCCGATACCTTTCGCGACGAGCGAGAGAACGGTGCCGACCTATGCCGACGGGTTTGCCAGTCCTCACTTTCCCGTGTCGGGATTGGTCGAAAACTTATCCGGCGCGCCGGTCGCCAACGCGTCGGTCGAAGGACTCTATCCCTTCTTCCCACCCGCCATCACAAACAGTACGGGGCAGTTTAGTACAGACCTCCCGCAAGGAACGTACCAACTCTTCGTCGGCGCAACCGGCTACTACTACCTCTATGCCAATCTCACCGTATCAGGGCCGACGACGGGTCTTGTCTACGTTCTGACGCCCGTTGTAACCTTCCCTGTCGCGGGTCAAGTCGTCGACAGCTGGTCTGGAAATGGGGTCCCCCATGCGTTGGTCGAGGTAACGGAACTCAGTCCCGCATTCAGCTACACGGCGTCCGTCTATTCGGGGGTGAACGGCCTCTTCCAGATTCCCGGGCCGAACGGTACGCTCCAGGTCACCGTCGTGCCGCCGGCCGGATACTCCCCGCTTTCCACCTCTATTTCCGTCGCCGGAGCGCCGATCCACAACCTACGGCTCAGTGTACCGCCGATTGGGGTCGGCCAATCGAATCTCGACCCGTACTCGGTTGTCCTTGTTTCCATCCCGGTCATCCTCGGCGTGCCCGCCGTCGCGCGCTTCCTGGAAGCCCGGCGAAGACGCATCGCCCAAGGGCTTCCGCCCCGCGTCTTCTCCCGGTTTACTCAGCGCATCGCAATGCGGGCGGCCCTAATTCCGTTTCAGTTGGCTGCGATCCTGACGATTCTCTACGTGTTCGGCCAGTTCCTGGTCGAAGTGGGGCGCGGGGCGACCCCCTGCGATTTCGCCGGAGTAAGCTGTGGCGCCGGATCCTGTTCGTGGGCGACTTTCACGTGTACGGTCCAGGCGTTCTGGTACGGATACTCGCAGTTCGTCGTCAACATCTTCACGTTGAATTGGGGAACGGCCAGCTATGGGGCCTTCTCGGCGTCCGCCGTTCAATTCCTCGTCTGGTGGGCGCCCAACTCCCTCGAACTTGCGGTGTTTGCGCTCGGGATCGCATTTCTGTTGGCCTACCCCCTCGGGTTGCTGGCCGGGTGGAAGTCCGGTTCCGGTTTTGATGCCGGGGCGCGGGTCGCCTCGATGGTCGCCCTGCTGGTTCCGACCTTTCTCCTCATCTCCCTACTGTTGGTGACGTACTTCGTTCCCTTCTCGCAAATGTTCGGGGACACTCCCTACGGATTCCTACCGTCGTCGATCTGGTTCGAAGCACACTACGGGGGGGCGCCGAGCGTGCCGTGGATCGGGCCGGGCTACAACACGACCCCGACCGGCTTTCCGTTGATCGATGGGGCGATTCGGGGCCAATGGGCCTTCGAGGTCGTCGTCCTGGCGAAAACGGTCTTCCAGGGTACGGCGATCGCGTTGATCTATCTCGCGATCTTTCTTCGCTACGCGCGCCAAGCGGTCGTGACCGCGGCGCGCGAGATCCACGTGCAGGCGGCGCGAGCGCGTGGCGTCAGCGAATCGACCCTGTTATGGCGCCATACGGGTCGGCGGGTGTTACCCATCTACGTTCTGCTCTTCGCCGTCACGCTCCCGATCTACTTGGGCACGCAGGCGCTCGTGGAGGCGATCTTCGCGGATCCCGGTCTCGGTACGCTGTTCATCATCAATTTGACCGGACTCCCGTCGACGAGCATTGGATTTCTGATGCAGGTCTTTCTGATCGCGATCATCGTACTGGTCGCCAGTCTCGCGGCGGAGGTACTGGCCTGGCACCTGGATCCACGCCTCGGACCTACGGGATACTAGGAGCAACGAAACATGGCGACTCCGGTTCAGTCGGGAGCGACGGTCTCCCCGTCCCCGGCGCGAGAGAAAGATTGGATCCGACCTCGACGCCCCTCCTTTCACTTGTGGGAACGGCTGACGGCGGACCCGGAGTTCCTCGTGGGGCTCGTCTTGTTGTCCGGATTCGTGGCGGCGGCGCTCATCGCGATCTATCTGTACGGCGACGGCGTCTTTGTCCTCACGGGCACGTCCGGTCCATTCGAAGGGACCCTGCGGCCGGAATATCCGGCCGCCCCGTCGGCGAGCCACCCGTTCGGGGTCATCTGGATCGCCGTGACCAATCCATCGACCGGAACCGGTTGGACCGGCTACGACCTCGCGATCGCGGTCCTCAAGGCCACCCCCACGGACCTGGCCTTCTTCGGTGGAACCATCGGGGGGGCGCTGCTCCTCGGACTTTACCTCGGTGCCACCGCCGGTTACGATCAACATGGCCGGGATGCGACCGTGGTCAACGCCGCCTACATCGTGGCGGCCGTGCCTCCGTTCTTCCTGGTGTTCGTGCTCTTCTATGGCGTCGTCGAGTTCCTGCGGCCTGTCCAGTATCTCCCGGTCTTCGGTCTGCTCTTCGTTCTGGTACTCTGGCCGTACTATGCGATCGCGGTCCGCGCGCGGGCCCAACAGATCGCTACCGAGCCATTCGTGGAGGCCGCCCGCGCCTCGGGCGCGACCCGACGGCAGATCCTGTGGCGTCACATCATTCCCAACAGCTTTTTCCCGGTTTTTGCGCAGGTCCCGATCGACGTGTACAACATTTTCTTCGTGCTGACCGCGTTCCCGTTCCTCCCCTGTCTCAATCCATTCCTCTTCGGTAACTTGACCGCCTTTCCCACCACGTTGCCCGTTCCAGAATGGGGCTACCTCCTCGCGAAGGGGGCGTGCAACACGGATAGCGACATCTTTCTCAACTACGGCTACTGGTGGATGTACACGTTCCCGGCCGCCGTCGTCGTCTTCTTTGGGATCACGGTTACGATGATTTGCGACGGGGCCGAGCGATTCGTACGATTCACGAGCGGGGTGCGCTAGCGCGCTATCGGATGTGGTCCAGCGAGAACGAACCCAGGGAGAACGACTTCTTGGTGAACGTGTACCCGATCCACGCCCGCGACTGCGTCTCCGCGATCCCGCGGACCGAAAGGAACGTCTTCAGCTGCTCGATCTTGAGATTGACCGAGCCGTCGACCATGTGCTCGAGCGTTTCGAGGTCGGACTCGGTATGCATCCCCGTTTCCAGCACGTAGTAGCTCGCCGCTCCGTCGAGCTTGCGGCGGCCCGTGAACGGCTGCAGGAAGCGAAACGTGGCCGTGGTATCGAGATAGGCCGTCACGGTGGAGACCGATTCGAAGACGAGCCGATAGGCGGAGAATTTTTCCTTGTATTCGGAGCTGTAGCCGTTCACGGCTTGCGTCAGCTGTTCCAACACGCCCTTGTCGGTCGCGGCCAGTAGCCGCACGCCCGTGTCGGCCTGCTGCACGCCCAGGCTTCGGGAATACAGATCGACGTAGCGGACCATTCCTTTCTTTTCGGCGTCGGCGTAGGCCGGATAGAGGCTCAGCATCTCGTCGCGGATCTGCGTGTACGTCTTGTCCGTGACCACCCAGATCGCGGGGATCCCGAGCTTCAGCCCCTCGCTGATGAACAGCCGCGCGAGGACGTCCTTCCCGGTGTGCGCCGGTCCGTTGACGAGAATCTGCACGCCGAGCGGGAAGCCGCCGTACATCAGGTCGTCCAACCGACGGACCCCGCTCTTGACCTTCGTTTCTTGCGCTTCCGCAACGATCGCCGAGTGCATCTGCTCCGCCTCGATATCCGCCGCCTTGCGCGTCAGCGTCTCGAGTTCCCCCATCCGTTCGTGGATCGCGGTCTCGCGGCTCTTCAATTCCTCTTCTTTGCGGGTGAGCTCGTTGCGCAGGTCATCCAGCCGGCGGGAGGTTTCCACGGAGGTGAATGAACCTCCGGCCTCGACCTCCTGCCGCACTTGCTCGACCCGACGGGCCTCGGCCTCGATCGCCATCCGTTGCGTTTGGATCTGGTGCTCCCAGTTGGCGAGCTCTTTTTCTTTGAACTCGAGCGGGGCACGCTTGCGCTCGATATCCTCGGCGTTGATACGGATCTCCTCGAACTTCGCTCGGAGCTCGTTCTCCCGCACGACGAGGTCGCGCTCGCGGGAGTCGACCTCTTGGAGGCGATGCGCGACTTCTTCGGGGAGGTTGCCCCGCTCGCGCGCGAGCAACTGTTCGGTGTCGCGCGTGCGCTCGGAACCGGCCCGCAGATTCCGCACCTCTCCTTCCAGCTGTACGATGCGGCGTCGTAGCTCGGTTTCACGCTCGATGAAATCGTGCTCGCGGTCGGCGAACTCCTCTCGGATCCGATGTTCGACCTCCCGGGTCGCGATCTCGGTGTTAGCGGAGGGTACCGGTGGCGGGGTCGGTGGGCGCTCGGCTCCGGCCATCGGTGCCACGGGCGCCGTTCCGGTCTGCTCGCCGCCGGGGGGGTCCACGTTTTCAAAGGGGAGAAGTCGCAGCCGAAGTTCGGCGATCTCCGAATCCTTGGCTTGGATCGAAAGCTCGCGCTCTTTCGCTTCCCGGCTGCGGACGTACTTGATGACGGCGATCGAGCCGCGTTTCACGTGCTCGACCTCATCTTCGAGCTGCTTCCGCCGCGTCCGCTCGTCGTAGAGCAATCGATGCAGCTCCTGCACCTCTTGGATCATCGCCGTCGGGTCGAATTGATCGCTCTTGACCCGGTCGAGGAGGCCCGTGAGCCAGCGCACGACGGTCTCCTCTCGTTCGAGCACCTGGCTCGGAATCGCCCCGGAGGCGGACGAGGCGAGACCCGCACCATCCTCCGTTCCCGAAAGCGCCGACCCTGCGGCGGATCCGGAGGCTTGCGTCTTCGCCGGGTCGGATTCTTGGATCCAGGATTCGAGGGCCGAATCGTCCCCTCCGACCCAGCGCTTGAGCACCTGCGCCGATTCCTTCGGGGACGCGACGACATGGCGACGACGGGTCCGATCGCCTCGATGGACGTTGTCCATCCACCGACTGACTGCCCGCTCTCCTTCGGCCGAAGGAGGCGCGGGTTCCGAGTTGGCGGGTCCCGGCGATTCCGACGTGGACTGGATCCGTCGAACATCCTCTTCCGGAATCCCGAGTCCCTCCAGCGTCGACAACGAGAGCGCGCGTACCGCTTCCGGAGTGGTGTGGCCGGCATGGGTCAACAGGCGGGCCGACTCCAAACCGATGCCGAGCGATCGCACGAGCTCCTCCGCTGGGAGGTCGCGGTCGTTCGAGGAGGAGTCCGTCATCTCCGTGGCCGGATCATGCATGGACGGGGCGGAGTATTCTAGCGCGGCGTGGGGTATTAATACGTCCGTGCGACGCGTGGAGCGCCCCCATTGGGGTCGCCCCCGCCGGGAAAAGCGGGCGTTCGGGGGATGCGACCGAGGGCTAAATACCGGAGCGGTACCTCGGGCGGTCTATGGACCTTGAGGCACGGACGGCCCGGGTGGCCCGCCACACGCTCGAGGTCCTCACGCCAGACGAGCTCACGTCCCTCTTCCAGCGCACCCAGCGACCGCGGGCCTACATCGGATTCGAACCTTCTGGGCGGCTGACCATCGCCCATTTGATCACGGTCCGAAAGATGATTGATCTTACCGAGGCGGGGTGCGAGCTCACGGTCTTCCTCGCAGACTGGCATGCCTGGATCAACGACAAGCTGGGGGGCGACCTCGACCGCATCGCCGCATCGGGACGATACATGGAGGCGGCCTTCACGGCCCTCGGTCTCGATTCCGAAAAGGTTCGATTCCGCTGGTCCCACGAGCTGACCGGCCAATCCGAATACTGGGCCCGGGTCCTTCGTGTCGCCCGCGCGACGAGCGTGGCCCGGACCAAACGCGCGATGACCATCCTCGGCCGGGGCGAAGACGAATCTCAGCTCGACACGGCGAAGCTGTTCTATCCGGCGATGCAAGCCGCGGACATCTTCGAGCTTCCCGTGGAGATCGCCTACGGGGGCATGGACCAGCGACGGGCCCATGTGCTCGCACGGGAAGCGGCCCAGCATTACGGATGGCCCACTCCGATTGCGATCCACACCCCCTTACTTTCCTCCTTACGCGGCGGTGGTCGGATGGATCCGAGCGGGAGCGTAGAGCGGAAGATGTCGAAGTCCGAACCGTCGGCGGCCATTCCCATTCCCTCGACAGAAGCCGAAGTGACCGAACGGATCGGGGCGGCTTTCTGTCCGGCGAAGGAGGTCGACGCCAATCCGGTGGTGGAGATCGTGCGTTTCATCATCTTTCCGTGGGAGGAGCGGCTCGTCGTTTCCCGAGCTCCCCGGCACGGTGGGCTGGTCACGTTCGAACGGGAGGCAGACTTCCTCGAAGCCTGGCGCGCCGGTACGCTTCACCCGCAAGACCTGAAGACCGCGGTCGTGGAGTCACTGAATCGGCTTCTAGCGCCCGCGCAGCGACGCCTCGCCGCTCAACCCGAGACGGCGGGAATGCCGTTCTGAACTTTCGGTCATCGACCATTCGATTTCGCTATCGATTTCTACGGGCAGATCGAGACCGCGGCGGAGGTGCAGGGCCCTAAAGGGCCGCGGCTGCTCGTTCTCGCCGCGGAAGCCGAGCGCATCACACCGTGGGCCATTACCGAACTGATCCCCCGGCCGCAATGCCGTCGTAAAAACGGGTCCAGCTCCAACTGCACCCTCACGGGCGACATGCGCCGTCCGAAGTGAGAGGGCTTCGATGCACCCGTCGCGCTCGACGCCGAACGACGGGTCCGGAACTTCCTCCGGGAACCGCGCGAGGTCCGGGAGGCGGATCCCGGCGAGCAAGGCTAAATAGCCAACGACCTACCGCGTCTCACCCGTGAGCCGAGGACCCCCCGTTTGGGGGTTCCGCTGACGCGAGGAAACGATGGCGCGACCAATCTACGTACGCTTCGAGACACCGAGCGACATTGCCGACAAGGTCCTCCAACTCGTCCAAGTGGCGAGCGAAACCGGGAAGGTCCGGGTCGGAACGAACGAAGTGACCAAATCGAGCGAGCGTTCGGAGGCGAAGCTCGTCGTAATGGCCGAGGACGTCGATCCGGTGGAGATCCTGGTCCACGTTCCGATGCTCTGTGAAGAGAAGCGGATCCCGTACCTATACGTCCCGAAGAAACAGCGTCTCGGTCAGTCCGCCGGGCTCACCAAGTCAGCCGCATCGGTGGCGGTCGTCGAAGCCGGGGAGGCCAAGAACCTGCTCGATGAACTCGCGCAATCCTTCGCCGCCTTGAAGAAGTAACGCCGGAAACACCCAGCGGATCGGGGCGAAAGGAATGGCCGAGGAAAAAGGGTCGCCGGCGGAAGTGGTCGAACTGATTGGCCGCACGGGGATGGCCGGGGAGGCGACGCAGGTGAAGGTCCGAGTGCTGGCCGGCCGAGACCGCGGAAAGATCATCACGCGCAACGTCGCCGGCCCGATCCGCCTGGGCGACGTGCTGGTTCTGCGGGAGACTGCGCGCGAGGCCCGCAAGCTCTCGGTCCGGTAGGGCGGCAACCATGGTCGTCAAACGCCAGTGCTCGTTCTGCGCGAACGAGATCGAACCGGGGACCGGAACGATGTTCATCAAACGGGACGGAACCGTCTTTCATTTCTGCTCGTCGTCGTGCCGCAAGCAGCAGTTGCATCTGGGCCGCGTGGGCCACCGACTCAAATGGACCCGCGCCCACGCGCTCAAGCGCGCCGCGGACCAGAGCAGTGCCCTCGCTTCGCGAGCCGCGCGCGCGGCGGCCGCCGAGCGCCCAGCGGTTCCCTCCAAAGCGGAGCGAAAGCGTCGTCCGGCAACGGAATCTCCGGCGCCTACCCCGACAGACGGGGCCGATGCCCCCGCGACAGCTGTCACAAAGCCGACGCCCCGACCTCGGGCGAAGAAGCCCGCCAAGCCCCCGCCGACCGCAGAAAGTTAGCGGACGTCCAGGCCCCAGTGGAACCGGCACGACTAAGTCCCGTCACGACGACCCACGTACGGAATGCGATCCGCACCGGCTCTCTCGGCGCCCACCTCATGGGTAACGGTGAGCGACCTCGCCGAGTATGCATTCTGCCCGCGGGCGCTCTGGTATCGCGAGCATCCACCGTCCATGGGTCGGACGCGTCGCGCGACCCGATCCGCCGTGCGCGGGACCCGATATCACAAACGCGCAATTGGCGCGGAGGTCCGTCGGGAGCGTCGGCTCGGATGGTACATCACCGGGATTGTCGCGGCCGCTTTATGCGTCGTCGGAGGGATCGGATGGCTCTGGCTCCGATAAGCGCCGAAGGTCTGGCCTTGGCCTTGATCGGTTTCGGTTCGGTGGGCCTCGTGCTCGGCCCCTGGGCGCTGCTTCGCTGGACCCAGCACCAGCGGTATGGGGAGTTGCGGAGTGCGGACCTCGGAGTGGGACGAGACGCGCCGCTTCAGTCGGTTCGCTATCGGCTGTCGGGCCGGCCGGACGAGGTACGTCAGCTTCCCGATGGGCGTTGCATTCCGATCGAGATCAAGAGTCGCGCAACTCCTCGAGCCGGGCCCCTAAGGTCGCATCGGATTCAGGTCGCTGGTTATTGCCTCCTGCTCGAGGAAACTACTGGCCGCATGCCCCCGTTCGGTGTCATTCGGTACGGGGACGGTGGTGAGTTCCGCTTGACGTGGGATGCGGCAACCCGCGGGGAACTTTTGGACCTGCTCGCGGAGATGCGTCGCCCCTACGATGGGCGTGGGACGCCCAGTCCCGGGAAGTGCCGAGGGTGTTCGTGGCGAAACGGATGCGACTTGCGCGCGGCTTGAGGGGTTCCTCACCCCTCTAGCGAGACCGGAAACACCAGTAGACGTCAGTGCGATACGGAAAATCGATCACAGATCGGCCCCGGGTCTCGGGATGTTGTCGGAGCAAGGAGCGTACCGATCGGGCAATCCGTACTTGGACGGGACGAGGAGCGATGGCCACGAAGCTGACCGATTGCACTCGGTCGACCGCCCCTGCGACATCGAGGCGTTGGAAGTGGCGGAACCGACGGTGTCGTAACGGTGTGAACAAGCGCCGATTTGCAAACGCCGTTCGCCAGTCGGCGCCCCGATAGCCGGGCGCCCGGTGTCGGAGGGGCTGTAGCAGCTCGGAAAGTTCCCGCATCCAGTCGACCGATTCATCCCGCTCGTTCCATACGAGCGCCAACCCTCCCCCCGGACGCAGGACGCGATGGATCTCCTGGAGCGCGCGCGGAGCGTGAAACCAATGGAACGCCTGAGCTACTGTCACGGCATCCGCGAACCCATCCGGAATGGGCATTGCTTCGGCCCTTCCGTCCAGGATGGGGAGGCTCGGAACGGCTCGGCGAAACATGCGTCGCATCCCCGCGGTCGGCTCGACCGCGACGATTGCCGCTCCGGTCCCGATCAAGCCCCGGGTGAACTTCCCGGTACCCGCGGCGAGATCGATGACGGTCGTCCCCCGCTCAAGGTCGAATTGATGCCGCAAGAGGGCGAATGCCGCGGCCGGATACTCGGGTCGACTCCGTTCGTAGGCCGCTGCCACAGCGCCGAATCCGGCCACTAACTCGTGGACGGTGCGTTTCGGTCCCGGGCGACGCGACACAGGTACCCGCAGCAAATCCGGTGGGGTTGATTAGCCCGCTCGCTCCGCCTCGCCGGAACGTGCGAGCGGCCGAAAGCTTTTGACGGCGACCGAGTTCGCCGCGGCTATGGCGGAGGGGAATCTCGAGAGAACCTTGGTCGTCCTCAAGCCCGACGCAGTGAAGCGTGGGCTGACGGGGGAGCTCGTCGCCCGGTTCGAGCGCAAGGGGCTCAAGATCATTGCCGCCCGCCTGCTGCAAGTGTCGCCCGAGATGGCGCAGAGCCATTATGCCGAGCATCACGGTAAACTGTTCTACCCCGGCCTGGTCCAACACATCACTTCCGGGCCGGTCCTTGCGCTCGCTCTCGAAGGCCGCTCGGCGATTTCCGTCGTGCGTCTCATGATCGGGGCGACGAACCCGCAGACCGCCGCCCCCGGCACGATCCGAGGGGACCTGGCCCTCGCCGTCACGCCGAATCTGATTCACGCCTCCGATTCCCCGGCGTCTGCCGAACGCGAGCTCGCGCTCTTCTTCACGCCCGGAGAGTTCCACGCGTACACCCGGATCGGCGAGGAGTTCGCCTAGCGGAATGGATCCTCAGGTCGCCACGGCTGCCCGCGCGCTGCGCGCCGGCGCGCTCGTCGTCTATCCGACCGATACGCTCTGGGGGTTGGGGGCCAACGCCCGCTCCGCCGCGGCGATCGCTCGCCTGACGGCCGCGAAGGGCCGCCCAGAGGGAATGCCGATCTCCGTGGCGCTCTCGTCCTTCGAAGAGATCGAGACGTGGGCCGATTTGAACGCCCCGGCGCGGAGCTGGATCCGAACGCATCTTCCAGGACCCTGGACGATCGTGGCCCATGCCTCCGCCCGGGCCCAACGCGAATTTCCAGAGGCGGTCCTCGGAAGCGGAAGGACCCTCGGCATTCGAATCCCGGACCATCCAGTGGCGCGCGCGCTGGCCCAACTCGTCGGACCGATCACGTGTACTTCGGCCAATCAACATGGGGAACCTCCCAGTCCCTCCATCGCGCGCGCCCGGGCGGTTTTCGGGAAGGCCGTACGAGTCTATCTCGCGGCTCCTCCGGCTCCCGTGGGTCACCCTTCCACGATCATCAATCTCACCCGCGACGTGCCGATTCTCCATCCACGGAAGTGAGCACGACGACCGAATCGGCAGACGAACTGGCTCGCTGGCGCGAGGCCGGGCGAATCGCCGCGGAGGCCCGAGACCTCGGGGCCATCCAGATCAAGGTCGGGGCGCTTCGCAAAGATGTCGCCGAAGCGATCGAGGGGTATATCCGGGCCCAGGGCGCACAGCCAGCGTTCCCGGCCAACCTTTCCCGGAACGTCGAAGCGGCCCACTACACCCCCTCGCCCGAAGACAACGTGCGTTTCGTCGAGGGAGATCTCGTCAAGGTGGACGTGGGCGCTCACCTCGACGGGGCCATCGCGGATACGGCAGTCACGGTCGAGGTCGGCACCTCGCGGCGACATGAGAATATGATCCGTGCCGTGAAAGAAGCCGTCGAGGCCGGCATCGCACGGGTACGACCGGGGGTTCCCGTCGAGGAGGTTTCGGTCGCGATTGAGGAAGCGATCCATGCCCGCGGCCTGAAACCGATCGAGGATTTGACCGGGCACACGATCCAGCGCTACCTGCTCCATGCCGGGAAATCGATTCCGAACGTCGGTGGCCGAAGTGGACAACACCTCGAAGAAGGGGAATTTGTGGCAATCGAGCCCTTCGCAACCAACGGGCGCGGCTCGATCGAGGACGGTCCGTTCGGGAACATTCTCCGGTTCCGCGAGAACCCGGGACCCTCCGACCCGGTGCTCGCCGCGCTCTTCGCCCGCTTCCGTACCTTGCCGTTCACGAGTCGTTGGGTCCCGGTGACCGCGGACCAAGCCGCCCTCCGCCGATTCCGTCGTCGGTTGCAGAGCTACCCGATCTTCTTGGAACGCGGAGGGGGCATCGTGGCGCAGGCCGAGCATACGGTTCGGGTCGGGCCCGGGGGGGCCGAGGTTTTGACCCGATCTCCGACGTGACGGCGGGTCTCAGGCGGTCCCGAACTCGCGCCGGACGATCGACGCGCCGGCGACCATGTTGGTCAGCTTTTGGTACGCGATCGGGAGGCTGCGCGTGCGGAGTCCACAATCCGGGTTGATCCACAGGCGGGCTGGGTCGCCCAAGATTTTCACCGCGCGACGGATCCGATCCGCGACCTTCTCGGGAGATTCGACATCGTCCCTATGCACGTCGAGCACGCCGAGCCCGATCTCCCGGGTGTCCCCGTATTCGTTGAACAGCTCGAGCAGCTGGTAGCCATCTCGGCCATCGGTGTCCCGGTTCGCAAACTCCCAGGCCCACTGGGTCACGCGTTTGGCCTCGAGCAACGCGGGGAAGAGGTCTCGATACCGCGAGAAGCAGATGTGCATCGTGAATTCCGCGTCCAGACCCTCCGTGGCGGCGTTGAACCCTTCGGCAACCAGGTCGGCTTCGTCCGGGTGCGTCCCGGCGGCCGGCTCGTCGATTTGGATGACGCGGCATCCATGGTCGATCAGCGCTTGGAGCGTGGGCCGAATGGCATGGCGGGCGATCGCGACGACGAACTCGCGCTGGGCCGCCCGTCGGGCCGCCCGTCCCTTCCACCCGGGTTGCCGGCCGAGATAGTATTCGTTGTAGGACCAATCGGCCAACGTGTAGGGTCCGGTGACCGGCAGCTTGGGCTCGCCGTGGGCATGCTGTCGCACGAACTCGAACTCATCGACGTGATACGGCCGATCGAGGCGCACCTCGCCGGTGCCGGCCGCTTTGAGATAGTACTTGTTGTCGAACGAGCGCACGTGCCCATAGAACTGGAAACCGTGCATCTGCCGGATTGGATACTCGTACATCTCGATGCGACGTGCTTCGCCATCGTACACTCGGTCCAGTCCGGCGGATTCAAAGAACCGGAGCGCGAAGAGGGCGCCCAAGTCTCGGACCGCATCCGGGGGGTCGGCCCGGCTGGAGCCCGCAAGCAAGTGGGCGGCCACTTCCGGGGATTCCTGCGCAAAGTGCAACCGCGCCTCCCATTGCGCGAACTCCTCGCGCGCGCGCTCGTCAATGGGTTCGCCGCGCTGACCCAGGATCTGCCACCGAGGTTTCATCAGACTTCCGATCTCTTGGGTCGGAAACAGCGGTCGGCTCATCGGGCTCCTCCATCGGAGAGGGTCAAGGCTTGCCGGGCGGCGGCGAGGAGATGCAGCTTTCGCGTGGCCGGTTCCCACGGTAGGAGGTCGAGCGGACCGCCGGGGCCTAACCAGAGGACGGGGGGGCGGAGGCGGTCCGAGAGCGCTCGTGCGATTCGAGCCACTTCGCCAGCCTCTTCGACGAGCGTGGTGCGGGGGTCGATGCAACCGAGTCCCAGGCCTTGCGAGCTCGGAGTGTCCGGGAGCTGTTCCCAATCGGTTTCGGCCAGGTCGATCCCGATGACGGAAACCGGCAGTCGTCGCAGAAGGGGGAAGATCGGTCCGCCGTCGCCGAAGTATGTCCAAACGAGGGTCGTTCCGCCGTTCGCCGCCGGCGCGATCGAACGGTAGGCCGCGATGATCGCCTCGGCCCGTGGTCCTTCCGGCGGTTCGACGGCGAGCAGGGGTTCTTGAAAGTGAAACGTTGCGTAGCCCAGGGCCCGGAGCTCGCGAAGCTCTTCGGTGAGCAATCGCCCGAGCCGATGGATGAGCGCCTCGGTAGTCTCCCCGGAGCGGTTGTCGAGGAGCCCTGCGAACGTATACGGTCCGGGCAAAATCACCTTCACCCGATTGACCGGCACTTCCTTGAGCGCGGCCGGTAGACGGCCGACGAGTGCGCCCGGCCGTCGTTGCGGCGGAGCATTCAAGATCGGTTGCCGGTAGAAGGTGTTGGTCTCGAACCAGCGAGTCAAGGGACCGACGGTGAAACCGTCCCACGTTTCCGCGATCGGGCGGAAGAGGTCGGGCCATCGTAGATAACCGGCCGTCATGACGTCCAGCCCGAGTCGCTCTTCGAGGTCCCGGACCTCGCGTTCGGCGTGGAGGAACTGCTCGTCGACGGCCTCCGCCGTCGTCCGCCCGCGGTCGAGATCTCGAGTCGCCGCGACGAGCGCTTCGCTCCGCGGAAAGGGACCCGTCAGGCCGGTCCGTACGATCATGATGGGCGCGGCGTAGGGAAAATCGGGCTTAACGCTGTCGTGACCGAGGCTCGCTACGGCGGGGTAAAATCGATTACGTGCGAGACAAGCGACGCGAAACTACCCTTCGAGATTGGCCCGAACGATCGTATCGAAATCCACCGGCTTCGGGGGCCAGCCCTCGGTCATGTAACGGAGAAATGCGTCCCGCGTTCCTTGGTTGAGCGCTTCATTCGTCGCGCGTTCGAACCCGATCGAAGAAACGGTTCGTTCGATCAGCGCGTGCCGCTTTCCGAAATGCGCCGGATACACCTCGGTATCGGCCGGGAGCGGAAGCAACTTTTCCGTCAAACTTTCCCACAGCAACTCCGGCGAACCATCGCCAAGGTCGGTTCGACCGCATCCGCCGATCAGCAGGGTATCTCCCGTGAACACCTTGTCCCGCAGGCGCAGCGTCACATGATCTCGGGTATGGCCGGGCGTTTCAAGAACGACCAGTTCGTCCCCTCCGAACGAGACCGAATCCCCGTCGGCGAGCGACCGATGCGGATACTGCGCCGGGGAGCGTCGGCTGACAAAGATCGGCGCGTCCGTTGCGAGGTGCAGCGCCGCGTGACCCGCAAGGTGATCGGCATGCGTGTGGGTCTCGACGATCGCGGACAATTGCCAGCGCGCGGCCTTCAACGCGGCCATATACGGCTCGACATTGAGGCCGGGGTCGATCAGCACCGCAGTCCGCGAGAAGGGGTCGGCCACCAGATAGGCCAAGCACCCAGAATCCATTCTCGGGAATGGTTGCAGCACTAGTCCGCCCTCGGTGGTATGAGGATTGTATCGGGGAATCGTAGGATCGGCGACGCGAGCGTATTCGTCGATGCCGCCTTCGAGCGCAGCCGCATTGGGATGCCCCTGGGCGATCAGAAATTCAGCGGCGCGTCGCGCTTGGGACCCGAACTGATCGTACACGACGGTCGGACGATCCTGCGACAGCTCGGCATGGCGCCGCGGAAGGTCGTGTAACGGCAGATGCACGTCGCCCGGAAAATGAGCAAGCAATCGTTCACTGTTGGAGCGAACGTCCAGGATCATGGGCGGATGGTCTGACGCGAGCGCCGCTCGGAGTTCGAGAGGGGAGATGAGCGGCACCGCCCCGGGGCGCGGTGGGCGGACGTACGGATGCGGCGGTGACGTACCAGCTTGCTCCATCGGTCCGTTTTAAACGAGCACCGGGAAGGGTATGTATTCATCGACCGGCGCCAGACCCGCTGCCGGGGGCGGTGATTCGACTGAACGATCCCGCTAGAACCCACGCGTTGTGAGCCGGCGAAAATATCGTCATCTGACGAACCCGTGTTACGTCTCTAGAAAAGCGTTAATAGAGCCGGGAGGGCTCGAGCGCCGGACATGGTCCAGGCCGCCACGCCGCCCCAGGACTCCGGGACCGATTCGCGTCGCCGCGGACGAGCGACCCCGAGCGAATCATCCCAGGAAGGAGTCGAACAAACCGATTACTTGAACCGACGGGCCTTGGAACTCGCTCGCTACTATCACGGGAAGATCGAGACGGTACCGAAAGTGCCGGTCCGTAGTCTGGCGGATTTCAGTCTCTGGTACACCCCGGGGATCGCCGAGGTCTGTCGCGCAATAGTGGCCGATCCCGAGACGTCGTTCGACCTCACGGGCCGGTGGAACACCATCGCGATCGTCACCGACGGCAGCCGTGTCCTGGGACTCGGGAACATCGGGCCCCAAGCGGCCCTACCGGTGATGGAAGGGAAGGCGCTACTTTTCAAGTACCTCGGAGGCGTCGATGCGATACCACTGCCGCTCGACGTGCAAGATCCCGCCGCGCTCATCGAAACCGTCGCGCGCATCGCCCCCGCGGTGGGTGGGATCAATCTCGAAGATATCGCATCCCCCAAGTGCTTCCATGTGCTCGAGGAGCTTCAGAAGCGCCTTTCGATCCCGATCTGGCACGACGATCAACTGGGTACTGCCGCGGCGACGGTGGCGGGTCTGATCAACGCGCTCGCGCTCACGCAGCGGGACGTCCGCGACTGCCGAACGGTCCTCCTCGGTGCGGGGGCGGCGAACATCGCCACCGCGCGGTTGTTGATCGCACTCGGACACGACCCCAAACGAATGTCGTTGGTGGATAGCGTGGGCATTCTCCATGGGGAACGAGACGATATCGACGAACTGATGGTGCGCAATCCTTGGAAGTACCGCGTCGCCCTCGAGACAGATGGCGGCGGCCGCGAGGGAGGTCTTCGGGAGGCGATCACCGGCGCCGATGTGCTGCTCGCGGCGTCGACGCCGGAGCCCGATACCGTGAAGCCGGCCGACATTCGGGCGATGGCCCCGTCCCCGATCGTGTTCGCCCTGGCCAACCCGGTCCCAGAGATCTGGCCGGCGGTAGCCCACGAAGCGGGGGCGGCGATCGTGGCGACGGGGCGCAGCGACTTTCCCAATCAAGTCAACAATTCGTTGATTTTCCCCGGCGTGTTCCGGGGCATCCTAGACGCGCGAGCGCGTTCTATCCCCGATGGCGTGGTGCTCGCTGCGGCTCGCGCCTTGGCGTCGCACGCCAAGGATAAGGGATTGACCCCCCAACACCTGCTCCCTACGATGGACGAACTGGACGTGTTCCCCCATGTCGCCGCGGCTGTGGGATCTGCGGCCGTCCGGTTGGGCGTTGCGCGACGGCGTCTCTCGCACGAGGAATTCTATGCTCGCGCCCACGACCTCATGGGTCGCACCAAGCGCATCGTGGAAATGCGCGCTCGGTCGGGTCTCACGCTCCCCATGCCGGACGAAGTCAAAAGGAAAAAGGGAAAACGATGAGCAAGGACGGATCCAGCCCAAAGAAGGCAGTGAGCATGCCGATCGAGCCGGACACCACCCCCGTCCACATTCGTCCCGCGACAGAAGCAGACGTGTCGGCGCTGGCAGGTCTGCTCCTGCGCTTGAAGCGTCTCAACGAGGAGTTCGATCCACTCCTCAAAGTTCGCCCCGATGCGGAGGAGCGGGCGATCGAAATCCTTCGCACCGAGATCCGCGACCCGAAGGCGGTGATCCTCGCCGCCGAAGGAGTGGGGGCCGACAAGGACCGCGTCGTCGGGATTGTCCGAGCGGGCGTGCGCGAGCGACTCTTCTACACGCCAGAAAAGGAAGGGGTCATTCTCGAGATGTATCTCCTCCCCCTCTACCGGCGACACGGAGTGGGAGAGTACCTGCTCCGGGAAACGTCGGCCCGACTCAAGGAGAAGGGAGCGGGTATCGTGACCGCGGAATTTCCGAGTCAGAACGAGATCGCGTCCCGATTCTATTCCAAGTACGGGTTCCGTCCGATCACCGCCCTCCTTGCCCGTTCCCTGTGAGAACGAGGGGACCGACCAAGGCCTCCGCCCAGCGTCGAGCTTATCCAAGGGGTCGGTGCTCGGGGCGCTATGACGAAAAACCCCGCCGGCGCGACGGCCAAGACCGCGGCGCCTCAGTATCTACGTCGCGGGAAGGTCAAGGAGGTCTACGAGGTCTCCTCGACGGAGCTCGAGTTCCGCTTCACGAATGATATCTCGGTCTTTGACAAGCACATCCCGAGCGAGATCCCGCACAAGGGCGAAACGCTCAATCTGACGGCGGCGCACTGGTTTCGTCTCTGCTCCAAGCTGAAGATCCCCCACCATTTTCTGGGGTTATCCGGGCCCACCTCGATGCGAGTGCGACGCGTGCAGGTCGTTCCGACCCCCCGCACGCTCGGACCGCATCCGAAGAACTATCTCGTCCCGCTGGAACTGATCGTGCGGTACTATGTCGCCGGGTCGATGTGGGACCGAGTGAAATCGGGCAAGATCCGTTCCGAGGAGCTCGGGTTCCCGGCCGGTAAACAGGTTCAGTATGCCGACAAGCTCCCCGAGCCGCATTTCGAAGTGACGACCAAGCTCGAACCGATTGACCGCTTACTGACCATGGAAGAGGCTCGCTCGCTCGCCGTACTTGACCAGTCGCAAATGAACGCTATCCGCGATACGATCCTCAAGATCGACGCCGCGATGGAGCGGGAGATCGAGCCGCGGGGCCTCTTGCACGTGGATGGGAAAAAGGAGTTCGGGATCGATTCGGACGGCAATCTGATGGTGGTCGACACCTTCGGCACGGCGGACGAGGATCGATTCTGGGACAAGGATGCGTTCGCTCGAGGGCGCCAGGTGGATTTCTCTAAGGAGTTCGTCCGGCAACATTACCGGAGCACGGGCTATTACGACCAGTTGCAAAAGGTGCGTCAGGCGGGCGGAACGGAACCGCCGATCCCACCGCTGCCCCCGTTGGTAGTGGACGAGGTGAGCCGTCTCTACACCACAGTCTACCAGCGCCTGACGGGCGAACCGTTCGTTCCGTCCGGATCACCGCGGGCGCGATAACCTCGCACCGCCGCCGCCGACCCACGACCAGCGTTCAGTGTTTCACGACCTCTCCCACACGCTTATCAGCGCCGGCTCGCTTTTCGGGACGTGGTCCAAAAATCCGTCGCCCGTGCAGCTGGCTCGCCCGAAACTCGGCCCGAGCCCAAGGAGGTCGCCCTCGAGGATCTTCCCGGCGTGGGCGCCACCACCGCCGATAAGCTGCGGGACGCGGGATTCACTGACCTCATGGAATTGGCAGTCGCATCGCCGGCCGATGTCGCAGAGGCGGCCGAGATCGGGACCGCGGTCGCCCTCAAGATCATTAACGAGGCGCGTCGCCAAGCCGACGTCGGGAGTTTCGAGAGTGGCACGATCCTCCTGGAACGGCGCAAACGGCTCGGCCGGATCACGACCAATTCGAAGGCGCTGGACGAATTGCTCGGGGGCGGCGTGGAAACCCAGGCGATCACTGAATTCGCAGGAGAGTTCGGGACCGGGAAAACCCAGCTCGCGCATCAGATCGCGGTCGATATTCAACTCCCCCCCGAGCAAGGGGGTCTGAACGGCGAGGTCGTGTACATCGACACCGAGAGCACATTCCGCCCCGAACGGATCGTCGATATGGCGAAGGGGGTCGGGATCGACCCGAACGAGGCGCTGACGAAGATCCACATCGCGCGGGCGTTCAATTCGAATCACCAAATGTTACTCGTGACGAAGGCGCAAGAGCTGGCCCGCGATCTCCCGATCCGACTCATCGTCGTAGATTCGCTCACCGCCCACTTCCGTTCCGAGTATCCCGGCCGGGGGGAGTTGGCGCCGCGCCAGCAACTCCTGAACAAGCATCTCCACGAGCTCCTCAAGTTCGGAGACACCTACAACGCGGCGATCGTCGTGACGAACCAAGTATCTTCGCGACCCGACATTCTCTTCGGTGATCCGACCCGGCCGATCGGCGGGAACATCGTAGCCCACGCCGCCACGTACCGAATCTACCTGCGTAAGTCGAAGCCGCCGAAGCGGATTGCGCGATTGATCGACTCGCCCAACCTCCCGGAAGGCGAGGCCGTGTTTTCGCTTACCGGGGAAGGGATTCGCGAGTAACGCGACGGCTTCGCCCGACGCGTCGCAACGCCGTGGCCTTGACGAACAACCAAACCCGCGCGCCGCGACGTAGGTGCAATTGGCGGATGGGCTCCTCCGTCACGGCAACGCGCAGTCGCGCGGCTCCCACGCGCACCAGAAGGGTGCGGCCAAGCGGGTCCGCGTCGCCGCGTACCGCTTCGACCCGTCCGGCGAGCACGTTGCGCGCGCTCGAGGGGAATCGCCGGCGGGCCACCAGGATCGCTTCCGGGTCCAACAGCACCGACACTGGTTCGCGTTCCTCCGCGTCGAACGCCACGCGGAGGTGCAAGCGCGGGTCAACCCACACCTCGGGCGCGGTCGAGCGATGGTAGATGCCATCCAACCGGTTCGGCTGGGAGAGCGGCGTCACGGGACGCGAGTTGAGCAATTCGATGGAATCGAATCCGCCTCGGACGATCCGATCCCCGAGCGGGGTCAGCCGAGTGCCGCCGTGGCCCCGGCCGCCGCGCATGCCCGTGACGACCGGCCGGCCGAACGCGCGGCGGAGCCGGGCGAGACGGTACGTGGCCCGATCCCGACTGATTCCGACACGGCGGCTCGCGGCCACAACGGAGCGCTCCCGTGCGAGCGCGCGCAGGAGCGCCACATCGATCGAGGTTACCGAACTTGGACGTTCGGTCACCGTGCCTCCGAGTTAGGCGGCGAAGTTCCCGCGAGAGCGAATACGGCAGTCGGGTCGATCGCAAAGCGAACCCGTTGGCCCAACGCTGGCAACGGCGTCGAGAGGGGAGGCGGCATCCGGAGGGTCACGAGGAGGCCGTCGCTCAAGACCTCGATGGTGATCCCATATGGGCCGGGGCGCGCGCTGCGGACCGTTCCTTCCCGACTGCTCCCTGACGCGGACGCGTTCGATAGTCCCGGAGTGGAGAACGCGATCCCCCCCGGCCCAGCGCGAGCGAGCAACCACGCGGCGAGCGAGGCCGAAGGAGAGGCCTCGAGGGCGTGCCGTTCGAAGACGTTCTCAAACCCTACGAATCGAGCCACGAACGCATCGGTGGGGGCATGCAACAAGGCCGCCGCGTCGCAAGGAGCTCGGCTCCGACCGGCCTCCAGCACGACAAAGGAATCCGCGACCGAGAAGGCCAGCGCCGGGTCGTGCGTCACGACGATCACGGGGATACGTTCGACCTCGCGCAGGTCGTGGAGGATCTCGCCGAGCTCGTGCCGCGCGAGGACGTCGAGCGCCTGCCACGGCTCGTCCCATAGGATCAGTTCCGGTTCGGCAGCCAAGGCGCGAGCAAGGGCGACGCGCTGTTGCTCCCCTCCGCTCAAGCGCGCGGGATACCGGTGCGCGAGCGCCGTCAGGTGAAAGCGTTCGAGGAGCGCGTGAGTACGGCTCTCCGCGTCTCTTCCTTCGCGTAGCTCCATCGGGTAGCGGATGTTGCGCGCGACCGTCCGATGGGGAAAGAGCCCGAGACCTTGCGGCACATATCCGAGTCGCCGCTCCTCGGGAAGCCAGCGAGTGATCTCCTCACCGTCGCGTAGGAAGCGGCCCTGGCGCGCGGGAAGAAATCCGGCGAGGGTACGGAGGAGAGTCGTCTTTCCGGCCCCCGAAGGCCCCAGGACCACGACAGCTTTCCCCGGCCCAATATCGAAATTCACAGGACCCAAGCGGAATCCGTCGAGGCGGGCCTCGAGTTCGTCGGCGACCCACCGACTCATGGCGCGAGCTCCCCTCGGCGCCAGGGGAGCCATCCGGACCGCTCGCCGAGGCGCACTCCTACGAAAAGCACGAACGCGATCAACAGAAAGAGCGAACTCACGGCGGCGGCTCCAGCCAGATCGCCGCCTTGGAACAGATCGTACACGTACACGGAAATCGTCGAGGTGACGGGACCATTGTAGACCCCGCCGGGATACACCGTGTACGCGAGGATCAGCAGCCCACCGATTTCGCTCACCGCCCGGGCCCAGGAGAGCAACAGCCCGGCCACAATGCCGCGAAGCGCCAGCGGGAAGGTGACGGTCAAGAACGCGGTCGCGCTCCCCGCCCCGAGCGACCGCGCCGCCTCCAGCACGCGGCCATCCACGGCCCGGAACGAGAGCTCACTCGCCAGAACGGTGTAGGGGGCGCTCACGAACACCATCACGAGCACGACGCCCCAGATCGTGTCGTAGACCGGGAAGCCGAGCGCCTGCGTCCATCGGTACAACGGCGTCCCGGGGATCACGAGGAGGAACAGACCGAGGCCGACCATGAGGTGCGGAATCACGACCGGGAGCGCCACGAACGCCTCGACGACGCTCCGGCCCGGGAACTTGCGCCGCGCGAGGAGATAGCCGAGCGGAATGCCGAACACGACGGCGGCGAGGACCGCGATACCCGAGGCAAACAACGTCAGCCAGAGGGCCTCGCGTACCGCGGGATTCGACCATTCTTGGATGATCTCGGAAACGGGAGCGTACGTGAAGAGCGCGAGTATGGGGAGGAGGAAGAGAATGAGGAGCGAGCCCGAGAGAACCAGTTGAAGGGCCAACCAGTAGGGTCCCGTTCGCCAGCGACGTCGGGTGACCGGGGCGCCCGGTTCCCCTGCTCCGTCGCTCACGTGAGATCGTGAGTTGCCCAACTCGGAAGCGGTACGACGTCCGGCGCTAGGATGGATGGTATCGAACCAACCCGGTCAGACCAGCCTGGGAAGATCGGGGTGAACGCTCCTCCTTCCGAGATGATCGCGGAGCCTTGGGGAGACAAGAGAAGATGAACAAACGCCTCCCCGAGCGCGGGATTCGGTGCGTTCAGTGGAACGGTGATGGCGAAGAGCACGGGAGCGGCGGCCACCGGGGTAACGGCGCCCGACGATCCTATGATGGAGGTCGAAACCTTGGTGTAGTCGGCCAGTGCCGTCGAATTGTTGGCGGACAGTCCGACGATCGGGTCGAACGACACGTAGGAGAGGTGGTTTGTCACCGCAAAGGAGCGATACGTGATGACTGCGGACACAACGCCCGTGTTCAGGAGGAGCGCCGCTTGCGATTCGTGCTCGATCCGCGTGGTGGTCGGGTTCGGAACCGCGAGACCGCCCACGGCCCCGTTGTAAAAGTGACTGTAGAAAGCGGATGTGCTGTCGTTTTCGAAGAGTCCCTGCAGTTCTAGACTAAAGATCTCGTTGAATCCGTTCGGGTCGGTCGAGGCGTTCCACACTCCGAAGGGCGCGTTGTTCGGTGTGGAGACGTCCGCGACCAGCTTGTCGGCCCAATTCGAGGAGTTGATCCCAGCGAACGCCGGCAGACTAGCGTCGTACGCGAGTACCTCGGACGTGGCTCCGAAAACGACTTCGAAATTCGCGTAGGTCGGTTCGAGGTCCTGCGGGATGAGCCGGAAGTCCGCAACCGCCGCGACGTCGGTAGTGGCGTGCAGGGTCGTGATCGCCGTGGTGATATCGATCGACCCCTCGTACGTTTGCGCTGCTAGGGGCGCACTAATGCCCGGCGTCTCGTTGACGAGCAGGTTGGCGAGCTGCGGGAAGAGATTGGCGAGCGTTCCGGCTCCGAGGATGGAGAGAGTTGAGTTCGAGATCGCAGCCGGACTCGAGGCCGGCGAGCACCGATACTCGTAACCTGCGTAAAATCCGATTCCAACGCCGGCGACCGCCGCCACGATCGCGACGACGATAGCAACAGCCTGGGCAACCATCGATGTGTGGAAATGCCACATCGCTTAAGCATTTCCCCTCCGTCCCGTGCCGGGGTTCAGAGGTCGCGTTGCCGCTCACGTGGGGTATAACACCGGTAGGCCCGACCCACCAGGTTGCCGAGAGGGACGGCGCCGAACTGTCGACTGTCCCGTGAGGACTCTAATGCATCCCCTGTGACGTAAACGAAGGCCGGTGGAACGTCAATCGCCTCAACGGCCTCGGCAGGAGCCTCCCTCGTCCCATTGGGGGCAACGCTCCCTTCGACCACTCCGTCGAGTGTCCTCCACAGGCGGGTCGGCCCCACGCCCGCGACCCGCTTGATGAGCCAACGTTCCGGTTCTTGTGGATCGACCAGCACCACGATCTCTCCTGGCCGGGGCGGTCGGGTGAGGTACACCCGATCGTCCACGAGGAGCCGATCGCCCGGTTCCAACGTCGGGGACATGCTCCCGTCGTGCACCACCACGTGCTGGCTCTTCCAGAGCCATCGCCACGCACGGTGGCCGAGGGGCGCTCGGGAAGCTGCTTCGGACCCCGCTCCCGGCATCCTTATCCCACTGGCGGGGCTCGCGGGAACATGGTCGCCGGAACCTCCTCTCGTGGAATCGCCGAACGACTCCTAGACGCCGTGCATCCCCCCCGGGCCGTGTTCGCCCACTGCGATATTCCGTGCGGTATTTATGACCCCCACGAAGCGCAGATCTCCGCCCTCACCGTTCTGCGGATGGACCAATTGATCGGCGAACTCACCCCCCCGGGAATGGACGCCAAGCCCGAGGACCGGACCGCCTATGTCTCGAAGCTCGCCCGATACACGGTTGTGAAGGAGTCGCACTCCGAGCGCGTCAAGTCCGAGGTGCGCATCATTTGGGCGGATTACTTCACTCCGGATCATGCCAAGCAATACCCCCAGATCCACGATCTCGCCTGGAAGATTCTCAAGCAGGCGTCGAAGACACGCCAGGGCACGAATCTCGCCGATGCGCAAGAGCTGTTGAAGCAGGTCCAGGAATTCGCCGAACTCTTCTGGCAGACCAAGGGGGCGAAGACCCACCGCCAACCCTCGCTCCAGAAATCCGGCGGCGACCTGGTCGTCCCAATCCCTCCGTAGGTCCCGCGTCTCCTCCCGTTCCCCGACCCCCTGAGGCGGGCGTCGGGGAACGGTTATTCCCCGTCACGGCTCCACCGACCCATTCCATGACCGAAACCCTACCGATTGACGGCCAATCGCTGACGTTAGACCAGTTCCTCGCGGTGACGCGCGACGGCTGCGGCGTTTCCCTCACGCTGGAGAGCCGTACCGCGATCGCGGCGAGCCGGCGGATCGTGGAGCGTGCCGTTCAGGCCGGGCGGCCGATCTATGGTGTAACGACCGGATTCGGCAAGCTCTCCGACCAAGTGATCCCGCCCCATCAAGCGCGCGAACTCCAGTTGAGTCTCGTGCGCAGTCACGCGAGCGGCGTCGGCCCCGCGTTGTCCGCCGAAGTGGTCCGGGGCATGCTCTTACTGAGGATCAACTCGCTCGCTCGGGGCCATTCGGGCGTTCGCCCCGAATTCGTTGATCTGCTCGTAGAACTGCTGAATCGCCGGCTCGTTCCGTGGATTCCCGAGCAGGGCTCCGTCGGGGCGTCGGGCGACCTCGCGCCGCTCGCGCACCTGGGTCTGGCGCTCATCGGAGAAGGCGCGTTTGTCGCCCCGACCGGAGAGCGGGAAGACGCTCTGACGGTGCTGGAGCGAGAAGGACTGCGGCCGATCGAGCTCGCTGCGAAGGAAGGCGTCGCGCTGATCAACGGCACGTCGCTAATGGGATCGTACCTCGCACTGGCGGTCGCCGATGTGCGCGGTCTGCTCGCAGCGGCCGAGGTCGCTGCGTCCCTCTCTTTCGACGCGCTCTTCGGCAACCTGGAATCGCTCGATGATCGGTTGGGAGCGCTCCGCAACTTGGCGGAGCAACGGAAGGTGGCGGCTGCGATGCGGGCGCTCCTTGAGGGCAGTTCCCTCGCGATCACGCGGTCCGAATACGTCGGCCAGGATCCGTATACCCTCCGCTGCATCCCCCAAGTGCTCGCAGCCGTGGAGATCGCGCTCGGGATGGCCGAGTCCATCGCGTCGCACGAGCTCAACGCCGTGACCGATAACCCCGTCGTGTTCGAGGGCGACGTTTTTCTGAACGGAGGTAATTTTCATGGCGAGAATTTGGCGTTCGCGCTCGACACGCTGGCGTTGGCGGTGCAATATGTCGCCGCCTTCTCAGAACGACGGATCGCTCGTTTGGTCCACCCCGGCCTCAATCGAGGGCTTCCGGCGTTCCTCGCCCCGACTCCCGGATTGAGTTCCGGGTTCATGATCCCACAGTATCTCGCCGCAGCCCTGGTCAACGAGAATTCTACCCTCGTCCATCCCGCAAGCGCCTCGAGCCTCCCCACCTCAGCGGACCAGGAAGATTTTGTCAGCATGGGACCATGGGCAGGGGCCAAGCTCCGACGAGCGATCACCAACGCGCAGAAGGTGGTGGCGATCGAATGGCTCGTCGCGGGCCAAGCGCTCGAGTACCGTCGCCCCCGCGCCGGGGGGTTGGGATCCGAAGCGGCCTTGCGTAGCCTTCGAGAAGAGGTTCCTCCCTGGACGGCGGATCGGTCTCCCGCGCCGGACATCGAGCTCGTGGCGGCGGGCATCGCCGACGGTCGTCTCGTGGCCCGGGTACGCCAGCGGGTAGCGTTCTGAGGGGATTATCCGGTCTTACGCCAACGGAGGAGGCGTGGGCGGCCCCGCTAAGCTTCCTTCACGCGGGAACCGTACGTGTTGTCCACAGGAGGGGCAGGCGTACTCCCCGACCCCCCGGTGGCGCAACGGCGTGTGACACTTCGGACAGGGGATCGGCTGCGACGTGACCCAGGCAGCGAACATCTCCTGACTCCGGCGATCGGTGACCGCCGAGGTTACCATGGTCGGGGGTTCGGCGGGTCGCGAAGCTTCCTCTTTGGGCGGAGCTGCTTGCGACGCGCCCGGCGCTCCCGAGAGCTTTCCGCAGTGGGCGCACACCCAGATGCCGGGAGTACCGGTCGGGGAGAGGGGAACGTGGCAGGAGGGACAACGATTGCCCAATCCCCCCCATTTCACCGGAGTTTCCGGCGCGGACGGAGGAGGGCCGACGGCCCTCGCGCGAATCACTGGAGGCGGGGGAGCTGCGGGCGCGGGAGGGAGAACTGACACCGGGTCCACCCAGCGCACTTGACCGGCCAATCGATCATAGGCGATGCGGTTCGGATTTCGGGTGGCGACCTCGTTCAGGACGCGCTCCGTCCGGCGCTCGGACCAGGATAGCGCGGCCGCGACGCCGGCGACGCTCGAGGAGTGCAGCGAGCGCACGGCGAGGATCGCGTGATCGCGGTCAGATTCGGAAACTCTCCAGAAGAGACCCATCGGGGTCGATGCGAGCAAATATGCAGAAGAATCTATCGCCCCAAAGGAAGAGATTTGGAAGGGAAGGCACCGGTGGGGCGGTCCTTGGTCTCTTGGACGGTGCCACCAGAGACGCCGCCACCGGTACCCGAGGCCAAATACGGAGAAAGCAGAGCGGACTATATAGTTTCCCACCCCCCTTGAATGTTGAACGATGCCCCTCCATGGGCGCCCGGCGGGCCGGAAGGGGCGACGCCGCCCTCCTTCGCGTCCCGGAGATCGCGAAATTCGGTCGCGTGACGATGACAACGAAATCGGTAAGCGGCGGCCGCCTTCCTGATGCGTCGATGGACGAAAATTCGGCGCTCGCGGAGCTGCGTCACGAGTTGCAAGGATCGCTGGTCGATCAGCCCGAGTCGCTGGGACGTTACCGGGGCGACGTCTCGCATCTCCGCGTCACTCCAATCGCCTCCGTACTTCCCGAAGACGTGGCGGATGTCCAACGGGTCGTTCGATGGGCGCGCCGCCATCGAATCCCCTTGGTCGTAAGGGGATCTGGGACCTCGTTGGACGGGGAATCAGTCCCCGTACCCGGGGGAGTGGTCCTCGATCTCTCGGGGTGGAATACCATCAAGCAGCTGACGCTCGAAGAACGCACGGTACGCGTGGCGCCGGGGGTGATCAACCGGGACCTGCAGCGCTGGCTGCAGCCGCACGGCCTCTTCTATCCCCCGAATCCCGGCTCTTGGAACCAGTCGACGCTTGGCGGCAACGTCGCGACGAATGCATCGGGTCCCCGCTCGTTCAAGTACGGATCCACGCGGAAGTGGGTTCGGGCCCTCGAGGCGGTCCTCGGAACGGGGGAGCCGATTACTGTAGGGAATCGAGCATCGAAGCGCTCGACCGGACCGGATCTGTTGCAATTGCTTATCGGAAGCGAAGGAACATTGGCGATCTTGACCGAGTTGGCGTTGGAGGTCGCCCCGCTTCCGGCGCATCGGATGGGTCTGGTCGTACCGCTGTCCGGCGAATCATCCCCCGGCAACATTGCCGCACGCTTTGCGACGTGCAAGGTCCCGGGAATCTCCGCGCTGGAGTATTTGGACGCAGGGTCGGCTCGTCAGCTGTCCAGCGAACCGGGCAGCCGAATTTCGGGAGAGCAGGCGCTCCTCTTGCTCGAGCTAGAAAGCCCGGACGAACGAGAGGAGGAACGGCAGCTTGAGCTACTGTCGGCCGAGCTTCACGGGCTCGGGATCCGCGACGATCCGACCGTTTACCCGGACGCGGACGAGCTGTGGTCGCTGCGGGGTCAGAGCGGAGTCGCGTTCGATCGACGATGGGGCAGCCGGATCCGGGAGGATGTGGCGGTCCCGATCGGGTCGGTGGATGCGTTGCTCCGCGGGATCGAGGCGATCGCTTCACGGTCAGGCGTCGCGGTATTCAACTATGGGCATCTCGGCGAAGGCAGCTTGCATCCCAATTTTATTATCGACCCGACGACGTCGACCGCCGAGGCGATTCGGTCCGAACTCCTACACCTTGCGCACGAGTTGGGGGGAACGATCAGCGGGGAACACGGGATCGGCGTGCTCAAGGCACCCTACCTCCCGCTTGAGGTCGGAACGACGGGGCTCTCGGTCCTTGAAGGGATCAAACGGGTCTTCGACCCGGACGGGATCCTGAATCCCGGGAAGTGGTTGACGGTTCGTCCAGATGCGCAAGCATCCGATGCGTCGCGGCGGGGAGCGGTAGGCGACGCAATTCCGCGAGCGTGACCCACCGACCTTTCGGTCGAGGGGCGGAAGGGATCTCGGGGAGGTGCGCGACGAAAAGGTGCAGGGCGACCGTAAAATGACTGTACGCGTGACGGATGGTACCGAGTGGGGCGAGTCTGCCCACTCGTAACCCCGTCTCTTCGCGTAGCTCCCGTCGCGCCCCCCGCAGGGGCGATTCCCCAGGATCGAGTTTTCCGCCCGGAAACTCCCAAAGACCCTGCAGCAGACCCGGTTCGTCGCGTCGCTGAACGAACCAGCGCCCATGCGACTCCAGTGCCACGACGGATCCGACTACGTGCGGGCGGTGAGGGCGGGCGCGTCGAACGGGAATCTCACCGGGGCGATCGAGGGTGCGATAGGCGAGGCAGAAGCGACGGACCGGACACCGATGGCACTGCGGGACCATTGGCTGGCAGATCGTCTCGCCCAGCTCCATCAACGCCTCATTGAATTCTCCGGCGCGATCTCGTGGCAGCTCGGCCTCGAGCGCCGTCGCGAGCTGGGCGCGCACCCGGGGCTGTCGCACGTCCCCGCGGTCGAGCGTTAGGCGGGCTGCGATACGGATCCCATTCGCATCGAGGGCGAGCACGGGCTCGTCGAACGCGAGACTCGCGACGGCGTTCGCGATGTAGGGCCCCACCCCGGGCAGGTCGCGCAGTTCCGAGACGGTTCTTGGGAGCGCCCCGCGCCGTTCTCGGACCAGCCTTCGGGCCGCGGCGTGCAGATGCCGGGCACGCGCGTAATAGCCCGCCCCCTCCCAGGTTTTGAGCACCTCTTGCTCGGACGCCCGAGCGAGGGCGTGCGTGGTGGGGAACTTGCGGAGAAAGCGCCGATAGTACGGGATCGCCTGCGCAACGCGCGTTTGCTGGAGCAGCACCTCCGCAACCCAAATGGAGTAAGGGCTACGGTGGCGACGCCAGGGCAGCGGGCGGCGCGTGACCGCGAACCACTGGAGCAGGGCCTTGGAGAACGACCCGGGGGAGGGAGATCGCCGGGGCGCGCGTTGCTCGCTCGTAACACGCTCCGGCGCCGCCACACCAAGGATAGGATTAAAAAGCGGGGGGAGTTCGAAAATTTAGAGCCCATACGATGGCGTCAGATCCCCAACTGTATCTCGTGACAGACGAGACGTTCGAGCAAGAAGTGATCCGATCGGCGTTGCCGGTCGTCGTAGATTTTTACGCGGATTGGTGTGCGCCGTGTCGCATCACCGAACCGGTCCTACAGGAGCTTTCGATCCGCTTGGCCGGCCGCGTGAAGTTCGCGAAGGTGAACGTCGACGACTCCGACACGGTCACCCGCTCCTTCGGGATCCATTCGATCCCGACCTACCTCTTCGTCGACCACGGGCGGGAGAAGGGCCGCGAGATTGGGCCGGTCGGCCCGACCGAGTTCCGATCGATCCTGAAGCGGTACTTTTCCTTCGCGTGATTCGGGGTTCGTATCCGAGCGTCACAACCCCGGCAGCGTGGGGTTTCAATGGCGGAACACGCGCCAGCCCGAGAAGTACATGGCGATGCCGTACTTTTCTGCGATGGCGATGACCTCGGGATCCCGAAGACTTCCCCCGGATTGTAAGATCGCTCGGACGCCCGCTTTTCCTGCCAGCTCTACGCCATCCGGGAACGGAAAGAATGCGTCCGAGGCGAGGACCGCGCCGCGCGCGCGGTCCCCTGCGACCTCGATGGCGAGCTCGACCGCTTTTACTCGCGTCGGCTGCCCCGAGCCAATGCCCACGGTCGCGGAGCCGCTCGCGAGAACGATAGCATTCGATTTCGCGTGACGCACGACGCGCCACGCGAAGTCGAGCGCGCACGCTTCGTGGGGGGTCGCCTGGGTCGACGTCACGAGCTTGAAGTCGGACGGCACCAGTTCGCGTCGATCCGTCTCTTGGACCAGGATCCGGCCGAGCCCGCTATGCGTTTCCCATCGAGGCTGTGCGAGCGAAGGTGGCGTGGCGCGGACCACCTTGATCTTGGGTCGCTTGGCGAGCGCGTCCAACGCCGCCGGGTCGAAGGCGGGCGCCGCGAGCAGGTCGACGAATACTCCGTGAAGGGCGGTTGGGTCCTCGGCGCCGATCGGGCGATTCGTGGCCACCACGCAGCCGTATCGGGCGACCGGATCCGTGGCGATCGCTTTCTCGATCGCCTCCCGCACCGTCGCTCCGGATGCAACGCCGACGGGGGAAGCGTGTTTGACGACGGCTGCGGTCGGGGTCGGAAACTCACCGACCACGGCTAGCGCGGTGTCGACATCCAGAAGATTCGTGAAGGAGAGGCTGAGGCCCTTCAGGACGTCAAACGGGGTCGGGGTGATGGCGACGCTGGGCGGCGAGATCGGAACATAGATTGCGGCCTTCTGATGGGGGTTCTCTCCGTAGCGAAGGTTGAGCGGCTCTCGACGGAGCCGAAGCTCCTCCGGAAATGGGTCGGTGGCTTCGGAGGCCGGTCGAAGACCCCGGGCGATCGCCGCGTCGTACAGGGTACATCGGTCGAAAGCCGCAATCGCGAGGTGCAACCGCATGCGAGAGTCGACGGTACCACCCCCGGTGGCTAGCGCCTCGAGAACCGGGGCGTACTCCGAAGGGTCCGTGACGACGACCACCGCGTTGTGATTCTTCGCGGCGGCGCGCGCGAGCGTGATCCCCCCGATATCAATGAACTCCTCTCGGTCGGTGGCCTCCGGATGGTCGGCCAGATGCTGCTCGAACGGGTAGAAGTTGACCGCGACGAGGTCGAACCGAAGTAACTTGTGCTCCCCGAGCTCCCGATCTCCCGCCGCGGTCCGCGGGGCGAGGATTCCCCCGAGAATTCCGGGATGTAGCGTCTTGATCCGGCCGTCGAACCACGCCCCGATTCCGGTGAGTTCCTCGGCCGCCCTACATGGAATACCGGCGCGGTCGATCGAGGCGCGAGTCCCGCCGGTCGCCCAGAGTTCGATGCCGTGTCCGGTCAGTCCTCGCGCGAAAATAGCGAGGTCGTGCTTGTCATCGACGGAAAGGAGCGCCCGACGTACTGGGAGTCGGCCCTCGCCGTCCGGCACCACGATCCTTACCCCCAATTGGGAGGGAGGCCGAAAGATAAGCCTGTCGAAACGACGCGCCTCGCGCCACCACTCCGACTAATCGAACGTCACAGAAACGGTCGCGGCGGTGACCGTGACGAAATTGACGTTGAGCAAGACAGATATTTGGACCGGTCCGCTCGGGGGGGTTCCACAACTCACTGGGATGCCGTATTGGAAACACGACAGGGAGTGAATATACGTGCCCAATGGGGCGAAGTAGGTTACCCACGCCACCGGATAGTCTGTGGTCAGATTCAGCGACGCGCCCGAGGTGGTCGCGGTATTGGGAACCGCGATGGTGTAAGTGGACGCCGAGAGGACTTGAGTGAGTACGACGGCGGTCATGACGCCGGATTGCCCGATCGGGGGACCTTCGAAGCTGAAGAGCGTCAAGTTCGCCGTTCGCGCCGACGAGGCCGAACCGCTGAAGGCGAATTGCGGAGGTTCCACCATGACCGGCGTTCCGTCCGTTTGGGAGAGGATGACCGCTCCCTGCTCGAGCACGATGTGGGCGGTCGGTGTGTAGAGATTGTTCAATTGGACATTGACTCCCGAAACGAAGTTGGACTGGATTCCCGGCAAGGTGAGGTTGGCCATCAAGCCATCCTGTTGCAAGTAGATCGAGCTGGTCGCGGGCGGGCCAAACGGAGGAACGCCCTGCGATCCTAACGTGACGGGCGCCGTGAGGGTGTACCCAAACCCAGGCTGTTTGACCTGCGCCGAGAGCACTGCTTCGAGGCTCGCGAGCTGATTCTCCACTTGGAGCAGGTGATTGTACTCGTTATTCGCCTCTTCGCCCGGCAGCTGCAGGAGTAGGAAATTGGAGATGAACGTGACCACGATCAGCAGCCCAAAGACCGTGGCGACCGCGCTGACTTGGCCCCGACGTGCTCGTCCCCGTCGCTGCCGCAGGGTTCTCCAACGATTCACAAAGACTCCGGTCCGCGCCGGGATGTAATATTACGCGGGGGGCCTCTATTAAAAGCCCCCGCCGGGCGGCATTCGAATCGCCTTCAATACGGTACGAAAGAGGCCGGTACGGAGAGGCAAGCCCGCACCTTCAGAACGAAAGGCGTCGAATGAAGGGAAGGAACGCAGCGAGGACCCCGACCGCCACGAGACCCGCCCCATCGATAAGGACGAGGTCCGAGAGAGACACTGATCCGGAAAGGAGGCCAACAACCAATACGGCCGCCGATCCCGCGAATCCAGTGAACAGGTACAGATTGGCGTTGATCCGCCCCAGGGATTCCGGTGGGAAGGATGCCTGTACCCACGAATACTTCGCAATATATCGGATCGAGAATGCGGCGCCGATCCCGGCAAGGAGTAGCCCTAGTAGCACAACTGACGATGGCGCGGGAGCCAACGCGAACACGAGTAGGCCCGCCGCTACAGGCCCCCCGACCAGCAACACGCCTACCGCGCGTCGTGGATTCAGGTGCCCGATCCCAATCCCGGCAATCGAACCCCCCACCGTGTACGCGGTGATGAGCGCCCCGTAGGCCGCGGCCGGCGCGGAGAATCGTTCGAAGGCAACCGCGGTGATGAGCAACGGCGGAACCGAGACGAAAAACCCATACAGAGCCTCCAGCGCCGCCAGTTGACGGAGCGACCCCTTCGCTTCTTTCCGGAACGAATCCCAGCCTCGACGAAACGTTTCCCAGAACTGGCTCGTCGGAGGGTTTTCGATCGTCAGCGATAGCGGAACCGCGGCCACAAACGCACCGATGAGCAGGACCACGTACGCGAAGGCACCCCCGTAGGGGCCGACAACGTACAGTAACACGGCTCCTCCCGCGTAACCGCCGACCTGGGTTCCCACTGAGATCGCACTCGAAAAGCCGTCCGCCACGAACAGCTGTCGGCGTTCCAGGACGATTCGGGGGGCGATCATGAAGACGGCCCACACGAAATCCCACATGATGGCCAGCACCAGCACCAAGCCCAGGAGCGCGGGGATCGAGAGCGTCCCGGTTCGAATCCCAAATCCCAGCGCGGCTGCGGCGGCGGCTTGGACCGGATAGCAGGCTAGGAGGATCGTGCGCTTGTTCTTCGCGCGATCGACGAAGGGGGCAACGAGGAACGTGGCGGTATACACTCCATATTCGATGAACAACACCACGCCGGCGATGACCAGGTTCCCCGAGATCCGATACGCGAGAAACAACACGGAAACGGCGTAGACCGCATACCCGGCTCCCGCGAAGGAGCCCGAGGCTTCCATCAGGAGAAAACGTCGATTTCGCAGGAGATCGACCCAGCCGCCGCGACGGAGTTCGGGGTCGACCGGGGAAGCGGAAGGTAAGATTGGTTCGCCCGCCGCACTGGTCGGTCGAGAGGGCGGGTCCATACGACGCGGTCCGTCGCTCTTTCACGGAGGGGGTAGGGAATCGACTTTCTTGACCAGGAATCGACAGACGGGATCCCCGGCGACCACGCGATGACTCACGCCGACCTCCGCGTGGAGCAGGTTGCGGAAGAGGCGACGCTCGATCTCACACGCTTCGCCGTACTTTTGCGCGATCGCGAGAATCGGACAGTTGTTCTCGACCAGAACAAACGTCGACCGACCATTTTGGCTCAGACCGGCCATGTAGCCCTCTTGGTCCCGGATCCGGGTCAGTTCGATCGCACGGCCTCGAAGGTCCTTGCCCGAAAATCGAGGCTGGTGTTTTGACCGAAGTTCCTGGGCCCGCTCCTCCAGCATGCGGACGACCCCTTCCCGGCCCTGACCGCGTTCGATGAAGGCCAACGCGTGGAGCGAGAGTTGGGTGTACGCTTCCGGAAACAAACGTTGGGAATGAGGAGTTAGGCGAAACGTTGCCCGAGGACGCCCTCGCCGACCCCGCTGATAGGCGCGCATGACGAATCCGTCCGACTCTAGGACCGCCAAGTGTCGGAGGGCCGCCGTTCTCGAAGTGCCGAGCGCCAGCGCGACCGCCGAAAGGGACGCGCCGGGTTCGCGCTTCAAATGTAGTAGGATGGCCTTCTTGGGGGAGGAGAAACCGGGAAGGCTTCCTCCCGACTGGGAACCCTGCATGCGCGACGGGAAACCAAGGGTTCCGGGTTTATGAACCTCTTCGTTGACAAAATCGATAAAGGGCGCTCGTCAACCGGGACGCTCGCGCGGGGCGCTCCGGCGTTTTTCGCGGAGCCACGTCTTCGCCCCGACCAGCGTGCCCCACGTCCGCTTCGTAGTGATCTCCCATCGTTCTCCGGTGGGCGAGGCGACGACTGTGTTCCAAACCCGCCGAGACTGGAGGGCGATGTGATGCTCCACTTCGACTATCGCACGGACCGCCTCCGCGCGGATCACGCGGACTCGCGCACCGGCGCTGGGCGTAGACTCCAAAAGTGACGAGAGGGTTTCCTCCCACCAACGGATTGACGGAAGAAATCGAGACGACCCCGCCACCTCGACCCCGAGGTAGCGGGGGCGGAGGGAATGGTTACCGGACGAGGTCGATGACTTCCTCGGACTCACCGGTGGCGTAGCCTCCCTTCTGTCCGAGGAGGCTCGTCGCGCGTACCCCGGTGATGATGAGGAGCACCTTGATGGTGTTCTCCATCTCCGGACTGTTTTCGACGGAGCAGCCCCAGATGATCCGGGCGCGCTTCGAGATCTTCCCGCCGACCAACGCCGCGGCCTTTTCGGCCTCGGAGACGGTCATCGTCGGTCCCCCGATCACGCGCACGAGCGCGCCGGTAGCGTCCTTGAGTTCGACATTGCCGAGCAGCGGGGAGGTCAACGCTTCCGTGACCGCCTCGGTCACCCGATCGGTGGCGCTCTCACTCTCGCCCAGGCCGATAAGCGCGACACCGCCGTCCTTCATGACGGTCAAAATATCGGCGTAATCGAGGTTGACGAGTCCCGGCCGGGTCACGATTTCGGTGATCCCTTTGATCGCGGTCATCAGGACCGCGTCCGCGAGCTTGAAGGCCGCATCCAGAGGCATTCGAGGAACGAGTTCCAGCAACTTGTCATTCTGGATCACGATGGTCGTATCACAAACGCGGCGCAAGCGCTCTAGTCCGTCCCGCGCCTGCTCCATACGCGCGGCCCCTTCTCCCGCGAAGGGCAGCGTCACGACGCCCATAGTCAAGGCGCCCGCTTCTTTGGCGAGTCGAGCGACGAGGTGGGCCGAACCCGTTCCCGTACCGCCTCCCATGCCGGCGGTGATGAAGCAAATGTGTCCTCCGTTCAGAAACTGGCGCAGCTCCTCTTCGTTCTCCCGAGCGGCTTCTTCGCCGATTTCAGGGCGCGCGCCGGCCCCGAGCCCTTTGGTCGCTCGGCGTCCAATGAGGATCTTGCGGGGCGCGTGAATCGTCAGCAGGTGCTTGGCGTCCGTGTTGATCGCGCACATCTCGGCGCCTTGGATGCCTTCCTCAACGCACCGGTTGATGGTGTTCGATCCGCCGCCGCCGCAGCCTACGATCCGGATATTGACTTTGAGAGCCTCGGCCAGCTTGATGAGCTCCGCGTCATCCGCGCTCGCATATGCCGGAGTTGCCGGCTTCTTCTCCTCGACCAGGGCCTGGTTCTCCTGGTGTTTGGCGATCGCTTCCTGAATGATGGATTTCATCGTTTTTGCCTCGCTCTGTTTGTCAGACGAGCGTCATACGCTCTGTCGACCAACTCCGTTGAAACCTACTTAAACGTTCGCCCTGACGGGAACTGTCCCCGAGTCGCGGGACGAAACATCTTGCGTTTCGGGTGTTCCATTTCGAGGTATAGCCTCGGTCGCGGCGGCGATCAGTTTCTTCCAGCGGAATCCATTTCCAACGGGAATTCCAGCCGCCTCCCCCGGCGTCATTCCGAGGGTCTGGTGAGTCTTCACGAGATTGTAGTGGGCCCGGAAACCTTCCGCTAGCGCGGACGAGCCAGGATCGTTGTCGAAACCCCGCATTATGCTGAATCGAATCTATTCACCCGGGCGACCTAGTTCTCGTATCTCGCGACGACGGAAGCAGTCGGGTGCATGATCGTTCACCACCCCGACCGCTTGCATCCAGGCGTAGACGATGACCGGGCCTACGAATCTGAAACCTCTCTTCTTGAGTTCCTTCGATAGCGCTTCGGAGAGGGGAGTCTGAGTGGGCACCGGGCCGATATTCTGGATCGGCTTTCCGCCCGCGAGGTTCCAGAGGAACGTCGAAAAATCCTCTTCGGCGTCCCGCATTGAGAGATACGCGCGCGCCCCGCCGATCGTCGCCTCGATTTTGGCCCGGGATCGGACGATGCCGGGATTTTGTAGAAGTCGAGCCACGTCCCTCTCTCGAAAAAGTGCGACCCGTTCGGGGTCGAAGTTCTGAAAGGCTTTGCGGAAAGCCTCCCGTTTGCGAAGAATGATTGTCCAAGAGAGGCCGGCTTGGAAACCGTCCAGCATCAGCTTCTCCCAAAGCTTGCGGCCATCGTGCTCGGGAACGCCCCACTCCTCGTCGTGATAGGCACGGAGAAGCGCGTCGCCTTCTGCCCAGGAACAGCGACGGATCGGAGTAGAAGATTTCTGCTTCAAACCGGTCTCCCCAGCTCAGACCCACGTCGCGAGGACGGGCCTCCTAATACCGTTCGCCCGAAGTTTGAAACTTCGACGTCGGTCGCATCCGCGGTGGCCGCACCTCGTCGATGTGTTCGGGCGCGAAACCACCAGCGCAATCGCAGAATCGGCTTTCCGATAATACCGAATATCAGTCCTCGCCGGGCCACTTGAAGCCGAGAAATGGAACTTCTAGAGATAATATTCGCCGGATTGAACCGTACTAACCAGTTCGAGCCAATTCGATTTCAGACCAGGCTCTCTGACGCCACGGTCCGTGTGCCGCGAGAGTACCTGTGGGTCGGTAACGACCTGCGTCCATCGCAGACTGGCGAAGAGGGCGTAACTCTCCCGGTCTTCGAGTGGCCGCCAGCGCTCGAACAGTATTTGGCAGCCGGAGAGAACGCGATCCGCCTTCCCCTCGCCAAGTTGCGATTGTTCGAGCGCGTATTCCTGCTGCGTCGCGACTGGATGACGCGAATCTCGCTGCTGCCTAGGTAGCGACGGTCGCGGGCGGCGAGGAGGAGGTCGACATCCGTCCGCCCATCATCGAAGTGAATCCGAGCACGACGGTGGCCCAGAAGGCGATGAGGAAGCCACTTCCCATGATGACCGTGTCAATCGGGGGATTGGGCGTGGTGCCGACGAACGCCATCCCGGCGAAGCCGGCGACCAGAATCGCGGCGAGCATTACGACGGAAAGGCCGATGTATCGGATCTCGCGAGTAAACGCCGAGACGATAACCACGATGATGGCGAGGATTCCCAAGGCCATCCCGACCGTGTAGTGAAGGTTCAGCGCCGGATAGGCCGTATTACTGGTAAACCCCGAGGCCGGACTGTAAGCATTCGTGTAAAGTCCGGCTACGTACTGGACGACGAGTAGAAGTCCGGCGATTGGAATCAGTATCTGCATCGCGCGAAAGGGCCATCTGGAAGTCGATGAGGGCATGGCCCGGGCGAAGAAGTTCCGGAATATAAACTCCGGTTGGAGGAGGCAGTCGCTAGGGAAAAAAAAGTCCGGGGTCGGGCGATACGGCTGGGGGAATGAAAACTCCAGCTCATGGCGTGGCGCGAACGGGCCGAGGGTTTATCCCGCCCTGGGTTCGTGGGTGGACGTGGATTCGTATTTTCGTTCGATCGAGCACGAGGTGGACGTCGCCTATCGAGTGGCTCTTCAAGCTCGCGAAGAAGGACTAGATCCCGAGCTTTCTCCCGAGATTCCGCGGGCGGAAGACATGGCGATGCGGGTCGAGAAGCTTCTCGCGCATCTACCGCTGTCCGGGATATCGGCAGAGATTCGCGAGCTGGCCCGCCAGATGCCCCGCGAGGAAGTGGCGTTCACGATAACGCGACGCGTCGCACGCGACCCCGTTCGGGGAGATACGCTCGAGTCGCGCGTCGACACCGCCCTGCGTCTCGGGCTGGCAATCCTCACCGAGGGGATTCTCGTCGCTCCTCTGGAAGGACTCGCCGAGGTGCATGTCCGCGGAGGCCGGGGCGGAGAATCCTACATCGAGCTGTACTACGCGGGCCCGATCCGCGCGGCCGGCGGTACGGCCCAGGCTCTCTCCGTGCTCCTGGCGGATGTCGTTCGTCGTGACCTCGGAATCGGCGTGTACCACCCCGAGCCGGCGGAGGTGGAGCGATACAAAGAGGAGATTTCGCTGTACAAGCAACATCAGCACCTACAGTACGTACCCAGCGCCGAAGAGATCGAGATCGTCGTTCGTAACGTTCCCGTCTGCATCTCGGGCGAGTCGACTGAGGGCGACGTGGAGGTCTCGGCTTTTCGGAATCTCCCGCGGGTTCCTACGAATGGATTGCGCGGAGGCGCGTGCTTGGTGATTGCGGAGGGGCTGTGTCAAAAGGCCCCCAAACTGCGCAAAGTCGTCGAAAAGCTCCGCCTCCCCGGATGGGAGTTCCTCCAACAGCTCGGATTTTCTCAGAGCCGTGACGGCGAGGAAGGGGGAGGACCCAAGTACCTCACCGAGGCGCTCGGGGGTCGGCCGATTCTGGCCCACCCGAATCATCCCGGAGGATTTCGCCTCCAGTATGGGCGGGCGCGAACGACCGGCCTCGCGGCGTGTGCGGTCAACCCGGCGACGATGGTGGTGCTGCGCCGATTCGTGGCGATCGGAACGCAACTGAAGCTGGAATTCCCGGGCAAAGCCGCCGCGATGGGCGTCTGCGATACCATCGAGGGCCCCATCGTCGAGCTGGACGACGGCACGATCACAGCCGTCCACGACCGCGAGCGCGCGACGGAGCTTCTGCCGCACATTACGCGAATCCTGGACTTGGGCGAGCTGCTCATTTCATATGGGGAGTTCCTCGAGAACAATCGGCCGCTCGTCCCCGGTGCGTACTCGACCGATTGGCACACCGAGGAACTGCGCGCCGCCGGCGCCCCGACCACCTCGGAGTCCCTCCGGCCGTCCTACGAGGAGGCCGTGACTGCAGCCCGTCGCTACAACGTCCCGCTTCACCCGCGCTTCCTCCTTTTTTGGCACGACCTCACCGCGACGGAAATCCGCGCCTTGAGCGAGTTCGTCGAAGCGAACGGACGATGGGTCGCGGAGAACCTTGAGCTCCCGTTGGATCCCGAACATCGGGAACTGCTGCGGCGACTAGGTTTCTTGAGTTCGCCGCTGCCCGAGAATCGCCTCGTGGGCGAAGGCGAATCCAGTGCCGCGTTGGTTGGGGGCCTGGGGCTCGTCGTGAGCGGAACGAGCCTAATCCGTCAATCGGCGTTGGATCCCCTTGACGTCGACCCACTCGCGTACGTGAGCCGTCTGGTGGGAGCCCAGGTCCGCGCGCGAGCGCCTTCACGGGTCGGGGCCCGCGTCGGTCGACCCGAGAAAGCGCGGCAACGCTCGATGACGCCGAACGTCCACGCGTTATTTCCGCTCGGGGAATCGGGAGGAGCGAAACGTTCGGTCTCGGAATCGGTACGTCGAACGATGGCGAGCGGAGTCGCGGTATCGCTGGGTCGCCGGCGGTGTCCCGAGTGCGGAAAGAGCACGGTTTGGCTGCGATGCACGTGCGGCACGCACACCGAGCCCACCGGGGAGATCGTAGTCGAAGCACTTCCCGTCGCCCCGATCTGGTCGGACGCTCTGCGGCGCTTACACCTCCATCGAACACCGGAAGTGAAGGGCGTCAAGGGGCTCACCTCGCCCGGAAAAGTACCTGAAATGATCGAGAAGGGAATCCTTCGAGCCGCCCACGGGATCTCCGTCTACCAGGATGGGACCGCTCGATTCGACCTGACCGACATGCCTCTCACTCACTTTCGGCCCCAGGAGATCGGACTGGGAGTTGCGGAGGCGCACAAACTCGGGTACGAACACGATTGGATGGGGGCGCCCCTCCTCGACGCGGCTCAGCTGGTCGAGTTGGCTCCTCAGGATCTGATCGTTTCGCGATCGTGCGGAGAGTATCTCGCCAATCTCGCGCGTTTCGTTGACGACGAATTGGTGCGGATCTACGATCTCGACCCATTCTATCGGGTACACCGGCCGGAAGATCTGATCGGAGCGATCGTGGTCGCGCTGGCACCCCATACCTCGGGCGGCGTCGCGGGCCGCGTGATCGGCTACACCGAGGCCGAGGCGTGTTTCGCCCACCCTGTTTTCCATGCGGCGAAACGCCGCAATTGCGACGGTGACGAAGATTCGGTCACCCTCTTGCTCGATGCGCTCCTCAATTTTTCGCGGGCCTATCTTCCAGCGAGTCGCGGGGCGCTCATGGACAAACCCCTTGTGCTCACGACCCGGCTCCACTCCACCGAGGTCGACAAGGAGGCGCACAATCTCGACATCGCGACGCATTACCCGCTCGCGCTCTATCGCGCGGCTCTGGCAGGAAAGAGCGCCAAGGAGCTCGAGAAATCGATCGAATCCATCGGGCATCGGGTCGGCACAGCCGAGCCGTTGTCGGGATTCGGATTCACCCACGACACAACGGATATCGCCGGCGGGCCGGTGCGTTCCGCCTACCGGGAGGCGGAGTCGATGAACGGGATCGTAGCCCAGTCGCTCGCACTCACCTCCCAGATCCGAGCAGTCGATGTCGCCGAAGCGGTGACGTTGATGCTCAACTCCCACTTCCTCCCCGACCTGATGGGGAATCTCAAGAGTTACGCGACCCAATCGTTCCGCTGCAAGAGCTGCGGCGCGACCGTGCGACGCCCCTCCCTCAGCGGCCGCTGTACCCAAACGACCCGAGGCGGAAGTCGGTGTGACGGTGAGCTCCTTCCCACGGTCTACGAGCGCATGGTACGCAAGTATCTCGGCCTCTCCCGCCAGCTCGCGGATACCGCGGGCGTGACCCCGTACGTGCGGCAACGCATCGACATCCTCGCCGCGTCGCTCGCGACGTTGTTCCCGGGTACCGTCTCCCAGAAGACGCTCGAGGGATTTGCGCCGGAATCGATGGAGGCCGGCCGACTCAAGGCCGCCTGAGCCAGCTCACGTGGGCGTCCAAACCCCCAAATACGTCGCAGGAGCTTCGCCGACGCACGGGCTTGTAGGGTAGTCTGGACTATCCTTTTGGCCTTCGAAGCCAAAGACCTGGGTTCGAATCCGTTCTGGCCTCAGGACGGCGAAACTCCCAGCAAGCCCGTCTCGGGACCCGCCGTCAGCGGAAATAGCCGGGGGCGGCCGACGGAGTCTCCGAGCGCTTTTCCTCTTCCGGCTTGGCCGCTTCGAGGATGTCGATCGCGAGCAAGGCGTTCAAGGGAACGAGTCGGATCTGGCCCGGTTTCTCGCTCCCCGATGCGTCAAGCTCAATCGCGAGGGAGTTGTCCCCGCCAATCGAGACCAAACCTCGGAACGTGCCGGTCGAGATCATCGCCTCCTCTCGGGGGCCCGCGGAGTGGATTCGAACCTTGGAGCCGTTCGTAAGCGCGATAGGCGGGCGCTTCTCGGGGGCCTTTGGGTCGCTCATCGGGGGGCCCGCTCCTTGACCGTGACCTTCATGGCGCCGAGTTTCGTCGGGGCCGTTTCTCCATGACTCTTTTCGATCAACGTCTGCAAGTGATTCACCGTTTCCCGATACCGTCGCAACGCGTTCTGGGCGTTGGCTTCCGTGAAGTCCCAGGCCCGCGACAGATTGCCATATCGAAGCCGATAGCCTTTCCGACCTTTGCCATCGCTGACGCCGCCAACCTCTTCGAGAAGATCGAGGGACTTGAGCTTGTTGATGTGCCGATACACGGTCGGTTTCGAGGTCTTCAGGACGGCGGTCAGCTCGTCCACATACCAGGGGCGGGTCGGATCCTTCAGCAGGCAGTCCCGCACGAGCCGGTACGCGAGGCTCTGCGCGATCGGTCCCTCGCTCCCGCGCCCTTCCTCGCCCTCGGGAAGATACCCCACGAGTCGTAGGAATTCCCGAAGCACTTCATCCAGGTCGGGGAGTGGCGTGAGCGGAGTGCTGTAACGCAACGCCAATTCGAACGGCATGAAGATTGGGTGCCAAATATTGAGCCATGATAAAAAGGGCGACTGTGCGGCTCGGTTCGAAGACCGAAACGCTATCATCGAAAGTCGACTCGGCGGCACCGATGGTCGAGTTCGACCTGCTCGTTCCCGCGACGGTGGACGCTGCCCTCGCCGCGCTCCACGCCTCGTCCGATCAATCCACGGTCGTGCTTGCCGGGGGTACCGATCTGTTGCTGGACCTGGACGAGAGCCGGATTACCGCTCAACGAGTGGTCTCTCTCCGTCGATTACCGTGGCGGGATCTCGCCTGGGAAGGCGGGCGCCTGCGGATTGGGAGCACCCTCCCACTGAGCGAGCTCGACGGCGATGCCCGTCTGCGACGCGAGATTCCCGGCCTTTGGCAGGCGGTCCATGCCGTGGGCGGAGTCGCCTTACGCCATCGCGCCACGATGGGGGGAAATCTTGCCCGCGCGGCGCCGGCATCGGATCTGCTTCCGATCCTCCTCGCGCTGGACGCGTCCGTGGAAATCGTGGGAATTCACGAAAGTCGTACGGTTCCTTTGGACGGCTTTCTCCGCGCCTCGCGATCCACCACCTTGGGCCCCGCGGAACTCATCCGGTCGGTGGAGATCCCTGAGGCGCGGCCCTCCGAATATCTGTGGCAGCGGGTACGCCCCGCGAACGACATCTCCCAAGTGGGGGTCGCCGTGGCGCGCTCCCGAGTCGAACCGTATTGGCGGATCGCGTTGGGAGGAGTCACGCCCCGCACGATTCGAATCCCCGAAGCCGAACAGGCACTCCCCGCCCGACCTTCGGACGAAGCCGTTGAAGCGGCCGCCAATCACGCGGCCGCTCGCGCCTCTTTCTCCACCGATAAGCGGGCATCGGAGGAATATCGACGTCTCCTCGTTCGCGCCTTGGTGGCTCGAGCGGTACGATCGGTGCGCTCGCAGAGCGCCTCCGCGCCCGCACCGGAGGCAACGTTGTGAACGAAGGGGAGGCCCGGTTCGTCGTCAACGGTCGTGCGGAAGTGATCTCCGCCGTGCCCGGGAGCGAGCGTCTGCTCGATACGCTACGGTGGAGGTTGGCGCTGCGAGGGACGAAAGAAGGCTGCCGAACCGGCGATTGCGGCGCCTGCACGGTCTTGGTGAACGATCGCAGCGTGCTTTCCTGTCTCACCTTGACGCACGAAATCGAGGGTACGCATGTCACGACCGTGGAGGCGATCGATCGGGACCCCATTGGGCAGCGAGTGGTCCGAGCGTTCGAGGGCGAGACGGCGTTGCAGTGCGGATACTGTACGCCCGGCTTCGTCATGGCCCTCACTGGGCTGCTGAAAGATCGAGGGCTCAAGGCGCCCACCGCGGAATTACTAGACGATCTTCAGGGCAATCTTTGCCGGTGCACCGGATACGCGACGATTGCGAGGGCGGTAGCGCGCGCCCGGGAGAGCGAACGATGACCACGGCGGCACGGCCCGACGCTCCGCTCAAGCTACGGGGCGGCGCCGTCTACGGGATGGACCTCGAAGTGCCGGGCATGCTCTGGGGGGTTCTCGTCCCCGCTCCCGTCGCGGCCGGGCGGATCCGGACGCTGGACCTGTCCCTAGCCCGTCAAGTTCCGGGCGCCGTAGCGCTCGGACCCGCAGAACTCCAGTCGATCCTTCCCAAGGGCGGCGGCGATCCGGAGCGACCGATCTTCGCGCACGAGGAGATCCATTACCTCCATCAACCCGTCGCGGCGGTTGCGGCCCCCACCCTCGAGGCCGCCCGTCAGGCCGCCGCCCAAGTCCGGGTCGAGGTCGATGCGCGCTCGGTCGCCGAAGAGCTGGACGATCTATTCCCCGTATGGCCGGACGCCGCGGCGGCTCGCGCCTCGCATGTGATTGCCCACGTGCACGCGCGGCACGGAGAGGTCGAAGATGCGTTCCGGGCCGCCGACGTCGTCGTCTCGGAAACGTATCGCACCGCTGGGGTCCATCAGGTCGCCATGGAACCGCACGCCTGTCTGGCGGAAGTGAGCGACACTCACTGGCGCGTGCGGACCTCGACGCAGAGTCCGTTCGGAACCCGCGAAGATACCGCCTCCATCCTGGGGATCGCGCAAGAGGACCTCACGGTCGACGGGACGTGGGTGGGCGGCGGGTTTGGAGGAAAGGGAGCCGCGTTTCTGGAACCGTACGCGCTCGTGCTCGCCCGCGCGTCCGGCCGTCCGGTGCGCCTCGCACTCACGTATCGCGAGGAGTTCATGCTCGGCCGCACGACGCTGCCGTCGGTCATCCGCATGGAGACCGGCCTTCGCGAAGGGAGGATGACCGTTCGGCGCGTCCGCCTCCTTTTGGACGCGGGGGCTTCCCTCCCCGGACGAGATTTTGCTACCGGTTACGCGATCGCATTTCTCGCAGGGCCTTATCGGATCCCTACCATTGAGTTGGAAGGATACGCGATCCGGACCCACAAGCCGCCCTTCGGCCCTCACCGTGCCCCCCTCGCTCCGCAATGCACGTTCGTTCAGGAGTCTCACACCAACACTCTCGCGCGTCGGATCGGAGTCGACCCGATCGAATTTCGTCAGCGGCATGCATGGACCGCCGGCGACTCGACCGCGCTCGGCCAGACCGTCCTGCCGTTTGGATTGTCCGAATGCCTGGCCCGGGCCGCCGAGGTGGCCCGTCGTTGGCGATCGGCGATGCCCGCGGGCCACGGAGTCGGGGTAGGAGCGGGATTCTGGTCGACCGGCACGGGAGCCGGGGGAGAGGCCCGCCTCCGTCTCACTCCGACCAAGCTCATCATCGATCAAGGCGAGCGTGAGATCGGAAGCGGTAGCATCCTCCCCGGACTTTCGGCGACGGCCGAGCGTGTGCTCGGGCTCCCACGCGATGTGATCGAGGTGAACTACCTCGATACGGATTCGGCGCCCTATGATTCGGGCGTCTTCGGCAGCCGGACGATCGGCGCCCTTGGTCAGGCGGTCGAAAGGGCGGCTCGGGAACTTCAGCGCCAACTGGCTGCACGGATCGGACGCGAGGGACCGGTACGTTTCAGCACCGTTGACGGGGCCATCTGGGTCGAGCAGCATGGCGACGCGCGGCCCGTTTCCGACCTCTTGACCGCGGCCGAGCGTCAGTCGACCGGATTGACGGTCGAAGGGCGGCATTACGGGGCGAGCGGAACGATTGACGAGGGACGAGTCCTCTTGGGCTCGTTCTATCCGTACACGGATTTCACGGCGGTCGTTCACGTGGCCGAGGTCGCGGTCGACCGCGACACCGGGGCGGTCCAGGTGGTGCGGTACGCGGCCTTCCAGGACGCCGGAACCGTGCTCGATCCCGCAATGGCACGCGGGCAGGTGGAAGGGGGAATCGCCATGGGACTGGGCCAAGCGTTGACCGAGGAGATGCTCTGGACGACCGAGGGAAGTCTGCGCAACCCGACGTTGCTCGACTATCGGATCCCGACGATGGGAGAGATCCCGCCGATCGAGATCGAATTCGTGGAAGGATTCCTCGGGGCCGGACCGTTCGGGACCAAGGGGTTAGGTGAGCCCCCGATCATTCCCGTTCCTGCAACGATCGCCAATGCGGTGGCCGATGCAGTCGGCGTGCAGGTCCTCGAGCTGCCCCTCACCGCCGAGCGCGTTGCGCGAGCCCTTAAGATGCTGTAGCGTAGCCGGGAGCCCATGTCGATCGAGCGTTCGAAAATCGCTTCGATCGTCGGGGCCTACGAGTCCTCCCCCTGGATCGCTTGCGTGGGCTCCCATTCCGCGCTCGATATCGCCGAGGGCGCCGTGACCGAGGGCTTCCGCAGTCTCGTCCTCGCCCAGCGCAACCGAGAGCGCACGTACACTCGTTACTACGGGACCCAGCGCAATTCCCAAGGAGAGCGAACCCGCGGGTGTGTCGATGAAGTGTGGACCTTCGACCGATTCTCGGAGATCGCGCAGCCGGAGGTGACCGAGCGCCTCCGCCAGTCGAGCGCCTTGCTCGTACCCAATCGCGCCCTCAGTTCGTACGTCCCATTGGACGCGATCGAGAACCAAGTCTCGGTTCCGATCGTAGGGTCACGCACCCTGCTGCGAATCGAAGAGCGGAGCGAACGCGAGAACTACTACTCGCTCCTCGCCCGCGCGGGAATGCCGATTCCCGCCGCAATCGCCTCCCCGTCAGAGATCGACGGGCTCGCCATCGTCAAGCTCCCCCACGCCTCCAAACGACTCGAACGTGGGTTTTTCACGGCTGCGAACCCGGCGGAATACGAACGAAAGAGCCGGCAGCTTCTAGAGCGACATACGATCTCGGCGGAGGATCTTGCGCACGCCCGAATCGAACGCTACGTGCTCGGCCCCGTGTTTAATTTCAACTTCTTCTTCTCCCCGCTTGTCCCCCGAGAATCGGGGTTGGAGCTGCTCGGCGTCGACGAACGGAGGGAGAGCTCGTTGGACGGCCTGGTTCGACTGCCGGCCGCCCAGCAGCTCGAGCTCAGCGAGTCCGATCGTATCCCCGACTACAGCATCGTCGGGCATGGAACCTTGACCGTGCGGGAATCAATCCTGGAAGAGATCTTTCGGCTCGGAGAGCGCTTCGTGGATGTCGCCCGGGACCGGTATCCCCCGGGCATCCTCGGACCGTTCTGCCTCCAAACCTGTCTCGACCGGGACGGTTGCCCGACGATCTTCGACGTAGCGGCCCGGATCGGGGGAGGAACGAATATCCACATGGCGCTCGGCCACCCGTACGGCAACGCGTTGTGGCGCACCCCCATGAGCTCGGGGAGGCGCATTGCGCGCGAGGTCCGCCTCGCGCTCGACACGGGCCGTCTTTCGGAGATCGTGACATGAACGAAGCGCGAGCTCCCCCGTCTCCCCCCCCTCCGCTCCACCGCACGTCGCTCTTCTCGTTCCACGTCGCGCATGGGGGCCATATGGTTCCGTTTGCCGGCTGGGAGATGCCGCTGTACTACACGGGGATCGTACCCGAGCACGAAGCCGTCCGCACGTCGGTCGGGCTTTTCGATGTCTCGCACATGGGAATCCTGACCGTCGGAGGGGGGCACGCGGCCGCCCTGTTGAGCCGCCGAACGACGGCCAATGTCGGGAAGATCGCGCCGGGACAGTGCCGGTACACTTTTCTCCTCGACTCGGCCGGCTTGATCGTCGACGACCTCTTGATCACGCGCCTGGATGATGGATCCGAACCAGTCGCCAACTTTCTCGTGATCCCGAATGCGGCGTGGGCGGAGAAGGTCTATACGTTGCTCCGCGAGCACCGCCTACCGGATACCGCTGTCGATCGCTGGAACGGAGCGGTCGCGATCCTGGCCGTGCAGGGATCAAATGCTCGCTCGCTGCTCGAACGCTTGTATCCCTGGCAGTTGGGTCGGTTGAAATTCTACCATGCGGCGTGGTTCCCCATGCGCGGCGCGGAAAGTGAGCCGTCGTCCGGCCGAGCCAGTGTGTCGATTCCGAAAGACCTGGACGAGGGGATCTGGGTGAGTCGGACCGGGTACACCGGCGAACCCGGCTACGAGCTGTTCGTTCGGGGCGCCGATGCGGCCTCGGTCGCCCAACAGATCGTCGACGCGGGCGCTACGCCTTGCGGGTTAGGGGCGCGCGATACACTGCGTCTGGAAAAAGGATATCTGCTGTCCGGTCAAGATTTCCACCAGGACCGGACGCCGTTGGAAGCTGGCCAAGATCGATTCGTCGAATTCGATCATCAGTTTGTCGGCCGGGAGGCGTTGGAACGTCAGCAGAAAGCCGGGATCCCGGCGAAACTCGCGGGAATCGAGGTGGAGGCTCCGGGCGCGATTCCCCGCCACGGAACGCCGGTCCTCCACGATAATCAGCCCGTCGCGGTGGTCACCAGCGGAGGTCCCTCCCCCGTGTTGAAGCACGGCATCGCGCTCGCGTATCTGCCCCTGGAGCTCACGCGATCGGGTACCGAAGTCGAACTCGAGATTCGAAGTCGTCGCGTGGCGGGCCGCGTCGTCGACTTGCCGTTCGTCGCCGCTCCCGCCGCACGACGGTGATATAGGCGAACCACCCCCTAACGGACCGATGGCGACGCCGATGGACAGCGTGCGCCCGTTCATCGGGCGTCTCGATGCCGTGGAGTCGTTGACGCGCCAGAGCGAGGACACCCTCGCTGGCCGCGGCGGGGTGACGTTTCTCATCGGTGAAACAGGGGTTGGAAAGTCCACGCTCGTCGCGGAGATCGTAACGCGGGCGCGGGAGCATGGGATCCAGGTGTTGGCGGGACGGGCACCGGCTCTCGAGGATCCTCCGCCATTTCTGTTGATTCGAGAAGCGCTGCAAAGCGCCCAACCCGTCTCCGGCACCGCTGAAGGGGAGCGCAATTTTGCGATGGGAGCAAGGGGTCCTGCGACTTCGGAGGCGGTATTCATCGGATTTGCTCCGGGATTCGAGAGCAACCCCCGGAATAAGCCCGTCGAGGTCGAGGAACGTCTCCTGCACGCGCTGACCGAAGCGGGCGAGCGCACGGACACGAACCGAGAGCGGTTGCTGACGGGGCTCGCGGATCAGTTTCTGATGCTGACCTCCCGGGGCCCCACCATGCTGGTGCTCGAAGATCTGCACTTGGCGGACGTCTCCTCCATGGGGTGTGTCGAGTACCTGGCCTCCCAGCTCGAGAATCGACCCTTGTGGATCCTCGCTTCGTTGCGGTCGTACGCCTCCCTGCCCGAAGAGCGCCGGCAGCGTCTCGAACGATTGGAACAGGCGACGCACGCGAACCGGATCCTCGTGCGTCCCTTCACCTCCGCCGAGCTGGCCGATTTTGTGCGGGTACTCGAACCGGAGCGGTCCGCTACCGCAGAACAGATCGCACGGTGGCATTCCGAGACCGGGGGGAATCCGCTCTTCCTCGAACAGATCCTCCGGATGCGACGGGAAGGAGGAGCTGTTCCGGATCTCACCGAGGCCCCGGCCCCCTCGAGCCTCTCGGAGTTTCTCGCAAGAACGCTACCGGAGTTGGACGAAGAGGCCCAACGCGTCGTGGCGGTGGCCTCGGTGCTCGGCCAAGAGTTTCCATTTCTCCAGCTCTTGGGCGCGAGTGGCGAGGAGGAAGAGCGACTCGCGGAGATCACCGATCGGCTGGTCGCGCACGGCGTGCTCGTGGAACATCCAGACGAGCAACTCTCCTTCGTGAGCGACGGAGTGCGGACCCAGATCTATACGAGCCTCACGGAAACGCGTCGCCGGCTGCTCCATCGTCACGCGGCGGTCGCGCTCGAATCCGCTTCGCCCGTCGATGTCGAGACGATCTACGCGCTCGCCCGGCACTACTATCTGGGCAAGGTCGACGAGAAGGCGGTCCAGTACAATCGTATGGCGGCGGACTTCGCCATTCGAACATTCTCCCCCCTCATCGCGCGAGAATATCTCGAGCGCGCGCTCGAGGCCCACCAACGCGCCTATCCGAAGGATGCGGGCGGCGAGATCGATTTGACGCTGGAATTAGCGATCCAACTCGACTATCTCGGAGAGCTTCAGACAGCGGAGCAGCTTCTCAGAAAGATTCTGCGCCGTCGTGCGGTTCATCAACGCGAAATGGCGGCGCAGGAAATCCTGGTCGAGCTGTATCTCGTGCGGGTCCTGTCGGACCAAGGCGCTTGGACCGAGGCGGAACGTACGACGCGTGAGCTGGCGAGCCGAATCGGTCCTCAGACCACGCCGCTCACGCAGATTGCGTTCCACCGTTTGCGCGGAGAAGCCCTGTTCTACCTCGGCCGATACCCGGACGCGCTCGAGGAACACGACGCGGCCTTGGCGCTCGCCCGCGCGATCCCGAGCGAGCGGGAAATCGCCCTCGAGGAAGTGCGGCGCGGGACCGCGCTTTCCATGATGCCGGGTCGACTCGAAGAATCGATCGAAGGCGTCCGCAAGGGCGCCCGTGCCCTCGAAGCGCTCGGGGACCATCGCGAGGCGTCGTTCGCCCACATCTTTCTCGGCGCCACCTTTGGCGGGGAAGGCCGGCTGGACGACTCCGTCCGAGAATTCCGCCGGGCGCTCGAGTTAGGCGAACAGGCGCACGATCCGCGTCGGGTCGGGTGGTCTCGGTTCAACCTTGCCGACATTCTTCGGGAGCAGAAACAGTTCGAGGAGGCGCTCGAGCAGAACCGCCGCTCCCGCCAGATCCTCGAGCGAATCGGAGACCGATTCGCGCTCGTCCAGACGATGATCATTCAGGGTAAGATTCTCCTCGACCAGGGACGATTGGACGAGGCCGAGGTCGAGCTGCTGGATGCCTTCCGGTTAGTGCGCGAGCTCAAAACCCCCGCCGACGAAGTGGATGTTGTACTGCGGCTCGCGCAACTCGCGTGGGCCCGCGGCGATCGGGCGACCGCCGAGCGACGGATCGAGGAGCTCGAGCGGCAGGGGATCGAGCGTCTGCGACCGGACATTGGGACGGACTTTGCCCGCCTGAAGGAAGCGATTTCGAAAGGTAACGGTGGGGCCACGCATGCCCCGTCGTAGCCCCCGTTCCTCCGCTGTGGCACGCGATCCCAACCTCCGCGCAATCGTCGCCCAGGCCCTTCGGGAAGACCGGGTTCGCTCCGACCTCACCACCCGCGCGGTGATCCCCGGCCGGGTCGCCGTTCGGGCGCGCATCACGAGCCAATCGAAGGGGGTCCTCTCGGGAATCGCCGTGGCGCGGGAGGTCGCCCGTCAGGCCGGGGTTCACGCAACGGCCCAACGACGGGACGGAGACTCGATCCGCCCCGGGACGACGGTGCTCGTGCTCGATGGGGACGCGCGCGCGATCCTCGGAATTGAGCGAACGCTCCTCAACTTCCTCATGCATCTCTCGGGGATCGCGAGTTCGACCGCCGATGCGGTTCGGGCCGTGGGCGTCGGCCCCGGTCACCCGCGGATCTATGCGACACGCAAGACCCTCCCGGGTCTTCGGGACCTGGAGAAGGCAGCGGTCGTCCATGGAGGCGGTTGGCCGCACCGCAGGGACCTGTCGGAGGCGGTGCTGATCAAGAACAACCATCTCGCCGTCGTCACGCTTGCCATCGCGCTGGATCGAGTCCGTCGCGGTCTGAGAGGCCCCGTGCAGGTCGAAGTCCGATCGGCACGCGCCGCGGTGACCGCCGCCCAACTCGGGGCCGATCGGCTGCTGATCGACAACGCCTCACCGACCCGGGCGCATGCGATCATCCGTCGGTTGGAAAGCCAGGGGCTCCGGGCGGGTCGCTGGATCGAGTTGTCGGGGGGGATCACCCCCGCGAACGCGAAGCGCTTTCGAGCAGCGGGCGCCGATGCCTTGAGCTTGGGGGCCCTCACGCACTCCGCCCCGGCGTTGCCGTTCCACCTGAGCATTACCTCCAGGTAAGCCGGGTCCACTCGGCTTAAGAGTGGTCCGGGCCTCGTTGTATCGGAGGCCGCTCATGTCGCTCGAAGCCGAAGTTCGACGTCTCAAAGACGAGCGGAACGCGGTCTTGCTCGCGCACAATTATCAGCTGCCGGAGGTCCAAGATGTCGCCGATTTCGTGGGCGATTCGCTCTATCTATCCCGCAAGGCGGTCGAGGCGGACCGCGCCGTGATCTGCTTCGCCGGGGTCCGATTCATGGCGGAGACGGCGAAGATCCTGAATCCGACCAAAACGGTCCTCCTCCCGGATCTGAAGGCCGGATGTGGCCTGGCCGATTCGATCACGGCCGAGCAGTTGCGGGAGTGGAAGTCGCAACATCCGGCGGCCGTGGTGGTCGCGTACATCAACACCTCCGCCGACGTGAAGGCGGAAGCCGACTACTGCTGCACCAGTTCGAATGCGACCAAGATCGTCCGGGGGATTCCGGCGGACAAGGAGATCCTGTTCCTACCGGATATGTTCCTCGGCGATTACGTGCGGAAACAAACGGGCCGCTCGATGCACTTGTGGGCGGGGGATTGCCCGGTGCATGCCAAGCTCCGTCCGGAAGAAGTGGCCATCGCGCGGGCGGCTCATCCGGGCGCTCCGCTGATTGCGCATCCCGAATGCGGCTGCGCGTCCCAGGTTCTCCCGCATGTGGACCAAGTTCTTTCGACGGATGGGATGGTGCGCTTCGCGGAAGAGACCCGCGCTCCCGAGGTCCTGGTCGCCACGGAAGTCGGGATCCTGCACCGAATGCGCCGTCTCAATCCTACCACGCGATTCACGGCGCTTTCCGAGGGCGCGATCTGCCCGTACATGAAACAGATCGACCTGGCGGACGTGCGCGATTCCTTGGCGTTCCGGCAATTCGTAATCGATGTTCCGTCCGAGACGGCCCAGCGGGCCCGCCGCGCGCTGGACCGGATGATCGCTGCCTGAGCGAACCCCTCTACGGGGCGACGGATTCAGAGGTTCGGTAGGATATGGCCCCAGCCTCGTAGGTAGAACAGGTACGTGGCCCCGGCCAATCCGAGGGCTCCCAAGAAAACCACACCGACCGCCCCCCAGGTCGGCTTCGTGTTGAGATAGTAGGAGATCGCCAGCGGATTCAAGCGGGAGGAGAGGAAGGAGAAGCCGGACGCGAACAGGGCGAGGGCCAGCAGTGCCGGAACGAGCAGGGAGTACGTTGCAAAGTACACCCCTACCGCGACGACGACGATAACCACGGGGATGGCCGCGTTCGAGTGGCGGACGACGGGGTTGCTGACGTTCGATCGAACCACCGGTCGACGATAGGCTGCGGTGCGGTGCACGCGGAAGTACCGGGAAGCCCCGGTACAAAACCCCGTGGATGGAGCTGTAAAGGAGTTGCCCGCACGATTCTCCGGCCAAACGAAGGTTCTTACACCGGGAGCGCGGTCCCCCGCCAACGCGAGACAGCGGTGGGAACAACTGTCCCACCGGAGCCCACGGGGGTCGAATGCGGAACGCACGAGGCGCGAGAACGTTGGTCCGTGGGCCGAGTAGCCTCCGGTCGAGGGTCTGATGTCCGCACGGTCGGCCGGCCTCCGTCTAAAGGGCGCGCCGAACGATCCCGCCGAATCCAAACCCGAACGGCCCCTACCGACCAATACCCCCACGCTCGCCGATTCCCTCCGCCCCCTCGGTCCGATAGGGGACCAAACGCGACGGCGGCCGGAGCCCCCGATCGGAGCCTCGAACCCTTTGGCGGGCCGACGAAGCTGTGCGGGCTGTGCCTCTCCTATCATCGATTCGGCGGCCCTGATCCTATGCTGGGGTTGCGGCCGACCGTTGTGCCGCGTCTGCTACTGGTCCCGCGTTCCGGGGGCGGCATTGCACCGATGCCCCAGCTGCGTCGGCCGAGAGTCCACTCCCGAGCGGTCGACAATCTCGGGAGGTCGGGCGACCCCTAGCGCGTCGAGGGTTTCCTACGGCTCCGGCCGGATCCGATAAACGCCCCATCGGGAAGGGCGTTGAGGACCGAGCCCTTTTCAATCCACCCGCGGCGGGCAAATCCAACGGTCAGCCCGATCTGGGTTCCGATCGTATCGACCCGGGCGTCGCCCGTAAGATGCAACTTCACTCCCGCCGCTCCTGCGAGCCGAGCGGAGGCCGAATCCAGCCCATCGACCCCCGGACGGGGTGTCATCTCAAGGGCGACCGAATGCTCTCGAGCCCACGGAAGCCACACGGCGGAGAACGCCGCCTCCTCCGCTCCCGCCCGGGCTCCCGTCGCCAGGTGGCCGGCGAACAGTGGAGCCGGCTCTCGCCGGGGCGGCGGCGTCGCCGTTCGATTCTCTGGCCCTAACGCGAGGACCCAGTAGTCCGGGGTGTAGGCGGTCGTTTGCTCCGCCGAGGGCGGAACCGCCCCCTCCCAACCCAAGAAGAGAGCGGGAGATTGTTTCGACTTCGCGCGACGTAGGTTCGTGATCCGAGTCAGGACCTCGGGGGCCGGCTCCCCGGTCCCGCTTCCTCCCCCAGGGGCAGCGACCACGACCCCGAGATAGCTCCAGCCGCGCGTGTGGGCCTCCGCAAGGAGCCGATCGACATCGGGAACAGTCGCCCGATGATCGAGGTGTACATGGAGGTCCCCGTGGAGGTCCGGCTCTTCGACCAACGTTGGGACCGTACCCACAAGCGCGGCGTCGATCTCGCCCTGATTCTCGCGGATCTCGGGCGGGATCAGGGGCAGCCCGAGGGTCGCATAGACATCCGCTTCCGTCGCCCCCGCGATCCGTTCGTCCCCCCGGAACACGCCGTACTCATTGATCTTGAGGCCGCGATCCCGAGCGATCGACCGAAGGCGGACGTTGTGATCCTTCGATCCCGTGAAGTACTGTAGCGCGGCGCCGAAGCTCTCGGGCGCGAGCACCCGAATGTCGACTTGAATGCCGGGTTGATAGATCAGCGTCTCCTTCGTCGGACCCCGGAGCACGATGCTCTGGACCTCCGGAAGTTTGGATGCGACGTCGAACACCTTCTCGGCGTCGCGTGCGGTTACGAGCACGTCGAGATCTCCGATCGTTTCACGCCGTCGTCGTACGCTCCCCGCCAATTCGACCTGGTCGACGGGGGCCCGACGTCGAAGCTCGTCCAGGAGTCGTTGGGCGATCGGCCATACGTCGGCGAACAAACGACGCTGATCGGTCGGCCCACCCGTTCGAGCGACCGCCTCTCGCAGTTGGGCGATCTTGCGATCCTTGAATCCCGCAAGTCCGACCAACTTCCCGGCGTCGATCGCCGTGATCAGTTCTGCCGGGCCCTCGATGCCCAACTCGACCCATAGCCGTCGCGCGGTCTTCGGTCCAATCCCCCCGAGATGCATCAGCTCCACAATCCCCGGGGGGACTTCCTTGCGAAGCCGATCGTAGTACTCGATCGTCCCCGTGCGCAAGAACTCTCGCAGTTTTTCCTCGATCGCATCGCCGACCCCCGGAATCGAGCGCAGCTCGTCGCGCGCTGCGACCTTCTGCAACTCTTCGGAAAGGGATTCGATCGAACGGGCGGCGCGTCGGTAGGCCTCGGGCTTGAACTTCTCGCCCTGCAGATCGAGCAGATCGCCGATCTCGCGCAGGATCTGAACCGCGCGGGCGTTGGACGACATGGAGTGGGCGTGCCAAGGGCTCCAAGGCTAAGAGGTTACGGCGGCGAGGCGAGCTGGCCGACGCCCGCGTCGACCAAGATCCGTCGTCCGAAAAATTGGAAACCCACTTTTTCATAGGCGCGACGTGCTGGGAGGTTCGCCTCGCGAACGTACAGGGCGCTAGCGGCGTGGACCCGCAACGCGTCGCGTACCAAGCCCGCGGTTAGCGCGGTCGCGAGTCCGCGTCGCCGGGCGCCCGGCGCCACGAAAACGCCGGTAATGAACCACAAGGTAGCGAGGCGAGCGGACGTTTTCGCCACTCCCTCGAGTGCCCCCGTCTCGGGGGAGAACGCCCCCCACGCGACCTCCATGGCCGGATCGAAGGAGGCATAGCTCGGTGCGAGAGGGTCCGGGTAATGCCGGACGAATGCCGCCAGGACCTCGTTGTCAGATCGATGGAGCCGTCGCGTTAGTGGGGCCGTGTGCGGCGGACCCTCGGTCGACCAGGGACGGTGGAGCGTCAAGAGCGGTTCCGAGAGTGCGGGTCCGCGTCGCGCGAGTACGAGCGGTGCGAGCTCTGCCGGGACGACCGCCATCAGCGGGCGGGGAGGTAGTCGCTCGATGAGGGGAGTGGCCTCCGCGTCCGATCCGACCCAGTGGACCACCGGGCCCGAAGAGCTTCCATACCAGATCAGGAGGTACGCGATCGACTCGGCTCCCCGTCGGCAGGAGACGAAGCGGACCTTGTCCGGCGTCTGCTGGAGATCCCACATCGCGTAGGCGTGCGTGACCGGGCTTCGCTGGAAGGCCTGTGCCAACCACGCCCGGTCGATACCGTCGACGAATTCGACTGTGGACATTCGAACAAACCGATGCGAGATCGAACTAAAAGGCGGCCGTCAGGACCGGAAACCGATAGCTTGGGCAAGGGTAAAGCTCGGCGAATCGTCCCGCGTCCGTGGCCCGAGCCCATCGACCAACCCCCGAGTTCCCTAAGCACCTGGAACTGCTCTATACGCGGTTTCCGTTCGAGCGCTCGTTGGCCGAGGACCCGATCTCCGCCGTACGCCCCCTAATCCGGGACCGAACGAGCGGCGAGATTGCGGGCATCTATGCGGCGACCTTGGCGATTGGGAACACCACCGCGATTCGGGGCGCGATCGGTCGCCTCGCCGAGGCGTCCCACGGGGATTTGCACGCCTTCGTCTCCGACCGTACGTCAAGGGAACGTCAGGAAGCGCTTCGTGGGTTCCGCCACCGATGGATCCGCGGCGACCAGATGGCCCACCTGGGTACCGCGCTGGCAGGTCTGTACGAACGATACGATTCCCTCGAAACGCCCTTCCTCGAAGGGATGGCGGAAGGGGGATTCGCCCTCGGCCTCGATCGACTCGCCCGAGGCCTGCGGGGCGACGGCCGGGCTCCTCCCGGCTATCGCGCCCTGTTCCCGAGTCCGATCGACCGACCCCGAAGTCCCTGCAAGCGACTGACTCTCTACGTCCGATGGATGGTTCGCTCGGCGTATCCGGACCTCGGACTGTGGAGACGCGTCCCGACGGGGGAGCTCCGCATCCCCCTCGACCAGCACGTCTTCTGGATCGCCTACCATCTCGGGTTGACCCAGCGCAAGACCCGCTCCTGGGCGACGGTGGAAGAGGTCACCGAACACCTCCGACGTATCGACCCGATCGACCCGGTGAAGTACGACTTCGTGCTGTGCCACACGGGAATATCGGGCGACTGCCCGAAGCAACGGGACCTCACGGTCTGCGGTCCCTGTGTCGTACGACCCGATTGCTTGATGTGGCGCGGCCGGTCGGTGGCGGCGTGACGCCGCCGTCGTCGCTCCCCATCGACCCCGGACTCCGAAGTCGGTTCGAGAGGGCGGGAGCGCAGATCGCATGGCGGCCGGCGGAGCCGCTCCGCCCGCGGGCCGGCGCGGCAGCGCGCCCCACCCGCAGCCGCATCGCCCACCTGCACGATGAGGAGGCGCGTATCGAGGAACGGAAAGGGAAGAAGGGATTCGCGCTGCTCGTCGAATCGGGTCCCGTCGGCGCCCTCGTCATCTTGCTTGAGGCCGGTCACCGCGGCCCTCCGTTGAATATCGAGGGCGTCGAAGGAACGGTCGAGCCCCGGTTTCCCGCCGGCGCGATCCGGGCTTCGTGGGGAGTTCCGACTTCCGCCACTCGCGGTACGCCAGTGACCGTGACGGACCTGGTCGAGCTCGCGCGCTACGCGCTCCGTTGACGCCTGCCGTCCGGCGGAATGATGCGTCGGGCGTTTACGAACAGCCGCTCGTCGCGCCGCAGACGGTGCACGCGTAGCAGGTGCCGGAGCGCACCATGATCCCACCACAGATGTGACACGAGGGGGAATCCTCCGATACGCCGCCCATGGCAACCGACTGGCCGAAGTGGTCGAGCGGTCGTGTCTCGAACTTGACGGTCCCGGACGCCTTGCCCGGCGTGTTGCTCCCATGACCGTTGCCGTTCTCGGCGGCCGGAGCTTCCAGTCCGATCGAGCGCCGGTCCTCTTCGGTCAGGAATTCGAGGGCCAGCCAGCGCGCCACGTAATCCGGGATCGACTTCGCAAATCGAACCTTCGGATTGTTGGTGGCGCCCGCCGGTTCGAAGCGAAGGTGAGCCAGCTTCCGAACGAGATCTTTGAGCGGTACTCCGTGCTGGAGCGCCATCGACATCGAGATCCCGAGCGAGTCCATCAGGCCGTTGACGGTCGAGCCCTCCTTGGTGACGCGGAAAAAGACCTCGCCGGGCCGACCGTCAGGGTAGAGTCCCACGGTGACGTAGCCGTCATGGCCCCCGACCGAGAAGTGGTGCGTGATGGCCTTGCGTTCGTCAGGCAAGCGCTCCCGGGCCGGGGCGCGAGCGCCCGTCGCGGCGCCGGCCTTTCCCTTCCCCGTTTCGTACGGCTGGGAGGCTTTGCAGCCGTCCCGGTACAGCGCGACGGACTTGATACCGAGCTGCCAGGCTTCCAGATAGATCCGTTCGATATCTTCGACTGTCGCATCGTTCGAGAGATTGATCGTTTTCGACGCACCGCCCGAGAGGAACGGCTGAACGGCCCCCAACATCTTGAGGTGCCCCATCGGCTGGATCGTGCGATTCCCTCCCATGGGGGCAAGCGCGCAATCGAACACGCCGAGGTGCTCGGGCTTGAGACCCGGCGCGCCTTCGACGGTGCCCGTGGTTTCGAGATATTTCGTGATAGCATCGATCGAGGCAGCGGAGTAGCCCAGGCTCGACAGCCCATCGGCGACGGTCCGATTCACCATGCGCATCGTACCCCCGCCGACGAGGTTCTTCGTCTTCACCAACGAGAGTTCGGGTTCGAGTCCCAGCGTGTCGCAGCCCATGAGCAGTCCGATAGTCCCCGTGGGCGCGATGACGGAGATCTGGGCGTTGCGGTACCCCCAGAGTTCGCCGGCCTTCACCGTCTCCCGCCACCGTTCGGCGGACGCTTGGACGAGCGGCGTGAGTCGAGTGTCGTTGGGGACGATCCGATCCGCCGCGGCCGCGTGCTTTCCCATCACGCGCAGCATCGGCGCACGATTCTTGTCGAAACCCGCGAACGGACCCATCCGCTTCGCGATCTCCGCGGACATGTGATAGCCCTCGCCGGACAGGAACGCGCTGACCGCGCCCGCGAGGGTCCGTCCCTCGTCGGAGTCGTACGGCAACCCGTAATGCATGAGGAGCGCCCCGAGGTTGGCGTAGCCGAGCCCGAGCGGGCGGAAATCGTGCGAGTTCTGCGTAATGGGAGCGGTCGGATAGCTCGAAGCATCGACAACGATCTCCATGGCCAGGATCATCGTTCGAACGGCGGCTTGGAAGAGCTCGAGGTCGAATGACCCGTTGGCGTCGAGGAAGCGCAGAAGGTTGATCGACGCCAGATTGCACGCCGTGTCATCGAGGAAAAGATACTCGCTGCACGGGTTCGAGGCATTGATCCGGCCGGACATAGGCGAGGAGTGCCAGTCGTTGGTGATGTCATCGAACTGGACGCCCGGATCGCCGCACCGCCACGCCGCGTAGGCGAGCTTGCGCCAGAGATCTCGTGCCCGGTACGTGGCCGCCACCGCGTGATCGGTGCGGTTGTACGTCTTCCACTCGCCATCCTTTTGGACCGCTTCCATGAACGCGTCGGGAATGCGGACCGAATGGTTCGCGTTCTGGTAGGCGATCGACGCATAGGCCGAGTCCGGGTCCGTTCCGTCGAAGTTCGGGGAATATCCCTCGCGGATCAATGCGTAGGCCTTGTCCTCTTCGCGGACCTTGCATTCGATGAAATCGACGATATCCGGGTGGTCCATGTTGAGGATGACCATCTTCGCGGCGCGACGCGTCGTCCCGCCGGACTTGATTACTCCCGCCAGCGCATCGAACGCGCGCATGAAGGAGACTGGGCCGGAGGCGATTCCGCCTCCCGACAGCCGCTCGTGACTTCCGCGCAGCGAGGAGAGGTTAGAACCGGTGCCGCTGCCCCCCTTGAACAGCCGTCCCTCGCTCACCGCGAGGTTGAGAATCGAGTCCATGTCGTCTCCAATCGATTGGATGAAACACGCGGAACATTGGGGCGGATCGCGCACCCCGACGTTGAACCAGACGGGGCTGTTGAACGCCGCCATCTGCTGAACCATGAGATACGCGAGGCTCTCCTCGAGCGTGGTCGCCTCCCCGGGGGTGTCGAAATAGCCGAGCGCGAGGCCCGTTTGGGAGATCCAGTGACAGACGCGCCGGATCATTCCCTCGACCGAGTTCTCGCGCCGACCCTGGATGACGCGGAAATACTTCGACGCGGCGATGTTGATGGAATTGTCCGACCACGAGACGGGGGCTCGGATTCCCTTTTGCTCGAAGATGACCTTGCCGTCCGCGTTCTTGATCAGCGAGTCGTGGTTCTTCCACTCCACAGTATCAAACGCGGTCTTGTCTCGGGGGACGAGGCGGGGGAGGGGAATCGGGTCCCGCCCGATTCGCGGAGCGGCCCGTCCGGCCGCCTCTTCGGGAAGGGAGGCGCGTTTCTTTGCAACTGCCATTGAGGTTTACTCCTGAAGGGATTCTTCGGTGCGTTCGGATGGGTTGCAGAACCCAAATCAACAACCGCTGCGATTCCTTACAGGCCCTCGGTCGGAGGGCGAAACGGTCCCGGTAAAGGGGCGTTTCACGTCTGGCGTAAGCCTGTAGGAACGCGGTCGGTGTCGCGAGAACACCCGTCGCGGACCCTCCGCGTGGCGCCAAGCGTGAGGCGGTATAAGCCTGCTTGGTCGGAATTCTTCCATGTTGCATCGCCGGCGCGTCGGGTGGAACGCTCAGGCCGTTCCTGCGTAAGATTCGTTGCGGATTTCCTAGCGCCCATTGAGACTAAGTAACCGACGAGATCCGCGGAACAATCGGTCGTTCCGGGCATCCCCCGCAGGTCGTGCTCCTCGCCATCGGAGCGATTGCGCCGCTCATATTGTTCGGGCTCCTCGTCCAGATTTTCATTCCGATCGTCTTATTCGCGGACTTCCTGGCGGTCTTCTTCTTCCTCTCTCTCTGGCGACGGTACCGCTCGGAGGCCCCGACCTCCGGAGCGCTGCCACCGGTCCCGCCGAGTCGTCGTGCCTAACCCGGTGGAGGAAGGACGCGCATGGTGCACGGCATCACAGCGCCGCAATCTCCGCAAAACCAACCCTCCGCGGAGACCCAGAGAAACTGACCACAACGCTCGCACTTGCGCGGGTCGTCGGGGTCGTTTCGGCAGACCATCGAATGGACGAGGAAACCGGGGCTATAATTCCTGCCGGTCCGACGAGTCGCGTCGCGCCGGTAGAAAGCCGAAAAAGAAAGAAAGAAAGGAACCCTTCCCGAAGGAAAGGTTCCGTTAGGGGAGAACGCGATTACGCGTTCTTCATCCGAGCGCGCGAGATGTACCCCTTCTTGTCGAGGAAGTACATGTAGCCGTCTTGCCGGACGACCTTCTCGGTCCCGACCCGCGACTTCCTTCCCGACTTGTTCAGCTTGGTCGGCGTCTTCCAAAGGTACCCGTCTTTGCCCAGGTAGTACAGGTATCCCTTCTCTCGTTTGATCTGCTCTTTTCCTACGCGCTCCGCCATGTGTGGCGACCTCACCGGCGAGGACGGCGGCACCCCTATTTAGATGTGCGGGCGCATTTACCTCAGAGAAATGGGGTTTCCCTGACGTGAAATGTGCGTCGGAAACGCGCCGACGCGATATCCAAGATGTGCGACCCCCGGAAGATCGAAGATCGAGAAATCCGCCGATCGTCCAACGGCGATCTGCCCGGCCACGTCCTCCAGCCCGGAGGCATACGCCGCGTTCACCGTCGCCGCCGTCAGTGCCTCGGCCGGGTGCAGCCGTCCGCCGTAGATCGCATGTGAGAGAACGACCGGCATCGACTCGACCCACGAGTTCGGCGATAGATCACTTCCGAGCGCGACCGAAACGCTGGCGTCGACCAGCTCTCGTCCGGGAACGCGTCGGGCCGAAAGTGATGCGAACGGTGTGACGGGCAACAACACGGCCGTGACACCGGCGCGGGCCAGCGCAACCCGATCGCCCGCCCGTGCGGCGAGCAAATGGTCGGCCGAGCGGGCCGCGAGTCGAGCGGCGACGCGAGCTCCGCCGCTGAGCACGAATTCCTCGGCGTGGATCTTGATACCGAATCCCAACCCGGCGGCAGCTCGCAGTAAACGCTCCGCCTGACGCGGCGAAAAAAATCCCGGCTCGCAGAACACATCGCAGAACTGAGCCAATCGGCGACGAGCCACGACGGGGAGGGTCTCACGAACGATCTGATCGACGTACGCGTCGGCGCGCCCGACAAACTCCGGCGGCACTGCATGGGCGCCGAGAAAGGTGGGTACCAACCGCATCCCGGTGCGCCGAGCGAGGCGCGGAATCAGCGAGAGCAATCGCAGTTCGCCGGCGTGGTTGAGCGCATAACCACTCTTCACCTCGACCGAAGTGGTTCCAGCTTGAGCCAATCGACGGAGGCGCCGTTCGGCCAGCCGAAGGAGCTCCGAGGAGGAGGCACGCCGAGTGGCCCGCACCGTCGAGAAGAGACCGCCGCCGCGACGGGCGATCTCGAGATATGTCGAGCCCTGGATCTTGAGCTCGACTTCCGCCGACCGATCGCCCGCAAACAACAGATGGGTGTGCGCGTCGACGAAACCGGGAACGACGACGCCCCCCTCGGCGTCCCAATGGATTCCACCGTGACGCAGTCGCACCTCCGCGCGCGCGTGGCGTTCCGGACCGACGAAGGCGATTCGCCCCCTCGCCACGGCGAGCGCGGCATCGTGCACGAGGCCGAGCTCCTGCATAGACTCGCCCACACGCGGGATGGGACCCGGGGCGAGGGTTGCGAGCTCGCCGATGTTGGTAACCAGAAGGTCCGCCCGGATCATGGCTGTAGGATCAAGTGATCGAGCAGGTCCCGCGCGGCCTGAACGTGGGGAAATTGCGCCTGCGCTTCGGCCTCGAGGGGAGCGGTCTCCTTGTACCGAGAGGAAAAGTGCGTGAGGAAAAGCATCCCCACTTCCGCATTTCGGGCGAGCTCAGCCGCTTGCCGGGCGGACGAATGGCCCCACCGATTCGCCTCCGCTTCCAGATCGGTGCCCACCGTCGCTTCGTGGATCAGTAGCGTGGCCTTTGCCGCGAGCTTCCGAACTTCCTCCGACGGAGCAGAGTCCCCGGAGTAGACCAACGATCGGCCGGCCCGCGGGGGACCGATCACCTCCTCCGGATGTACGACGTGGCCTTGTACGTGCACCGGTTGACCGGCTTCGAGTCGGGAGAAGTCGGTCCCTCGAATGCCTAATTCCTTGGCCTTCCGGGGATCGAAACGGCCGCGCTTCGGGCCTTCGTCCAGCCGGTAGGCCAACGCCGGAACCGGATGGTCGGCCAGCGCGGTCCGGATCGTATAGCCGTTGAGCTCCACGGACTGGCCGGGCGCCAAGGGATGGACCGTAATCGGGAAGCGTTGGGTGAAGTATCCCAAGGAGAGCACGCGGTCGATCATCTCCTGGGCGTCCTGCGGGCCGTACACCTCCAGCGGCTCGGTCCGATTATTGAGGCACATACTTTGGATGAGCCCCGGAAGACCCAGGAAGTGGTCGCCGTGAAAGTGCGTGATGAACACCCGGTGAACGCGCATGAACGAGGCGGACGATTGGAAGAACTGGCGTTGCGTACCTTCGCCGCAGTCAAAGAGGACGAGCTCGCGCTCGGTGTCCAAGGCAATCGCGCTCGCGGAGCGCTCTTTCGTGGGCCACGACCCTGCGGTTCCGAGGAAGGTGAGCCGCATCGGGGGCCAACACCCCGTACTCCCTAAAAGGAGGATGCGCAACCCGGATTCCGACTAGGGTGAAAGGAGAAGTACCCCCGCCGGTGTCAAATCCCTTGATGGTTGATTGGGACCAAGTCGAGCGCCTTCGGAAAAAAGGCTGGGACTGGAAGCGGATCGCCCAGGATCCCAAGGTCGGGTTCCACGCGGATTCCGGGGTCAGCGATGAAGGCCGCGCGCTGCGGGCCTTATACTACCAACGCCGCTCGCGCGCGGAACGCAAACCGTCTCCGAAATCACCGAAGCGGTCCGCGGACGAAGAAGCCAAGCGCTCGACCTGGACGATGGCCCGGATCGGGTACCTCACTGCTCCTCTTCTGGGTATTTGGTTCCTCGTCGCGTACCTGGCTCCCTCTCCCGTAGGTCTCATACTGCCCGCGATCCCGTGGCTGGCACTAGGATTCGCGGTCGCGGCCTTCATTCTCGCATTCGGTCTATGGCGGGCGAAGGGAGCCCGATGGTCGAAACTGTACCGAACCACGTTGACGTACGGGATCGTGGCCAGCCTCGCCCTGGTCGGCATCGTCGCGGCCGCTGGCTTTCTGATATTCGGGTGCCCGTACCTTCCTCCGAGTTCAGCGCTGACGACGCAGTCGGCAAGCGGGCAACCCAACAGCGATAGTTCGCTGACGATTCCGGCGTGGCAATCAGGCTCGATGCACCCCTGGCAGGACGGGGGCAAACCCGTGCTCTACTTCTATGGAGCGAGTTGGTGTCCGTTCTGCTCGGCCGGTAGTTGGGCGATCTACAAGGCGCTCAGCGAATTCGGTTCGCTGAGCGGGGAATACACCTCCTATTCGAGCTCGACGGATGTCTACGCCGGGACACCTGAGATGGTGCTCGGCAGCGCCGCGTTGAGCTCCTCCACAATCTCCTTCGAGGTCAGCGAGTACACCGGTGGAGTGGATGGCACATTTCCCGGCACCACGACCTGCTACCAGCAGGCGTATGTTTCGGCGTACTCCGCGGGATCGATTCCGTTCGTAGCGATCAACGGGCAGTACGTTCACGGAGGTTCGCAGCTCATCGCCCCAACGCTTTTGTCGACGTGGGCGAATTCCGGCGCGAGCACGGTCCAAAGTCAAGTCGCTTCCGAAAGTGGCCAAGCGTGGAACGTCGTTCAGTTCCAAGCGTGGTGGATGATGGCGTTCTTGGTCAAGTCGACGGGGGACTCGGTGTCACAATTGGCAACGCAGTACGGTTGGTCGTCCGCCACGAGCGGCGCGGTGGGCGCCGACTACAATCAGATCGTGTAGCGTCCATGCAGACCCGGACGCTCTGGTCGATCGTCTATTTTGCCGCGGGGCTCGGCCTCATCATCTCGTTGTTCGCCGCGGCCGAATTCTTCGATGCCGCGCTCCGCCAAGTCTGTTCGTTCAACTCGTTCTTCTCCTGCCAGCTCATCGACCAGAGTGGGCGGACCAACACGCTCGGGATTCCGGACTACGCCTGGGGCGTCGGCGGATTTGTCGCGATCCTCGTGATCGCCGGGGTCAGTGAAGCCCGGTCACAGCATCGGGGCTGGACGTATACGTTGCTCGCCGTAACTACCGCGGGTGTCGCCCTGTCGGCCTATTTGCTCTACGTGGAGCTGGCCTTGATCGGAGCGTTGTGTCTCGTTTGTGCGGCGGCCTACGTGATGGGTGGCGTCAGCTGGATTGGCGCGATTGCGTTGGCCCGACGCGCGCCCGAAGAGGCGAGCGGGAATGACGACGAAGCAGAGGAAGCGGCCGAGGGAATGGAATCCGTCTAGCCCGGGCCGACACGACGTTCCCCGCCCGGCCCTCCCTCGGCCGCTTAACTTTTGAGAGAGAGGAGCCGCATTCGGTGGTTCGGGTTATAT
>JBAQJJ010000032.1:0-2828 GCA_049300255.1 Thermoplasmata archaeon
TTGTTTGGTCAGTATATACACCTGTACTTAGTGTAATGCTTCGTGTTCCCAAATCGTATACTGAACTTTCACCAAGTCCAAGAGGTACGTTAGCAGCTGCTCTTGGGTTTCCCTGTTGGTTTGTAGTTACAACATTGCCTGTTCCAGTTCCAGTAGCTCCACCTGAGGTGTTAGCAACTTGAGCAGGAACATATCCCGCTACTGGTTGATATGGACCAGCACTTGAAACTGGTGTCACTGTTGCGGGTACTGTTGAACTTACTTGTGTCGTCTTTCTCTTTCTCAGATTAATTACTCCTACCATTTTCGTTTACCTCTCTTTGTTTCCTATTTACCTTTGTCTAAGTCGTAGTGTCTCCTGCCATAACAGCTTTATTTACTAAATCTAATACTAAAATACCAACTATAACACCAATAACAATTGTCACTAAAAGCAATAACCATGCTCCCATTCCATTCATACTTCCACCTGCATGTTCTACAATTACTTCTTCAGCCATAACTTTCGTCCTAAAACATCCATTAAGCCAGAGCTTCGCTGGCCTTACCCTTACTTCCTCAACTTGATATATAAAGCCATAGTTAGCTATTCATAGTAGTCGCTCTCCACGACTCCACATGAAAGCGAGAGCTTATATACCTCTCAACCTAAGTCTATAGTAGGTCTTGCAGTACCTTTTATGCCAAAGTTATTTCCTGCTATTATTGACATGCCATGTATTAACGTGGAGTGTTCTAATATTTTACATCTTAATCTTTACCAAAAATATTGGAAGGATAAAGCGTATTATGCTGAATGCAACAAGTGTGGAATCGCTATTAAAATCGAGAAGTTTAGTCCTTTTTTGAATCTCATTACTGATATGGAAGAACCTGCTATTCCATTAACAAGAATAGCTCGTTCTAGACCTCCAATGAAGAGTGATATTAGTCCATGAGTAATGATGTCTGTACCAATCCAGTTTACGAATACATTCTATGGTACGTTATAATTCCCGAAACTGCAGTATTACTTATAGCTGTATATGGACTATTGGGATGGTTAAAGACAAGAAAAATATTCGGCTTTGGTCAGATAAATAATAACACTAAAGAACACAAAGAAGAAACTCCTGAAAGTCATGGATATATATCACCACCTAAATTTGAGTAGATATGTCAGCAACACCTAGAACTATTACAAGAAATGGGCTCTCTTCAACTGAAGAACCTATCATAACATCTTCAACACCATTGCCTAAAGAGGAATACATGATGCCTCCGGGAATGGCTGTAATTCCTCCTTTAGAAGAACCTAAAAAAGAGGATGAAGCTTTAAAATGGGACTATTCTAAGCTACTAGCAGAAGGAACATTAGGAGATTTAGTAGCTAATCTTCACCATACTATTGCAATAGGAACAGATGACGATAGTTGGGAATTAACTGATGGTACTAATGGAACTCAAGATGAAAAAGGACAATTCGATAAAACTCTTGGAATGATTTTAGAGCCACTACTCAAGAAAGTCGAATACCTGCCATTAGTATTAGGCATTTTATCTTTAGCTTTAATTGAAACTAATCATGTTGGTAAACACTTGAAAGTCAGAAAAGAGAAGAAAGCTAAAGAAACAGCAAAAACAACTACTCCTGTAACTCCTGCTCCAACTACTCTAACTACAGTAACTCCAGTAACACCACCTCCGAATACATTCGATATGGGTAGAACTACTCCAGTACAACAACAACCAACTCCGCCTCCTATACCAGTTTCAAATCAAGCAATAGACTTTAGAACGGGAGAACCCATAAAAGATGGATTGCCTCCAATACGTAGAGATGAAGTAACTACTGATTTAGGATTACCAGCACCAGAAAGAACGTTGAGACCACCGAATGCAATATAATATTAAGCCCAACGAACATGTTGGATTGTTAGGTAGAACCCAATCGGGTAAATCGCACTTCTGTAGAGAAGTGTTACTTACCTACTTTAGAAGACTGATTGTAATTGATACAGAAGAAAAAGGGGAGTTCCCTGAATCCGCAGGATTTCAACAGATGAATTATAAGCTTATTAATCCTGCCAATAAGGATTTAATAGCTATACTTAGAGGATATCCTAAAACTAAAGATGGAAGAAGTCCGGCATTCCGCTGGAATATACCATTTCCAGTAGGACAAGAGGGAGAACAAAGACTGGAAGTATTATGTGCTATATTACTAAGATACGGTTCAGATATGGCAATATATATAGACGAAGCAGGTGACTTTGTTAATGCTCATTACATGCCAGAACAATTTAACGCTCTTATGAGAAAGAGCGCTAAAAGAGGCATTAATGTTATTTGGACAACACAGCGTATGCCGAATGTTAACGGTGATATGGCAGGAAACACCGTACATTTATTTGTCTTTAACATAGAACCATCAGACGCAATAGCTTTGAAAAAGAAAGGTATTGGATGGATAGCAGATAATCTAAATCAAATACCTTTTGGGTCGCATAGAGCTTTATATCATAGTCCAAGTGGAGAGATACAGATTGTACAGGCGCCAAATAAAGTAGAGGTAAAACCAAATGTCAGCAACATTAAGTGAGAAAGAGATAGCACCAGAATTAATCGAATTCTACTGTCAGCCTTGTTTTGAGAAGTTCTTTGTGAGTGACATTATCAAACAGCAATACAAGACAGTTACTATTACAATGGACTTACAAGAACCAAAAGAAGATGATAACGGATTCTCATGGGGAATTCTATGTATGGGTAGAGATGATGAAAATTCCTTTGCAGCAGAAAGTAAACCACACTTGGCTAAATTTAGAATTACGAGACATAAGATTGTA
>JBAQJJ010000033.1:0-13261 GCA_049300255.1 Thermoplasmata archaeon
CTCGCCTGGTGTGCATCGATCCGCGCAAACTCCCGAAGGAGTTCGCAGGCCGTGAATTCGATGCGAAGCTCCTGAAGGACCTCCCGCCCGGGGTGGATCCCTGCGGAGAGAACGGGGAGTTCCACACATTCGTCACGGCGGGCCCTATGTTCGCTCACCCAATCGCGGTGGAGGCCGGCGACATCGTCGAACGAGATGGATTCGTCTTCGCCGACCTTCTGCCGGTATGAGCCGTTGGACTCCCGGAATCAACGCTAAACGACCCGACTTATCTCGAACCATACGAATTCCGGTCCGGGCTCATGCGAGACTTTGAAGTGTTGATCCGCGAGGCATCTGAAACTCAGTTCACCGGTTGGGATTTCTCTGCGATCGCTGCGAGATGGAGACAGGGACATCCTCCTTGGAACTACAACGCGCGGGTGCGAAACCGCTTCGCCGAGGCTGCCTCCCTCTTGGACTTGGGGACCGGCGGTGGCGAGCGCCTATCCTCGCTCCAGCCACTTCCTCGAACGACGTATGCCACGGAAGGTTATCGTCCCAATCTCTCGATCGCACGGCGCCGTCTCAGACCGCTGGGCGTCCGAGTCCTTTCTATCGATCCGAACCACCGTCTGCCACTTCCGGACGCCTCGATGGATCTCGTCACGAGCCACCACGAAGATTTCGACGCCCGGGAGGTGTTCCGTGTCCAGCGTCCGGGCGGTCGATTCATCACTCAGCAGGTGGGAATCCAAAACTATCGAGAGATCAACGAACGGTTCGGTGTCCGCCCCGAGCGGCCCACGAACAACCTCTCCAGCGTCCGAGCGCTCGCGGCCGAAATCGCCGCCGCCGGATTCCGGATCGCGACTCACAGGGAAGCACGCTACTCCGAATATTTTCGAGATGTGGGAGCATTGGTCTACTATCTTCGCGCAGCACCCTGGCAAGTTCCGGGGTTTTCTCCCGAGCGATACCAGAAAGCACTCCAACGGATTCACAAGGAGATTCAACGTCGGGGGCGATTCCGGGTCACAGCCTACCGGCTCCTGGTAGTCGCGGATAAGCCCTGACAAGGCGGCGCCCGATAGCGACTCGCGAAGGAGACAGGGGGTCCCGAATTCAAGACCTAGACCGCCGACTAACCTTGGACCACTCGTCCATGGGTTGCGACTGAGGGCGCGTCCCAGAGGTAAGCCCGATCGCCCCGGGCCGGCGCGAGACCCCTTTGCTCACTTGTATGTGGACAAGTGGAGCTTCCCTTCGTCGTCCGTGATCGTGATACACTCCCCTTCGCACTCGAAGAGGCAGGCCTCGCACACGATGCAATCGGGGCCATGGATAACAATGGACTTTTCACCGCGGAACTGAAACTTTGCCCCGACCGTGGGATCGTCGACCAGCTCAGGGAATTGGTCGCGCGGCTTGAGTTCAAAAACGTTCACCGGACATACATCTCGACAATGCGCGCAGCCGGTGCACTTTTCCAGCTCTACGATGACCTCAACCATCTGGGGCAGCTCCGGACGGAGCCAAGCCTCGAACTACTTTAGATTGCGCGGAGTCACATCCGGTCGAAGCCGTTGACTTCGACGCGGAATTTGTCGGCGTTCGACAAGTAATCTAGACTCCTTCGACTCTCCCCGTCTGGGTACAGACGAGCTCCGGCGCTGGAAAGGCTCGTGCTCGATTCGTTAAGCCCCCGCAACTCAATCGGCGCTCGAGTCGTGGACGAGAGCAGGCTCTTAGCGGGTCTCGACCTAACCTGCGTGTGGCCCGGAAACGCAAGTCGGAGATACCATCGAGGAGCCGCGCTACATCCCTCCAGTCTCCCCCGCGAAGCAGGAGCAAGTCGACGAGCTCTTCACCGGCGTCTTCCGAAGTCCGAGGCTTGATCAGGGACCTATCTAGCCCCGACTTCAAGACGGCACGGGGGGCTGCCCTTCGTCTCGGGGCTTTACGAGATTTGCAAGCTCGGAAACCGCTCGAAGTCGCGCTGAAGAGCAGCGACATCGCCCTACGAGTAGGCGCGGCGTCGGCGCTCGGAGAGATCGAACACCCCGAAAGCCGACACGCTCTCGAAGTGAGTCTCGGCGATCCGGATTGGCGCGTCCGCGCTCAGGCCGCCTACGGACTTTCGCGGATTCATGCCCAAGGTTCCACAGTGTTGCTCGCCGATGCCCTTACCCACGACGAGAGCGCGCTCGTTCGCAACGCTTGTGCCCTAGCGCTGGGTCGAATCCGGGATCCGCGGGCCATCCCCGCACTTGATCGAGCCCTGGACGACCCCTCAGACCGGGTCCGTCGGGAAGCGATTCTGGCCCTCGAGCGCTCGCAGGACCCCGCTGCCTCGGTGAAGGTGCGTCGGTTTCTTCGGGACCCGGTACGTCGCGTTCGGATCGCGGCCACGGTCGTGATCGGTCTCCGCCGCGATCCCGAAGGGGCGTCGTTGTTGATCGCGCATTTGGCCCATGCCGATTCTTGGGAGAAACCCGCTCTCCTGGTGGCGTTGGGTCGCATTGGAACTGGTGAGTGCTCAGAGGCGCTGGCGCGATTCGCGAACGATCCGCTGCGATGGATTCGCGTCTGCGCGCTTCACGGACTCAGCGAGATGCGCTCCCCGTTGGCGCCGGAGGTGGCCCGGTCAAAGCTCTCCGACCCCTCCTGGGCGGTGCGCGGTGCCGCCGCGTTGGCGCTAGGCCAGGTTGGTACGTCATCCGACTCCCCACCGCTTGTTCCCCTCCTGGAGGATTCGAATGCTTGGGTCCGACGTTGCGCCCTCTACGCGCTCGGCCAGCAGAACGCCACCGGAGTGCTGCCCCGGATGAGGGCTGCCTTGGATGACCCCGACCCGGAAGTTCGTCTGGCCGCGATCTGGGCCTTGGGGCATATGCACGATGCGCGCTCGGCGGACCGGTTGACTCAGCTACTCCGACACACCCGACCGAAGCCTCCCGGAGCTTTGCCGATCCTTATGGAAGGCGACGGAGCCGTTCGATTGGTATCCGACGCGGACGCTCGCTTGTTCGACTCGCTCGTTCAGGCCGTTGGAGCGGTGGCGAATGGAAGCGGCAGTCTTGACGCCCGTCGGGCGCTGGCCGAGGCGAAACGTAGCCTACCGGCGGCAGAACTGGACCGGCCCGCACGACTACCGACTCCGCTCGGTTCGGGCGTCGGTACGCGAACTCTGCGGGAACTCTTTGATGCGCCGGAACGGAAGTCCGAGTAGAGAATTGGTCTGAGCATTCCGATCCTGCCCTCGGAGAGTTTGAGCGAACGAGAGGATGATGCTGGTCGCTTTGGACCACCGATTTTCTCTACGGACATCTCGCGATTCTCGGTGGGTCGACACGCTTCCTGCAGAACATCCCGCACGATGCGTGCCGGAGCGACAGTGCGTTGATTAAAGTACAATATTCGCATAGGGGAATTCCATCATGCCGATGAAAAAGGGCAAGAAGGGAAAGAAGAAGAAGAGGTAACGCGACCTGACTCGGTCGCGTGCCTCGAGCTCCGGTCGGGGATTGCTTGCGAAGACCGCTCGCCCTATTCTCGGGAATAGGGTATGTCTTCGGATCCCCGGTATTCGGAAGCAGACTTCTGTCGTCGATTCATTCTCGCGCTTTCCTGGATTCCTCGACCCTCCGCGTACGCTCGGCTGCGGTTTGCACCCGCAGTCTTGATGCGCCATATTCCGCACATGCTTTGAGGGGAGGGGCGAGTAGTGGTACGACCGGCTCAGTGCGGGTAGTAGAATTCATAATACGTCGCGACTCCAGCGAGCAGAACGATCCACCACAGAAGCAACTCCGTCCGCATCCAGAGCTTATACCGCCGGAATCGAAATCGAGGAGGAATGATGTTCGCCCCAGCCGCAAGGACGATGTAAACGCCGAGAGCCTCCGCCGCGCCTCCCGCGAGGAGCATAAGGGTCGGGATCCAAACGGCGGCCTGGGTCAACTGCCCCGGCAGCGACGGCAGCACGTACAACTGATACTCCGGGACCATCCACGCGAGGATCACCGGAATGTTCACGAAGACCATCGAGCCTTGGATCCATTTGTGCAACCGAATGTGTCCGGCCCGGGCGAGCAGCGATCCGAAAATCAGTAGCCCTCCGACCGCGAGTTCGAAGAAAAGGACCCAATTCGCTTCCGTCGGCGCGTAGGGTCCCAAAAACGAGCTCATTCGTGGTGACCCGGATTGAGCTGACGCGCCACTCGCCCGCGGGCGGATGTCGCCCTCAACGCTGGAGTTCTTGCGGTTCGCAATCCGATCACGACTAAAAGTCGTTCGGCGGTATGAGGTCGACGACGATCTTGTTCTGGCTCTTCGAGTGAAACTCCTCCCACAACCTCCGGACCTCTGGTTCGTTTAGACCGGTGAGATAGACCGGCGAAACCAACGGAGCGGCGTGGTCGACTTGTATGATGACAATCGCCCGCACGCGACGGATGTCGGCTCCCTCGGTCTTGTAATGGTCGATTGCCTTCCAATGGTCCCCTCCCGAGCGGAGAATTTTCGCGATGCCGGAGAATCGAAACCCCTTGCGTGTGAACGGGTCCACCACGTTGACTTCCGTACGCGGGTTTTGGGATAGATTACGAATCGTGTTGGGCGATTCGATGTCGGCGAACATTAGGTGCTGGTCGTCCCACACTGCCAAAGAACCCTTGGGCGACACATTCGGTGAACCGGCGGGCGAAACCGTCGCCACGTACCCGAGTCGTTGCTCGGTCACGATCCGTTTCATCTCGTCCGTGAGCGAAATCATGCGAGCCGAGGGGGCGGGCCGAGACATGTATCTTTTGGGCCGATAGACTGGCCAGGGCCATACTACACTCCCGCGCTACTTGTGTTTCGTCACACTGGCCTGTGGGAGGGTCGAATCCAGTACCCAGGAAGAATCTCTTCCGGGCCCGTCAGGTCTTGGAAGCCGAGGCGTTTGTACAGGCGGTGGGCTTCGGTACCGCGGATGGCCGTCAGGTCCACTCGAACGGCGCCAACCTCAAGGGCGACAACCAAGGCCCGCTCAAGGAGGGCCGTCCCTATTCCACGACTCCGGTATTCGGGATCCACCATCAGCCCTGAGATGTGGCAGGTCCCCGATTCGCTTCGGGAGGCCAGCAGATTTCCTACCATTTTTCCCTCGACCTCGAATACTAGGGACGCACCGCGAATGACACGCGGAGACCAACTTCCGGTCGGGTCGATGAATTGGTCGAAGAACGTGCCGGCATCCGCTTGCACGTTCGCCGACGGCTGCAGCCAGTAGTCGCCTTGGGGTTCGTCGTACACGCGTTGGTAGAGGCTGGCAAATGCGGGCCAGTCCTCGGGCACGAAATCACGAAATTGATCATTCTTTCGGCGTTTTGGAGGTGAGGATCCTGCAGCCCATACCATCCGGATCATCCGACGTTCTCGAAATCCCCTGGGCTCGAAGATGCGACGCTGCAGTTCCTCGTCGAGTCCCTCCAGGAGATCCACGACAGCATAGATCGGGCCAACGTCGGATCGATCGATCAACTCGGTCCAATTCCTTAAGGAATCTTTGCTCGATCGGTCGAATTGGAGAGCGTGGATTCGGGCTCCTCGATCCGACGATCGGTCCAGGATGGCCCATGCGACGTCTCCTGTTTGGTTCGCCCAACGCCTTTGAGTGAGCCAACCGCTTTGCAACCCCCGACGGAGTCCGTCAATTCTCGATGCGACCCACTTGGTGGGCAGTCCAGTAAGATACTTTGAATAGGATTCGAACGGCGGGTCAAGTCGCGGTTCGCGTTCTCGATCAACGGACATGGCCACCAATCCTCTGAGGAAGTGATGGGGGACTTCAGGTTTCGGGCGGGAAAGGCCGAGTGCGAGCCAACCCGCCGCCCCCTTGGGCCGTTGCCCCGAGTCCGACTCGGGATTCTGGCGCGGAAACTGCGGGATCTATATCGGTGCGAAACGCGCCGTAAAGTGTGGCAATCGTTCGGGACGATACACCATCCGCAATCCGCGAATGTTGTTTCGACGGGAATACACTCGACCGACTATCTCCGCGACGTACGCTAGGTGACTCGCGGAGTAGACTCGCCGAGGGATCGCGAGTCGTACCAGTTCCAGCGACCGCGAGGGACCCTCGGAAGGGGTGCCGAACATCAAGGCGCCCACCTCTACGGTCCGAACGCCCCCCTCGCGGTAGAGCTCCACCACCAGGGCCTGACCAGGGAGCTCCGCATCGCTCAGGTGGGGGAGGAATCGCCGAACGTTCAGATAGACCGCGTGCCCTCCGACCGGGTGGAAGATGGGAACTCCGGATTCCTCAAGCCGAGCGGCCAGAAAGCGCACTTGGGCGATCCGGTGTTCCAAGTACTCGAGCTCGGTTGCCTCGAGGAGCCCAACTGACATCGCCTCCAAATCCCGTCGGGCCAACCCGCCGTACGTGGGGAACCCTTCGAAGAGAATCACGGACTCCTTCAATCGCTCCGCCAGCTCAGGATCCCGAGTCGCGACAAATCCACCGATATTGACGAGCCCGTCCTTTTTTGCGCTCATCGTGGCCCCATCCGCGAGGTCGAAGAACGCCCGACCGATCTCGGGGATCGTCTTCTCGCCCATGTTCGGCTCCCGCTCGCGTACGAAGTAGGCATTCTCCGCCCATCGACACATATCGAGGTAGAGTGGGACGTGATGGGATCGGGCTACGTGCGCGACCTGCCGAAGATTCTCCAGCGAGACGGGCTGGCCCCCGCCGGTGTTGTTCGTGAGCGTGACCATGACGAGCGGCACCTTTTCTGCGCCGGCTTCGGTCAGCAATCGCTCGAGTGCGGCCACGTCGACGTTACCCTTGAACGGATAGTCGGATTCGGGGTCGTAGGCCTCGGAAACAGCCAGGTTCACGGGGGTAGCCCCCTGATGGAGGACGTGCGCCTGGGTCGTGTCAAAGTGCATATTGTTCGGCACAATGGTTCCGGGTCGGCACAAATTCGAAAACAGGAGGTTTTCGGCGGCGCGTCCTTGATGGGCGGGAATGACGATCGGAAATCCGGTCAACGTTCGCACCGTCTCCTCGAAGTGAGTGAAGTTCCGGCTCCCCGCGTAGGATTCATCACCCAACATCAGGGCCGCCCACTGGCGATCGCTCATCGCCCCCGTTCCCGAATCGGTCAACAAATCGATCCGCACTTCGCTCGATCGTAGATTGAATAAGTTGAAATTCGCGCGCTCGAGTGATCGCTCCCGTTCGTCGGGAGTGGGGTTTGGAATCCGCTCGACGACCTTGGCCTTGAACGGCTCGAGAGGAAGGCGAGTACGGATAGGGTCGCTCACCCTCGACACGACGTGCCCCGTCTATTTAGTTCGGGTGCTTACTCGCATGAACTCATCTCGCGCGGGTCGCTCGACCGGGCACGACGTCGCACACCGTGCGGTCGGGCCGGCGGGTTCTGGATGGCATCGACAGGGGCACCCGAGTGCTGGATTGGTTCAAATTTTGGATGTAGGGCTAGACAGCTCTTCTTCGACGAGTCGCCGAGCATGACGCAGCGGCGCGCGCAAACCTGGGGCCGGAGGTTTCCGCCGAACCCGACGAGACACGGCGCGCAGGATAGCGCGCGATTGGTCCCGATAGCTTCGTCGCTTGACGGCGCTCCAACTCGCATTGGCGCTGTCGCGAAGATTGTCCGTCCGGTCGGCAAGCTTGATGAGAACCGCCTCCCACGATAAGTGAGAAACAGCATCGACGAGGAGGCTCGTCTTGACCGCATCCGGAACCGTCGGACCATGGAATTCGGTAGGGATGGTCAGTTCCTCGACCCACCGAGTTACGCGGGCCCCGAAACGACGCTTCAATTGGGCGGCGATCCGGGGAGTATCTTCCAGAACGTCGTGAAGGAGCGCCGCGCAAAGCAGATCCGGATCTGTTACCCCCAGCTCACTTGAAAGGATCCGCATCACGGCGATGGGATGGACAATGTAGGCAGTCCGCCGATCTTTGCGGGTTTGCCCGAGGTGTGCCGCGGCGGCAAACAGGATCGCTTTGGCCACCTGGCCATCATTGCCGGGCGGTGCGACGTGTCTGCTAGGTCGGCCCATTTGGTAAACCCTCAGGGATTGAATCTAGTGTCGCCTCGGATAAATCTTGACACCCGCCGGGCCCGGAGAAAGTTATCTCGCGCCGTCCACCGAGGCGCGCGATTAATGGTTTGTCCGTCTGCGTGGTTCGAAAACATCGAATAGTGATGACGAGAGAAACCCCGTCACGAACGGACTAGTACTCGGCGACCGAACTCAACTCGAGATGAGTCGGGCATGGACTGACCGGTCAGAGAACCGTTAAGCCCCCCACAATCATGCGGCGACCTGGTGGGGCTTGGATGACGGCCCGAACAGCGCCGACAGCACGTCGTACAACTAGCTTGCTTGCTCCCGGGACCCCCGCGCCGGAGTTTGTGCTTCCGTCTACTCCCGACCAAAAGGTGGCGCTGACCGAACTGCGCGGTCGCCCCGTCGTTCTTGCCTTCTATCCGGCGGACTGGAGCCCCGTCTGTTCCGACGAATTGGCATTGTACAACGAGATTCTCCCAGAGTTCCAAAAGTATGACGCCGAGGTCGTGGGGATCTCGGTCGATGGGATCTGGTCCCATGCGGCGTTCGCCCGCGACCGGAATCTACATTTCCCCTTGCTGGCCGACTTTGAACCGAAGGGGGAAGTCTCTCGGCGGTACGGCGTCTATATGGACCGCGAGGGGGAGAGTGCGCGGGCCCTCTACGTGGTAGATGAGAAGGGAGTCATCCGCTGGAGCTACCTTTCCCCCACCGGAATCAACCCCGGAGCGAACGGAATATTATCGGCCCTGGAACACCTTCGAAAGGGACGGAACCCCAAACGATGACCGAGGAAGATACGCCCGCGTTGGCGGTACCAGTCAGCGCCCGCGATCACAGCCAGGGCGCGCCAAGTGCCCCCGTCACACTGCTCGAGTATGGGGACTATGAATGTCCCTATTGTGGAGCGGCTTATCCCATCGTGAAGGAGCTTCAACGACGGTTGGGCGCCGGGTTACGATTTGTCTTTCGCAACTTCCCTCTCGCGAACGCGCATCCGCACGCCACCATGGCGGCGGAGTCGGCCGAAGTCGTGGGCGCTCAGGGCAAGTTTTGGGAGATGCACGACATCCTGTATGAGAACCAACGGGCCCTGACGGAGAGTGACCTCGTGTCCTACGCGGAGCGATTGGGAGTGGCGAAGGAACGATTCTCCACGGAACTACGTCGCCCCGTATACGCCGACCGAGTCCGAGAGGATTTCGCGAGCGGAGTCCGAAGCGGAGTCAACGGGACGCCGACCTTCTACATCAATGGACTTCGGCACAACGGCTCCTACGATCTCGACGAACTTCAAGAGGCAGTGGAATCCCGCGAGCCACCGGGTGGTGAGGGCAAACGGACCACTTCCCGTACCTCACGGAAGCGTCAGCGTACAGAACCCTAGGCATTCGATACGCCTGACAGACGGTGGGTCGCGTCTCCCTGACCCATAAGTACTTTCCGGGACGATTCAACGCCTGCCCGACAGCGGCCCTCGACCGGACTCCGAAGTTTCCCTCGAGGATCGATTAAGGAGAGAAATGTTCGACGCCGCTCTTCCGCCAGGATGGAGGAACCGGCGGGGCGGAGGGGGCCGGCGGATTTGTGTGGCGAGGCTGGTCGCCGTAGATCAGATATGCCAAAATCGTGACGTAGAGAATCACTCCGCCGATCATCGCGATGACAATCGAGCCAAGCCGGGTCAACGGACCATCGGGGGAAATGTATCCGAGCAGGGCCGAAAGCAACACGGTTCCGGAGAGCCCTAAAGCGATCGGGACTGTACCGGGCCGTCGTTTGTAGAAGGCCAGCGAAATGAGTCCGGGCAGAATCATCGGTCCTACGACGGCTCGGACCGATAAACGCACACCCTCATTTCGACGACTACACCAGAACGTCCGTCCCAAGCACCACCGATTTCCGTTTTCCGCCAATTCTGTGACGGAACCGGTCGAATCGGCTGTTCTTGGACGGTTCGACGCACCATTGCTTACGTCATGATTAACTACTAACCGCCTCTTCTCCAGCTTGGTGGCGACACCGGGAAGAAGACGATGGTAGTGGGAATAGCGGAAATCGAAGCGATCGGGAGAATTGCGGCACTTTCGGCGGCGCGATCAGCAGCTGCGATGCAGGCTTTGGCCTCCTTCAAAGTGCTGGCCGTCACGAAGCCGTTGGCCATGTCGCATCTTGCGATCTCCAAGCTCGCGGTGATGAAGATTGGGGTCTTCAGGCCGTCGGCGGACAAGCTCGCGGTCTTCAAGCCAACCGTGAGCAGGCTCGCGATCTTCAAGAGTTACGCATCGGTTCACATGCTAGCGGCCGCCCGTAGCTTGGCCTCGGTCCACGCTCTGTCCGTTTTTAAGACGGGATTGGCTGCCAAAGTGCCCGTGACCCATCAGGCCTCGTTCCACGCGGCGTCATTCCATCCAGCAGTGGCTCACCCGGTCGTGGCCCACCTACCGGTCGACCACCCCGCGGTGGAAAAGCTGGCGGTAACCAAGATCGAATAGACGGGACTACCTCAGCAAAAGACGAAATTCCCACCACCCGGCCCCCGAGAGCGAGACGGTCGGTTCACCGTCCGACCTCGGGGGCAGACCAACAAGATTCTCGACTGACCCTTACGTCTCCTTCCAAGTATCTTCCCATCGATTAACGACTTTTCAGGGGCGAGCAGAAATCTGTTCACCGATCCGATCGGCGAACCACTGCGGGTACGTCGCCGAACCGAGCGGAAACGTACGATGAACCTTCGTGACGCCAGAAATGCCGGTACACCTTCGCACCAGCCTTTCCAAGACTACTGGGGCGTCGGCGGGTACAAGACCCGCAATCCACGTGAGAGAGCTGCCCGGTTCGAATCCGAGCCCATCGCCCGCGACGGGCATCCATGCGACCGCCCCCCCGCGGACCTTCTCCGCGACGTCGTCCCGGTGCGAGACGTCGCGGACCTCAATGAGTAGAAGGGCGAGGGGGAACTCTTCCGAATCCGGTCCGTGGGTCCACCAACAAGCACGGGATTCGATCAGTCGATGGTAGCGTTGCGCCGCGGTCTTAGGGCTAATCCTCAAGGCATGCGCCGTTTCCGCGATCTTCGAGTCGGGATGACTCCAAACGGCGTGGAGCATTCGCCAATCGAGCGGAGACAACTCGCGATCGCACACGGGGATCCAATATCGTTGGGGACCTCGGATCTGATTCGTAGGAGCGAGCCGCCGTAGGAGCGTGGCCCGGCGTGCGGTGGTGCCGTCACTGTCCGAAACGAAGTGGACCCGGATGTGACGGTCTCCCTCATCCAGCGTGTCGCGCGCGAAGATCACCCCGTCGACGAGGGACAGATCCCGCAGGGCCCGATCGACCTCACTCACGTCCCGCACCGGTATCTCCGCCACGAAGAGCTGCGTCCCGAAGAGGGAAGGATTGGGGATGACGGTCGTGCCTCGGAGGAATCCCTTGGCGGCGAGCCCCCGGAGACGGGCGCGGACGCCATTCTCGCTGATCCCAACATGGGTGGCGATGTCGCCGGCCGGCATCGTCGGATTGATCAGTCGGCGTCCCCCCCAAAACCGGGCCTCGCCGTCCGGCGACAGGAACCGATAAATGGCGAAGTCCAGCAGGTCCACCTTGGTCCCTAGATCAGGCGAATGGCCTTCTCCCAGAAGATTGTTTGGAAGGCCCCGGCCGGATCAGAGCTCGTGTTGGCTGCGGTCCTCGGCGACGACCGAGTCGGGGAATTCGGCTCGGACCTCGCGGAAGATCTCCGCATCGGTGCCTTCCATACTCCCAATATGAGTGAGGAACAGCCGGCGCGCTCCCAGGAGTTTCGCGGCGCGGGCAGCCTGGGTGGCCGTGGAATGGCCGTACTCGTGGGCAATCCGAGCGTGACGATCCGCGTACGTCGATTCATGGATAACGAACTCCGCGCGAAGTCCCTCCGGAACCGAGGGTTGTCGAGTGTCGCCGGTGTAGTAGACGGTGCCGGAGTCGCCGGTCAACAGATATCCCAAGTTGTACACAGTGTGGTCGAGGGGAACGCCGGTCGCCCGCCACGAGCCGATGGTGGTCTCCGGTCGGAGCCCTTCGATGAGTTTGAACTCGTAGAGCGTGGCGGGATCCCGGACCATGGCCTCCACGTCGTTCATCGCGCGCAGGATCGGAGCGAGACCGGGCGGAGAGACGATCGTTAACGGGCGCTTACGTCCGGTGATCAGGGTATGCAGTAAGAAATCGAAGAGTCCGGCGATGTGGTCGGTGTGCAGATGCGAGATTAGAATCCCGTCGACGCGGTCGAATAGGCCCGCGTCATAGAGGCGACCGGCCGTGCCGGCCCCACAATCCAGGAGAACGCCCTCGACGAGCGCGCTTCCCATCTGTCGTCGGCTTCCTTGGAAATTTCCCGCCCCGGTCCCGAAGAACGTGAGTTTCATGAATCAAAACGCCCGATCCGTTGCTCGGGGCCGAACAAGGAGGGGGTATTTCATGCTCTGGGCCAGTCCGCAGGTAGTCGGCCAAATGTGGAACGGGGTCGAATAGCGGTAGGTCCTCGAAACTAGTCGACCTAAAACCCCGTCGGCCACTGAGAGCCCGAAGCAGCCGGAAGTGGGGAGCGGCTTGGTCGATATTCCGATGTCCGCACGAGAAATCATCGCGCGGCACATGCTTCTTCGACTAGGCAATAATCACCCCGGCCCTGCCGGGAATTTACGGCGGCCTTTACTCTGCGAGCGCTTGATTCGTGGCTCGGAGGCGACGGCTCATTTCCTTCAAAATGCTCAAGAGCACAGCCGGCTCGCTCGCGGCGAAACCCCAGAACTCCCACTTCGACAGGACGCCGAACTTTGAGGGAACGGTGGCTACCACGTCGGCCGAGCGAGGCTCGTCGTCGAACAAGGTCATCTCACCGAAGAATTGACCCGGGCCCAGTCGCGCGAGGACGCGGTTGCCCCGCCTGACCTCGGCCGACCCCTCCAGGATCAGGAAGAGCCCCGTTCCCTCGTCACCCTTTTTGACCACCATTTCGCCGGGGGCGAAGCCCGTAACTTGGACCCACTTTGCTAAGCCCTTCAGCTGGCGGTTGGATAGTTCCCCGAGTATCGAGACCTTGTCCAGTCGTTCCACCAGTTGACTCGTCGGGTAATCTAGGGTTTTTGCCACGAGCGCCGGCATTTTCTCCCGGGATTAATACATATCTAGATAGGGCCGA
>JBAQJJ010000034.1:0-30380 GCA_049300255.1 Thermoplasmata archaeon
TCGTCATGATGGTGATGACGGGAGGACGTGAGCGAACGAAAGCAGAATGGCAAGCACTTCTCGGAAAGGCCGGATTCTCCCTCACCGCGGTTCGGCCGTCCCGGCCTAACCAGGAACTCATAGAGGCTCGCGCGATTTGAGGGCGTACTCGTCCACCGATTCTCGTTGTTCTCCTCGCGGTTAGCTTGCCGCGCGGCACTCCGAAGTGCGCCTGATGAAAAGGCACCCGTTTCCGGAACGGCCGTTGACGGGTTCAAATCCCCGATATAAGAATCTTCAAACGCCTCCATTTCTCGACTAGAAATCGTCGAAAGATATCGGAGGAGGGATTCCCGCTCGGTTTTCCCGGCTTACCTCGGCTATGCGAGGCCTTCCTTAGCGCCGAAGGCTATCGGTGGAGTCGGTCGGTCTGTCGCAGCCGTGCGTGGAATCCTTCGCGAGGCCCAAAACCGTAGATCTTGAGCGTGTGTCCGTCCACGGAGTAGTACATCCTGACGCGGCGGAATGAAGTGAGCCTCAGTCGCCATAGCCCTGGGTGTTCAGAGAGTTCCTTGACCCAGTACCCCGGGCCCGGTCGGAATGGTTGGAAGAGAAGCCCCCGAATCGCGTAAAGGAACTCCTCGCGAATGTCGGGAGGGAGTTTGGCGAACTCCTCCTTAGCCCTCTCGTGGGGGATGTAGCGGGTAGGCACCGATCACTTTCCTCGCAGCCGAAGCTGCTCGTGGACTCTATCGAGCTCGCCCGCGGGGAGCCACCGTCCTTTTTTTCTGCGCGTCTCCAACTCCGCCAGCCACTCGGGGGGGTCGTATTCCTCCAGCAGCTGGAGCAGGAACTCGTCCCAGGTCTTTCCGCCGGTCTTCCTCGCTTGGAGCTCCCGCAACACCTCGGAGTGCACAGGAATGCTGGTCATTCGGCTGGCGCTCATTATATTTACCATTATTTCAGTGGCACTTATAATTATTCCCTAAGTGTCGGAGGGGGACACTACTGAATTCTTCATATCCCCGACAGGGGGCTCAGCGAGACAGCGGGATTGCGTGACTACATGAAAGCGAGATGACGCCACTCTCGCATCCATCGGGCCTCCGGATCAGGGGTGCACCTTGTGCATCCCGACGGCTGGGTGCACGAGGTTCAACTAGCCACTCCTCCTGGGGGAGGATCGGGGCCAGGCCCCGCATGATTCTTCCGATTCTTACACCATGCTCTTGGGCGACCCATCTTCCTGATCGGGGTACCCCCCGTCACACAACCCCTTCGTTAGAAAAAGGTGCGAGCGGACGACTCCGGGCCCTCTTGTCACAAAACGAGGAGGTTGCTCGCGGCGACTTAAGCTCGGACTGTCCCCTGAATGGACCATCCAGGGAATCAGCGGGGAAGGGTCTCCATCGCGCCTGGAGGCGCAAAACGAGGAGTCGGTTCCAATCTAAAGAAGCGGGCTGCGTTGTGGTAGAGAATATCCGATCGCTGCTCCGGCGTAAGGAAGTCCGCCGATTTCACATTCTCAATCGCAATTCCCATCGCTTCAGGCCACACCATTTCGTCAGAGCCGAACATAGTTCGTTTGGAATAGCCGGCTTGGACCAAGGCCTGCAAATAGCTGTGGAAGTCTGCACGGGGTCGGACCCAAGAGATGACACCCAGGTCCACGAAAACGTTGGGATAGGCATACATGAGCGCGATCATGTGGTCGCGGAATGGCCATCCAGCATGCATCACATAGACACGCAACTTGGGGTGTCTAACCAAAACGTCTTCGAGCAAGAGAGGGTCGCCAAGGGACGCTCTCAGGAGTGAACCATACGGCGTTCCCGGGGGACCGCCCGGATACATGTGCAGGGCGATCGGAATGTCGAGTTCCTCGGCGAGAGCGAAGAGTGGTTCCAGTCGAGGATCATTGGGGCCGATGCCGGCGTATTGCGCAGCCACCTCTCCGATTACTTCTAACCGGCCAGCCTTAGCTTCGGTGCGCAAAAGCTCTAGGTCCAACTTAGTGAAGTCGCGAAATGAAATCCCTACGATTACCTTTTCCGGCGCGTCTCTTTTCCATTGCAGAACATCGTCGTAAGGCCCACTTACAACGGCCTTCACAACGCCCAGGCGCTGCATCTCTTCGAGAACCGCTTTTTCGTGGGCTGAGGTCGTAGCCGCTGTCACGGGCTGACCCGTGACCGGATTCCCTTTTCGGATCTGTGGGTCGTCTTCCCTCAGCGTGTGAACATGCACGTCTATGATCGGTTGCAGGGTCGGCTCGCTCACTTTCAGCGCGACGGCCCGGCGCTATTTATCCCGGGCACCCGCTCGGTTGGGGAAAGGTGACGTTCCCGACGTTAAACCACTGTGTGCAGTCTGAGCGACCGCAAGGTTGCCGCAGTTGCTAAACCACGCGTTCGATGACCGACCGCGAGGAGCGCGCGAAGCCACCCAACGTCCGCATCCTGGCGAGTCCCCTTCGGAAACCTGCCGTTTTCCAAACCCGTACGCCGTCAGAGGAGGTCCTTCCGCATTCGTATCTCGCGCACTCCCTTGCCAATCGACCGAGTCCACGCGTTCTCCTCTTCACCCGTTACGCGGTAGCCCAGTGCCTGCCACCAGGGGAACGACTTCCAGGGTACTCCCGCCGCGTTCCGGCTTGTCCCTAGTGTCACCGCGGTCCTTCCGTCGTGACGCGCCCTCTCCTCGACGGATCGGACGAGCCCTTTACCGATCCCTTGACCCTGGTAATCGCTGGCGACATTGATGTGGACGAGTTCCAACTCCTTCCCCCGGTCTTGCATCGTGACGTATCCGACGACACGACCTTCCAGCTCGGCGACGTAGATTTCCTCGTCCCCGGCCCGGTTGGTCTCCTTCCAGGCGGCCGAGAGCCTTTTGGTGTCCGTGAATGTTCGCCCGGACCAAGGTCTACCAAACCCGACATCTTCCTCCTCGCGCGTCGAAGTTGTCGCACAGATGACGAGGGCCGCAATGTCCTCCCGTGCGGCCGGACGGATCCGCAGGTCGGTGCTGTTGGGGCCCACGGCGCGGGAGGGACAGTCGGCTACTTCGCCTTTCCAGCCGGAGCGGGACCTTGGGGAGCCGTCGAGTGCACGCTGTCAGGCTGCTTACAGTCCGACCAGCAACGTTGGGGACCGGGGCTCCGACAATCCACCGTTTATCCGCCTGGGTCCCATCGCGTCGACGTGTCCCAGACCTTTTGTTCGCTTCCGTGCCTTACCGAGCGGACATGGCAGGCACCACTCACGGCCTAGAACGGGGCCACCGGGTGTACGGTACCTCCCGGGTTCGCTTGTCACTAGTGATCCGCGCCCCTTCGCGATACGTGTACGAGTGGTGCACGGACTACCGGGCCAGTGACGCGTCGCGGTTCTCGAAGGGGCGTCCTCCTCCGCCGTATCGAGTGATCCGAGTTTCGCCGCGTCACGTGCTTCGCGTCCGCGTGTACCCGGGTCTCGGGGTCGACGGCGGTCGCGACCCCGAGATCGCCGTCGACCTGGTGCGGCTCAATCCGCCGCACTCCTGGCACCTGGAGCAGATCGCCGAAACCGATTCGTCGGCGATGGATTATCGTGTTACCGCGATGGGTCGAGCGCGGACCCGCCTTCATCTGCTCGCCACCGAGCGCTGGCTCACGCCCGACCATCCGACGAAGGAAGAACGTCGCGCAGCAGTGGCGGCCGGTTGGGCTCGATATGGGGCGGCCTGCGAGATCGACTACCGAGCGGGACAGCCCGCGAAGGGACCCTAACACTAAAGGAGCCTTTTCCGGAAGAGCCGTTGACGGGTCCAAATCCCCTCCACACAAATGGTCAAACTTCGTCGTTTCTCGGCGATAGATCGGCGAAAGATGTCGGAGGGGGGATTTGAACCCCCGGCCCCAGGATCTCTCCAAGAGCGGAGGTTGCCCCGCTCCTCTATGAGTCCCGTGCTCTACCAGGCTGAGCCACTCCGACAAGGCCGGATCGGCACGCACTCCCTCCGATGCCTCCGAACGCTACGCGCTCGGAACCTCGCCGCTCTCGGTCGGGGCCATCCCCGGCAGTTCGGGCGTCGCCGCCGGTGGTCCGACATCGACCGGCGCCGGCTCACTTCCCGGGGCCTCGTCGACGATCGTCCCCAGAATCACGGAGGATCGGATCTCGATCTTCTTGAGCGGATAGAGTGTCTTCAATCCGTGCGCCAGGAGCTTGCCCAGATCCCCCCCCAACATTTCCCGAACGAATTCGGGCGCGGTCCGGATCTGCGCTTCTTCGGTGAGCAGCGAGCGTAGCTTATGGCGTAGCTCGGCGCGCAGTCGAGTTTGCAACCGTTGCTCGCCGACGGCGACCGGTTTCAGAATGATCTGGACACCGTCCTTGGTCGTCACGAGGAGCGACGTGTCGATCTTCGACCGCTTCCGACGCGCGAGCCGTCGAACGTAGTCCGAGGTGAGCTCGTGACCGATAAATCGAGAGTCGGCGGAGTTTTCGCCTGTGATCCGCTCCACCTGGAACTTGAGCTTGATGTGCGCTTTGCCGATATCGGCGCCCCCGGACAGCTCCTGGAGGGTCGTCTCCAGCGTACGGCCGATGACCTGTTCGGGCTCGGAGGCCATCGTTTCCCCGAGCTCCACGTGCTGAAACAACCCGGGGGCGCGGACCTTGAACCAGTGCTTGGAACGCCACTTGTCCTTGACCGTCCGGGCGACGGTGGTTTTCTTCGCCGGCGTTTCTTTCTCGGCCATCGCGTGTGGGCCGCCGAGCGGGGTCCATTACTTAATATTGACCCCGAGCCCGACAGTGTTCTCTTCCGAGGGAACGGCCTCTGTCGGGCAAACTACATATTCCAACCCCTGCTCGGCCGCGCATGGCAGTGGCTGGTCGGTCGTCGGCGCCGCCGTCTCCCGCCATCGGAGCCAAATCGACGGCGGCGCAGCTCCAGGCGTCCGGCGTGACCCCACAAAGCCCCTCGGAGCGATTCCGCGACGAAATCCTGAGAAAACTGGACAAGGCCCGGGCGGGCGGCCTTGACCGACGTGAGGCGATCGTTTCGCTGTTTCCGACAACCGTGCTGCCCGGATCGACCTATGAGGATCTGATCGCGGCTCTGATCTCGGGTGCGCACGTTCTCTTCTTCGGTCCGTCGGGTGCGGGGAAGACCAGCCTCGCGAAGGAGCTGTGGGACCTTTTTCCGAAGGGCGCTTGGGTCGTGCCCGGCTGTCCGGTACTCGACCACCCGATGAGTCTCACAGATCCGGCGACCTCCCAACGATTTCCCTCCTGCCCGATCTGCCAACGTCGGTTCGCGCCGAACGGGGACGTCGCCCGCTTCGACCCGCCGTCCGTCGACGCGAAGCAAGTCCCGGCCGAATACGTCCGACTGCGTGAAGGATATGGATTTGCGCGTCTCCAAGGGAGTTCGGAAGTTTTCCCGGACCACTTGACCGGTAACATCAATCTCCGCAAGCTCGAGGAGGTGGGTGATCCGATGAGCCCGCTGGTCCTCGAACCGGGGAAACTGCTGCAGGCGAATCGGGGGCTCCTGTTGGTCGACGAGATCGGAAAGTTGCCGCTCGGGACGCAGAACGTGCTGCTCCAGGCCCTCCAAGAGGGAACCGTGACCCCGTCGAAATCTCGGGAGAGCTTCCCCAGCTGGTTCGTCGCGATCTGTACCTCGAATCTGTCGGACCTGGACAACATCAACGACCCGCTCTCCGACCGCCTGACGAGCCTCCACGTGAGCTACAACGACCTGCACGCCGCGAACCGGCGGATCGTCGAACTAGGACGCGAATCGGACCACGGATTCTACGTTCCCGAGATCCTCCTCGACTCCGGCGTGCGGGTCGTCGAAGCGTGGCGACTGCGCATGTCGGATGACAACCCGGATATTGGTGAAGTCGGCTCGAATCGCACGCTGCTCGATGTAGCCGCCCGCACCGGCGCGATCGCCCTCCTCGAGGGCCGGGACGTCCCCGGCGTTCCCGACCTGAAGGCCGGACTGGTCCACGCCATGCGGGGGCGGATTCGCGCCCGCAGCGGAGATTCCTTCCGTCAGAATGAACGACGGGTGGCGGAGTTCATTGACCAGTATCTGGAGGCCGCGCTCAAACGGAGTGCCGGGGTCTACTGGTGCCGTTTCTATCGGGACGTCCTCAAGCAGAACAAGACCGATGCCGAGGCGCTCGTGAGCGAGGGTCGCCGTCTCAAGGACGACGGCCAGCTCCAGGCTCAGGTCGCGGAAGGGCAGGGAATCTTTCCGAAATTCCAACCGTTCGTAACTTACGTGGCGCAACGCGAGCACCCCCCCGCGGGGATCCAACCCGTGGAAGCCGGGGTCAACGCGTTCCGGTTGCTCGAGCAATACTCACTGTTCTCGTGTACCGAGGAGGGCGCGGACGACGACGCCCGCCTCTGACGAAGCGATCTCGCTTCCGGATTGCGCTCAGTTCCCCGAGGATGTAATCTCGGACGACCTATTGGACCTCGTCGATTCAGCGGCGCTGATTCGTGCGTTGGCCGAGCAGGGGGTCGCCGGGGCCGCGGCCCTGTTGGAGGGTCTCGCGAAATCCGACGCTTCCCTCGCCGCTCGGATCGCGCGGCTCCGCGAGCGCTTGCGACGACAAGCCTCGCGTCGGGTTGGCCGCGTGGTCGAGTCGTATCAGGAACGAATGAACCAATTGGACCTGGTTCAGCGGCGGGGCAAGGAGGAGATCGAGGCCGAGATCCGGGCGCTAGAGGCCCGCCTCAAGGCGGCGCGCGGCGTAGATTTCTCTCGACTGGACTCTGCCGAGTTTCTTCCGGAGGTCACGGATGCGCTGCTGCTTCCGACCGCTTCGTGGATGCAACCCGTCGCGCGACCCTCCGTTTGGACGCGGATCAAGGCTTTCTTTGCCCGGATTGCGGCGTGGTTTCGCCGGCTCTTCGGGGGCCGTCGATCCCCCCCCGAACCCACGGAACCGGGTGCGCGCCCGTTCTCGTTTGCGACCCTCGCCGCCAATGGGAGGGCGCTGGGGCCTTCCCAAGTGGGAGAAGCGCTAGCCCGACTTTCTCCGGCGCAGCGCGACGAGCTCAAAGATCGAGTGGAGGATCGCATCGAGGCCCAAGAACGCGACCTCCGTCGCGAGGCGGAAGCGAAGCGAAAGGAGGCCGAGGCACAACGGCGGGCGCTGGAGGCGGAGCGCGAGGAGGCGCGCAGACGAGCCGAGTCCGAGGTTGACTCGCGCGTCCGCGCCGCCGAAGAGGCGCGAGTCGAACGCGAACTCAAGGAGCGGGGCTTCGTCGCGGAACGCGGCGGCGAGTTGGTCGTGACGTACGGACTCGTCGAGCGCTTCGCCCGGCTCGTCCTGGAAGAAGAGAGCCGTCAACTTCCCGGAGATGTGCGGTTGGCACTGAAGGGAGGCGCGGCAACCGGCGTTTACGAAAAGGCCCGGCTGCGTCAACCGGACGAGATCGCCCATCTCGACGTGGTCTCCTCACTTCTCGCGGCCCGTATGGAGGGATCGCGCCACCTCGACGAGCGTTCGAGCTTCGTCTACCGCGAGATCACGAGCGAGCGCGTACACGTCGTGTTGGCGTTCGACAAGTCCGGAAGTATGGCGGAATTGGGGAAACTCGAGGCCGCGAAGAAAGCCCTGCTCGCTCTGTACGTCGCCATTCGCCGCAAGCATCCGGATGCGACGATCGATGTCCTGGCCTTCGAGAACGACGTCCAAGTGTTAGACTTGGTCGAGCTGTGGGAATGCAAACCCGGGTCGTTCACGAATACCGCCGAGGCGCTCCGCACGGCGCATCTTCTCCTTCAGAGTTCCCGCGCTAATCGGCGGGAGGTCTACCTGATTACGGACGGCTTGCCCGAAGCCTATACGGATCTCGAGGGGCGTGTCCACAGCGGAAATCTCGATGCCGCGATGGAACACGCCATCGCTCGTGCCGAGGAGCTCGCCACGGTGACGCCGCTCAAATTCTCGATGGTGCTCCTCAAATCCGAGCATCGTGAGTACGAGATCGCGGCGCGTGCGATCACGCGCGTGCTCTCCGGCGAACTGATCGTCACCGACCCCCAGCATCTCGGCGTCGAGCTCTTGGTGCGCTGGGCGCGGGGAACCGAAACCACGCGACGCGCGCCGGCCTCCGCAGCTCCACCCGCCCCGGCCCCCGAACGTGGGGCGACCGGAGCTCCCGGCCGGTCGCGCCGCCGACGTGCCGACCGTCGGATGGGCGGCTGAGCGGTCGTCCTTTGCCGGTCCCCATCAAGGTTTATCTGCCCATGTCACGCCTTGCACGGTCCGGTGCGACCATGTCGAACGATCGCGAAGAGGCCCAGATGCGCGCCCATCTCGCCGAGATGCGCCGCGGTGTCAGCGGTCTCGGGCGGGATTTTGCCCTCGAATTCAAGGATATCGACCGAAAGATCGAGCGATTGGGAACCGCTACGTCGCGCGAGGCTCGCATGATCTCGATCGAGATCCAGAACGACTTCGCTAATCTGGGCCGGTCCATCGACGACGAGATCCGCCGCATTCCGCAGCGGATTGCCGATGCAGGCGTCGCAATCGGCTCCGGCGCCGCATGGGCGGCTGGCGCGACTCGCGATGCCGCGGTCGCCGCGGGTCACCGGGCGAAAGAAGGCACGAAGAACGCGCTCGCCACGGCCGCGGGCGTCAAGCGAACTCCGATGCGTCAATGGCACTCGCCCGACGGGTCCGACGCGGGCTCCTCTTCCGACGGCTCTTCCCAGTAGGGCACCCGACCCGCCCACCGGGCGGGATAGAACGGTCCCCGAACCCTTTAAGGGCCGGCGGACCGACCTTCTCCCGGGCCACGGGAGCGAAGCACGTGACGGCGCGGGCGCTGGCGGAATGGAACCCACTCCGTCGTGTCGTCATGCGGCCGCCCGGCCTCGAGGCCTTCTTCGGCCTTCTCGAACCGTACTTCTCGCTCTACGAACGGGTGTTCAGTCTCTCCAAGGCGCGTCGCGAGCACGAGGGGCTTGTCGAGACGTTGCGCTCCACCTTTGGGGTTCAGGTGTTGGGGCTCGACCAGCTCCTCCTGGAAGCGGCCGGCCGGCACCCGGCAGTCGCTCAGGAACTGTACGACCGCGTGGGGCGGACCGTACTGTTCCGGGGTCCCGGCGCCCCGCGTGCGCGCCGCGAGTTCGAGGAATCGTTGCGCGTCCTGGATGGCGAACAGCTCCTCCAGACGTTGGTTCTCGCGCCGGAGGTGGCGTTCGAACGACGCCGGGGCGCGAGATCCGTGGCGAGCTTCACGACCCTCCGAATGCCACTCACGAATCTGTTCTTCTTGCGGGACCAGCAAGCCGTGACCGATCGCGGGATCGTCGTGGGGCGACTCGCCAAACCGCAGCGACGCCGTGAGACGGAGATCACGGAATTCGCCTGGCGAGCGTTGGGAGAGCCCCCCGTCGCCCGGATCCGTCGCGGGACGTTCGAAGGCGGCGACTTCCTCCCGGCGGGCGACTTCGCGCTGCTCGGCCAGGGGGATCGAACGAGCCGACAAGGAGTCGAGGAGTTCCTCGCTTCCGGCGTGTCGGTGCCGGAGGTCGCGGTCGTCCATCAGCCCCGCCACCCGCTGCTGTCCGCCCCCGACCCGATGGTCAACATGCACCTCGATACCTACCTCAATTTCCCGGGGGAAGGTATCGCCGTGGGGTACCGCGAGATGCTCCAGGCCGCGCGCGTGGAGGTCTACGTACGCGATGGCGGGGTCTACCATCGCTCCCACGAAACGCACCTCCTCGATTATCTGGAGAACGGCCACCGCTTCCGCGTCCTCAATATTTCGACACTGGAGCAGCTCTGCTATGCAACGAACTTCCTGACGATCCGAGATCGGACGATCGTCGTGCCCGACGTCGCCCGGAACGCCGAGAAGGTACTCGCGAACTTACGCCGAGCCGCCGAGCGGCAACCGAATCGATACTACCGTCTGTACCTCCGAGCGGCGCGCGAATTTGGTGAACTCCGGGCGGAAGGACGATTCTTCCCGAACACGCCGGACGCCCGGTCGATCGGGTTGGATGCCGTGCAGGTGTCACTCGAAAATTTGACGGGGGCGTATGGCGGAGCCCACTGCCTCACGGCCACGATCGAACGATCTTAGAGATCCCGCCCCGCGGGGCGGCGGGAGCCCCCGACTTAGCGGGCGGGCGACGTGCGCCAGCGACCGAGGGGGTCGTCGACGATCGGGATCGCCGAGAGGATGTTGGTGAGGCGCACCACGGCCGACGGGGACACGTGGCCCCGCACCGCCCTCACCCGCTCTTCCAAGACCTCGAGCAGGTCGCGCCGATCCCGTTCGGGGCGCGCGGCCAGTTCTTCCAGCCGTTGATGCGCGACGACGGAGCGCACAACCTTCTCGAGATGTTTATGTTCCTTCGCCAGACGGGGGGCGACCTGACGGTCCAGGAGGTCAAGCGCCTCCCGCTCGACGTGATCGCGAGGCGAACGGAAGTCTCGAGGAACCGGAGCCGACGTGGGCGGCGTCGCCGTCCTCCGGGTCGGTCGCGTCATACGAACCCGCTAGTCACCGACCCTTACGTAGTCGTCGGGGGAGGGTCGAGCGCGGCGGCAATCCGTCGCGCGGCCTCGGCGAGATACGAGCGGTCAATGTCGAATCCGGTCGTGGCGATCCCAAGACGGGCTCCGGCGACGGCCGTGGAACCGATGCCCACGAAGGGGTCGAGCAGTTGGTGGGCGCGAGAGACCCCGTGGAGTTTGACGCAATACTCGGCCAGTTCCGGGGGAAAGGACGCGGGATGGGGTCGATCGGTGACCCGACGCCGAATCGTAGGGTACGGGAGGAACCACGTGTTGCCCCGACATCGAAGCCCCCGCCCGGCTCCTTTCCAGCGAGCCACATTGCTCCGATCCTGGTACGGCACTCCTAACGCGAGCCGATCGAGGGGAACATCTCCGTGGTGCGTGAAGTGAAAGAGATACTCGTGGGCGCCATGCAGGAAGCGATTCGACCCTACGGGCCGGTAGTGTCCAAGCGCCAGATCCATGGGGAGGGCAACGCCGCGTCCCACGGCCCGTCGCTCGATCGCGATCGATTTGACCCAGTGGATTACGTTCTGGAGCACGAAGGTGCTTCCCACTTCGCGTGCCACGTCCCAGGGAAGCCACGGGTCTTTCGGCGGTCCCCCCAGGTTGAGAAAGAACGACCCGCGCTCGGCTAACGCCCGGTCGCACACGCGGGCGATCCTCCGCATCCAGCCCAGGTATTCGGCTCGCGGGCGATGATCGTCGTACTGGGCGTAGGGGATGCCAATGTTGTAGGGCGGCGAGGTAACGATGACGTCGACCGACCCCGGCGCCAGGTGGGCGGGGATCCCGACGCGGCAGTCCTCGGCATACAGTACGATCGAGTGCCCGTTGCGAAGCTGGACGGACGCGAACGGCGCCGCAGCCGCCGTCGTTACCGAGCGCTCGGCGCCGGCGCGGTGGCGCGCGTCGCGGGGCGTCCCATCTCCTGACGGGCGTCGGCGAGCGCTTTCGCGGGTTCCTTCCCGTAGGCGGCGACGAGCTGTCCCACGTCGCGGTGGGTGAACGGTTTCTGGCGGGTCGCCTGGGTGTCCTTCCAGCGGAGGAACTCCAGGATCTCGACCCGATTGCGGACCTCGCGGTCCATCTCCTTCATCGTCCAATTCTTCATGATCGCCACGCGCTCGTAAACGTACGAGTGGCCGCTGAACAGAAAGGTATCGTCGGCCGGGTTCCACGAGTAGACCGAGTTCGTGATAAGCTCGTTCGTTTCCGGGTCGAGTCCCACGATCTCGGTGAGCGATTGGACGCGCCGCGTCATCTTGGTGCCCACTTTCACCTGCCGTTGGAGGAGGACGAGATTGAGCGCGCTGACCAGCGAGCGCGGCAGCGAGATCGGTGGGTTCTCCATCCGGTGGACCATCGCCGATACGCTCTCGGCGTGGAACGTCGTGTAGCACGTCTTCCCCGTGGCCATCGCCTGGAAGACGATGAACGCTTCGGCCCCTCGCACCTCTCCGACCATCAGATACTGCGGCCGCTGACGCAGCGCGGCGGCGAGGAGGTCGAACATATCGATCTCGCCGGGGGCCTTGCCGCTCACCATGTTCTTGGCGCCGAATCCGGCGCGGGTCAAGGACGGGACCCAGTTTTCGTGCGGCAGGTTGAGCTCCCGGGTATCCTCGATCGAGACGATCTTCATCTGGGGCGGAATGAACAGGAGCGTCGCGTTGAGCGTCGTCGTCTTGCCGGAGGCCGTGCCGCCACAGACCATCATGGACTGCCCCGCCTCGATGGCGATCCAGAGATAGGCCATCATCTCGGCGCTCATCGTCTTGAACTTGAGCAGGTCGACCGGCGTGAACGGATTGTCGCGGAATCGACGGATGGTGAACGAGCTGCCACGTTTGGTTACGTGCATCCCCAGCGTCGCCTGGAGACGCGAGCCATCGGGGACCGTGGCATCCAGCATGGGCGCCGCGACCGAAATGTGTTTGCCCGAGCGCTGGGCGAGCCACACGACGTACTTGTCCAGGTCGGTGGAGTTCGTGAATTTGATATTCGACCGGATCGATCCGTACTTCCGGTGGTAGATGTACAGCGGAATACCCACGCCGTCGCACGAGATATCCTCGACCTCGCTGTCGGACATCGGGACGTCAATGACCCCGTATCCGATGAAATCCCGTTCGAGGTAGTAGATCAGACGCCCTTTCGTCGTCGGGCCCGGGGACAGCTCCCATAAGTGGAGCTTGTCATCGACCATCCGCCGCAGCTCCTTGCGCCGCGAATCGATATCGGTCTCCACGAGCGGCTGGAAGTCGTCCACTAAGGAGTCCCGCAAGCGCTCGAGCAGGTCCTTTTCAATCGGGGAGAGTGGCGGCTCGATGACTTCGTAGAGATGCTCGTTCCGCACGTTATGGAACGTGATCCGAACGAAGGAGAAGTTCTCCTTGATCGGGTCGAGCTCGAGCTGCTTCAAAGCGGGATCGCCCAAGGGAGGTACGGGGGTAACCGGTCCTTCCGAACCCTGGCCCGACACGCCGAGACGCGCGAGGCGCACGGACCGGGGGTCGGTCGACCCCTTCCGCATCGCGGCTCCGAGCCGTAGAAGGGGGGAGAAGCCGGCCTTGCGCTTTGAGCGTTCGATGGGTTCTTCGGACGTTTGCGGTTCGAGTGCTTCGCCTGCCATGAGATCCTCTAGGAGCCAGGGACCGCCAGGATCGGAACCACGAAGCGCATCATCAGCCAGCCTACGGCGAGCATGATGGTGGCGTGTTGCATGCCGTCCGCGAGACGCCCATTGTAGAGGACGCCCGCCATGATCCCGTCACCGACCGCGTGGACGATCACCGCGACCAGGAAGGCGACGAAAAGCACCGGGACCAGGTTGAACTGGAGCGAGATCGCGCCACTCGATAGGCTGCTAGTGGCAATCCCCTGCCCCGCCGTGATCATCTGCGGCAGGAACACCGCCGCCATGATGTAGATCGTGACGAGGAACACGAAGAACGAGATGTAGATGACCGTCACGTAGGTCAGCATCGAGATCTGGCGCGCCTGCTGGGCGAGCTGGACCTCGCGCGTGTCGTGGGCGACCATCGTCAGCACATCCGCCACCCCACCGCCCGCCTCGTTGGCGCGCGTGATGATCGACACGACCCGTTGGACCAGAGGAGTCGGAACCCGCTCCTGGAAGAGTTCGAGCGCCCGGGCGACTGGGACACCCCACTCGAGCTGGCTCGCCATCTTCTTGATCTCGTTCGTCAGGAGACCGTACCGGCCCCGGCTAGCGACGATGATCGCGTCGGGCAAGGTCATGCCGAAGCGGCCCGCCTCCGCAACGTCGCGGAGAAAGTCCGGCAGTCGCTCCTCGATCTTCTGGATCCGCCGGAGATGGGCGCTTGCGGTCACACCGTACGGGCCGAGGAAAATTATCATTCCGATTACGAAGAAATCGAGCGCGGGATTGATGCCGGCCCCCTCACCGGGCCGCATTTCGATATCGAGCGTCCCAAGGGCATTGAGTGCCGCGATGATCCAAAAGATCACGGCAACACCCAAGCACACGAAGAGGATCGTGAGCTCCTTGGAGAGCCCCTCGGATTCCGTTTGGACGGCGAGCGCCTGAGCGGGGGCGCTCTTGGTCTTCCGCAGGGCGGCTGCCGGAGCGTTGACCGTGGCCATTTACATCTCCTGCGCGAGCGAATACATGAAAAAGATGAAGCCGAACTGCGAGAGCGGGATCATCGCGAGCACGATCCCCCACAGCACGTCGATCATGAACGCGCCTCCGCCTCCGATAACGGCGAAGATCGCAATGATGATCACGAGGAAGAGTGGAAACGCTACGACGACGGTCACGAACGTCTCGGCGAGCAGCCCCATCGTTTCCACGCGCTGAAGGTTCTCGAGCTTGTTCTCCCGCTCGTACTGCTCGGCCTTCAACAGGAAGTAGGGCTTGAGCTGGCCGCCGGATGTGGCGGTCGTGACCACGCCCTGCAGGAAATCCTGGAACCGCTTGGAGGGGCTGCGGGCGGCGCCATTACGGATCGCGGTGAGAATGTCGACGCCGAGCAGCTCCGTGTCCCGAGTGATCCAAGCCGCTTCCTCGGCGACTTCGCCGTAGATCTTCTGGCGCGCGAGTTCCTTGAAGATCTGATCGACGTTGACGTCCGCGGAAGCCATGGCACTGACGAAGCTCATCGCCGCGCTGATCCGACGGTCGATCTTGCGGCCGCGGTCACGGGCCCTGCCTCCCGGCGAGCCTTGCAAGCCGTAGAACGAGCCGACCGTCCCTGCGACGGGAAGCAGAATGCCTAACGCCACACCAATGATCAGCACGCCGCTCAGGGCGAAGATCACCCCAAGGACGACGCCCGCGACCGCCGAGGCGATCCCGGCGACCAGCGTGGTGGCGTAGACAGTGGCCATGTACTCGTCGGCGCGGATGCGCATGTGCGCCTTGAGGAGATTTTCCTCGAGGACCGGATCCGCCGGTCGCTGGAGCACGCGCTGCTTGAACGTCTTCCAGGCCCACTGTTGGAACGGGGTTAGCGTCGAGTGCGTCGGTTGTTCCCCCCGCTTTAGCCGGACGGGGCGAGCCCCGCCGGTGTCGGTCGCCGGGTCGGGGGCTTTGGGCGGCACTTACCCCTCCTTCGGCGCCGTCGTCAATTCGGGCGCGATGCGCCGCATGACTTCTTGGGGATCCTTGTAGTACTGCGACACGATGCGCCACAACTGCCGATAGTCGTTCGTCTTGTGGTCGACCAGATATTTGATCACCGAGACGCGGCGCTGGAGCTCGTTATCCATATCGTCGGTCGTGTAATTCTTGAATTCCATGATCTTGTCAAAGAGGAACGAGTGACCCTTGAAGACGAACTTGTCGGTCGCCGGGTCCCACTCGTAGACCGTGTTCGTGATCAGTTCGTTCGTCTCGGGTTCGAATCCCACGATCTCCAGCACCTGCTTCAATCGGCGGACGACCCCTTTCTCGGTCCGCGCCTGGATCTGGATGATCACATTGTTCAGGGCCGAGAGGAGGATACGGGGTGTATTGATCGGGGGGTTCTCGAGCCGGTTGACCATCGACTTCACGCTGTCGGCGTGCATCGTCGAATAGGTGGTATGGCCGGTCGCCATCGCCTGGAACATCGTGTAGGTCTCCTTGCCGCGCACCTCTCCGACGATGATGTAGTTCGGGCGCTGCCGCAATGCCGCTCGGACGAGGTCGAACATATCGACCTCGCCCGCCGCTTTTCCATCGGCGCCGCGGTCTCCGGTTCCGCTGCGGGTCGCGCCCGGGATCCAGTTCTCGTGGGGGAGGTTCACTTCCCGCGTGTCCTCGATCGAGACGATCTTCGAGGTCGGTGGGATGAATAGGGCGATCGCGTTGAGCGTGCTCGTCTTGCCGGCGGCCGGGCCGCCGCAGATGATGAGCGACTCGCCTTGTTCGGCCGCGAGCCAGAAGTAGGCGATCATGTCCTCGTTCGCGCTCCCGGCGAGGACGAGGTCGACCGGCGTGAACGGACGCTCCTTGAATCGACGGATCGTAAAGCTCGCGCCGCGGGTCGTGATCTCACGGGCGTAGGTGGCTTGGACGCGGTGACCTTCGGGAGTCGTTCCGTCTAGGATCGGATTCGATACCGAGACCGCCTTGCCGCACCGTTGGCCCAGCGATACGATGAACGAGTTCGTTACTTCCTCGTCCTCGAAGATAACGTTCGTTTTGACGGACTCGTACTTCCCGTGAAAGATGAACAGCGGAACGTCGACGCCATCGCACGAGATGTCCTCGACCTGAGGGTCGAGGATCAGCGCATCGACCGGTCCGTATCCGACGAAATCGCGTTGGATGTAGTAGATGACGCGCTCGGTCGAGAGCGGGCTGAGGGCGATCTGGCGCGTCCGGAGATACTCCTCGACCTCGCCGCGCAGGTAGGCACGTTTGTCCGCGCTGGAGAGACTCGCCACCTCGCTCCCGAGGATCTTGGCGAGCGTCGATTTAAGGTGGTTCACGAGCTCCCGCTCGTGACCAGACAACTGCGGCTCTACGACCTCGTACAGATATTCCTTTGTCCGGTCGTTGTAGCTAATCCGAGCGTACGAATAGGGCGGGTTGACCGCGGTCAACTCGAGCTCCTTCATCGAAGCCTCGGCCAGCGGCGGCATCGCTGTGATGAACGTGCCGGGCACGTCGGTCGGTCCTTCCGAGTCGGCCTTCCGAGGGGTCGGAGCGGCGAGCGGGTTGGTTTCGGCGGGGGTGGACCGTGGGATCTTGACCCGGAACGAGGCCGCGCTCATGGACTTACGAACCTCCGATGCCGATCGTCAATTGGGTGCCGGCGAACAACAGGTTTAGTCGGGTGGCGGCGTGAAGGGTGAAGATGACATCCGAGGGGTTGAGCGAGCTCACGTAGGAGCAAGCGGTCGTCGGTGAGATTGGTAGTCCTCCGGCCAGCAAGCTATAGCCGACCGTGTAGACGAGGCCGGCGGTCGTCGCGAGTTGCGTTAGGAAGGTTTGCCAGGCGCAGGGGAAGTCCGTTCCGACTTCGAACGTCAGATTGAAGCCGGAGGGGTGGTCCTCGTAGTACGGCTCGGTGAACTTGTAGTGGGAGAAGACGTCCTGCGTGCCGCTCGAGACGGTGGTGGTGGCATTCCCATAGAACTGCAGGAGCGCCATCGTCACGTTGAGAGCTCCGCCCACTGTATTGAGGCTTAGCAACGGCGGGAAGTCGACCAGCTGACTGTTCGGCCCTTGGCTCTGAATGACCGCATCATCCTCGAACTCGAACGTTTGGGGCGGGTAATACCGGTTCCCGAGCTGCATCTGGAGGGTTCCCAACGAGATGTTGTAGAGCGCATGCTCTCCCGAGACCGGGGCCGTGCACAGCGCGGGGGAGGTCACCGAGATGCAGGCGAAGACGCCGGGGGTGGCAGGAGTGAACGCGAGTAGGGCCGCCGTCGGTTGCGACAGCAGGGGGACCGCATCCGATTGCATCGTGAACGGGACGGCGATCGCGGCCGGACGCCCCAATTGGTACTGTACATTGATGTACGATTGGAGGGACGCCATGGACTGCTGAGCCTCGGATGTGAACTGTACTTCGTTGTCACTCATCCATAGCGGGAGGTACTGGGTCAGGAAGATCCCGAACAGAGCGAAGAATAGGAGCAAGGCCAGTAGGGTCCCAATGACGGCGACCACACCTCGCTGCTGCGACCGAAGCCGGACCGCCCTGCGATACCCGCGGCGGCCGTTACGAGCGCGTCTTCCCTCCATCAAATGGACCGACCCTGGACGGACGGTCCCGGGCAATCAAAATTTATCCGAGTTCGGGTATAAATACGTGCGTGGTCGAGAGCGGTATTTTCGGGGTCGTCAACGCGCGTCGGCGTCGACAGGCGCGGTGGAAGCTCCGGACCGTGGGTCGAACCGCTCCGGCTGCCTCCCGATGCTCGAGCCCGCGCGAAGCGCCACACGACGGCTATCTTTTTGCCTGCCAAGCCCCTAAGTAAGAGCACTCCTCATGCCGCTGCTTGAGATCACCGTAAGCTTGCCGAACCGCCCCGGTACCCTGGCCGGAGTGGCCCGCACGCTCGCCCGAGAGCGGATAAATCTCGCTGCCATCTCAGTCGATTCGACGCGGACCAAGGGTCGCGTGCGGTTGATCGTCAGCGACCCGGAGCGGGCTCGTCGATTCCTCGAGGAGGCCGGGTATGCGGTCGAGTCGCGGGAGATGATCGCCGTTCGAATGGAGGATCGCGCCGGCAGCTTCCTGCGGGTGCTGGAAGTGCTCGCCTCGGAGAACGTCAGCATCAATAGCGTGGCGATCCTGATCGCGCGGGAGGGCAATCAGGTCCTGGTCGCGCTGTCCGCGAGCGACCTGCGCAAGGCGCGCAAGGCCCTTGCCGAATCGGGATTCCTCCCGTCGTCCGTAGACCGGATCTTGTCGAACTCGGACCTGGTCGCTAGCGCGCCCGCCATTCCCTCCGAGAGCGTCGGGCTGATGCTCTAACGTGCTCGCGCCCCGTCGCACAAAGTTGATGAACCATCCCTTCTCCCCTCTGGGCGCGCGGTTGTGGTCTAGCGGTTAGGACGGTAGCTTCCCAAGCTACCTACTCGGGTTCAAATCCCGACAACCGCACTCGTCGAAACCTGACAGGATGAGCGTCGTGCCGGCCCTTGTGGTCGGGCTTTCACCCCCACGTAGAGGGCAATGGAGACGACCGATAGAGCGGAAGGAGCCGCAGTTCGGCAGGACCTGTCGGTCCGGATTCGCCCCAGGTCCCGGCTGCCTGACTCGAACAGGCGACCTGAGGATGTCTACGGGGGCCGCCGGAAGCCGGCAGTCTCGACTACAGTCCCCCGCTCTACCACTGAGCTAAGCCGGGATACGCGTCAGAGCGAGGTACGACCTATAAACTTGCCGTCCAATCCACGGAATCGCGGTACGTGCAGCGGATTCACGGCACGCCCAACGCGGCTCGGATGCGCCGACCGACCGCTTCGGGCGTACCCGTTGCGTCGATCGGTCGCAGCAGTTTCCGACTCCGGTAGTACTGCACGAGAGGGCTGGTTAGTTGTCGATAGACCTTCAATCGATTTGTCACCGCTTCGGGAGCGTCGTCGGGTCGTTGCGCCAACGCGGTCCCGTCTCGGTCGCACTTTCCCGGTACCTTGGGCGGCTGGGTTGCCAGATTGTAGACTGCCCCACACTTGGGACAATTGCGCCGTTGGGTCAACCGCTCGACCAAAAGCGAATCCGGAATATCGAAGGAGATCACGTGGTCGAGTTCGGTAAACTCCCCCAGCGCCTTGGCCTGCGCGAGCGTTCTCGGAAATCCATCGAGGAGAAACCCTTGGCTGGTGTCCGGCCTTCCAATTCGCTCGCTCAAAATTCGTAGCACTAGGTGATCGGGCACGAGTCCACCGGAGCGCATGAACCCGTCCGCTTCCTTTCCCAGCGGAGTGCCGGCCGCAACCGCCGCACGGAGCAAGTCCCCCGTCGAGAGGTGCGGGATTCCCAGATCACCGGCGATCAGCGATGCCTGCGTTCCCTTTCCGGCCCCCGGGGGACCAAGAAATACGATGCGGTGCACGGCCGGAACAGAATACTCGGGGGTATAGGGGTTGTCCAACGGCCGGTCAGCCGACCGAGGTGCCCTGGAACGGGCGACCCAGGATCGCCTTCTCCAGGTTCGGAAGATTTCGCCCGTCCACGATTCGGAGTGGGATCCCGGCCCGCGCTAATGCATTGGCTCCCAGCCGGTCGAAGAGAAATTGATCGCCCGCCGCCCCGGAAGTTTCCCGGTGGACCAAGTGCCGAAAATCGGACCAACTGATTCGAGGGATAGCCCGGGCACTGGAGACCTTTCGGGGATCGGCGTCGTGGAGTGCGGTGACGTTCGTTGCGTTGACGACTCGTGCGGCGCGGAGTCGAACGGCGACGAGCGCTGCGACGCCGTCAGTGGAATGACCGGGTTCCGTCCCGCCGAGCACCACCGGTGATACGCGATGCACCTCGTGAACTGCCGCGGCGACGGAAACCGGAGGCTGCGCCGGAGTCGGCGGCCCAATGCACGAGGCCAAGAGTCGGGCGTGTAGGTGAGTTACATCAATTCCGAGTTCATCTAACTCGAACTCGGTGAGGCCCAGCTCCCGTCCGACTCGAATGTAATCGCGAGCGGTACGGCCGCCGCCCACCGTCACGACGAGCGGAAAGGAATGTCCTAACCGGCGAAGTAAGCGGGCCAGGGCGGTTACAAAACGGGCATCGTGGTCGCCCGCAAGAAAGACCGAACCTCCGACCGAAAGAACCACAGGGTTCCCTGTGGTGCGTGGAACGGGAGGCATGCTACGGCGCCGGAGGTCTCGGTTCACTTACGTTTGTCGCTCGGGACGCCCCCGGCGCACCACCATTATCTAAGCCGTGGACCCGTGCGGTATGTTCGTGCCCGTCGACCTGGACGCAGAGAAGAAGCACGCAGCGCACGCGGCAGTAGAACGCGTGCGGGCTGGGACGCGACTCGCCCTGGGCACTGGGTCGACCGCCAGTTGGATGATCCGCGCGCTCGCAGTGAAATTTCCAAAAGGGAAGGGACTCACGCTGGTCGCGAGCTCCCAAGCGACCGAACAACTGGCGAACGATCTCGGACTTCCCGTCCGACCGGTTGCCGAAGGAGACCGATTCGACCTCATGCTTGACGGCGCCGACGAGGTCAGCCCTCAACTGGACCTTACGAAGGGGTGGGGAGGGGCGTTGCTTCGCGAAAAACTGCTGGCGCGTTTGTCGAAGGAGATGGTGATCATGGTCGATCACACCAAGCTCGTCACATTCCTCGGGCAGCGGTCGCCGATCCCGATCGAAGTCGTCCCCTTCGCACGTCCCATTCTGGCTCACGAATGGGAATCACGTGGGCACCGCGTTACGCTCCGACGCGTGGGAGACGGGACGGGCATCTACCGGACCGATAACGGGAACGAGATCCTCGACCTCCGGCCCGTGAACCCGATCACCGACCCCCGTGCCTTCGCGGACGACTTGAAGGCGATGACGGGAGTGGTCGAGACGGGGATATTCCCCGGGTTGGCAACGACGGTTCTGGTCGGACACCCGGACGGTCGACTCGAAGAGCTATCTCGATCGGGCCGAGGGTGATTTCTCCCGATCCGGGGATTCATTCGACTGACTCAGCGCGCCGTTCGGCTTATCAATCCCCCGGTTTCTCGCGGCGGGCGAACCGAAGAGGATCCGCGGATGCAGGGAAAGTACATTCGAACTCACGTCGACGATCACGTCGGGACCATTGAGATCGCGAAAGGAAAGGCCAACACCTACGATATCGACATGATGCGTGAGATGGATGAGGCGGTCGAGGAACTCCGCTTCGACGATAATGCGCGCGTCGTGATCCTGACGAGCGGGGTGCCCGGGTTCTTCAGCGCGGGCGCTGACATCGACATGCTCCGGCAAAGCCAGCCGGACTTCAAGGCGATGTTCTGTCTCCACTGCCAGGAAACACTAGATAAGTTCGCGAAGACGCCGAAAGTTGTCATCGCGGCGATCAACGGTCACTGCGTCGGTGGTGGACTCGAGATCGCGCTCGCCTGTGACCTCCGCATGATGGCCAAAGACTCGGGATCGATCGGTCTGCCGGAGGTGACCCTCGGGGTACTTCCCGGAACCGGCGGAACGCAACGACTTCCCCGCCTGATCGGGACCGCTCGGGCGCTCGATATGATGATCACCGGCAGGCGGCTCACTCCGGACGAGGCGCTCGCGATCGGACTCGTGAACTACGTCTTTCCTAAGGAAAGCTTCGTGAAGGACGTGGCGGCGTACGCCAGCGCGCTGGCCCTCGGCCCAAGCCGAGCGGTGAGCCTGATCAAACGCGCCGTGGTGGAGGGGATCGAGATGCCACTCACCGCGGGGCTCGCGCTGGAGCGCGAACTGCAAAACCGGCTCTTCATCACCGAAGACGCGAAGGAAGGGTTGACCGCGTTTGCGGAAAAGCGAAAGCCCAGCTTTAAGGGCCGCTGAGGCCTAGGAATCCCGAGGACCAGTCATGGACGTCTCGGGACCGACGCCCCCTTCGGCGCAGCCCAGCTCGATGCCGAAGAACATCAAGGCGGGCGGCACGATCGAACCGGTACGGGAGATCCTCTGGGGTACCTCGGCGGGCGTTCGCAAGTACGAGACCGCCGAGGAACTTCCGCTCGACATGCGCAAGCTGATCATCAAACTCATGGTCGTGCAGGCCGACACCGAGTTCGCTTCGATCCAACAGCATCGCCCTTGGCTAGACCACGCGCCGACCCTCGAGGACCGATGGATCGAGGCCCGGGTCGTCGCGGACGAGGCGCGGCACGGGTTGCAAGCCTGCCGAATCCTCCGAGATTTCGGCGAGGAGGGCCAGCGGTACATCGACGAACTACTCACCAAGAAGGAAGGAGAGCACAAGCTCGACGCATTCAATATGAAATTCGATCGCTGGAGTGACGTGGGCGCCTTCACGTGTTTCGTCGACCGCGTGGGAGTCTACCAGTTACGGGCGTTCCAGGAGTGCTCCTACGGACCCTTGGCACGTGCCATGCCGCTGATGCTGTCGGAAGAGCAGCTCCACCTCAATTTCGGGCTGAGCGTTTTGCGCCGCATCGCCCAGGATGGCTCGAAATATTATGGGGACCGGGACGAGGCGCAGGCCGCCGTCAACAAGTGGTACCCGCGCGCCCTCGACATGTTCGGTCACTCGAATTCCGACACGAGCCGCCGCGCGATCGAATACGGCCTCAAGCGATGGACGAACGAGGAAGCCCGCGAACGATTCATCCACGAGGTCACGCCCCTCATGGATTCGCTCGGGCTGAAGCTACCCCCCTCCGAGTTCGATCGTCACGTCCTGTAGCGCGGTGCGGTTAGGCCCGGGGGATCCGCCGCGCCCCGGGTCCTGGACGCACGATTCGTATCTCCCGGATCCCCGGAATCTTCCCGAGATGGCGCCGGACGGTCGGCAGGTCACGGCGGAGCGAGAAGACATGCACGTGGGCACCGGCGTCATGCGTGTAGGCCGCGAGCGGGCGGCCGGCCGACTCGTTCATCGTTCGGACCTGACCCAAGATCGCGCGGGAGGTGGCGGTGAGGTAGTCGAGCGACGGCGTCGTCGTCTCGCAGACTTTGCGAAAGCTGTCGCACTCTTCCATGATCAGCGGAAAAAGCCGGGCCGCATCCCTCGTCCCGATCGCGCGTCGGATCCGCTGGATCCGACGCGGTACTTCGCGTAGCCGTTCGGCGTATTCGGGGGAGGTACGTACGGTCGCTTGCATCGCGACCGCGGAGCGCACTTCTTTCGAGGGAGCGCCTTCCACCATAGTGACCAGATCGACCAAGGACGGCCAGTGCGACGGCCGAAAGAGGAGGTGGGCGTAACAGTCACTGCCGTCGGCTTGCGACCCGGCCTTCCATTCCACGAAGCCGCCGAAGATCGACCGACAGGCGCTGCCCGATCCAAACCGGGCAAGTTGACTTAGCTGTTGGTCGGAGAGACGAAGGCCGGCCGCGGCGGAGGCCGCCCCCGCGAGCGCCGCAAACCCACTGGCGCTACTCGCGAGCCCGCTGGCCGTTTGAAAATCATTGGTCGACCGGACGTCGGCGCAGGTTTCGATCTCCGCCATCGCACGCACGCGGTCCAGGAAGCGATGAACTCCTTCGAGCGGGCCGCCGTTCTGGGGAATTCGATTCAGCAGGAACCGGTCATGAAGAAGCCGCGGATCGAATCGCACCGTCGTCCGGGTTCGAAATCGGTCGAGCGTGACCGACAACGAGCTATTGTAGGGAAGCCCTAGCGACGGATCGCGGACACCCCAGTACTTCACGAGCGCGATGTTCGGGGCCGCTTCGTAGGTCGCACCGCGCGCGAGAAATTCCGTCACACGCCCTCCTCGCGCCGAACGACGAGGCGGAGTACTTATGCGCGCGGGAGGGTGAACACGACAATGCCGGTTCGCGCCAACCCGCCCGAACCTCGGCCCGTACGTCCCCCGGCCGACTGGGCCTCGGCGGCGCGCCTCGGCGGTTTTCATCGCAATGTCGGCTTCGCGATCGACCCGAAGCAGAGCGGCCCTGGCTCGGGAACCGTGCGAGGCATCGTGCGGAAACGGCATCTGAACATCAACGGGGTGGTGCACGGAGGGGTCTATGCGACGATCTTGGACACGGCGATGGGGGCGGCAGTCATGTCCCGACTCGACGCCGACGAAGTGACCGCAACGACTTCGCTCTACATCGAATTCATACGCCCGGCGCGAGAAGGACAGGAGCTCATTGCGCGCGGTGACGTGCTGCGGCGCGGCCAGCACCTGGCCTTCGTCGAGGGACAACTCACCTCCGACGAGGGGAAGCTCTTGGGCCAAGCGCACGGCACGTGGTACATCTGGTCCTCGGCGGACCAAACGTGGAGCTCACGAAAGCGCAAGCGCTAGCTATCCACTTTAACGGGAACTTGCGGCTAGTCCGTGCAGTCCGCAAGGTGAGCACCCCCGCTGGCAGGGCGACGATCTCGCCTCCGGGCCGAGCCATGGATCGGGCTGAAAGCAAGGTTAAATATCCGGCCCCAGTGGTCCTCTTTGGCTGACGGCCAAAGCGGTGGGGAAACACCCGGTCTCATTCCGAACCCGGCAGTTAAGCCCACTGGCGTTCCGCGCGGTACTGAAGTGCGCGAGCCTACGGGAACCGCGGAAAGCTGTCAGCCTCCTTCGGGCCAAGTAGATCGTTGACCGGGCGAGGGATTAAATCGTTCCCAGCGTGGTCCGCGGACGATGATTCTCGGGGCTCACATCGGCATAGCTGAGGGGCTCGCGGCCGCGCCCGAGACTGCCCGCGAGATTGGGTGCGGCACCTTGCAAATTTTCTCCAAGAGCCCTCAGATGTGGAAGGGGCCTCCGATCGCGCCCGAAGCAGCGGCGGCGTTCCGTCAAGCGGTGACCACTGCGGGACTGCGATGGCCCGCGGTCCATCAATCGTACCTTCCCAACCTCGCGAGTCCCAAGCCACCCACCCTCACGCAGAGCCGCGCCGCCTTCCTGGATGAGCTCGGACGAGCCGAGTCAGTGGGCGCGGCGTATCTGATCTTTCACCCTGGCGCCCATCTCGGTTCTGGTCCGGAGGCAGGCATTCGAACCCTCGCCGAGAGCCTCAATGTCACCTTCAATCAATCGCGTGGCTATCACGTGCGGGCGTTGGTCGAATGCATGGCGGGCCAAGGAACGACGCTCGCCTCTTCGTTCGAGGAGATCGCTCAGATCCTGGCCCAGGTCAACGCCCGGGATCGAGTCGGTGTGGCGCTCGATACCTGCCATCTCTTCGCCGCAGGATATGACTTCCGAACCGCCCTGGGATATCGAACGATGATGGAATCACTTGAAGCCACCGTGGGCTCGAAGAACATCTTCGCATTTCACCTGAATGATGCGAAGGGAGATTTGGGCTCCCATCTCGATCGGCACGAGAATATCGGAGTGGGATCGATCGGTCGGGAGGGATTCCACTCCTTCCTCGTCGACCCCACCTGGAAGGAGACTCCCGGGTACCTGGAGACGCCGCTGGGAGAGGATGGCTACGGACAGTACGCTCGCGATCTGGTGACCCTTCGATCGATCGAATCCGGGTCCACCCCACCCCGAGCATCGCGCTCCTCCTCCCCGGCTTCTCGCCCCAGGCCCAAAGCCGCTCCGCCGAGAAAACCGGCCCGGTCGCGCCCCGCTAAGGGTACGCGCCGCCGGTCGCGGCCCAACGGCTAAATACGCTACCTTTCCTCGGCGGCCGCGCGAATGCCCTCCGAGGTATCCCCGGCCCTCATCGAATCGTTGCAGCGCAGGGCGCGGCAAATCCGTCGGGATATCATCCGGATGACCTTTACGGCCGGGAGCGGTCACCCCGGAGGAAGCCTCTCCGTAACCGACCTGCTCACCGCCCTTGTGTTCCACGAACTGAAGATGGATCCTCAGCATCCGGAGCAGCCCGATCGAGACCGTCTCATACTTTCGAAGGGACACGCCGCCCCCGCGCTGTATGCCGCGCTCGCGCACCGGGGATTCCTGCCCGTCGAAGAGCTGCTCACCTTTCGGCAGATCGGAAGTCGACTCCAGGGCCATGCCGACGGGAGCAAACTTCCCGCGATCGAGGCCGCGACCGGATCGCTCGGTCAGGGAATCGGCATCGCAGTCGGGATGGCCCTCGACAGCCGACTCGCCCATCGTGCGAGCCGAGTCTATACGATCATCGGCGACGGCGAATGCCAATCGGGCCCCACCTGGGAGGCGTTGATGGCCGGGGGCCACTACGCGCTCGACAATCTCGTTGTGATCCTTGACCGGAACCGATTCGAAACGGATGGCGATACCGAGTCGATCATGGGCATCGAACCCATCACGGACAAGTTTCGCGCGTTCCGGTACGAAACCCTCGACATCGACGGGCACGATTTCGCCCAGATACTCGGTGCGTTGGAACAAGCCCGCGCAACGAAGGGCCGGCCGACTGCGATCGTGGCCCGGACAGTCAAGGGGAAGGGGGTATCGTTCATGGAAAACACGCACGTCTGGCACGAGAAGGCACCCTCCCGAGAGGAGGCCGATCGCGCCCTCTCCGAACTCGAGGAGGGGCCGTAGCCGCTCTCCATGACCGAGAGGAAGAAAGAGAGTCTTCGCGACGCCTACGGGAAGGCGCTCGTGGAACTCGGGGCGCGCGATCCCGACCTCGTCGTCCTCGACGCCGACCTTTCCGGTTCGACCCGCACCGTGTATTTCGGCAAGGAATACCCGGAGCGATTCTTCAACGTCGGGGTCATGGAGCCAACCATGATCACAATCGCGTCCGGGCTCGCGCTCAGCGGTCGCACCGCCTTTGCGAGCACGTGCGCCGTCTTTGCCGCCGGCCATGCGTACAACATGGTCCGCCAGTCGGTTTGCTACAACCACGCGAATGTCAAGATCGTCGCCACACACGCGGGACTCCTGGTCGGTCCGGATGGGGGAACGCACCAGATGCTCGAAGACCTCGGTCTCATGCGCGGACTTCCCGGGATGACAGTGATCGTGCCGGCGGACGCTCCAACGACGCGCACAGTCACGCACGCGATCACCGAGTTCCGAGGGCCCGCGTACGTCCGCCTGACCCGCGAAAACCTTCCCACCATCTCCGAGGGAAATTTCCGGCTCGGACAGGCCAACGAACTCCGGTCCGGCACCGACCTGACGCTCGTGGCGTGCGGCGCGATGGTGTTCCGGGCTTTGGAGGTCGCCGAAGAACTGCATCGAGTGGGCGTGGAGGCGCGCGTCCTGGATTTCGCGAGCATCAAGCCGTTCGATGCCAAGTCCCTCCTCCGAGCCGCGCGCGAGACCGGGGCCCTCCTAACGATGGAGGAACACACGACGCTCACGGGCCTCGGGGCGCTGGTCGCCTCCACGACCTCGGAGAACTATCCGGTACCCGTACGTCGAGTGGGCGTGCCGGATGTCTTCGGCGAGAGCGGGGACCCATGGGCGCTCTTCGATCATTACGGGCTATCGAAGGAGCGCGTCATGGACGAGGCGTGGGAGCTTCTTCAATTACGAGGGAAAGTTCAGTAGCCGGTAGAGGTTGGGACGGAACGATCCAATGAAGCTGTTTCTCGATACTGCGAGCGTCACCGAGATCCGCACGATGTGGGAGATCGGAATCCTCGACGGCGTCACGACGAACCCTTCGTTAGTCGCGAAGGAGGGTCGCAAGTTCGAGGACGTGCTGCGGGAGATCTGTGCGCTCGGGGTTCCCTCCGTTTCGGCCGAGGTCGTGGCCACGCAAACGGACGGCATGCTCAGCGAGGGTCGACACCTGCGAGAGATCCACCCATCGATCTACGTGAAAGTCCCGATGACCTTGGCGGGTCTCAAGGCGACGAAAATCCTAGCCTCCGAGGGAACCCGGGTCAACATGACGCTGGTCTTCTCCGCCAATCAAGCCCTCCTGGCCGCGAAGGTCGGCGCGGCGTACGTCAGCCCTTTCATCGGCCGGCTCGACGATCAAGGGGAGGTCGGCATGGAGCTCGTGCGCGATATCGTGACGATCTATCGCAACTATCGGTTTCCGACCCAAGTACTCGTTGCTAGCGTGCGCCATCCGGTGCATGTCCTCGAAGCCGCTCGGATCGGCGCCGACATCGCGACGATGCCGTACGCGGTCATGGAGAAACTCGCTTTGCATCCGCTCACCGACCTCGGGCTCGCGAGATTCCTCAAAGATTGGGAGAAAGTGCCCAAAGGATGATCCGTTCCCCGTCGGGTTATATCGGTCGACCGGCTCCAGCGAGTCACCGTGACCGCTCCGACCCTGCTCGAGAAGTATCTCACCTTGACCCGCGAGGCGCTGGAACGCGTGCGACCGGCGCCTCCCGCTCGATCTTTCCTGGCCGGAGCCTCCGAGGATTTTCTCCAGATGGCACGGTCGTATCTCTCCGATGCCGAACATTTTCGCGATCAAGGCGACCGGGAACGAGCGCTCGCGGCCGCCAGCTATGCCCATGGCTGGCTGGACGCCGGGGTTCGATTGGGCTTGTTGGACGGAGGCGACGATGACGTCCGGTTCACCCCCTTCCGGTAATGCGCCCGACCCGACGCGCGGGCGGATACCCGAAACGATCGTTGCCGGGATCGAAGCGCACCTGAGGCAACGCGAGCTGCGTCGGGAAGAGTTGTACCAGCGTGCGCGGAAACTTCGCCGGCTTTCCCAGGGCACGATGATCCGCCTCCACGAAGGGGCAGCGGTGTCGGCCGAGCTGACAGAGATCCGTTCGGTGATGGCGGAACTGGCGGACTGGGTGCGACGCGAAGGACGCGGCGACGAAGGCCTCGCGTTCGACGCGCTGCAAGAGGGGGTGGAAGCGACGTTGTTGGGCGCTGTCGTCCGGAACGAGCGACTCCCGGGACCCGCGGATCTGGGGGTCGAGCCGGAATCGTACCTGCTCGGCCTCGGGGATCTCGTGGGGGAAGTGCGACGCCTGGCACTCGAAAGCCTCGCCCACGACCGCTTGCCGCAGGCGGAAACCTACCTGGCGACGATGGAAGGTTTGTACCACACGTTGATGCGATTCGATACCACACGGGCCATCGTACCGCTGAAACCCAAACAGGACGTGGCGCGGGCGCTGGTCGAGCGCACTCGCGGCGAGGTCGTAATGGCGCGGATGTTGGCACGCGTGCACCTCCCCGGCGCCTCTGTACCTGAGGGCGCTCCGTGACGGTCAAAGCCCGATCCACGATCGCCGTGATCGGAGGCTCCGGTGTGACGGAGCTATTCCGAGATTCGGACCGAAAAATCCACCACATCAGCACCCCGTGGGGAGCTCCCTCGGGGCCGATCGAGGAAGGGGCGGTCGACGGTGTTCGAGTTCTCTTCCTGCCACGTCACGGGCCGGGCCATACGATTCCGCCGCATCGGGTCAACTATCGGGCGAACGTCGCCGCTCTGGCCGAGCTGGGGGCCGAGGCGATCGTGACCGTGAGCTCGGTCGGCTCGCTGAAAGAAGAACTCGCGCCGGGCCAATTCGTCTTACCGCAGCAGTTCGTGGACTTTACGAAGCAACGCCCGACCACTTTTTTTGACGGCGGGCGCGTTTTCCACGTTTCGCTCGCCGACCCGTTCTGTCCGCAATTGTCCCAGCTTGCGGCAGAAACCGGTCGCGAACTGGGAAGTCGGTTCGCGGAAGGAGGCACGTACGTCTGCGTCGAGGGTCCCCGGTTTTCGACGCGCGCGGAATCGAAGTTCTATCGAACGTTCGCAGACATCATTGGAATGACACTCGTCCCCGAGGTGACACTCGCTCGGGAACGCGGGCTCTGCTACTCGTGTCTTGCCATGGTGACGGATTACGACGTGTGGGCGGAACCTCCGGTCGAGGCGCGCGAGATCGTCCGAGTGATGCGGGAGAATGTGACGCGGATGCAAACCTTACTGGGCCGTCTGTTGCCCCGATTGGCCACTCCACCCACGTGCCGCTGCGCCAGCGCGCTCGACGAGGCCGGGTTCTAGCGCATTCAGCGACCGACGCCGCGCCGTACCGTGATCGGAATCTGATCAGCGGCGAATTCGCGTTCGGCGATCTCGACCGGGTCGATCAACTCTGGTGGAACATCGATCAAGATCGGGGCGCCAAGCGAGACTTGCAAAGCTCGCGCGCCAATGATGCGCGCGCGCTCGAAACGGGTATAGGAATCCGAACCCCGTCGAGCCCCAGTGGCGCGTGCGTTCACTTCAGCACCTAAGGGGGCCGCGGGCAGCGAAGCTGCGGCCGTCAAGGGGTCGCTCACTTAGGGTGTCGTATTTACCATTTGCGCGCGACGTGGCTTTGCCCGAAAACC
>JBAQJJ010000035.1:0-5077 GCA_049300255.1 Thermoplasmata archaeon
ATCCTGATCCTCGTGGTCGGAATATTACTCATCGCCGGACACGCCATCCCGCCTCACCCCGCGGCGGTGGGGGGCTTCATGGCCGCCGTACTGTTCCTCGTCGTGTTGGCCTTCCTGGTTCCGAGTATCTATCCGGCAACGGGTACGATCACGTCGGCGCCACCGGCCGCGTCCCTGTCTAGCTACATCGTTTTGCCGGCGCAAACCGGATGCTCGTTGAACACGATCACGAACACGGTCACCTGCACCCTGATGTACAACTCGACCTCGAACTATCTGGCAGTCGCAGCCACCAATGTCTCGGGCCACGTCCCGACAGCAGCGACTGCCGGTTGGATCCTCGTTGGCTTCCACTCGGCTCGAGTAGATGCGTTGAACTCCACCTACGGATTCAACTACCAGGTCGCCAGCATTCCGACCATCACCAGTGTCGGAGCGACCCCGACGGTCTACAGCCCAACGGTGGGATACATCGCGGCCACGAGCACGGCGAGCGGTGTCTGGAAGATGTTCTGGGGATCGGGAAGCGCGGCGAACCTGAATCCCTTGCAGGCGGCTCCCTCCATCACGACGGGCTTCACCCCATCGCAGGTAGGGATCGCCTCGTTCGGGTCGGCGACGAACTACCTGCACTTGAGCCTGCCCGGGACGAACTCCACGAGTTTCCCGACCACGGCGTACTCGGCGTTGACGGCGTTCGGAAGTTACACCTCGACGGTGACCATCCAGAACTCCACGCCGATCACCTTCACCTTGGTCGTAACGATCATCGGTGAGAACACCTAGGCGGGAAACGAACGGAGAACCGAGAGAGGTCTTCACAGGAGACGGTCTCAGGACTCATTGGAGAGCCGAGAACCATGTGGCGGAGCGAGCGAACCAGCGCGCGCTCCGCCCTAAACCATTCCCGACGCGGACTTTCTTGGGTAGGGGGAATTGTAGGGCTCCTGCTCATCTTCGTGGGACTAGCGCTAGAGGGAATCTATGCGAACTGGTTCACATCGTGGGCGGCAGCGAATCTTCCCTACTCAATCTCCGGGATCGTTCTAATCATCGTAGGAGTCGCGGTATTGGTGTGTGCATGATGCGAAGCAACAGCAGGGGGGCAAGCCCTCTAGGAATCCTCGTAGGGATCGTTCTACTGCTCTTGGTGGTACTCCTAGCCATCTTGGTTCTGGGTGCGCTTCTCGCGCTTCCATTCGGTATTGGGTACATCATTCTCCTAGTCCTCGTGATCGCGGCGGCCCTCTTCTTTTGGAGGGTGTGACCTTGGATGGCCGAAGACAAGTGGTCGAAGGGAGTCAGGATTCACAAAGGGGCGCTAGCCCGGCACGGTTGGCACGAGAAGGACGGGGCGGAGGAGAGACACGCGGCCCTGAACCGGTCGGTGCGAGCGGACGGGTACAAGACAACGATAGATCGTTTGAGCTTTATCCGGAACGTAGCGAACCGGCAGGACAACGAACGGCTCCACGCGGTAGCGGAAGCGGACGAGCACTGGTTGGAAAGGGAGCGGCGGGAAGGAAGAATCTGATGCGTGTCCATTCGAGCGAACGGGGAGTCGGAGGCCTAGCCGGAGTCAGCGCCGCGACCGCAGTAGTCGCTCTAGTGGCCTTCATCGTTATTGCCATATTCTTCCCCTACCTTCTTTTCGGCCTCCTGTTCTTTGTCGCGGCTATCTTCGTGATCATCTACGCCAAGGCCAACCCTTACGGCCTGTGGATTGGAGTCGGGTTGATGGTGGTCGCGGCTCTATTCGTATTCCTGCAAGTAGGCCAAACGGCTAGCTTGTCGCTTGCGGGGCACCTGTGACGAGGGGTGGGGGTATGCAATTATGCCCGGCCACCCGGTAGTCATCGGTGGGGTCGCCGTCCTAGTGGTCTTCGCGGCCCTAGTATTCCTTCCGTTACCTTGGGTCGGGTTGAACTACTATAACGTAACCGTCACGACGACCATCTCCGAGACCTGCGTATTCGGGATCTGCTCGTACGGAGTTTCCTCGGTGAATCCGTCGGTCTCCGGTCCGGCGACAGTGATCGACCTAGGAGGGTTGTTCGGGATCGGCTTAGGAGTCGCACCACCTTGTATAAATTGCCAGTACAAGATCACGGCCTCGCTGTCGAACGGTCAGTCGGCATCGGCGAGCGAGACGAAGTTCATCTCGAGCGTATTCACGCTCAACCAGCAGGACACGTTGAACCTAGCAATCGCTTATGTTCCCGGTGCCTCCTACAATGTTCAAGTGACCGTAGTTCTCCAGGGCTCCCAAGTAGCGTCGGGGTCCGGGAGCATCGTCGTACCATGAGGGGAGATGCGTAATGGTTCTCCCAATTTGGTTGGCGGCATCCGGTACGGCACTCACCGGTATCGTACTGGTGGTACTCTCCGGCACGGCCGGCACGATATTCCCGGGTGGGGCGATAGACCCCCTAGTGATCGGGGACCTTCTCCTCGCCATGAGTGTCGGGATCGGAATGGTGGGAGGGGGAGTCCGAAGCCCAATCGCATTGGTAGTGGTTCCGATAGCCATTGCCATCATTCTTCTAGGAGCCGGAGTCTGGGGATGGTTCGGGCCGGGGGTGAGGATTTAGTACGATGAGCAAAGTCTGGATCGCCGGTGCTTTCGGAGTCGGGTCGCTGCTGATGTTCTCCCTCTTTACGGGGATTGGATTCGGAGCCGGTTTGCTTTCCGCAGTTCACACGCCTTCGGGTACGACCCAGCAACTCGCGGGATATTCGTACGCAAACTTCTCGGCTTACTCATCCTTCGAGGTGGCCGTGGCAATCACGAGCTACACGAGTGCCGGGCAGATACCCACGACTTCGTTCACGAGTACCGGAACCAGTAGCTCTATCACGGCGACGGTCACCATTTGGAATCCGGTTAATGACAATTGCGCGAACTCGAATAATCCTACGTGGATTCCTGGGTTCGGAGCCGACTACGGAACGATGGTCCTTCAGTTCACCCAGCCGTTCACGGCGGAAGTCAACGGCCAGCAGGTAGTCAGCACCGGGGACAATATCGACATTCCGTGGGCGAGCCTAAATGGGGCCACGAACCAGGAGGTCTTCTCCTGCATGTACCTCCCGGCCGGGGGGGACCACGTTAGCCAGGACCTCCTGGGATCCGGAACCACCGTGTCGGAGTCCTTCCAGCTCATTGGGCAGTACCCACAAGGGAGGCTCCTCGTCGGATTCATTGGATATGGAAACTACTGCAACGACGCTATCTTCACCGGGGGGGCCACCCCGGTTTGTAACCAAGCGGACAACTACTGGGGGGCGTCCAACTATTACACGAGCACGAACAACTTCAATATCGCGGCGAACGCGGCCATCAATACCTACTCCGGTCAGGCCTTCGTGGTCAACGCAAATCCGAATCAGGTCTACTACAACGGTGGGACGCTCCAGGTTCTTGTATCGACGGGGTACGACGGACCGGGACCGGCCCCCTATGTGCTAACGGTTACCTATCCAGCGGCTCGGCCAAACGGTGGTCAGGTGGACAGCGCGTTCCCATCGGTCAACGTACCCAACTTCTGCTCCCCAACCTGTACCGAGTCCTGGACGATTCCCACGGGGACAAGCGTGGCAAGTTCAACGGCCGGATGGAATCTCTTTATCGTCGTGCTCACGGCTAGCGTCTACGTGACTGGATACGCTAGGGCGTCAATTGCGATTTCTCCAAGCACCCAACCAATCGCCCCGACCGTTACCGTATCCAACACCGGCAAGTTCATCACTCCACAACCGGGAGATACGGAGACCATTACAATCACCTCTCAGCCAACGTCCACCAGCGGAGCCGTAGTCTCACTCTTCCTTACGGTCTATTACGCCCTGGTGAGTTCCGTCCAAGGAGCCCTGCCGTCTTGCGGAGGGGCCTACATAACTTCCGGGTGTGCCTCGGGGGAGCAGATCACAGCCAATCCAATCGCCGGTGGGGCCGTGACCGGTACGTTCTCCTTTACCGTGAATCCACCGGCGGGAGCCACCGATGGATTCTGGATTATCGCCTCGTCCGAAACCAATCAAGCCCAGCCATCGAACGCGACCTATGAGTGGGTGACCATCACGCCGTCGAACTGCGTGTACGGGGGTAACGGGTGTCCGGCCGCAACCAGTACGTCCTATTGGTCGTGGCTAGGCCCGTTGCTCCTGTCGCTCGGGTTCCTCATGGCCGGTCTGTTCATCTTCGTGATGGTACCGGAGACGATCATCCGGATAGTGGCCATCGCCGCACCGGTCGCATTTGTCATCCTAGGTTACCTACTTCTCTTCCCCTCTTGGTTCAGTCCGGGAGGGCTGTTCGCTCCGGGGTTGTGAGCTATGTCGATTTGGGGTGAGGACGATGGAAAGGAAGTCGTGTACATTCCCATCACGCTCGAGACGTGGAACCAGATCAACGCTAGCACGGAGCCGGTCAAAGAGGTCCATAAGCGGGGCCTCGACAGGCTACGAATGTCTTACCAGATGGATGAGGGGGAGATCGAGGTCATCGGCAAAGACCCGGTGTACATCGAGTCCTGCCGACGGGAATATTGGAAGTCGATGCGGATGGTCGACAAGTCCCGGAAACTTCCCCGGAGACTGGAACTTGATTATTCGAGGCCCGGTTCAAGGGACCGTCACATGAAACTCGTAGAGGAACCAACATGACGTGGGGAGGAGCCCGGGGAGGAGTCGCCTTAGTAGGGATCGCACTGTTGCTGGTTGGAACCATTGCCGGCTTCGGATTGTTACCCTTCGCCATTGTGCCGGTCTCTACGACGAGTACTCCCTCGTTTCACATGAACATCCAGGTATCGGCGCACCAGTACAACGTGACTACCTTGGTTCACCTAACATTGCTACCCCAGGGTAAGATGAATCTCACGTCCTTGACGATCAGTTGGGGTGGCACTCCGGTCATCTATCATCCACCCGGGGTTTCGGGTCATTACACGGTGAGCCGGACCTATCTCTTTGCTCTAGCCGGAACCTACACGATCCAAGCGAGCGGGGTCGCACAGATCTGTTCTAGCGCATCCTCGCCGGCGAATACCTGCACGGTCTACACGGCGACGAGTGC
>JBAQJJ010000036.1:0-2335 GCA_049300255.1 Thermoplasmata archaeon
CGCTCGCGAGGCGGCCCCAAGGAAGGGGGTGCTCTCACCGAGAGCTTACCTCGATTTAGAGGAGTGGAATGTCGAAGAGCCATCCGTGCGGCCGTTCAGGTCGCCGCGGCTCGAATCTCGCGTGAGATCGGGCAAATGGAGTCGGCTAACCCGCGAATGCGATTGGGAGGGATCGGTTCGGTGCCCTCCAACCAGGCACGCAAACGAGAGATTACCGGGTGGAAGTCCTCGAAGGGGTAGCATTCAATTCCTTGAGCCTGACAATAACCGAGCAATCTCCGACGCGCGAAGACGATGTCGGCGACCTCCGCGGCGAACCGGTCCGTGCTCCCATCACCGATGAAGATCGTCCGATCTGCGACCGGAAGAGGAAGCCCAATGGCTTGCGCCTTGCAGATGCCACACTGCCGACATGTCGCATGTCCGTGAGGGTGTTCCACTTTCAACTGTCCGTGCGGACCCCGACTCGACGTGTCGGACAGAAACGGGTACTCGAGCCCTTCTCGGTCGAGGACGGCGCGGATGTAGAAATCAAGGCCACCGGATAACACTACCACGGGCACGGAATGCTTTCGTAGGAGCTCGATCAACTCGCGCGCGCCCACTCGGAGTGGGATTTCTCGTACGACGAACTCCGTCATCTCGGGAACCCGGTCCCACGGGAGCAAGGCGGCCTGTCGCTCCCAAGCTTGCCGTAGAGTGATCTCCCCTCGATGCAACTGTTCGTCGACTTCGTGCGCCACTCGGACTCCGTCGTCGGCATACCGCTCCACGAGATCGACCGCCACGTTCGTCTCAACGAGGGTGCCATCAAAATCAAGGAAAATCCGAAAGGGCGGCCGGCTCGTAGCCCTCATCGAGGTGGCGGGTTCTGTGGGAGGGCTTGATTGAGGGACCATGTTTCGCGAGTTCAACGGAAGGGTCACAGCCAAAAGGGTTGCGGCCGGTAGAACGGTCGTCAATCACCCGATCCGCGCCGGTGCGCGCAGGAACTTGGCCAAACGAAAGTCTGCTAGTCGACGGCCGACAATTGCAAGATTCCTGCCTATTTGTACCACTTCGAGCCATCTCCCATTAGCTTTCCCAGAATCGGAAGACAGAAAAGGCAGAAGATGGCGCTGAAATCGCCGCGTCAAACGGGAGGGCAACCCCGCTGGAGGCTCTCCATCCGTCACGCCGTGGTGATCATGATCGTCGTGATAGTGGTCGTCGGCGGGGTCGGCTATTTCGCCCTGAATGCGACCACCGGGAGTTACGCCACGGGGATTACTAGATGTTCTCCCGCTTCGGCTCCGAAATGCGTCGGAACCTCGGCCAGTCACGACGTAACGCTCTTCGTGCCGTACACTCCTGGCTTTAGCCAGAACCTCTTGCAAATCTCCCAAGGACAGAATCTTCCGGCCACCGTTGGGGTAACCGGTCCAGAGAGCGTCAACAGTTACTCGGTGAACTGGGGGGACGGAACTACCACGACCGCTGTGAGTCCTACGTCGACCCATTCGTTCAGCTCGTTGGGGACCTTCATACTCAGTGCCTACGCCCTTGTTGGTTCGACTTTACACAATGGCCCGGAACAACTCTACCCTGTCGAAGTCACTCCGTCCTTCGAGGATGATGAGCTCGGCTACTACCCGACGATCACGGCGAGCCTCACGAACGGCAGCGCGAGCACCGGTTATCAATTCGGCTGGCTCGAGGGCTCGGGGTCGGTCAAGGTATTGGCGTCTATCTCAGGCGAGCCACTCAACCCTTCCTTCACTTCTGGCAATCTCGCACTGATCTCTTCGGGAGGAGTTCAATCGAACCTAGTACTCAACGCGACAAGCGCGTCGGCCACGTACACCTTCAGCAACACGGGCGGCATGATCGCGGTGAACACGATCACTCTTGTAGTTCCGATCAACGGACCGACGCCGGGGCTGTACGCGAACTACACCTGGACCGTCGTAGTGACTCCGGCGGGAGTTCCCCCTGGCTGCGATCGGTGTCAAACATCGGCTGTGACCAGTCCCCACCCCGGCACGATCGACAACTATGAAGTGGCTCCGGGAGGAGCCGAAAGCCTAGACCCCTCGGTCGATTATGACACCGTCGGATTCGAGGTGATCTTGAACGTCTACCAGACGCTGATCAACTACAACGGGAGCGCGACGGGACCGGGCTACAGCTCCTACGTGCCGCAAGCGGCGACCTGCGTGCCGGGCAGCTCCCAGTGCGCGGCGCTCTACGGCGGGGCTACGCTCCAGAGCGGGAACTACTTCACGTTCGTGATCAACCCGAGCTCGAAGTTCTACGACCCGAGCACCACGAAGAGTTGGCCGGTGTATCCGTCGGA
>JBAQJJ010000037.1:0-71072 GCA_049300255.1 Thermoplasmata archaeon
GTGGCCCGCGACGGGGCGGGCCGGGTGGCCGACCCGGCGGGCCGGGCGGGCGCCGGCCTACAGGGGGACCGAGGAGGTAAACATGGCTTGGATGGTGATTCGGGTACGGGGAACGATACACGCGCGACATGACATCGTCGATACGCTGAACGTGCTGCACCTGACGCGGCCCAATCATGCGACCGTCTTGCCCGAGGCGTCGTCGTTCCGTGGCATGCTCTCGAAGGTGCAGGGGTACGTCACGTGGGGCGAGGCCGAGCCCGAGACGATCAGCCTTCTGATGAAGGAGCGGGGCGAGACCGTCACGGGAGAGCGGTTGGACGCCTCGAACGTGCAGGATTCTTCTCGCTCCAAGAATATGAGCGAGCTCACCAAGCATGTGCTGGAACAGGGACTCATGACGCTGCCCGGCGTCCGCCCTCTTTTCCGGCTCCGCGCTCCCAGCGGTGGCTGGCGATCGACCAAGAAACCGTTCGCCCTCGGCGGCGCGCTCGGGTACCGCGGCCGCGCGATCAACGATCTCGCCCGCAAGATGCTGTAGGGGATGTGATGCCGAGCCGAACACGCAAGTTCCGAGGACTCCGAACCCACGGTCGCGGGATCAAGGCCGGCCGAGGGGCGGGCAAGCAAGGGGGCCGCGGAAACGCCGGGCTGCACAAGTACAAGTTCAAATCGATGCTCATCTACGCCCCGGATCACTTCGGCCGACACGGGTTCAAGCGACCATTGCAGATCGTGGCCGCCCCGACCAGCTTGAACGTCGGAGAGCTCGAGACGTTCGTTCCGGTGCTCGAAGCGGCGGCCGCCCTCACGCGGGAGGGCGATACCTTCGTCGCCGACCTCGCGAAAGCCGGGGTCGACCGCCTGCTCGGCGGCGGGACGACGGCGTGTCCCTGGAAGGTCTTCGTGGCGCACGCGAGCAAGCACGCGCGCGAAAAGGTCACCCTCCTCACTTCGCCGCCTGGCGCCGAATCGCCCTCGACCGCTGCCGCCTCCCCGTAGACTATATAATCCGCCCTACGGCTCCGCGAGTGGCGCATGGTCGAAGAGGAGATCCCCCGCGACTACCGGTGGGCCATCCCACTGACCGTACTGGGGGTGGTGCTCCTCTCGTTAGATTGGGTCTGGGGCGCCCCGTCGATCCTTTCCTTCACGCTCCTCGCGATCGGAGTGTTCGTCCTCCTGGCGCTGATCTTTTTGGGCCTTTCCTACAACGGAACGAAGTCGAAACTCTACGGCTTGAAACCGATCACGAGTCGGATGCCAGCCGTGGCCCAGCCGAAGGGCCACGTGCACTTCCGCACCAAAATGTTCTGGACGATCGGCGTCCTCCTCCTTTACTTCCTGCTGACGAACATCTACCTGTTCGGCGTCGACCAGGCCACGGTCATCGACCTGTTCGCTAGCTACCGCGCGATCCTGGCGGGCGCGCAAGGGACGCTGATGCACTTGGGAATCGGCCCGATCGTGACCGGGTCGATCATCATGCAATTATTCGTCGGCGCCAAGATCATCAACCTGGACCTGACCGACGACGAAGACAAGGGGATGTACCAGGGGTCCCAGAAGGTCGTCGTCGTCGCGATGATCTTCGTCGAGGCAATCCCCCAGGTCTTCGGGTACCTGACGCCCTCCTCGTCGATCGTGAATTCGTTCAACGCCGCTTCGCCCGGGAACGGATTGATCCTGGTCGAGACGGTCATCATCGCCCAGCTCGTCTTCGGAAGCTACCTCGTCTTCTTGATGGACGAGGTGGTTTCGAAGTGGGGGATCGGGAGCGGCATCTCGCTGTTCATCGCCGCGGGTGTTTCGCAGCAGATCGTGCAAGGAAGTCTGAACTGGCTGCCGCAAACTCCGGGCGAACCGATCTCGCAACTGAATCCGCCCTCGGGGACGATCCCCAAGGCGCTGTGGTTCTTCACCCACTATACCGCGAGCCAAATGGCCGGGGGCGGTTGGGAACAGGTCCTTCTGCACGCCCCGAATCCGGTGGTGGCCCTCGCCGGTACTGCGGCGATCTTTTTCCTCGTCGCGTGGACGGAGTCAACGCGGATCGAGCTCCCGCTGTCGCATGCCGAGGCGCGAGGGGCCCGGGGCCGCTACCCGCTGCGCCTGATCTATGCATCGAACATTCCCGTCATCCTGATGTCCGCGTTGCTCGCCAACGTATCGATGTTTTCGATCCTGCTCTGGTCCAACCCGACCCTGATGCACTTCCCGTTGATCGGCCATCAGTGGTGGATCGGCTCCTATCCGGCTTCCGCGACCGCCGCGCAGGCGATGGGAATATCGCAAACGACACCACTCAGCGGAGGCGCCTATTATCTTTCGACCGTGAACGGTCTCGAGTCGTGGCTCCTGCCCCTTTTGAACTACCAGCTGTACGGCAATTTCCTCGTGAATCACCAATGGTGGCAAGCGTTGATCCACGTTGCCGTCTACTTCTCGGTCATGGTCGCCGGCTCGATCATGTTCGCCAAATTCTGGATCCAGACGACGAACATGGGCCCCGAGGCGGTGGCGCGCCAGATCGAGGCGTCGGGGATGCAAATCCCCGGGTTCCGTAGAGAGCCCCGGGTTTTGCGTCGTGTGCTGGAACGCTACATTCCGGTCATTACCGTCATCTCGGGGGCGGCCGTCGGCGCGCTCGCGGCGGGCGCCGACCTGATCGGAACCGTCGGCAACGCGAGCGGGACCGGGGTGCTTCTGACCGTAGGGATTATCATAAATCTGTACGAGGCGATGGGGCGCGAACAGCTCATGGAGATGAATCCCCTCCTGCGTCGTTTCCTCGGCGGGGAGAGCTAGCGCGATGCCGCCCACGGACCCGGAACCGCTCTCGACTCCTCTGGTGGACGAAGAGGCGGAGCCTCCCCTGCCTTCGGCCGAGGAGGAAGAAGCTGAAGAAACCCCCGAAGACCGGGCCGCGACCGAGGTCGAGGAGGGAAAGCGTCCCGCTCCGGCGCGTCCCCCTCCCCCGGCATTCAAGTTCTCGACCTTTCTCTTGGTCTTTCTCTTCATCTTGGGAATCTACATGCTGTTCGATACGGCTGCCCGGAATCAGTTCGCAACGTTGCTGGGGGTCAGCGCGGTGCAAAGCGGCCCGCTCTACTGGCTGATCGGCTTCTCGAGTCAGTACCTCTTGCTGACCATGGCCTTGGCCGGCGCCCTCGAAATGCTCGTGACGGCGCTCGCGTACAACTACACGACCGACTGGGTGAAGGCGGCGAAGGTCCAGGCATGGAGTTCGGCGTTTCGGAAGGTCCAGATGGCGGCGTTGCGTTCGGGCAAGAAGGACCGCGTCGACGCGCTCAAGCCGCATCAGGCGCGGCTGACGAAGCTATCGAGCGAAGTGTCGATCGCCCAGCTCAAGGGGATGGCGATCACCTGGTTCCTGCTCATCCTGATCTATACCTGGATCGGCCTGGTCATCGCGGCGGCTGCGATCGGCGGCATCGGACCGTTCATCTACATTGGAGCCACGGCGATTGATCTGCAATACAAAGTATTCGGCTACTTTCCGCTATGGTTCTTCCTTTTCAGCATTTACACGGTTCCATCCTCGGTCATCTTCCGTCGCTTGTTGAAGCATTATTGGCTCCGTCGATACCTCGCGACCCATCCGACCCCCGCCACCTCCCCCACGGAGATCGCGAGGGGCGCGGCGTGATCGATCGGGTGGTCTGCGTCGGGGGGCCGCCCGGAAGCGGCAAATCCACGGCGGCTCGGAAGATCGCCGATGCGCTGGCGCTCGAATATCATTCGGCGGGGGAGATCTTTCGGGCCGAAGCCCAGAAGCAACAGATGGACCTGATCGCATTCTCGCACTATGCGGAGGGGCACGAAGAGGTCGATCGGGCGATCGATCGCACGATGCTCGCCCAGGCACGTCCTGGCCGCATCTTAGACGCTCGGCTCGCGGGTCCCCTGTGCCGGAGGGAATCGATTCCGGTCCACTATCTGATCGTGACGGCGTCCGAGGGGATTCGGGCGACACGATTGGCGCATCGCGATGGGGTCCCCTTGGCACGCGCCCAGAGCGAGATGCAAGAGCGTGAGACCAGCGAGAAGGCGCGGTACCTTCGTCTGTATGGCATCGACCTCACTCGAGAGGCGGGGGATCTGACGGTCGATTCCTCCCATTTGGCCCCCGCACGCGTCGTCGCCGAACTCATCGGTCATCTCGATCCCGCCGCGACTCCTCCCACCGTATGACCAATCCCTCCCCGGTCGCGCCATTGCCCGCTCCCGTGGTCGAGCGGATCGCGGCCGGCGCGTTTCTCTTGATCGATAAGCCCCGGGGACCGAGCTCGCATCAAGTGACGGCCTGGGTACGGGATCTGTTGCGCGTCGATCGGGCCGGCCACGCGGGCACGCTGGACCCGAACGTTTCGGGGCTGTTGTGGGTGGGCGTCGGACCGGCGCTCAAGTTGATCCCGCTCGTCCTCGAATTTCCGAAGCGATACGTGGGCGTCATGGCGTTGCACGGTGCCGTTTCGCCTCGTGAAATCGAACGCGGGATTGCGGAGTTCACGGGACCGATCTTCCAGACCCCGCCCGTGCGATCCGCGGTGAAACGTGAACGCCGCATCCGTACGATCCATCGTTTGTCGCTCTTGGAGCAAGAAGGAAACCGTCTCCTACTCGACGTGACGGCGGACTCCGGGACCTACATTCGCTCCCTGGCGGTGGACCTGGGCGAAGCGTGGGGCGTCGGGGGCAATCTGGAGGAGCTCCGCCGGATCCAGACGGGTCCCTTTCGAGAGGCGGCCTCGATCCCGCTCACCGCTCTGGCCGATGCAACCGCGGGGGCGGACCGAGGAAAGTCCGACGCTCTGCTCCGGCTGCTACATCCCTTGGACGAAGTCTGGAGCGAGTTCCCGACCATCGTGCTGCGCGATGCGGCGGCGAGCGCCGTTGCGCATGGAGCCGACCTGGCGAGCGGGGGGATCTCCTCGTTGCCGCGCCCTTTTGGAAAGGGAGCGAGTGTGGTGCTGGTGACGCGGACCGGCGCCTTGGTCGCGCTAGGCACGGCACTCTTCGCTTCCGCGGAAATCCTCGGGATCCGGCACGGATGGGTGGTCGATTCGACCCGAGTCTTTGCGGACCCGGCCCGATTTCCCGCGCAATGGGGGCGACCGTCCACCTCGGACAAGCTGCCCGGGAGCGGACGCAACCCCGCTATCGAGCGCACACCTTAATTCCCGTTCTCGCTCGCCCCGGCGATGTCGTCGGCCGCCGCGCGTCGCACCAACGCGGGGGACCGGATCTTCGGCGGACTCGGTCGGGCCGTCGTTCGGCATCCCTGGTATCCGATCATTTTCTGGGTGGCGCTCTTCATTATCGCGATCCCATTCCTCTCGTTGCTCGGCTCGGTTACGACGAGCTCCACGACGAATCTCCCCTCGAGTGCGCCCAGCTCCCAGGCTCAAGCTGAGCTCGACCGGCTCTTTCCGAACCAGGGCGGGGGTTCGAGCAGCATCCTGGTCATCACGGGTCCGAACGTTACGAGTGTGTCGGCGCAAGGGGCGGTAGAAAACATCACGGATCGGCTGCTCACGGATCGCTCCCTCCAAGAGGTCGAATCGATCGCGAGTGTCTACACGGCGGCCGCCAACTACCTCTCGGGACAGGCGAGTATCACGCGTCAGATCCTCCTGAGCGCCCTGAATGGTTCGACTGAGTCACCTTCCATTGTCGCCGCGGTGAATCAGTCGGCGAGCGCGCTATGGGGTCCGCCCGCCACCTACGTCGCGAACTGGCGGGCGTTCGCTAATGATTCGCCGAGCGATCCTCAAAGCGCGAACCTTCCCGCCTACAACGCCACGCGCGTCGCCTTCGCCAACCAAACCGTTCCCCTGGAGATCCTCGCCGCGTTCTTCCTCGGGTACAACTCCACGACACCGGGGTTCAACGAGACCCCCGCCTGCTGGACACAGGGAGCCGTGGCGAGCTGCGCGAGTTCCGTGGCGCGCACGACTGAGGCGCCTCTGATCTCACTGATCGCGCCCGCGCCGGCGGAAAGGCTCGTCCCTGAGACCACGCTGTCGACCTTGGGCGTCGCCAATTTCTCCCTCTATTCGAGCATTCAGACCACGGCGGCGGGCGTGCTGAATCGTACCGCCGGAACGCCGCCCGGCTTCCTGCTCGAGGTTTGGAACGCGTTCGGATCGGCCACACCCACCGAGACGGCGCTCGGAACCTGGGCGAACGCGACCGTTGCGGCGAGTCGTCTGTGGCAGCTACCGATTCCCGTCCCGTTCGCCCTCACCTCCCAGTACGTGAATCCGGCGGCGACCGCCAGCCTGATCGTCGTCGCCTACGCGGTCAGTGATAGCTACACGAACTCGAGTGGCGGAGCGCCCGTCTACGCGGACGTCGATCACATCAATCAGGTCGTCCCGGGCATCCTGACGGCGTCTGACCCGACTCACTCGCTGTCGTTCGCCCAGACGGGCGGTCCAGCGCTCGACGCTAACGAAAATCAGGTGCTCTCCGCGAGCCTCGCGATCGTCCTGCCGATCACCGTTTCGGTTCTCATTCTCATCACGATGCTCTACTTCCGGTCGCCGGTTACGCCGCTGTTCACCTTCGCCGGGATCGCGATCGCGCTGGTGCTGGGGCTCGCCGGAACGGTGCTCATTGGGACCCTCGTGACCCACGTCGACTCGACGGCGCTCACGCTCGTCGAGACGTTCGTCCTCGGGGTAGGAACCGACTACTCGGTCTTCATCGTCGCGCGCTATCGGGAAGAGCTGATCAACGGGCGCGAGCCGAAAGAGGCGGTTGTGACCTCCCTGACCTGGGCCGGGCAGAGCGTCGCGACGAGCGGGTCCACCGCGATCATCGCGACACTGGCCCTCGCGTTTTCCGGCGTGGCGTTGCTCAGCCAGTGGGGCTCCGTCCTCTCCCTCGCGATCTTCCTCACGGTGGCGTTGTCGCTGACGCTGGTTCCCGCGTTTCTGACGCTCGCCGGACCCCGCATCTTTTGGCCAACGACCCGCGCCCGCTTCGAGCGCCAGGCCCAGCGGGCGCGCGAACGGATCGCGGCGGAGAACACGTACTTCTACCGGGTTGGACGACTCGCCCAGCGCCACCCCCGAGCTACGGTGGGGGTGATCTTGCTGATTTCCATCCCTCTCGTCCTGGTCGCGGTCCAGGTCCCGCTCTCCTACGATTTCTACCAACAACTTCCCGCGGGTCAGCCGGCCATCGATGGCCTCAATCTCCTGAACCAGCATTTCACAGGCGGGTTCGCGTTTCCGTCGTTCGCGCTCGTCACCATGGCCGCTCCGCTCTTTCCGACTTCGAATACGACGAATGCCTCGGAATTCGCCACGTTGGCCGCGGTGACCAACCTCGCGGCGACGACGGGGGGGATCGCCGCCGTCCAATCGCCGATCGGACCGTACGGGGCGCCGCTCTCGATGTGGGTAAATTTCTCCAGCTTACCGGCGCTGACCCTGGCCAACCTACACGGGATCGCCGCATCGTACATCGGGAACGACGGCCGGACCGTTGTGCTGTCGATCGTGCCCACCGCGAGCGGACTCTCCGAGCAAGCGATTTCGTCGGTGAATGCGATCCAGTCGCGGTTGAATTCTTACGCGACCACGCATGCCGCAGTCCAAAGTCTCGCGTTCGGCGGGTCCGCGCCCTCGACCCGCGACCTCGCAGCGCAGACCTTTACCGCCACGGAGCGGATGGTCCTGCTCGTGTCGATTGGATTGATCATTGTGCTCCTGGTCGTACTCCGATCGTGGATCATTCCGTTGATGGCGGTCGCGACGATCGGGCTCTCATTGAGCTGGGCGTGGGCCTTGACCTACCTCGTCTTCGGCGGGCTCTTCAGCCTTCCGCTCTTCTTCTATGTACCGACGGTCCTGTTCATCCTCATCCTAGGCTTGGGCATCGACTACAATATTTTCCTCCTGACTCGGGTACGCGAGGAGCGACTGCGGGGCCGCAGCTCCTCGGACGCTACCGTGGAGGCCGTGGGCCGGACCGGCGGAATCATCACGGCGGCGGCGGTCATCCTGGCGTGTGCTTTCGCGATCCTCCTGTTCGGAAGTTTCACGCTGCTCCGCGCGATCGGATTCTCGGTGGCGATCGCCATCTTGATCGATGCGATGGTCGTGCGAACCTTCCTGGTACCCGCGTCACTCCATCTCTTGGGTGACCGCGCCTGGCGGTTCTTCGGCCGAGGCAAGGTACCTGCCACGACGGAGGCCTCCGCGGCGCCGGTCGAGGCGCCGATCGCCACGCCCCGCGACGAAAGCTCGGGCTAGGATTTCAGGAACCGCGCGCGAGCTTTGGCGACGTGCGCGTCGGGCGCGCCGCCGTCGACCACATCGACGACCTTGCCGCCCGCATCGATCAAGAATGTGACGCGACGGGCAGAACCGCGGGGACCGAGCACGCCGTACAGTGTCGACACGGCCTTACTCGTATCCGCGACCAAGGGGAACGGCAACCCGTACTTCTGGGCGAAGGCTTGTTGCGCCGGACAATCGTCTACGCTGACCCCGACCACGTGCACCTTCCGGGATTGGAATTCGGGGTACACGTCCCGGAATCCCTTCGCTTCGATGGTGCAGCCAGGGGTATCGGCCTTTGGATAGAAGTAAAGGGCGACCGGGGCGCCTCGTAGGGAGGAAAGCTTGAGCGGAGTTCCGTCCTGAGTCGGCGCCTCGAAATCTGGAGCGACGTCACCAATCGCGACCATACACGCCGCTGAATTCCGGGTCCTATTTAGGGGCTATGACCGGCGGATTTGACCTCGACGGTCGCCTTTCGCGGCCCCCTTCTTCCCACGGCGATTCCCCCACCCGCGGGCGCGGGGAGGGTCGGTAAGCTCTTTGCGCCGCAATGCCAGCGAGCCTCGCAATGCCGAGCCGAACGCGGGAACCTAACTGGAAGAGATGGCTCGCGAGCTGGGACCGTCAGCAGGAGAGCTTCAACCCCGATCGGGAACGTCGATTCGAAGCGATGTTCGACGTACTCGCCGCCCAGGGCCGGTCTCAGCTTCAGATCCTGGACCTCGGGTGTGGGCCGGGTTCGCTTACGCTTCGCGCGCTGCGCCGGTTCCCCCGGGCGCGCTCCATCGCCGTGGATTTCGACCCCGTCATCCTTCGGATCGCGCGAGGCGCGGTCGGATCCATGGCCGGGCGAGTAACCTGGGTCGACGCGGACCTGCGGCGTTCAGGATGGGAGGAGAATCTGCCGCGCCGGCGGTTCGACGCGGCCATCAGCACGACGGCGCTACATTGGCTGGAATCCGCGGACATCGGGCGACTGTACCGCACGGTGTATCGGCTGATACGACCGGGAGGCCTCTTCGTGAACGGAGATCATTTTCCCTGGCCGCGCCAGGAGACAAGGCTCCGCAAACTGACGGAAGCGATCCGTCGAACGCGAATTCGTTCGAAACCGGCCCGGAGCCACGACGCGTGGACCCAGTGGTGGCGGTCGCTCGAACGAGAGAAATTCCTTCGCCCTGAATTTCAAGAACGGGCAATCCGATTCGCCGTGCACCCGCACCACGAGGGTCCCGGTTTCGAGGTCCACTTGAACGCGCTGCGACGCGCGGGCTTCCGCGACGTGGCGACGGTTTGGCAGGATCTGGAAAATCGCGTCCTCGTTGGGTTACGGTAGACACCGGAGCGAACCCCCCGGCGCGTGCCGCGCCCCGTCAGGGACCGCTCATCGTCACAAGCGTTTCCGTCCCCTTGATCCCGGGAATCTTCCGAATCTTGTGAACGACGATGTCCAAGGCGGTGTTGATGTGGTCCGCTTGGATTTTGACAATCACATCGAAAGGCCCGGTTACGGCCTGCACTTCTGTGACGTTCGAGGTCGCCTGCAGGCGGCGCATGACCTCTTCGAGACGGCCGACCTCGGTCTCGACTAGCAGGTAAAGAGTCTCCATTCCGGCCGCTCGCCTTTCGGCCTACGGGGGGACCCCACTTGAAGGTAACGAGCGCACGAGTCGAGCCCTCGGAAAGAGCCCCCGGGAAGCCGTGCGATGTTCCGACGGACCTCGAGCGAGACCCGGCGTACCGCACTTCATAAGTCTCATAACCCCACGCGCCCTCTTCTTTCGGGCAACTCCATGAAAGGTGGGGAGATGTCTGTCGGGATTACGTTGACCGGCGTCGGCGCTTTGCTCTTCTTTCTAGCCTCTTTGGAACCCTGTTTCCCGGGAGCTCAATGTTTGGGAATCACTCAAGGCAACGTACTCGGCGTGGTGGGAATCGTACTTTTCCTAGCGGGAGTGCCGACCGCTGTCGTAGGATGGCGTCGGGATTGGCCGCCTCGCATTTCCCTCTCCGAAGGAACGACTAAGAAGGCCGAGGGATTCCAGCCGGTCATGTATCCCCGGTACGACCCGGAAGAGAGCGGATACGCGCCCACGATCTTCGGACAGCGGTAACAAGTTGTGAAAGAATTGGTCCAGCCGGCCCGGCACTCGCCGAGCCGGGAGGGACCATTCTCGCGCGAACCCCTCCGCGTGACCCCAAGCGTTAAGGTCGCCTAGGCCCCGAACGGAGTCGAATGCCGCTTCGATTGCGCGATTCGCTCTCGGGGGCCACGCGAATTCTCGCGCCGCGCCCTCGCCGCCCGCTCACCCTCTACGTCTGCGGGCCAACGGTCTACGACGTCGCCCACGTGGGGCACGCGCGAACGTTGCTCTTCTTCGACCTCATCCGCCGCTATCTACGGGAGGAGCGGAGCCCCGTCCACCATGTGCTTAACATCACCGACTTCGAGGACAAGCTCGATGCGCGCGCCGCATCGTTGCATCTCACCTGGCGAGCGCTGGCTCGTCGGGAGGAGCGACTGTTTCTTCGCGACATGTCCTTGTTCGGAATATTGCCCGCAACCGCCACTCCACGCGCAAGTACCTTCGTTCCTCAAATGATCCGACTGGGCCGGCGCTTGGCTCGTGTTGGTCGGCTGGAGCATCGGGGCGACGAGTGGACCTTCGTTCCGCCCCGCTCATTTGCGGACAAGAACTTCCCCATCGGACGCGACTTGGCGCGCCATGCCGTGCTCGAATCCGGTGTGCCTCCTCCGGGCGGGCCTGACGGAGGCGGGGAATTTCTCCTCTGGAAGGAACAACGACGACCGCACCCTTCTTGGCCAAGTCCCTGGGGAGCGGGAGTGCCGGGCTGGCACATGGAGTGCTATGCGATGGCCGAACATTATCTAGGAATCCCCGTCGATCTCCACGGCGGCGGGATGGACTTGGTCTACCCGCATCACTATGACGAGAACGAGATCGCCTTCTCGCTCGCCGGCCAGCCGTTCTCGCGAATCTTCCTCCATGCGGGGCTAGTCCGGCAGAACGGAGAGAAGATGTCGAAGTCGACCGGCAATCTGGTCCCCCTGCGGGCGGCCCTTGACGAAATGGGCCCGGCCGCGCTCCGATGGTACCTGCTCAAGTCACCGTACCATCAGGGATTCGATTGGAACACGGGAGATGTGGTCCGAGCTCGGCAGGAATATTCTACGGTCGTACGCCGGTGTCGCAGCTCGATAGAACCCGGGGCCGGAGGATCACTCGCCTTGTCGGACCTCGAACGCGTCGTCCGAGACGTGCGACACAGCTTCGAGAATGGGTTCGAAATCCATCGCGCCGTCGATCGATTGAGGGAATGGAACACCAGCCTCGAACGGGCCGGTTTCGCCCGATTCGGTCGGGGTGAGGTCCGCCGGGCGCGCGCGCTCTACGAGACCTTGGAGCGGCTGCTCGGCTTTCCGCTGGTCACGCCGGTCGGCGGTCCACGATCACGCTGAGTCCGTTGCCCCCTCCCATGCACAGGGTGGCGAGTCCGAGTCGAGACTTCGATCGCACGAGTTCATGGACCAAGCTGACGACTATACGGGCTCCGCTCGCCCCGATCGGATGGCCCAGGGCCACCGCCCCCCCATGCACATTGAACTGGTGGTCGGTGAATCCGAACGTTCGCTGGACCGCGATGGACGCCGAGGCGAACGCCTCGTTGTGTTCCACGCGGTCGAAATCGGTGGGAGTGAATCCTGTCTTTTCGAGATGCTTGCGCACCGTCGGGATCGGGGACTCCATCACGTCCCAGGGAGCGACGCCGCTGACACAACCACTGTGAATCCAAGCGAGCGGGGTGAGGCCGTGCCGCTCGACGAACGAGGCGTTCGCAAGCACGAGCGCCGCCGCTCCGTCCGAAAGCTGCGAAGAGTTACCCGCCGTTTGCACGCCATCCGGGCGGAAGACCGGTTTCAACCGGGCGAGCGCCTCGAGCGAGGTGTCAGCGCGGGGACCCTCGTCTTGCTCTAACCCGACTCCGCGGGGAGTGAGGTCCGATGGCACGGGGACGATCTCATACGTCCAGGTTCCGTCGGCGCGTGCGGCCGACGCCAGACGATGACTGCGCAAGGCAAACGCATCGACCTCCGCCCGAGTCAGGTGAAACTTCTCCGCGATCCGGTCGCCCGTGAGACCCATGTGCTCGTGTTCCCCATACGCGTCCAATAGGGAATCCTTCAACATCGCATCCTCGAGCGTGCGATTCCCGAATCGCGTCCCCCAGCGGACCTCGGAGGGTACCAGATAGGGGGCACACGACATACTTTCCATTCCGCCGACGAGCACGACATTCGAATCGCCCGCCCGGAGCGCGGAGTTGCCCAGCAAAAGGGCCTTCAGACCGGAGCCACAGACCATATTGATCGTCGCCGCGCCAATGGGGTCGGGAATCTCGGCGCCCCGCAGGACTTGGCGCGCGGGATTCTGGCCCGCGCCGGCTTGAATCGTTTGGCCGAAGAGGACGTCCTCGATTTGCGGAGGCGTCAGCCGCGCGCGCACGATGGCCGCCCGAGCGGCGAGTACGCCGAGCGCAGTGGCGGGAGTGGCCCGGAGCGCCCCTCCGTGTTTCCCGATCGGCGTTCGCACGGCCGAAAGGATCGCGACGGAGTGGTCAGGAAGTGCGTCCACGGCCCCCGGAACGGACGGTCGTTAAGAAGGTAGCGGAATCGAGGGGCGCGAACGATCAGTCCTCTTCGACGCGCGGGGCCAACAGGAAGAACCCGGACCCTCGGTTATCGGCGATCGAGAACTCGATCTTAAGGGGATACTCATTCCCCACATGCAGCGTCACGTCCTCCGCGGTCGTGATCGACTTCATCATCGCGGAGAAGAAATCGAGGGGGTACATGCTCTTCACAGCCTCCTTCGCCTCGAGCTTCGCGAGGGACTCTTTCGGGAGATGCATATCGACTCGGTCAGTTTCCCCTTCGCTGTGCATCGAGAATCCCTCTCCGTCCACCGAGAGGGTGACGTGATCCGAGATGCTCTCGCTGCCGCGAATCCCCTGGCGTAATTCCTCCATGTGCACGACCGCGGTCGCGGGGGGCGTCACGTTCGGGACTTTCGGGTCCGTGATTCCGGCCGGATCGACGACCGACATATGCCGAGTGACTTTCCCGACCTTGATCACGAGCCGATTCTTCCCGCCGTCGTACTGCAGATCGAGGACATCGGTGGGTTTCGAAAGTCGCAGCACTTCTTTGAGCTTCTCGACATCCAGCCCGATCTCCGTCGATTCGCCGGTGAACTCCTCGAACGCGCTTTTTTGGAGCTTGAGTACCAGCATCGCGACGTGCGAGGGATCGACTGCCTTGACCTCGATCCCATCCTTGGACACGCTGAGCTTGACCTCCGAGACCAACGTCGAGACGACCTCGGTCAACTCGCGGAGGACCTCCATCTTGATACGCGCTTTGAACATTGGAAACTCTCGGAGCGCGCCTACATCTGGCCCCTCTAAATAGCTTATCTAAGTCGCCGACTCCTCCCGATTCCCCGGGCCCGGATTTCGCACGGATGACGGAGTTAGCGTACCTTCTCACGACCGACGACGCGTACGTCCGGACGTTCGAGGCGCGCGTCGTCGCGCTCCCTCCAGGGGCCGTGGTTTTGGATCGAACCTACTTCTATCCGACGGGGGGCGGGCAACCGAGCGACGAAGGCGCGCTCCATGGAACGGACGAAGTGATGCTTCCCATTCGTCAGGTGACCAAGTCCGGGGCCGCGGTCCTCCATCGGATCGACCACTCCGCGGCTCCTTCCGCGGGCTTAACCCTAGGGGAAGCGGTCCGCGGCGTGTTAGATTGGGAACGGCGGTATCGCCACATGCGACTCCACACCGCGCAGCATTTGCTCAGCGCGCTCATATTCGAGCGGGGGGGTAATCGAACTCGTCGAGCGAACCTCTCGGGGGTGAGGGCGACTCTCGACTTAGAGCGGCCAGTTGCGGACGGCGCTCTTAGGACAACCTTTGAAGAAGAAATCAACGATCACCAAGGTCACCCCCGCACCGTCAGCGTCACGTACTTGCCGCGAGCCGAGTTCGACGCTCACCCCTCGTCTCGTTCCGGATTAGTACCGCTACCCCCGCAAGTGGATCCCGTTCGGGTCATCGGAATCGACGGGCTCGACACTTGCCCGTGCGGCGGAACCCATCTTCGAAGTACCGGGGAGATTGGGAACGTGCACCTCTCCACCCCGACGAGCGGTGAAGTTGGACCGTCGCGCGTGGTGCTTACGCTGGACGCTTCGGGACCCACTCGCCGCGCGTGACGCCGTACACGTACACGTCGTGCCATCGTTCGTGATGAAACAGCGACGAACGGAGCGTCCCTTCGCGTCGGAACCCGAGGTGCTCGAGCAAGCGGTACGACGGGACGTTTTCCACATCGACGGTGGCGCCGATCCGTTCGACCGAACTCGTCTCGAAGAGGTGATCGACGAGCAGCCCGACCGCCTCGCTGCCGTATCCCTTGCCGCGCGCCGCTGTGTCGCCGAGGACATACCAAACGTCGAGGTATTCCAAGACCGGGTGCGCTTGGTACCAACCGATGAATCCGATCGGTTTTCCCGTTGACTTTTCTTCCACGATGAACTTGGGCGCGAGGGATGTCGGATCGTTCGGGGCCGCGGTCATCGCGGCGACGAAGGAGTCGAACGTATCGACCGAGAAGCGGTCGAACGGCGCGACCCGTTCGGCGTCGTTGTACCAACTGAAGAGCAAATCATACTCGGACGGTAACCCGCGTCGTAGTCGGACGCTGGGGCCTTCGCGCGTCGGACCCACCGTACCTGCTACTTCTTCGAGTGGGAGGGCGGCGGGGCGGGAACCTCTTCCTCTGGAGGGGGCGGACTCGCCAACGAGCCGCCGTTGTTGCCTCCGTTCTCGTGCGCCAGATCGAGGGCCTTGCGGTGACCTCCGGGGGTGAGCGAGTACACAAGCTTCGGCTCGCTGTAGCCCACGACGTACTGAACCCGTCGGTAGATCATACGGGTCGTCTCGAGCGAGCGCAGCGCCGTCTTCACTTCACCTTGATTATCATTGGCAAACTTGCGGAAGATTCCGAACTCCGTTGTCCACTGGTCCGCCTCAAATCGGACCTGCGCACCGCGGTGCTCCAACAGGTGGAGCAGCAGAGATTGCTCTAATCGCTCGGTGGATTCCCGCGACATCGGTAGCTTCTGATCGTAAACTAGGAGATCGTTGTGACTTCGTAGTTCACATCCAATCCCTTCATTCGGGCGTGCATGTCGGCGACGAGATGGAGGACTTCGTCGATCGTCGCCTTATCTTTCCACTTGTAGACGAAGTCGTGCATTCCCATGGATTCTTCGAAACCGAGATCGTGCATCATCTTCAGCACCTGGAGCGGATTCGCTCCCTCCGAGTGGAACGTCATCCGGACATACGTTCGCATAGTTGACCCTCTGCGACTACAGTATTCCGGATTTAGGCGGCTGTCCGCTTATATATGCTTCTCTCAGTCACTCGGCCCCCCGGGATGACCGCAGTAGAATCGGATGGGCCGGTCGTAGTCACCGGCGGGGCGGGCGCCATTGGGTCGGTCCTGGTACGAAGCTTGCTCGATCGTGGCCGCACGGTGCATGTCCTCGATAATCTCTCGTCAGGACGCACCGACCACCTCCCCTCCCACCCCGCCCTCCGCGTAACGATCGCCGATCTCCGGGAACCCGAAACATACGCGTGGGTGTTCCAAGGCGCGTCGGCCGTCTGGCATATCGCGGCGAATCCCGACATTCGGCTCGGGACGGAGGATCCCAACCTCGACCTGCATCTGGGGACGCTTGCGACCTTTCAAGTGCTCGAAGCGGCACGTCGTCACGACGTCAAACGGGTCCTGTTCTCCTCCTCGAGCGTCGTTTACGGATTGCCTACCGTTTTTCCAACCCCCGAGAGCTATGGACCGCTCCTCCCCCAATCGCAATACGGCGCCGCGAAGCTCGCCTCGGAGGGGCTCATCAGCGCCTATGCCCACTCATATGGCCTCCGCGGCTACATCTTCCGGTTCGCGAACATCATCGGTCCCAACATCTCGCACGGAGTCCTCGTCGATTTCTTTCACAAACTGAATCTCGACTCGACCCGCCTCGAAGTCCTCGGCGATGGACGTCAGGCGAAGAGCTACCTTCGCACGGAGGACTGTGTAGCGGGGATGCTGACGGCGGCGGATTTGGCGACCGACCCGGTGAACTTGTTCAATCTCGGTACGCGGGACCGCATCAGTGTGCGCGAAATCGCGGAGAAAGTCGTGGCCGCCTGGGGTGGCAAGGCTCGGATCGAATACACCGGAGGCGATCGAGGCTGGGTCGGGGACATCCCTCAACAGCTGCTCGCGATCGATCGCATTTCGACCTTGGGATGGAAACCGCAGTATACCTCCGCCGAAGCGGTGGATCTCACGATCCGTGAGCTTTCCGCGCGGTGGAGCCACCCCTGATCGAGGCGGAGCGCGGGGCGCTCGAAGCTCGCCCGGCTTCGGTGACGGTCGTCGTCACGGTCCTTCGGGATCCGCGAGTAGCGCGCACCCTCGAGAGTCTGCTCACGCAAATTCGCGCTCCCGATGTGATTCTGGTCGACGATGGAGGGGGCACCGACGAGGTCCAACGCCTTACAGCGGCGTTCGCAAGCCGGGACAAGCGGGTTCGACACTTGGCGGCGCCGGGAACGATCCCGGAGAGCCGAAACCAAGCCCTCCAGTTCGTTCATACCGAGTTCATCGCATTTCTCGACGCGGACGAAGTGGCGCCGTCCCAGTGGCTGGAACGTCTGCTCGCCCCGTTCGAGGATCCCCACGTCGGATTCACGGGGGGCCCGACCCCTGCCATGCCCGAGACGCTCCGGTCGATTGGCGCTCGGTACTACGATGGGTATCTTCGATGGTTCTACGACCGCGTGGCGCGTGTTCAGCCGCATGGCCTACCGATGGGCAACTCCGCTTGGCGGAGGCGGGTTTTCGACGAAGTCGGGCTCCTCGACACGACTCTTTTTCCACGTGCGGCGAGTGAAGACCAGGACCTTGCTGTCCGGGCCCAACGAGCAGGCTGGAAAGGGGTCTACGTTCCCGACGCGTCCGTGTGGCACGACTTCTCCGAACTGACGACGACCTCAGTCCTCCGTAAACAAGCGCGATATGCCCAGGGGGGGTATGTCGTCTGGCGACGTCAAGGCACTACCTATGAAGCCCGCGCCGGGAGCATCGCGCCTTATGTGGCACTTCCCGTCCTGGCCGTCGTCGGGGCCATCCTGCTGGTGTTCACGACGACGCGACTCGGCGGGGCGGTCGCATTGATCGCTTCCGGGGTCGGGTTCCTCGCGCTGTTGATTGGACTCACCATTCAGGGGAGGCTCGGAGAGGCTCAATATCCCGGATTCAAGTACCGGGCACTGGAAATTCCGCGACGTTGGGCGACTCTGTACGGAGCCTTCCGCGGATACTTGTCCTATGGCTGGGGCGGTCGTCGCCAGCCCCGGGCGTCTCCCGGCGGAAACGCTCCCGGAAAACCTTAAGCGGCGTGCCGACTCGGCGGCGCCATGTCCCCCCATACTTCCGAGGAGAAATCACCGGTCAAGTCCGGGGATCTCGTGTCGCTGGAATACGAACTGTGGGCCGAGGGGGGCGAACGTTCCGAACTTATCGATACGACCAAAGAAGAGGTCGCGCAGCAAGCGGAAGTTCCCAAAACCGAGGGCCAGAAGTTCGGGCCTCATCCCCATCTCATCGGCGGGGAGTACTTCCCCTCCGGCATCGAGGCGGCGCTGGAGGGCGCCAAACCCGGGGAAGAGTTCGAGAAGGAATTCGCTCCCGCGGATGCCTTCGGGGAACGCGACCCCAAGCTAATCGAGCTGTTCTCGATGCACGAGATATCGCGCCTCCCCGAGATGCGGCGGGACGACGCCCATCTTGATATCGGAACCGTCCTCACGATCCGAGGCCGACGGGGACGCGTCGTCAGCCTGACAGCGGCGCGCGTGCGGGTCGACTTCAATCCTCCGTTCTCGGGGCGGAAGATCCGCGGCAAGTTCCATGTGATCGGGCGCATCGAGGAGCCCGCGGAGCAGGTCAAGGCCCTGGTCGAACTCACCTACGGGCGCTCCAGCGAATTTCACGTGGAGATCCACGATAAGACGATCACCCTCAAAGTGCCCGATCGGTCCAAGTTCGACTTCAACTGGGTGGCGGCCAAGCCGCGGGTCATCGACCGGCTCCGAACGCAACTGAGCCCTCAAACGATCCGGCTCGTCGAAGAATATGTGACGCCGACTCCCGAAAAGAAGGAGGCTAGCGCGAAGGAAGCCCAAGCGCCCGCGCCGGCCGAGACCGAATCGAAGGAGAAGGCGTCCGCCGAGACCGACGCCATCACGGAATCCGCCGATACCGACGAGGCACCCGGAGCCGGCAAGGGGCACGCTCACGCTCACCGGGCCAAGGCGGCGCCTGCCGCGAAGCCGAAGACGGCCTAGAGCGATAGCCGACGCTTTCGGCGTGCGGCGGAGTATCGATCGCGGTTCCTACGACACGCCCCTCGCCGGCAACGCGCGAGCCACGAGTGCGGCGATGATTCCCCCGATGATCGGCGCGACCCAGAAGATCCAGTCCTGTTGAATCGCCCATTGCCCCTGCGGCCAGAACGCCGACAACACCGCCGGCGCGAAACTGCGGGCCGGGTTGATCGAAGCGCCATCAACGGGGATCGCGACGAGGTTGGTCATCAACAAGGTTAATCCAATTCCGATCGGCGCAAGATTCTTGGAAAAATTCTCCGATCGCGTCGCGAACAGGATCACCAGGACCAGGAAGAAGGTGAACGCTACCTCGAGCAGGAACACGGCGCCCCATGAGAAGAGGTAAGGCGAGCCATTCCCCGAATATCCCTGCGACGCGAGCGCGCCAGCCTGTGCGGATTGGAACAGGGGCGCGTAACCGTAGGCGATCCCGGCGATGATCCCCATGGCGACGACTCCTCCGGCGAGCTGGGAGAGGATGTACGGCACCACGTGCTTCGTATCGATCCGTCCAGAAATCCACATTCCGATGGTGACGGCCGGGTTGAGATGCGCCCCTGAGATGTCGCCGAAGGCATAGACCATTCCGATGACGCCGGCGCCGAGGGAAAAGCTGATCAGAATCGTCCGAGCCGAGGTCAAGGCGCCTCCACTGAGGCGCCCCGAAAAGACCGCGGCGCCGCCCACGGCCAGCAGCAAACCGAAGGTTCCTAGAAACTCGGCCAGATAGCGCTGCCCGGACGACCAAGCCATGCCGGGCCCACGAGGTGGAGCGAGGATTAAATCTTGCGGTTTGGAGGCTCTGGGGCTGGGAACTCAGCCCTCCTCGTCCTGAGGAATCGGGTTCCTCCTTCGAGCTGACTGGTTCGTATCCGGACGTTTAAATTGTCTAGGACTCCCAACTAGCATGACCTCCACTCAATCGGTGAACGTCGAAGAAGGAGCAAGCTACGCGGGCTGGCCTGCGGGCGGAATCGCCATTTTGGCGATCATGTTGACCGGCGCCTACCTCTGGTTTTCATACCACCCCTAACCGCTTCCCCCTCCTCCGTGGCACTCTAAGGGCGGTGGTAGAGGTAGACCTTGGTCTCGGGGTCGTAGATTTCGGCTTTCCACCCTGGGACCTCGTGGTAGTGGCTCACGACTCTCGCCCCGGAAGGGAGCTGCTCTTCCAGGATCGGTTTGAGACGCTCCATCGCGCCAGGCCAAAGGAAGACCGCCACCACGGTTGCCTCGGAGAAGGGGAGGTCGAAGAGATTGCCCCAGTGGATCGCGATCCGCGCTTGGTTCGATCCCAGCGCTCGTCGGAGCCGGAGGATCAATACGCGGAATGGGTCGATCTCGACCCCGACGACCTGCGCGCGATACACGTTCGCGGCCCGAAAGACGATCGCACCGGTTCCGGCGCCGAGATCAAAAAGACGATCGCGGGGTCCAACCTCCGCCAGGCGTAGCATCATATCTACGACACGGCGGGGCGTGGGCTGGTACCCCGCCCCGAACAGGAAACTGAAGTACAGGAAATACGCCACAATGGCTACACCGACGAGCCCTAGGATGTACAGCTCGGTGGCAAGATCCATGACCGACGCTACTTGGGAGGGCGAATTCGCAGGGCATAGAGCCGATCGGCGGCCGCGTGTGGATCGATCCTCCGGTCCACGACCCGTTCGAGAAGTCCGTTCAGCTCCGGATCTTGCTGAAATTCCTCGGTCAGGTCCTGACCGACGCGATCCCGAACGATCCCGACAATCTCATCGGCAATCCGATGACGCATCCCCTCCGCTCGGCGCCCGGAGGCATCGAGATACGTCTCATGGGCCTCGATCGCGGTCCAGAGCTCGGGGATGCCCCGGGATTCTTGCGAGGACGTCAAGATGATTGGAGGGGCCCACCCGTCGCGGGCCTCGCCCAACCCCACGAGCTCTGCAAGATCCTTGGCCGCGAGTTCGGCACCGGGTAGATCGGCCTTATTCACGCAGAACACGTCCGCGATCTCGAAGAGGCCGGCCTTTAGGGTCTGGACCTCATCGCCGAGATGCGGGACGAGCACGACCACGCTTGTCGTGGCTACCTGTCGGATCTCGACGTCGACCTGCCCGCTGCCCACGGTTTCGATGAGGACGATATCGAATCCATAGGCGTCGAGGAGATGTAGGACCTCGCGCGTCGCCGCCGAGATTCCGCCGGCGTGTCCGCGGCTTGCCATGGATCGAAAGAAGATGCCCGCATCGCCGGATGCCCGGTCGATACGAATCCGGTCGCCGAGAACTGATCCGCCGGAAAACGGGCTCGAGGGATCCACGGCGATGACCGCGACGGTGCGATGCTGCGCTCGGAGGTGGTGGATCAACGCATTGATGACCGAGGATTTGCCCACTCCCAAGGGTCCCGTGAGCCCGACGACCCGGGCGCGACCTGTATGCGGGTAGATCGCTCGCACGATGGGCACGGAGCGGGGGTCCCTATTTTCGACCGCGGTGATAGCTCGGGCGAGCGCCCGACGATCGCGAGCGAGGATGGCCCGAGCGACGGTCGGGACCCGACCGCGTTTCGTCATGAACGCTTTCGGGCTATCTCGCGAGCCGTACTCACAATCTCTTCGAGCGATGTTCCCGGTCCGAAGACCGCTCTGATCCCGAGTCGCTTCAATCGTCGAGCATCCTCGTCCGGAATGATCCCTCCGGCGAAGATCGGAATGTCGGAAGCGTCGGACTTCTCCAGTAGCCGGACCACTTGGGGGAAGAGTGCCATGTGGGCGCCGGAGAGAATGGAGAGGCCGATCAGATCGACATCTTCCTCGATCGCTGCCTCCACGATCTCCTGCGGGGTCTGCCGCAGCCCCGCGTAGATCACTTCCATCCCCGCGTCGCGGAGCGCGCGCGCCACGACCTTGGCACCTCGGTCGTGACCATCGAGTCCCGGTTTTGCAATGAGCACCCGGATCGGGGTCTTGCGCGAACCGCCGGGCATTTCAGATCCTCTCTCGACACACCGAGGGTGGCCCCAAAAAGCTTTGCGTAATTCGGTTCCGCCCACTGACGCGAGTCGAGGTCCTGGGCGCTGATCGCGACGGTGGAAGTGCTTTCACTCCCATCGCCCCAACCTTTCGAACGCAACCGTGCGCGCAGAGTCAGACGAGATTCCGAATCGATAGCCCCCTGGCTGCGCCGTGTAGGGTTGGCGAAGTACACCGACGACGACTCCTCGGGCTCAAAGCGTTACGATTAGGTCGAAGAATAGATTCCCCGCGACCAAGGCTGCCACTACCCCGGCCGCGAGAATCACCAAAAAGGGAACCTGGGGAGTCACCCACAAGCGCCGTACTCCCTGGGTCCGAAGTTGGGCGGCGGTTCGTTCCCGGAACTCACGGTCCTCGGCGGACGTGCCGGCCTCCTCGGGATTCGGGACTCCTCCGAACGTAGGGTCGCGCAACCAAACCCACCGATTGGGGAGCTCTTCGACGCTGATCGTGTACCCGAGAAAGCCCTTGGGAAAGTGGAACTCGTGGCGACGCAGGTTCAGGATCGCGATCGATACCGGGACGACGAGGGTGAACAGCGCCGCGTTCATCAGCACAGTCACGGAAAACGGATAAAGCGCCAATACGGGGGCTACGGACGCAGGGATCGGGAGGAGAGTGACCGTCAAGATCGGGAGGAGGGTCCCGGCTACCATCAGCGCTTTGGCATCTGCGCCGCCGTATAGCACGCCACCCTCGAAAAGCCCCCGCGCCAGTAGCACACTCGCGAGCACTGCGACTACCGCCCAAGGGACCTGGGAGGGCCCGACCCCGTACCGAACGACCGCCAATCCGACGAGAACGACGACTCCAATGTACAACGAAAGCTCGAGGAGGCCGGGCAATGACTCGGAGCGTCGCTCGAGTCCGGCATCCCAGGGAAACATGTGCTGCACGACGAACAGCGAGACGAGAACCCAGAGCGCTAACGGGAGAATTCCCGCCCCAGATTCCATCGGGAGGCCGAGCAACAACGCGGCAACACTCATGAGTTGCCAGAGGTGGTCGTCGACTTCGCGGACCTTGAGATCTTCTACGGCCGCATACCCGAATCCGGCCAGCAGCACGACGATCTGAGCGCCAAAGAGCCAGGAGGAAAGCTCGATCAAAGTGCACCCGGACCGCTGACGTCCATCGACGGCGAGCCCGACACTTAAGACCGAGGTTCGAGGGTGGCGTGCCTTAGGTCGCCGTTAAGAGGCCCCGTTCGCCTCTTACCTATTGGAGAGTGGGAAGCCGTGTCCGCCGACGACGAACCCCATATTTCGAAGAGTTCGGGGCCCGCCTCTGGAACGCCTCAGCCTCCGGCCGAAGACCCCACTGCAGGGTCGCCGGCCAATGAGGCGAGCTCCCAAGCTCCGGCTGCTCCTGGGGGGGGGGCTCTTTCTTCCAAACGGAGTCGCCCCTACCTCCTACCGGTTATCGCCGTTTTGGCCGTCGTCGTGGTGGTGCTCGGGCTCATGTTAGGGGGAGTAATCCCCGGGTTCTTTGGAAACTCAAAGTCCTCGAGCCCTACGCCCGCCACGTTATCGTACTCGCAAGCCGCGGGCGTGGCCAAAGCCACGGCCGATGGCTCCGGCGGACCGTGGTTGGTATTCTCGGGGGCGGCTGTAGAGCTCCCTTCCCCCTTCGTGGTTCCCGGAGCCGTGTTTACCGACCTTTCCGCGAACCTTAGCGCGTATGGCTGCGTCGTAACGTGGGAAGGAAATGTAATCACCTCCGGTTTGTCCATTCCCGGAACACCCTCGACCGCGGCGACGGGCGAGGCAAACTTCTGGCTCTTCTTGCTCACGACGTCGAGCGGATCGATCCAAGTGGTCACGGTTTCGAATGGAACGGGTAGCGGGCTCGTGCTGGTCGGCGGTCTAGTGTGCGAACTGATCGGCGAAGAACTCCAGCCGCTGAACGAGAGTATCCTGAGCTCATCGCAGTCGGTCTCCATTGCCAACACTGCAGGGGGAAGTGCATTCTTGGCGACCCACCCCCAAGCGATCCGTGCGTGGGGAGTCGCCGGCATTGCGCCCCACTTGAATCTCTCAGAAAGCGTTTGGGCGGTCGTGTATACGACGTGCCCGGCGTCGGGGACAGAGCCGACCAGTCCGCAGCCCGCGTTCAATGCCACGATCAACGCGATGACAGGCCACGTACTGACGAGCGGGACGACGAATGTCACCTGCGGGAGTCTTTCGCTGTCACCCCTATCGCTCTCGCAAGCCATGGCGTCGGGGGTCGACGTTCCTTCGAGTTCCGTGCCGCTTGCCGGTGTCACCGCGACGGCGTGGATCGAAGAGCCAGCCTACTCCCTAACACCGATGTCCCACGCAACGGGACGGAGCTAGTCCTTCGACGCGACGATCGAGAGTCCTAGCGCCCTAGACCGCATTCTTTCCGACACGCGGACGTTTTCGACCGACAAGCTATTTAAACGACCTCCAACTGGCACGCACGCTTTCCTCGAGAGAAAATGGTCGAATTCAAACTCGTCATCTCGGACGCGGCGACCTCGTTCGCCAAGAGCGTCGGAGATCCGCAATCCGCGGGATTCCTGGGAAAGCGAATCGGTGAGACGGTCGGCGGCGAGCTCATCGGCGTCTCCGGCTATACGTTCAAGATTACCGGCGGTACGGACAAAAGTGGGTTTCCTCTGCGGCCGGACCTACCGGGGGCCCGACAGATGCGGGTGTTCGTAGGAGAAGGATTCGGGTTCCACGCGCCCCGCTTGGGCATGCGCAAACGGCGGACGTTCCGCGGGAACACGGTCAGTGAGGAGACGGTCCAGATCAACCTCGTCGTCGAGCAGAAGGGGTCGAAGCCACTCTCGGAGCTGCTCGGCGCGTCATGAAGGTCCCTCGTCAACCGGAAGTCAATATTGGGCTCGTCGGGCACGTCGACCACGGGAAGACGACGCTCACGCAGGCGCTGACGGGGGAGTGGACCGATCGGCACTCGGAAGAGCTCCGACGCGGGATCTCCATCAAGCTGGGATACGCGGACTCGGCGTTCTATCACTGCCCGGGCGAGCCGCCGGCCGGGTATACGACGGAGCCCAAATGCGCGGACGAATCGAAGGGGAAATTCCTTCGTGCTGTGTCGTTCGTCGACGCCCCGGGCCACGAGACATTGATGGCCACCATGCTTTCAGGCGCGGCGATCATGGACGGCGCGTTGCTCCTGATCGCCGCGAACGAGCACTGCCCGCAGCCCCAGACCCGCGAGCACCTCTATGCGCTCGACATAATCGGAGTTCGCAAAGTCGTCGTCGTGCAGAATAAGATCGACCTGCTCACCTCTGAACAAGCGGTTCAAAATTACGAAGAGATCCAAGCATTTCTCAAATCCTCTCCGATCGAGGGCGCGCCAATCGTTCCGATCTCGGCGAATCATCGTGTCAATATCGACGCCCTGATCGAGGCGATCGAGAAGACGATCCCAACGCCCACGCGCGATTCGACGAAACCCCCATTGATGTACGTGGCGCGGTCGTTCGACGTCAATCGGCCGGGGACCCGGCCGCAACAACTTCGGGGGGGAGTTCTCGGCGGATCGCTCGTGCAGGGCCGGCTCAAAGTCGGTGAGGATATCGAGATTCGTCCCGGTTTTCCCGGTCTTCCCGACGGGAGGAGCGACTCGCTAACCACGCAAGTCACGGCGCTCATTTCCGGCGGTCAAGAGTGGGACGAACTGAACCCCGGGGGATTGGCGGCCGTGGGAACGAGCTTGGATCCGTCGCTCACCAAGGGCGACGGCCTGACCGGCCGACTCGTCGGAACCGCTGGGACGCTTCCTCCCGTGAGCCAACGCATTCGACTGAAGATCACGCTCCTCGACCGCGTCTTGGGGGCCCAACGCGATATGAAGGTGGAAAAGATTCGGACGAGCGAGATCATTTCCTTGACCGTGGGAACGACGATTGCGCCCGGCAAGGTGACCAGCGCGCGCGGCGACGAGATCGAACTCCACCTCGGCCGGGCTGTAACCGTATTCCCGGGTAGCCGGGTCGCGGTTTCCCGGAAGATCACCGCCTGGAGACTGATCGGCTACGGAATCGTGGAGGACTCGAACCGGTGAGGCCCGACCTGATGGAAATCCTATGCTGCCCCGTCTGCAAGGGTGACCTGGCGCTCGAAACAACGAGAGCCGAAGGAACGGAAATCATCGAAGGTATGCTCAGGTGTCAAAAGTGCAAGAACACCTACCCGATCCAGGACGGAATCCCGGACCTCCTGCCCCCAGACGAACGCGACTAACGTTCCGGCGGACCTGGACGACAGGGAAGGGTACGACCCCGCTCAATCCTCGATTCCGGGGTGCGAAGGCAAAGTCGGCGCGGGCCCTTAGGCGTAAATAGAATCGCCTGCTCCGCGACACGTGCTTTCGTTCTATCTTCCCGCATTCCTCGTCGCTTTTCTCATCACCATTCTGGAGATGACGGAAGTCGTTGCGGTCGTGTTCGCCTTGAGCGCGGACCAGCGCTCCGTTCGGCCGGGTGCCTACGGCGCGGTCGCAGGTACCAGTGTCGTAGCGGCCGTCGCCCTCGGATTTGGAGCCATCATTATCGCGCTGCCACGCGGCTACCTCCTCTGGGGCGCGGCGGTCGTACTCGCCGCGTTCGGCGTTTTCCTTTTCCGCAGCACACTGCGCACCTTCCGTCGGGACGCCGCGGTTCGAAGCGGTGTAGCCCCGACGATCCCGCCCCATCGCCGAGGGATCCTGTTCGCAGGGGGATTTTCCGTCGGGGTCGTCGAAGCGATCGAGACCGTGATCGTCTTGCTGGCACTCGCCGCCGCGGGATACGCCTTCATGGCGCTGATCGGAGCGGTCACGGGGGGGGCCGTGCTCGTGGGGGCCGCACTGCTCGTGCACGAGCAAATCCGAAAGGTCAAGATCCCGTGGTTGAAGCTCGGGGCCACCTCAGTACTCTTTTCGTTTGCGATCTTTTGGGCCGGGGAAGCGGCCGGGGTCAGCTGGCCGGGATCCGACCTAATCCTAATCCCGCTCGTGGTCGCCGTGGCGCTGGTCGTGCGGTCGGCGATTGGCGTCGGGGTTCGCCTTCCGGTTCGGGTCGAAACGAAGAGTTAAGGGGCTTCGGGGGGCAACCGTCCCGAATGGCGCCTCGACCCCCTCCGCATGACGAGGATGACGAGGATTTGCAAGCAGGCGCCACTTCCGACGACGACGAGGAAGAGGACGAGCCGCGACGTCGCCGCGCTCCTCGTCGGTCGTCGAAAGGACGGGCGCCGTCCCATCCCTGGCGCTCAGGAACCGCCGACGAAGAGGACGAGGAGGAGCCCCGGGCGCACTGGTCGACGTTTCGATCCGAAGGCCAGCGATCGGTTTTCTATCGCGCCCGCGATTCGCTCTACTTCGAACCCCTTGTCGCGTTGGCCATCATCGTGGTAGTGTTAGTCGGTCTCTTTGCGTACACCCAGAACTGGCCGCCGATGTACGTCGTCGAATCCGACAGTATGCAGCACGGCTCGGTCGATATGGTCGGCCTGATCAATACCGGAGACCTGGTGCTCGCCCAGAAGGTTCCCTTGGGCCAGATCACGCCCTACATCTCCGGAATGTCCAGTGGATATTCGACGTACGGTGAGTACGGCGATGTGGTGCTCTACTATCCGAATGGCGATACATCGTTGACTCCCATTATCCATCGGGCGATCCTGTACCTCGATTGGGACTCCCGCGGCTTTTACAACATCCCGCAGCTTGCCAATCTTCCCTGCGGAAACGCGTCGAATCGTGTCTATACTGTCTCCACCCCTTCGGGATGCGGCACGACCGAGCTGACCGGGACGCTGTCACTCTACAATATCGGCTGGAAATCTGCTACGGTTTCTATCCCGCTGGAGGCGGATGTCCTCGGCAACCACTCGGGATTCCTCACGATGGGGGACAACAATTACGTGCCCTGCAACCCGACCTACTGTGGCGAGGCGGACCAGAGTCCGAGCTTCGGGCTCAGCACCCTCGTGGAGCCGGGGTGGATCATCGGAGTGGCACGCGGCATGGTCCCTTGGTTTGGTGCGGTCAAGTTGTTGCTGACAGGGAATGCGAACCTGGTTCCCCCGCAATCGTGGGAGTTCCTGGGTATCACGATCGCCGGTGTTATCCTCCTCGCCTTCGGAATCCATTATGCGCTGCGTGCCGAGGGGGTGGAGGACGAGCGACGTAAAGCGGAGGAAGAGGAGGAACGTCGGGCGTCGGGCGAGCCTGACGAACCCTCGGAGGGCGGTGTTTGGCATCGCCTCCGTAGCTGGCGATCTCCGGATTCGGAGGAGGAGAACGATGAGCCGGTGGCGGCGAAAAAGGCTGCTGCCGGACACCGACCCGCCCCGTCGAAGAAGCTCGCGAAGATGGGTCGGCCTAAGCCCTTCGTCCGTCGGACGAAGAAGCCGGCCCCTCCGAAGAAGAGCCAATCCCCACCTCGTTCGAGCAACAAGGATGACTCGTAGCTAGCGCCCTTCGAGAAGAGGGCACGGCCGCCACAGGTTGGAAGACGAGATACCGATCTCGCTCGGACTCGCCGGCGCCGCAACCTTTTTGCCGCTTCCCCCGTCCGGGCGAAGGGAGGGATGGCGTGTACGTTATTGGAGGAACCGCTTCGATGGCGCTCGCCGAGCGCGTCTCCCGAGAACTGGGCAACGCTCCGTTCGGCATTCCGTATGCCAAGCGCTTCCCGGATGGCGAGCTGTATCTCCGGATTGGCGGCCAACTGGACGGGGAAGACGTCGTACTCGTTCAATCGACGCGGACGGACCAAGACCTGCTCGAACTCGTCCTCCTGGAGGATGCGGTGCGGGAGGGAGGCGCCCGACGATTGATCGTGGTGGTCCCCTATTTCGGGTACCAACGACAGGACCGGCAATTCTTTCAGGGCGAGCCCGTCAGCGCGCGCACCATGGCGCGGCATGTGGAACTCGATGCCGACGCTGTGGTGACCGTGGACCTCCATTCGGCCCAAACATTGCAGAATTTCACGAAGCCCGCCTTCGAAGCCAGCGGGATCCCGGCCATCGCGCGACTCCTTCGGGAGCGGCCCGTGGATCTGCTGGTGTCGCCGGATAAGGGAGGGATCGAGCGGGTCAAGAGAATGGCGCAGATATTGGACAAGCCGTGGTTCGCTCTCGAAAAGAAACGGATCGATAGCGAGCACGTGGAGCTGAATCTCCCTGCCTCGCTTCCCGAACCGGTCCAAGGGAAACAGATCGTGATCATTGACGATGTGATCACGACCGGTGGAACGATCGTCGAGGCGGCCCGGCTTCTGCAGAAGCATCACGCGGGAGCGGTGACGGCGTCGTGCACGCACGGCCTCTTCCTTCGGGACGCCTTCGAGCGGATCAAGGCAGTCACGGACGAGGTCTATTCAACCGATACCCTCGGGAATCCCGCCGAGAAGGCCTCGGTCGCACCGGATATTGCTCAAATCCTCCTGCGAGATTGTGCCCAACTCTAGCGGATCCAGATGTGAGCGCGCCTCGAAACGAGCCACAGTCGACTACTGACGCTCCGCCGGAAGAGCTCCTCGAACTGACGCACGGGGTGCAACAGGAGTTACGGGCCCGGGGGGAAACCCTCTCGACGGAATGGGTCGAACAGTCGGCGCGGGACCTCAAGGATGGCACGTTGGTCGGTTGGTACTTTCCGTCCGCTCAGGGAAGCGCGCTCGCCTTCTACTCACTCCGACCCCAACGGGCTTACGGGCACGTTCACGTGGTCGATCGCGCACGGCTCGTTCCCCATGCCGAGCAGCTGGTGCGCCAATTGTTGGCTTCGCTACCCCCGGCCGTTCAGACGATCGACATCGGCTTCACGGGACTTACTTCGGAGGACGAACGTGCCCTCTGGGAGGCACTGCGGGGCGTGCCCGGCTCGGCTTCGATCATGCGATATGCCATGGAACGCCCGATCCAGAGCGCAGACGTCGCTCAAGTGCCTCGCATCCCGAGCGGATGCAAGATGGTGCCTCCCCGGGCGATCGAGTTGGACACTCTCTCGGAGCTCGATTGGATCGCCTTTCGCGGGACGGCGGATGAAACGCTCCTCGGTTCGGACCGAGAGGAGTACCGGCGGGTTCTCTCCGAGATCCTTGCGGGTCGATTGGGCCGCTTCCTTGAGGAGGCTTCCACCGGGCTCGTCGACGGCGAGAACCGGTTGATCGCGGCCATGCTGACGGGGGAAGAGTCCACCCGGCGCGCCATCTTCCTCGACCTCATTGTCGATCCCAGCCGCCGGCGGCAGGGCCTCGCCACGTTCCTGATCAATTGGGGGTGCCGGGCACTCTGGGCGCTCGGTTACGCTTCCGTTCGCTTGTGGGTGACACAATCCAACGAGCCGGCGGTCCGCCTCTACCAAGGGCTCGGTTTTCAGGCCACCGCCACCTCGCTCATCTATCGCTGGTCCCGCGTGCAATAAGCCCAGGCACCCGGCGAGACCGCGACGGCCTCCCAACGTCGAGAAGGCGCCGGCGCGGTCTTATCTCGCCGTCGTCTTCGAGGGCCCGATGCCGGATGATTCTCGGCACCCGCTCATCATTGGCAGCGGAATTGCCGGACTTTTCGTCGCCTTGCGCTGCCGTGAACTCGGCCTTCACCCCACCGTCGTGACCAAGGGCCGACTGGACGAGTCCAATACGCGCTATGCTCAGGGCGGAATCGCGGCGGCGATCGGGGAGGACGACGCCGTTCCGCTCCACTATCGCGATACGATGCGCGCGGGAGATGGACTGGCCGACCCCACGGCGGTCGGTATGCTCACGCGCGAAGCGCCGGCCCGGATCGCGGACCTCGTGCGATATGGGGTGCCCTTTGACACGGTCGATGGGCGGATCGCTCTGGGTCAGGAGGCCGCTCACTCTCGCCCCCGAGTCCTGCATGCCGGCGGAGACGCGACCGGACTCTCGATCGAAGAAACGCTCCGACAACGCGCGATGGATGCGGGCATCGAACTGAAAGAGCGATCGGTTTTGCGAATCCTACACGTCGGCTCGGATGGTCGCGTGGTGGCCCAGCTTTCCGCGCCCGCGGGTCGCCGCCTGGAGCGCATCTCCGATCGACCGATCGTCCTCGCCACTGGGGGGGCGGGGAATCTGTTCCGATTCAGCTCCAACCCCTCGGTGGCGACAGGCGATGGGGTTGCGATCGCCTTTCGGGCCGGAGCGCTCCTGACCGATATGGAGTTCGTGCAATTTCACCCCACGGCGTTTTGTCGAGAGGGGGCGCCCCGCTTTCTCATCACGGAAGCGCTTCGCGGCGAAGGGGCCGTCTTACGTAGCGCCTCGGGGGAGCGATTCATGCCTCGGTATCATGCCGATGCAGAGCTGGCCCCGCGCGACGTGGTGACCCGGGCGATCCAGTCCGAGCTCGACCGGACCGGGGATCCCTCGGTCTTCCTGGACGCAACGAAGATCCCGCGAGAACGACTATTCACGCGATTTCCCACCGTAACGCGGTTCTTGGCCGGCTACCAAGTCGACCCGTCGACCGATTGGATCCCCGTTACGCCCGTCGCCCACTATATGATCGGCGGGGTGGCATCCGACTTCGAGGGCCGGTCTTCGCTGCCCGGCGTGTATGTGTGCGGGGAGGTCGCCGCGACGCGAGTCCACGGCGCAAATCGACTCGCGAGTAACTCGCTGCTGGAGGGCCTCGTCTTCGGAGAGCACGTCGTTCGCCAACTACTGGCTCCGCGTGCGGGCGGGCCCCCTCGTCCCGGTCGCATGCTTTCGGTCGAGTGGCCCGCGGGTCGGGGCGCCTCCACGGAGGCGAAGGCTACCGACGAGATCAAACGAATCCTGTGGGAGAAGGTCGGAATCGTCCGGACGCCAACCCAGCTCCGCCAGGCGGTCGAGGAGCTTTTCTCGATAGGCCGACGTTTCGAACGGGCGAACCCTGAGGCGCCACCGAATTCGGTGGCCCATGCTGCGCTAGTAGGGTATCTCATCGCCCGAGCGGCTCGGGCCCGCGTCGAAAGTCGAGGGTCTCACTATCGAACGGACTATCCCCGGCCGCGCGCCGCCTGGCGATTGCATCTGGGAATTCAGCGCGCTCATGCGAGCGCTCACCGCTGAGCCGCAACTCTTGTTATGGTGGGAGAGTTGTGCCGCGGCCATGGACCTCCGCCTCTCGGATGAAGACCGCGCGCTGGAGGACGCGGCCCGCGCATTTGTCCGTAAAGAGATTGCCCCCGTCGCGGACCGGATGGATCGCGAGGATTTCTTCCCGCGCGACGTCTTCCGTCGACTTGGGGAACAAGGATTCCTCGGGGTCACCATTTCACAAGAGTACGGTGGGTTGGGCGGGAGCTACCTCGGCCAAACCCTGATCCTCGAGCAGATTGCTCGATCCAGCCCCGCGTTGGCCCTCTCGGTCGGAGCCCACTCGAACCTGTTCGGTGACAACCTGGCACGGAACGGGACCCCCGAGCAATGTCGACGATTCCTTCCGGGGATCTGTCGCGGCGACGAGATTGGCGCGTTGGCGCTGACGGAGCCAGATGCGGGCTCGGATGCGACCGGACTTCGCACGCGGGCGGAGAAGCGAGGCGATCGCTATGTGCTCAACGGATCCAAGCAATTCATCACGAACGGCCCCGTCGCGGACTCGTTGCTCGTCTATGCCAAGACGGCTCCCGAGCGCGGTCCCCATGGCATCACCGCGTTCCTGGTCTCCCGAACCTCCGCGGGATTCTCAGTCTCCCGGAGTCTCGATAAGATGGGGATGCGAGGTTCCCCGACCGGAGAGCTGGTGTTTCGTGACTGCGAAATCGAGGAGGACCGAGTCGTCGGCAAGGTGAACGAGGGCGTGGCGATCATGATGCGCGGACTCAACGTGGAACGGGCCGTCCTCACGGCGATCCCGCTCGGGATCATGGCCGAGTGTCTCGAACTTTCCTTGAAATATGCGCGCGAGCGCGAGCAATTTGGTCAAAAGATCGGGCGGTTTCAACTGATCCAGGAGAAGCTGGCCTTCATGTACACCCAGCTCGAAGCTTCGCGCGGCCTGCTCTATGCGACCTTGGATTCGATGCTCCACGACCACCGAAGTGCCCGAGCGAGTGCGGCCGCCCTCACGTTCGCATCCGAAGCCTCTACGCGAGTTGCGCTCGAGGCGATCCAACTCTACGGAGGGTACGGGTACATGCGCGACTACCCGCTCGAGCGGCTCGCGCGCGATGCCAAACTTCTCGAGATCGGTGCGGGGACGAGCGAGATCCGCCGGTTATTGATCGCGCGGGAACTTCTCGGGCCGGGCTTCGAGAACTGAATCGTCCCGTGGGATTCCAGACTCGCTATCAAAGCCGCCCGGAACGAGTGCAGTTCCTGGGGCGTCCGAACCGCTTCCTCGCCACCGTGCGGAGCAGCCTGCAAGGGAGAGAACTTCTCGTCCACGTCCCGAATCCGGGGCGGATGGAAGAACTCCTCATTCCCGGGGTGACCGAAGGTTCGATGGTCGCCGTCAAACCGGACCCGAGGCGAAAGACGCAGTTCGATCTCGTGGCCGTCCGCCACGGTCGGACCTGGGTCTCCATTGATGCGCGAGTGGCCAATCGACTGGTGGGATCGGTCTTGGACGGCCAAGCGATCCACTCGCTCCGAGGAGCATCCCCTTGGCGTCGGGAAGTCACGGTAGGTCGTCATAGATTCGATTTCGGAAGGTTTGGAACTGAAAACGAGCTGATCGGACTGGTGGAGGTCAAGAGTTCCAACCTGAGAGTCGGGACCACCGCGCTCTTCCCGGATGCTCCCACGATACGAGGGACCCATCACGTGCGGGAATTGGCGAGGCAGGCTCGGCGAGGAGTGGATGCGACGGTACTCTTCCTCGTACAGCGCGCCGACGTCCAGCGATTCACGCCGAACCGTTACCTGGATCCTGGCTTTGGGGCGGCCTTCGACGTGGCGCGGCGCGCGGGAGTGCGCGTGCTCGCCTACACGAGTCGAGTTTCTCCGGGTGGGATCGAGTGGGGTCGATCCATTCCCGTGGTAGATCGAATTTCTGGAGAACGTATTTTGTAGCCGACCGTTCATCGTTGTCTCGATGGCCGGTCGTTCGAACGCCCCGAGCACTTCCCCCGGAAGTCTCCGGGTGGAGGTCCTCAAGGAACTCCAATCCATGATCGACGACCGCGACGCCCGCGATCGGATCGATCGGGGGCCGCTCGCGGAGACCAAAGGGCGCGAGCACTGGGTGCTGCACCTCTTGCTCCGCGCGCAGGAGCTCAACCAATCGCACGTCGATGTCTTGATCGGAAGCGCCTACTCGAATCTGACCTCCCGGCTGCAAACGTTGGAAGACCGACTCCTGCGCATCGAGGAGCTGTGCCAAACCCTCGACGCAGACACAAAGTCGCGCTTCCAGAGTCTGGAGAAGGATGTCGGAACCCGGCTGAAACAGGAGTTGGCCCAAGGGTTCGAGAATGCCGGCCGGTCGTTGAACGGGGAGCTGGGCGCGAACCTCGAAACGAAATGGAAACCGATCGGAGATTCGATCGAAACTTTTTCCCAATCCTCTCGCCAGCTCACCAAAGACCTCGCCGACACCTATCGAGTAGCGACCCAGACCCGACTCTTGCTCAACGAGAACGCACGGCGTATCACGGACCTGGGGCGCGATATCGTGGCGCTCGAGGAGAGCCTCAAGCTTGTGATCGCCCGGACTATCGAGGAGACCCTCGCCCCGCTCGAGCAGCGGGTGGCCACCCTGGAAACCCACGCCAAGGCCTCGGAGACTCCCCCTTCCGAAGAGGTTGCGGAAGAGGAAGTGGAGGCGGACGTGGACCCGAATGATGTGGACCCGGCCTCGGACGCCTAGGTCCACGAGCCCTTCGAATGACCCGGCTTTCTCCCCAGCATCCGCGGTACGCGAGCCTCGTGACCCGGGCGCGGCTCGCGGAAGCATTCCGGCAGGGACTCGTCGTTCCCGAGGGGTTGATCGCCCACGGGCGTGCGGAAGCGTTTGACTACCTGCTCGGAGAACGAACCCTATCTTCGGCTCGTCGTGCCGAGCGGATTGCCGTTCAATGGATTCGGGCTTCGCGCTATCCGGTGATCAGTGTGAATGGCAATGTCGCGGCGCTCGCGGCCGACCAGATCGCCTCCTTGGTTCGACTGGAGCCACGAATCGGGGTCGAGGTGAATCTCTTCCATCGGACTCCGCGTCGCGTCGCGAAGATCGCCGCCACGCTGCGTCACGCGGGAGTGCCGGCACCGCTCGGGATCCGCGCCACTGCTAGGATTCCCCACCTCCCCTCGGACCGCGCCCGCGTCGACCCTCGTGGAATAGGTCGAGCCGACGTCTGCATCGTTCCCCTGGAAGATGGCGATCGGACCGAGGCGCTGCGTGCTCTCGGGAAGCGAGTGATCTCGATCGACCTCAATCCGCTATCCCGTACTAGTCAAAACGCCGACCTACCGATCATTGATGAACTGACTCGGGCCCTGGACCACATGGTCGAGGATCTCCGACGGCCGGGTCGGCGCGTAACTCCGGGCGACTTCAACCGTGCGGATGCGCCCCGCCTGCTCTGGGACGCGCTTCAGAACCTCCATCATCGCCTCAGGAAGGCGGGCGCGGTTCGCCCGCCGCGAGTTGGAGCGGGGCGACGAGCTTGACGGCGACCGACTCGAGAAATCGCTGATCTGTCGCGTCGAACGCCTTGACCGTGATACCGTCGATATCGATCTCGCCGATCACGGACCCTTCGAATCGGATGGGTACGACGATCTCGGCGCGTGTTTCGAGAAAGCAGGCGAGATACAGGGGGTCCGACCGGACGTCGTCGACCACGACAGAGCGATTCTCACGGGCCGCTTGCCCGCAGATCCCTTGCCCAATTGGTATTCGGGTGTGCTCCGTGGCCTGGGGACCGTCCCAGCCCTCGAGGACCAGCGTCTCCCCCTCCAATCGATAGACGCCCACCCAGCGGAAATGGAGAAACTCGTGGCTTAAGTAACGGCAGACTTCTTGCAGTGCGTTCCGACCGGTGAGACGCAGTTTGATCGCGTCAATCTGGAGCAACGCAGGCGTGACCTGCCGCTGGGGGATCGTCATAGGGTGGGGCGCGTCCTACCGCCCTGCGGGGCAACGCCGAGGGGGAGATTTTCCCCCGGGACGGGCCGCCCGTCCCCGGAATTTGAACTCCCGAGGCGAATTTCGCCACGAGCTTTCCAGACTCGCGCCGTACCGGACTGAGCCACCTCGGCACGCCCAGGCTGAAGGACGGGAGGTGAACGATAAGCTTACCGCTCGCGCGCCGTCATATGGGGCTCGGAAGCGCTCCGCTCTTGATCTCAGCTCGGATGCCCGCCAAGATTGCGGAGCCATCGGGCGTACCGAGCCCCGTGCAAGCGTTCCACCCCGGCCCCGCCGAGTACCCCCCATTGTTTCCCGAGGTGATCTCTCGAAACGCGGTTCGTAGCGAGGCGGCGTACAACTCGGGCCCCGCAAACCCGAGGGGAGCGCCGACCGACTGATTGATCCGAGCGATCAGGCCGGCCCACAGCGGCGCAACGGCGCTCGTTCCTCCTAAGACCGAAGCCGTGCCATCGATGTACAACTGGTATCCCGTAGAGGGATCGGCGTCTCCGGCGACATCCGGAACCCCGCGCCCGACGAACCCATTGGGGGCCGCCGGTACTCGGAGGCCGTCCTGGTACGAGGGTAGCGCAAAGATCTCGCTTACACCCCCACCGGTGGCCCCTTCTCCGTAGGCCAGATCATTCCAGACGGTTTCTTCCGGTCCGCCCGAACCGGCGGATGCGACAAGGCGGGTACCTCCGCATCCCAGCGCATACGGACTGGACGCTGGGAAGTCGACGGTCGGCGTGCCCGAGTCGTCTCCGTCATCGGCCCCTTGGTCTCCCGCTGCCACCAGAATCGTGACCCCCAAGGTCGCCGCCTCCTCGCACGCGGCGTTGAGCGCGTTCCGCGCCTGGGTCGTCCACGTTCCTTCCGGACTCCCCCAGCTGATCGAGATGATCGACGGGTGCAGCGTCGTATCATGAATGGCCGTGGTGACGGCATCTAGAAACCCCTGATCGGTGTTCGGTGCAAAGTACACTGCGATCTTGGCGCCCGGGGCCAGTGCGCCCGCGACCTCGATGTCGAGCTCAACCTCGGCATCCGGCCCGTTTGAGTCGCCCGTCGGTGCGTTCGCTCCCCCGTCCACCGATACCGCCGTGACCGTGGGGGCGACGATACCGAGTGATTGAAAGAAGGTCGAGAGGTCGGCCGGCTGGAAGCCTCCTCCCAATTCAACGAGACCAACGCATTCCCCACTCCCGTCGGGCCCTGCGGGAAAATCGTACGCCTGAGCCAGCTGCAGAGGTGTGTAGGAGACATCGGTCGAAGATGCCCGCACCACTTGCCGAAAATGAGTTCGCGCCTGCGGGCGGTTGTCGAGCCCGAATACTCCTACGACGATCTCTCGCAACTCGCGGGGCAGTTGGATCGCGCCGGTGCGCCCTCGGTACGTCCCTCCGGCGTAGCCGAATCGTTCGAGTTTCACACGGAACGCCGCCTCGAGTCGTTCTACAGCTCCGCTCACGCGAACCGTGCGCCGAGCGGCGGATTCTTCAATCACGTCGAGATGGTGGCGATGCGCGAACTCTCGGACCGCCTCGATATCGCCTTTTCGCGCGCCATGCACGTGAGCGAATTCCTCCCGGGACACGATCCGGCGGTCGCCTAGGCGCTGGGTTGCGTGGGAGAGTGCTGAGTGAAAGGAATCGCTCGGCGACCCTCGACGGAGCAGTAGGGTTACCGCGACCTCTTCGTTCGAGTAGGCCGGACCGAGCGGGCGGGCGCCCCGCATCGGCTCCCGATGACTCGTTTGGAGCTCGGAATAGGCCTCGGAATCGCTCATCGCCTGCGCCTCGGATAAGCGGCCACGCGCCGCCGAATTGGGAAAGCGACCTGAACGTTCATAATCGTCGCGTGTCGGTGCACGGGGGAGTCGATGTGAATCGGAAGGTCACGTCAGTCGCGAACGGGTATCCAACCGCATCGCTGGCAGCCGAGCCGTCGCTCGCCGGCCGCGATCTCGGCGCCGCAGTTCGGGCACGGAGCCGCATCCGGTCCCAGGAGCATGAGACAGTCAAAACAAGAACCGCCCCGTCGGTCGTTGGGGAGAACGACCAATTCTTTACCACAATAGGCGCACGCTTGGAACCGCTCCTCGGCAGTAGAAAAGGCCCGGGCGTCGGCACTCAAAAGCATGTGAGCCGCGCGAGGAGTGAACCTCTACATAAGCCCTCTTAAAACGGGGAGCTCCCGCAGCTTGCCGAACCCGCTCTGCCGCCCAGTTTTGGGCGGACGAGTACCCCGGCCTCCGCGGCGAGGTTACGGGTCCCGCCAGCGGGCCTTCACGCTCGCGATCGTCAAAAGCGCCACCGTGAACCCGATAAGAATCCCCCAGTCCTCGAGTCCTTGAGTCCACGGCGGGAACCCTAGTCCCACCGACCCGTGCACGATGAACGACGCGTAGGTCGTCGGAGAAAGATAGGCGTAGGGCTGCAACCAGGTGGGTAGGGCCGTGATGGGATAGTACACGGGCGGCAGCACGCTGAGCGCGAGCGAGATCAGAGGGGAGAACACGAAAGTCTCGCGGACATCTTCGAAGTACGTCGCCAGCGTGAAGCCGAGCGCGGAAGCGAAGGCCCAGACGAGGATGAGGACCCCAGCCAAGGCGAATGCACCCAAGATCGACATCCAGCCGTAGTAACTCCAGATCACTAGGAATACCACGAGCCCCGGAAGCGAGTAGACGAGCTCCGAAAGTGCCATGCCGGCGACGTATATCGGCGCCTCGACCGGAGACGCGACGACCAGGTCCTGCAACTTCAAGTCCTGTCGATAGTGAGTCAGGTCGGTCTGGAGCGAAGTTCCCACCGAGAGCATCAAGAGGATCATTCCGCCCCCGACGCCGTAGGCGAGATACGCGCCGTGGGAAGCGATCGCGATGAAGAAGAGGAAGGAGAGGGGCGAGGCGAGAATGTTCACCAGGTACAATGGTTGGCTGCGGATCGGTACGACGCCGTTCATGTACGCGAGCGTCAACAGCGACTGCAGCCGACGGGGCTCGGTCATGCGGCCGACTCCAGCGGGGCCTCTTCGTCAATCGAGCGTCCCACGACGGAGAGGAAAATGTCCTCGAGACTGACGGGGGCCATCGCCACATGGGCTCCCCGCTCGAGCGCCTGCCGGGCGAGCTCGCGCGCATCCGATTCGCGGGCGAAGACGAGGAAGCCATTTTGGACTTCGGAGACCTTCCCGAACGAGGCGAGTTCCTCCCGTCCCATCGTCTGATCGAGCGTCAGTCGGATTGGTAGTCGGACCCGGGATCGCAGTTCTTCGGGCGATCCTTCGAGCTTGAGCTCGCCGGCTTCGAGTAGCGCGAGCCGCGCCGAGAGCGCCTCCGCTTCGTCGAGGTAATGGGTGGTGAGTAACACGGTTCGACCGTCGCGACTCGCGCGTCGGATGGCCCCCCAGACCTCGCGCCGAGCGACGGGATCGAGACCCGTAGTCGGCTCGTCCAAAAACAAAATCTCCGCATCGGAGGCGAGGACCATCGCGACCATCGCGCGGCGGCGCATGCCACCAGACAAACGATTCACGAGTACCTTCGCATACGTGTTCAGCGAGAGCTCGTCAAGCACGCTCTTGGTGCGTCGATGGGCTTCGACGCGCTCCATCCCCCGCAACCGGAGATACAGAAACACGAGTTCGCGAACCGTCATGAAATACAGCGGGCGCGCCTCCTGTGGGATGGCGGCGATCCGACGGCGGATCAGCGTGGGTTGGCTGCGCACGTCTAGGCCGAGGACGTCGATGGTCCCCGATGAAGGCATCAGCTGGGTCGCAGCGATCCGGATGAACGTCGTCTTACCAGCCCCGTTTCGTCCGATGAGGCCGTAGATGCCCCCGGAGGGGATCCGAAGGGTCAGATCCCGTAACGCAAACGCGTTCTGGAACGCCTTGGGATACTTTTTGGAAAGGGACTCGGCCCGAATCGCGAATTCCATCGGGTCGCGACCACTTCGAGGTTCGCTAAAAGACCGGCGGGTTCGGGGAGGGAAATCCTTAACTCAATATCTCCGCGAGACGCCCTTCCCGTTGCCCGCGTCGGATTTCTCGGGCGATCCGGCGACCCGTAGAAAGTCCCGGCTCGACCAGGTCGGAGTACGGACTGCCCGAAATGAATAGGTTCGTCCCGGCCACGATCCGTGTGGAGATCTCGAAGACCTTGAACTCGAGTTCCTCGGTCATGATGCCCTCTACGCAGAACGGTCCGACCATACCGCCGAACAGCTCGATCGATCGTTCCACAATGCGCGCGCCCACGTCGAAGACCTGAGGTAGCAGCGACTCGCGCAATATCACGGGAACGTTGCCCGTGACGACGAATGTTGGACGAATCCCCGCTTTTAGTAGCTCCTCCTGCGCGCCGAGCTTGTACAGCTCGTCGATGTTCGCTTCATCGCGGCGATCCATTCCGAGGAGCTCCAACGATCCATGCCCCACCCGATAGCCTCGATCGGACAGCGGCGAGTAGAAGAAATGGATATAGTATCGCGTTCCGAGGACGTATTCTTGAATCACGTGGGGACCGGTCGGCGTAAAATCTTCGAGCGCCTCTCGATTCTTTGCAAGGAAAAATCCCTTCCCGCCCTTGGCGCCATAATACTTCACGATCACCGGGCCATCGACCTCGGAAGGCTCGTCGTACCGCTTGGGCATCCGCACGCCCGCACTCTCCAACCACACCCGTTCCTTTTTCCGGTCGGACTCCCACTCGATGACCGCCCGATTGCCGAATACGGGCACGTCCATCTCCTGGAAGGCCGCCGGGCCGAGGTACTCTACGAACGAACCGTGCGGAATCAAGATCGCCCCGGCGTCGCGCAGGTCCGCCGATCGTTGGACGATCTCCGGCATCTTGTTCACGGAAAGAAAGCGGTCGGGTCGCGCGAGGGGAAACGCGTCATAAAATTTCGGGGGAGGACCCACGCAAATGCCGACCGAGGGGAATCCCTCGGCCCGCGCTCCGTGAAAGATCTGAAGCGAGGAATGCGAGCACACGGTGGCGATCGATGGGGGTCGTTCGTCGAGCGGTGCAAGGCGCTCCGGGGTCGAGAGGGCAATCCCCATAGGAAAGTATGCAGCGCCCCCGAAATAGCCTTTGCGCGCGGTCAGCGCGCCGTTCGATCTTAGGACGCGTCGACTTCCTCGTCGAGTTCCCAGTACCATTTCACGCGCCGCGAGCCCGTCTCTGCGACTCGTCGGCGGAGTTCCGCATCGATCGAAGGATCGCGAATCAGCCGTCGAATCGCTTCGGTGGTCAGGGGGGTGGCCCGCTCTCCGAGTCCGGCCCGATCGAGCAGGGGGACGAGCTGCTCGGGTGGGTACTGCCAGAGTTCTTCCTTCCTGCGCAACGCCGTTCCGGAGGAACCCGGGATACGGTGGACGCCCAGATGTTCCGCGGCACGATGGAGCTCTTCGGCGGTCAGACGTAGATCGGTCTCCAATGACTGCTCCTTTTCGCGCAAGGCGCGAAAGCGATCAACAAGCTCGGCCAAGTGCGCTCGCTCGTCTGCAGGGACTTCCCGAAACTCGGGGCAGAGCGGCTTGAATTCACAGCGGGTGCATTGACGTCCCGGCGTAGGCTCGAAGGCCTGAGAGCGAATCCCATCGCTCACGGATCCGACTCGATCGTAGAGGGTCTCGATCGCGGACCGGCCCCGCGGCGCCACTCGGAGCGGTTTCAACGAGCGTAAGTGAAAGAGCGTCAGCCCCTCGACGGGATCGGGATAGTTCCGCTCGACCAAGACCTGGTAGATCGAAAGCTGATCGGAATCGCGCGCATCCTCTTCTGAGAGTTCTCGCGAGGTCTTGTAGTCCAGAATTTCGAGGCCGCCCCCCTTGCCGCGGTCGATCCGGTCGACGTACCCGTGGATCGGGATGCCGTCCCACGTCGTTTCGAGATGGGGCTCTACGGCGATCGGATGCGGAACTTCGTCTTCCAGCGCGGCGCGATACCGGAGTAGGAGATCGGCCCCCAGCATCTTGTATCGGGACTCTTCCTCGGCGGAAGTGTAGCCATCGCGGACCCACGCCGCGTCGTAGAGTTTTAGCAACTCGGGCACCGTCGGCAGCCGTCCGTCCGCCGGCTCGTCCCCGTTCGATGGGCGATACGCGTCGAGGGTTTTCTGAGTGCGACCGGGGTCTACCCGACGGGACGCGGGCTCCACCAACGGACGGAGCATGGACTCGAGGACGCTGTGGACACTCCGGCCGAACGAAAAGTAGCCCCGAGGAGTCTCCGAGAGCCGGTCGATGTAAAGGAATTTCCAGCGCTGGGGACACTCCTGATACGTCCGAACCGATGAATAGCTAAGGGGCGATCCCGCCGACACTTGGGACGCAGCCCCTGCGGGGTTCATTTCTTTTGGGGACTACGGGCGGGGGCATCCCGGTGGCTGCGACGACCCCCGGACTCGGGCCGCTTAGTGACCCGCGGCAATCGCCGGCGCAGTTTCGTTGGTGCCCTCGACCCCTTGGGCCGACGGGATCCCCGTCGGCAGAGTCCCTCGGGCCTGCGGGTTCGTCAGATTCTTCGGCAACCCGAGCAGGTCGAGGAGCTCCTTGTAGTGATTCCGAATGGTAACCGGAGTTACGTTGGCCACTGCCGCAATGCGGTCTTGGCTGCGCGGCTCGCCCATGAGGTTCGACGCGATGTAGATGATAGTCGCGAGGATCCCGTTCGGAAGCACGCCGCTCGTGGAGTAGACTTGTTCGACCTGCTCCAAAAGCTGAAGGACCTTGTGGCGGACCTCCTTCGAAAGGTTGAGGTCCTGGGTGAATCGAACGAGGTAGTCGCGGGGTTCAACCGGCTTGAGACCAAGCTTGAGCTCGCGGGCCAATAGCGTGTAAGCCCGTCCCACTTCAATCTTCGTAGCCTTGGAGTGGGCGATAATCTCCTTCATGGTTCGCGGAACGTGACATTGGCGGCAGGCCGCATAGACGCTCGCGGCGACGAGTGCCACGATCTTCTTACCACGCGTGGCCTTGTGTTCCAACGCACGTCGGTAGATGTAAGTGGCAGATTCCTTGACCTCCCGGGAGAGACCGAGGACTCCCGCGAGACGGTTCAACTCGCCCAGAGCGACCACGAGATTTCGTTGGTGCGTGCGCGCCGCGCGAAGTCGATGATTCAGTTTGCGCAGGTGGTAGAACTTTAGGGACGTGTTGCGCGAAAGGCTATTTCCCTGGAAATCGCGTGTGGGTACTCCGATTTCACTGAAGAGTCCCTTGTCAGGCATCAACGGGGAAATGACGGGCCCCCAGCCTCGCGCCTCTCGCCCCGTGTCCTCCTTGCTGGCCCGCTGTCCGCGGTCCGACACGAGCGCGCTCGCGTCCACGACTAGCCCACAATCCGCGCACACGATCTCCCCGCGCATTTCGTCACGCGTGAGATGCGAGGAACCACAGTTGGGACACGACTCCGCTACCGCGGGAGGCAGGGCGGCTTTCTCGGGGTCGACCCCCCGGGTTGGTTTAGATGCGTCCGCTGATCGACTGGGCCTACTCGAGGACGATGAACTTGCTTTCATAGGAACAGAGCTCGAACGTGCCAGAGGTATATATAGCTTAATCCAACTGCTGTAGCGACTGTTTGTACAAGTGCTACACCGTGAGTATGTGTAACATGGCTTTGAATCAGAGCCGCGGACTTGAAACGAAACTCCCGAGCCTGAAACAACACCCCTCGAAATTGAAAGAAAGGACCTTTGCCAAGCGAGGTTCCGTTGCAGGTCCTATAGAACTTGGCCAGCCGCCCCCGATCTGGGACGACCGCAGGCTAAGGCGGATCTTCTAGAGGCTCGCTACGGCGTACATCCGCCACTCTCCGTCCACACCCTTGAGCGACTGGGCTCCACGGTCTACGAGGCGGATGTCGGATCCTATCGAAAGGTCGCGTACGGTCGCCGAGACCAGAACTTCGTTATCGGCGGCCCGTTCGCTGACCCTTGCCGCAATGTGTACCGCAATCCCCTGTACATCCTTCTCCTTGAGGAGACATTCGCCCGAGTGAAGGCCAGCCCGAATCTCGAATCCGGATTTCTGAGCGAGATCGCGCAAGGCGCACGCACATCGAATGGCGCGTGTAGGACCGTCGAATATCGCGAGGAATCCGTCGCCAGTAGTCTTGATCAGCCGTCCCTGGAAGCGGGCGAGCTCCGCTAGAGTCTTCTCCATGTACTCTCCAAAGAGCTTTCCCCAGGACCGGTCACCGAGCTGAGTGACATGGCGTGTGGACCCGACGACGTCGACGAAGAGGACGGTCGTCAGGATCCGGTCGGACTCTGCGGTCCCGGGCACTTCGTCCAAGAATGTACGGACTGACTCGAGCACCGAAGCGATCGATTCAGGGAAGACAAGGAAGAAGTGAGCCTTTCCGGGAATCTTAACCAGCTTGGCGCCTGTGATATGCGAGGCCAGGTACCCTGAGGCTGCTCGAGCATAGTCCGACTCCTCGACCAGTACCAGGGTCGGTACATGGATGGATGTGAGCACGGATCTCACGTCAATCCCGAAGTTCATCCTGGTGAGAGCGACGGCCGCGGCTGGGGAGGCGCTGTAGGTAATGAGCCGGCTAATGAACTGATTGTAGTCGATGTCCTTTTCGCGGCCCGGAGCCAGCCCGTCCGCAAACCTTCGCGCGAACTCGAGGGTGCCCCATTCCTTCTCGACGGCTCGAAGCCAAGTTTCTACGTCCTCCGGCTTGGAGCCCCAGGGATTGTCCGGCGCCCATGCTACACGAGCCTCACCCCCTGACAGTATCAGCCCCAGGACACGTTCGGGGTGACTCGCGGTAAACAGTATGCTCATCGCCGCGGATTCAGAGACCCCTAAGATGACCGCTTTTGGGGACCCGGCGGCATCCATGACGGCCCGTATGTCATCGATACGCTCCTCGAGGGTGGGAATGCCCACGGATCGGTCCGAAAGGCCCACACCGCGCTTGTCGAACAAAATGAGTCGACTGAACGCGGCGAGTCCTCGGAAGAATTCGGCTGCGGGCGGATATTCCCACCAAACCCCGAGGTGACTTATACTCGGGAGACCGAGGACGAGATCTACGCTCCCCGTCCCGACGACCTGGTAGGCCACATGAACGTCTCCACTCTTCGCGTATCGAACCTCTGGTACGTTCATGACGGGTCGACCGGCTTCACGAAAGGCCGGGCCCGATATAGTTGTGACCGGCTTGAATTTCCCACGCGTGCACGGTCGCTGAACGAAAGTGTTAACCCTGAATCAAAACCGGAAAGCGAGAGACAGAACCCCGTAGATCGCCTAGTTATGTTTCAAAGCCGTGTAACATGGCTTTGAAACTAAACCGAGCCCTTGAAGCATAACCCCCGATTCTTGAAACAGAACCCGTTTCCCAGCCACACGGCTCGAATCGACTCTCAATTTTCGCAGGGGACACCCCGACTGAAATGGCACAAGCCGAGCTGATGACACCCTTTCATGGGGAAGTGGGAACGTCTCGGCCGCGATCTTCGGAACAACGGGAAACAGACTCCACTTTCCCCACGCCGTTTGGCCCGGCCACCTTCCAGGCGGTCCCAAAGCGGTTCGAAAAGCGTGAGCAATGTCCCGGGGTTGGATTCTCGGTTCCAACCCCTCCAAGTACCCCGGGGGGAGTCCGATCTGCTGAGTTCGAGAGCGCTAGGGGATCCACGGATAGCGCGTAGGAGGGAGATGGCTCGGAGGAGCTGCGCGCCCGCATGAACCATATGGTCCCCGAAACCTCGAGGCAAAGGAGATCGCGTTATGGGTGTTCCCCGCGAACCTCCGCGACCGGGACGCCGCGGATCGTTCGGGAACCTGGTTGCGGGAGATTCTGCGGAGCTGCCGCTTCCGGAGCAAGTCCCGACGTGCTGAACGAGGGGGGAGGGGGGTCAGGACGACCCGAGGGCGGGCTTCCGCGCAATAACCACGTCCATCGCCTTCCGATGGGGCACGCCGCTTGCGTCGGAACTGAACTCCACCTGCCCCGAGTCCAAGATCTGCCAATCCCAGTAATAGCCCAGCAGCTCTCCCGAGCGGAACGGAGACGCAAATGGATTCGTCGTCTGGGGTGGGATGTAGGGTTTCGGTACGTCGGCGTTCATTGCGTTGATTCCCCCCGGCGCGGTATTCGCTTTGAAGTGTTCAAATCGGGTCGCCCGAATTCGACGAGGGAGGTTATTCAGGGCACCCGAGCAAAACACCACGTCCGCTCGATGACTCAGTCGGTAGGTCCGAATGTCCCCGACGAGAAATCGAACGTTGACCCCGAGCCGAGACGCCCGGCGTTCCGCCTTTCGGACTCCCACACTCGAGATATCCAAGCCCAAAACCCGGTAGCCTCGTCGGGCAAAGTAGATCGAGTCTCGGCCCTCGCCGGAACCCAGGTCGACCAGCGTATGGGGCGGGCGCGGAAGTGAGCGTGCTACGCGAACGACATCACGTGCCAGTTGGGTTGGCTTGCTTCCCCAGTACAAACCGGGCCGAGAGTAACGTTCATCGTATATCGGCTCCCTCAACGCTAGCGTTCCTCCCTACCAGAGGCGTATCCACCTCGACCCGAGAAGAGAGGCCGCGGCTGCGTAAGAACCTTAGGGGATTGACCCGGGGCGGTGCTGTAACACGACGGGTCTCCCGGAACCGCCCGCTTGACGAGACTCGGTGCCGGGGGCCCCGATGACGCTACAGAGCCGTCGGATTGGAACTATTTTCATACTCGGCGATCCGGTTTCATATTCATCCTTTCGGCCCATCTGTTTTCAAAGCCGTAGAACATCGCCTTCCGACCCGAACTCCTCGGAAGGAGGCTGACCGTTCCACCGATATGGGCTCAGAAGGCGCCTCTAATGCGGCCGAGGCTTAGCGCCAACACCTTTCGAACCAACGACGTGATCGATGAGGGATCCTTCTCGGTTATTCGAATTCGTCGAGCGTCGACGCGCTCGGGTCTGCAGGGTACGTGGGACGACCGTCCCGCTGCACTAGGAACGACGTGAGTCGGTGAGGAACCGCGGAGCCTGGAGCTAGAATATGGCGCGCTTCCACCCCTTGAAGGACCAACGCATCCGCGATGAGCGATCGATGACAACGCCAAGGCACTGCTTCGGCGCACATTAACGCGGTTGGTACGCTTTGCGACCGGCGGATGAGATCGGCCAGGGCGCGCTGAAACTCGGGGGTCTCCATGTGGTCGGCGTACCCCCGAAAGCTGGCGTTCCGCCAACCCAAGTTCCTCGAATCCTTCCGGGGCTTACGAAGTCCCCCCAGAGCCGGGGCGGTAGCGTAGTCGATTCCCGCAGGCTGGAGGTAGGCGGGCAGGGCGGTCTCGTTAAATTGGGGATTTCGCCGCGATCTTCGCACTGTTCGCACGTCCAACAGTCTCGCCACCGAAAACTGAGTGAGCAGGTCGACAAGTTCTCCAATCGATCGGGTGGAGTGGCCGATCGTGCAAACGACGGGGTGAGGGATAATGTCGCCGGAGATCCCACTGGTCTCATCGGGCCTCATGGGCTCCGGGTGACCCTTATCTCCCCGCGGCCCCGCCATGGGAGAACCGACGGTATCACGCCGCGGTAACGGTAAACAGGCAGCCCTTCGTTGCGTGCTTCGTGGGGTCGGGTTTCGACACGTCCCAATGCGATCCGAGTCGCGTCTCGAATGCCGAACGCAACATCTTGGGACACAGCACCCGCCCGACCTCAGGGGAGTCGGGCGTGCACGCGAAGCATCCGGTGACCCGTAAGGTCAATGGCTTTTGCTTCACGATCGCGAGTCGGCCGATCGTGTGGGACTGATAGTAGGTTACGAGCGACTGCGCGACGGACTCGGCGGTGGCTCCGTCGACCTCCTCCGCGATCTGTCGGCCGAGTTGATCGGCAAGGAGCTCGATAACCGTCGGGAGGTTGAGGCGCAGTTCCCCCACGCCGCTCGCCCGCATGCCCAGCGCGGCGATTTCTCGCACGCGTTGAAAGGCTTCGGATTCGTCATTCGCAGAAACGGCGAGCACCGCTCGGTCCGAGTCCTCCAATTCGACCAGGCGCGCCTCGGCGCGAATCGCCGTGCTCCAGAGGCGCTTGTGGTAATCGCGTGCCAGTCCGACGAAACCGGGCGCCGTCGACCAAACCGCGATGCGTTCCTCCTCGGAGCGACCCAGGCCATCTTCCCCGGAGACAAAGACAAGGACACCGCTTCGGTCGATGACGATGGCGCGGTTCGTGATCGGAGTGATGGCGTGGCGCAGGTCGGAAAAGCCTTGATAGTGCTTCGCGTCGCTCAGATTGGCACGCGAGATCTCCCCCACGATTCGGACCTTCACCCCACGGGCGTGTGCGGCCTTGAGGGTCCGATCGAGCCCGTTGTCGATCTGGTGCGCGAACGAGAAACCTTGCGCCGTCCACAGGATCTCCTGGCGCGACGCACCGATCCGCTTGTGCAAGAATCGATTGACCGTTTCTTGGCCCTCCAGGACGGCGAATTTCCGGGGGTCTTCCACGTCGAGCCCCCCCAAATTCTCGCGCCAATCGGTCAGGATCTTGCCCTTGTCACGCTCGAGTCGTTCGAGACGCTCGCTGTGGCGCCGGATCCAGCGTTCGACCAGCGCCTCGGGGGGAAGCGCTCCGAATCGCATGGGTCGCCCGTTGGCGGAGTGCAGCAGTCCCATCGCCTGAAGCTGCTTGACGACCCGATATGCCTCGACCCGATCGACGGCGGCGACGCGCGCGAGTTCGGAAGCGGTCTGAGGACCCTCGCGACACGCGACGAGATAGATGCGTGCGGCCTTTTCCGGAACGCCGTGCTCCGTCAGGAGCTCCAGCAGCCCGGTTCCCGGACGACCCACGTTACTGACGACCGGCCGTTGGGTTAAAACAGTGCCGGAAGCCCGATTCTCGCCGACAATCGCCGGACAACCCTATCTCGCGTGCGGCGCGGGTGACAACCGCCTGCGTGGGAAGCGACGTTACAACGCGGCCTGGAAGTCGTCGATCGAATACGAGTAGGGAAGCTCGGCAGACTCGGGCTGGCGTGCGCGTAGTACCTCGCGGGCGAGCAGCCAGTAGACGGTCGCGAGCGCGACGCGTCCCTTGTTGTTCGCGGGGATCACGAGGTCGACGTCGCGCGTCTCGTTATTCACGTCGCAGAGCCCAACCACGGGGATCCCGATCGAAACGGCCTCGCTCAGCGCCTGTTGGTCGGTCGCGGGATCCGTAACGAGGAGCACCTTCGGTTCGAAGTACTCCGCCAAGTTGGGATTCGTGAGGCAACCCGGAACGAATCGCTCGGAGAACGACACGGCCCCGGTGACTTTCGCGAAGACGCGGACCGGCTTCTGTCCGTACTGTCGCTGGGAGACGGCGAGGATCTTATCGGCGGGAAAGCGGGACAGGAACTTCGCGGCGAGGCGGATGCGTCGATCCGTTTCTCGAATGTCAAGGACATGCAGTCCGTCGAAGCGAACCTTGTAGACAAATCGGCGCATGCTGGCCGATTTCTGCTGAGTTCCGATGTGGACGCCGCTTGTAAGATAGGTATCTTCCGGGATGAGGAGCTCTCCCGGGCGGGTATCCTGCCCCTCGCTCTGGCCCACGATGGGCGGTTCTTGTTCCATGACGTCATCAGGAGTCATCGGTCGTGCTCTCGGTGGCGGCGGCGAGACGTAGGAGTTCATTTAGCTTTGCCACCCGCTCGCCGCCGAGAACGCCGCATTTGAGTCCCACCGAACCGAAGCCGACGGCGAGTTGGGCCAGCCACCCTTCGGGGACCTCGCCCGACCGGTGCGAAGTGACCGTCGCGAGCCCGTGACGCCGCGCGAGGTCGACCGCCGCGACCGTGTCCGTGAGCGTCCCGACCTGGTTGACTTTAATCAAGACCGCGTTCGATGCAGCCGGTACCAGGCCGCGCTCGATACGCGCGACCGACGTCGTAAAGATGTCGTCTCCGACGATCAGCGCCTTGGTCCCCATGGTGCGCGTGAGCTCGGCAAACGAGGCGTACGCCTCCTGGTCGAAGGGGTCCTCGATGTAGCGAAGATCGAAACGATCGATCAAGTGCGAAACGAAGCCCAATTGACCGGCGGCGTCGACGGTTTGGTCCTGGTAGCGGTACCGATCGTCCCGGTAGAACTCGCTCGCCGCAAGGTCGAGTCCTGGGTGGACCGGCAGATGGAGGCGATCGCGTACCTCGGCGCACGATTCGGTCAGTAGTTCGACCGCTTCGAGATTTCCGAGAGGCGCCACCCAGCCGCCCTCGTCGCCGCGCCCTAAGGCGTACTTCGGGAATCGCCGGTGCAGCGCTTCGCCGATCGTCCGGTGGACCTCGATCGCCGCCCGGATTGCGTCATACGGGCGGGGGGCGGTTGAGTAGGCGATGAACTCCTGAATATCCGGCCCACCAATCGCGTGGCGTCCACCATTGATGCAGTTCCCCACGATGCCCGGAAAGACCGGACCGCCCTCTTGCGACGCCCGCACCACCTGCCAGAGCTCGAGGTGGGATTCCCGGGCGTGCGTCCGAGCCGACGCGACCGAAACCGCGGTAGCGGTGTTACCGCCAATATGCGAGAAATCATTCGTCCCATCCACTTGGTGAAGCACTTCGTCGATCGCGCGTTGATCTCCGATCTCCACGCCGATCAAGCGCGGCCGGACCTGGGCGTGGAAGGTGGCGATCGCTTCGGTCACACCACCTTTCGGAAACGCTGGAACCTCGTGGGCTCCGGTGCTGGCCCCACTCGGTGCTCCCGCGTGCCCCTCGACTCCGGACTGCGTCCGGATCGTCGCCTCGACCGTCGGCCGACCGCGGCTATCGAAGATCAGGCGCAGGGAGGCCTCTTGGATCCGCGTCAGGGTAACTCCACGAATTCCACGAGTACCCCTTGGAATGCGGAGGGGTGGGCAAACCCAACCCGACGACCTCGGGCGCCCGGTCTTCCCACGGAGTCGATCACGCGTAATCCGAGACCCTTCAACTCCGCGAGGCGAGCGTCTACGCTCGGTGTTTGGAACGCCAGATGGTGCATCCCTTCGCCCCGCTGGTGCAGGAACCGGCCGACCGGAGATTCCGGGTCCGTGGGCTCCAGGAACTCGAGGTGTGTCCCGGCGACCTCCACGAACGCGACCCGTACTTTTTGCGACGGCACTTCCTCGGGCACGGAGGTCCCGTCACCGACGATCGGGCGCCATCGCTCGAGCGTTGTCCGAAGGCTCTCGACGGCGATCCCGACGTGGTCGATCTTTGTAAAGGAGTCCATGTTCAGAAAGTCCGGGAGGGGCGATGCTCGCCAAAGAGCGTTCTCCAGATGCCGGCGATCTCTCCGAGAGTCGCTCCGCTCCGAACGGCGTCCAAGACGGACGGCAGGACATTCTTGCCTTGCCGCGTCGCTTCTTCGAGAACCGCGAGCGATCGCGCTACCCCTTTCGGATCACGCTCCTTTTTCCATTTCGCCAGTCGCGCCTGTTGCTTGCGCTCTCGTTCGGCGGGCCCGGTACGGCGTCCGGCTCTCTTCGGGGAGGCCGCAGGAAACAGGGAGAAACCCGCATGACCCTCTCGGAATTCGTTGACCCCGACCACGATCTCCGTGCGGGACTCTAGGGCCCGAGCGACGCGATAGGCCTCGCGCGCGATCTCCCCTTGGAAGAAGCCCTTCTCAACCGCGACGATCGCTCCTCCCATCGCCTCGATCCGCGTCAGATACTCACGCGCGCCCTGCTCGATCGCATCGGTCAAGTGCTCGATCTCGTAAGCCCCACCCAACGGATCGACCGTGTTAGGGATCCCAGATTCCTCCGCGAGGATCTGTTGCGTGCGGAGCGCGAGTCGCGCGGACGCCTCAGTCGGAAGTCCCAGCGCCTCGTCGAGCGCGTTGGTGTGCAAGGACTGGGTCCCGCCCAAGGTCGCGGCGAGCGCCTCGAGAGTCGTACGGACCACGTTCAACTCCGGCTGCTGCGCCGCAAGAGAAGAGCCCGCAGTCTGGGTGTGGAAGCGCATCTGCATGGATCGAGCAACGCGGGCCCCGAACGACTCCTTGACGATCGCGGCCCACAACCGACGCGCAGCGCGGAACTTAGCGATCTCTTCCAAGAAGTTCCGATCGGAAGAGAAGAAGAACGAGAGGCGTGGCAGGAAGTCATCCAGGCTGAGTCCACGTTCCCGTACCGCGTTCACGTACGCAATTGCATCGGCGATCGTGAAAGCGACTTCCTGCGTCGCCGTCGCACCGGCTTCGCGCATGTGATAGCCCGAGACCGAGATGTAGTTCCATTGCGGCATCTCGCGGGTCGCGAACTCGATGAGGTCGACCGTCAAGCGCAGCGAGGCGCCCGGCGGGTAGATGTACGTTCCGCGCGCGATGTATTCCTTGAGAATGTCGTTCTGGACCGTTCCCCCCAGACGTGCACGCGGAACCCCTTGCTCTTCTGCCGTGGCAACCAAGAGGGCCGTGAGGATCGGGGCCGTGGCGTTGATCGTCATCGAGACCGTGGCCTGGTCCAGGGGGATGCCGGCGAACAGAGTGCGCATGTCCCCGAGCGACGCGATCGCGACCCCGACGCGTCCGACCTCGCCCCGCGCCCGAGGATGATCCGAGTCGTATCCGATTTGAGTCGGTAGATCGAATGCGACGGATAGCCCCGTCTGACCGCCTTTCAAGAGATACCGGAATCGAGTGTTCGTCTCCTCGGCGCTGCCGAACCCCGAGTACTGTCGGAACGTCCACAGCCGGCCGCGATACATCGTGGGCTGGATCCCCCGCGTGTACGGCAACTGACCCGGATATCCGACCCGATCGAGAAAGCGTTCGTCGGCATCCTCGGGAGGACCGACCAAGAGGGGTACGCTCCCGCCCTCGACCTTCGAGCCGATCGCGCGTCGTGCTTCCGTCTCCCATCGCGCTCGGCCGGAGGGAGGCGACGGGCGCTCCCGACGCGTCATCAGCCGAGGACCGGCGCCGTCTATTAATCGGTTGTCCGTCGACGCACGAGCGGCCAGATCGCGCTGAGGTCGATCTCCGCCCATGCTACGGGAACCGGCACATGGATTGCCGCCAACACGCGAGGATGAATTTCTCCGATCTCTGCCACCGCATCGCCCGCGACGCGCACGCGGGCGGCGCGTCCAGGAATCGTCCCCGGAAGCTCTGATGGCTCGCGGACCGAGGACACGTCGATCGATCGAAGGCAATAGTCCACCAGGGCCGCCGCGTCCGCAAACCCGGCCGTCTCGCTCGCAAAGAACGCGCCCAAGTGGTATCGGGTCGACGCCCCGCTCTCCGCGCGGGGATCGCGCTGAATGACGGGGCCGACCTCGCCGAACCGCTGGGGATAGCCGTAGCGAAGGTTCCGGCCGAGTACGTCCGTCAGCGAGATCTGGAGCGCATCACGCAGTCGACCTAAGTTCTCGGAAACGGGATTCGTAACCGCTATAGAATCGGTCCTTCCCAGAAGCGCTACGGTAGCTTCCGGAACGAGTACGGTGGTATGGAGCGGAGAATACCCCAGACCCATCAGACCCAACCGTAGCCGACGCCGAAACTGCGTTTCCTCTCGGCGGTGTCCCCGCGTCGCGCTCGGAGGCAGAAGGCCATCTTCGGGGCGCACCCCGCGCGCAAGAACCACCTCCTCGATGAGGTCGACTTCCGCGAGAATATCCGGGCGCCAGGGCGGTACGCTCACGCGCCATCCGCCACTCTCCGCATGGGCGGAGAGTCGCGACTGTCCGAGGTAGTGCTCCACTTCCGTGGTCGGCAGTCCCCTCCCCGCCACTTCGTCCACCCCGGTCCGGGAGAGGTGCAGCGATCGCGGATCGAGAAGTTGACGGCCGTCATCTCGCCCCGCGGGCGAGCGCACCGGGACCGGCGTCACCGACCACCCACGAGCTACGAACACGAGCAGGAGCATCCCGAGACTTTCGTAGACTCGGCGGGAACGCAAGCCCGTCGATTCGAGCAGCAAAGCGCGGTCTCCGATCTGGGCTTCTCCCCCGGTTCGCGAGTTAAGAATGGGTGGGAGGCTCAGCACCGTTCCGAGCGCATCGCGTAACGCCAGGCAACGCTCGCCGTCGCGTCCGAGTGCGCCGTAGCGCCGCGCCATCGGATGCTCCTCAAAGAATCGGGGTGCGAGGATCTCTTCGCTCCCGTCGAGCGGGACGAAGCGTAATGAGTCGATTCGCTCCAGAGAGTAGCGGATCGGCGGATCCAATCGGTCGATCGGGTACACGCCGAGGCTCGCCGCCCGCCGGTCGACTCCCATCGTGGCATGCAGGAGCTCTTGAAACCGGATCGCTTCGGTTAGGGTGCCGGCATCCAATCCGGTTTCGTCAGGAGCGGTGACGACGACCCCCCCGATCGCGGGTCGAAGCGATTCGACCGAGGCGTCGACCTCGATGGAGACGCCGCGATCGGCGGCGGCGACTTCGCGGATTGCGGGACAACCATGCGCGGCATCGGTCATCCCCTGGAGGTAGAGCCCGAGCCCTCCCTCTGAGAGGAGGTCGAGACGATCGGGAGTGACTTCGATCGTGATCGCGTCGCCCTCGCGCGCGCTGAGCTCTGCCTTGGACTGATAGAGGATCGCTTCCATGTGCGTTTCGGAGAGCGGAGTCGGCAGCAGGGCTTGCACGCGCTCGAGGGACAGAATGCTCTGCGGCATGGCTACCTTCGTACTCCGCGCAACGCGGCGAGTTCGTCCTGGTACAGGTCTCGAATGTCGTTGGCCCCGAGGGCGATCATGGCGAGTCGTGTGATGCCGATGCCCCAGGCCGCTACGGGTACGTCGATCCCTAAGGGGCGGCGCACCTCCGGGCGGAGCAGTCCGCCCGGAAAGATCTCGATCCAGCCCAGCCGTGGGTGACGGACATATCCCTCGATGGAGGGCTCCGTGAATGGAAAGTAGCTTGGTCGAATCTTCAATTCCCGGATCCCGATCGCTTCGGCGAGCGCCCGGAAGATACCGACTAACTCACGGAGGGTGATCCCTTCCTCACCGATCACGCCCTCGCATTGGCCGAACTCGATGTGGTGAGTGGCATCGAGAGCTTCCCTTCGGAAATTGCGATCGAGGGCGTACATGCGGAACGGCGGCGTGGGATGGCGAGCGAGATACCGGGCAGATACGGCGGTCGTCTGCGACCGGAGGACCGGACGGGCCGCAATCGCAACGTTGTAGGGCGATCCCCAGCCCGGCGTAATCGGTTTCGTTTCGCCGGGCAATGGGCGACCTTCATGCACCGCGGCCACGCGGCCGAGTAGATCGGCCGGTGGGGGTTGACATTGGATGCCCTGGACCGATAGCGCGTCGTGGATCGATCTCGCAGGGTGGTCCTGCGGCATGAAGAGGACGTCGGCGTTCCAAAACTCGGTCTCCAGCAGCGGGCCTTCGGACTCTTCGAATCCGAGTCCAATGAGAATCTCTTCGAACTCTTCCAACCACGCGAGATAGGGATGCGGCCGAGCCCCCGATAGGTACGGGACATCCGCTCGAACGTCGTACGGCCGGAAGGTCGCTTGTTTCCATCCTTCGGAGGCGAGGAGCGAGCTGGTGAGCGCGCCAACGAGCGACGCGTCGGAATCGGCCATCGGGAGCCGTTGCCCTTCCGCCGAAGTGGACCAATGCCGAATCGTGTGGCGGTCGACCTCCACCAAGCCGCGACGTTGGAGCGCTTGAAAGATCGCTGAATCGACGTCCTCTTCCCCGTTAGCGACCTGCTTGAGCACCAGTTCTTCCGGCCAAAAGTCCGCTGGAATCTCCGCCGATTTTCGAATGCGAAAGGGAGCGCCCTCTTCGAGGAGGTTGCGACGGCGCAGGATCCCAATCGCCGCCGACCGCTCTTCGTCGTTGAGTCCGAGCTGAGCAACTTCGTCAGGCGACAGCGCTCCGCCGCGCTCGAGGATCGCCCGCAGAAATCTGCGTTCAGGCAGTCCACGCGCGAGCACATCTTTACCCCGGACCGTTAGGCGGGGCTGTTCCGTGCTCTCTTCTTCTACGACCGCGAGACGCTTTGACTTGAGCCGTTGTAGACTGCCCCGGACTGCGTCAAGTGTCAAGGATGCGCGTGCCGCGATCTCGGCTTCGTCCCATGGGTTCTCGGACTCTCGCTGAAGAATCTTCAGAACGGCGTGTTCGGGCCCCGAAAGGGTGATCGGGGCGCCCCCTTCGGGGGCCTCCCCCGTCTCCTCGGGCACGAGTCCCCTCAGTGGGGTTCGCGATTAAGGGTTTTCGAGGGATTCAGTTTGCGAGAGACCGCCGGCGGCCGAGACTAATTCGGCGGAGTCGTTGCGGAACCTTCGGGAGGCGGCGGGGGAGGGGGAGGCGGCACTGGCTCTGCGGGCGGAGAGAAGATGGGCGAGGCAGGGGTCGTCAAGGTAGCGTTCGCGCCAGGCGGCATTGAAGGCGGAGTCTCGTCTCGGTCGTGACGTCGGGCTCCCAGTTCATTCAGTGCGACTCCGGCAAGTATGGCGAGACCCATGATGAGCGCGAAAAGGAGGTAACTGTACGGTGCGGGAGGTATCCCGACGAGATCGACGAGTACCCGGGTCGAGTTCAGACCGAAGTATCCGCTCGCACTGAGCGTGGCGGTAGCGATCGCATGCAGTCCCACGTAACACCATGGGACCGCCAGGTACACGAGCGCCTGCCCATTCGTACCGGTCATGACCGTCGATGTATCGAAGATCCCCCCACACGGCCCACCGGTATCGCCGGAGAGCCCCAACGCGACCGGTACGCCCGAGATGGGGGCCTGGTCCGACGCATTGACGACCGTAACCGTCAACGCGATCGTCGACCCGGGGGAGACCGATCCTCCGGCCGCGAGCTCGAGGTCGACATAGGTACCGGTCAGATCTTCATAGAGCAGAACCCCTCGCGGCGTTCCCCACCCCGTCACGGGGTCCCACCCGGTCGTTGCGGAGTAGAGGCAGTTCGCTCCACTCGTTACGTCGATGATACCCTGCGCGGCCGTTCCGGCGGCCTCGGCCGCTCCGATCGTATAGAGACGCGGTGTGATGAATCCGAACGGAGTCCCTCGGATCGCATCCATTTCGGCGACGAGCCCCGCCCACAACGGCGTAGCGAAACTCGTCCCGTAGCCCGACAGCGCCTGTCCGTTGTAGTAGAGGAAGTCATCCGAAGCAGCGGCGGCGACATCGGGAATCCCTCTCCCTCCGCCGGCAGTGATCGGCCCTGCCGCGCTACCAACTAACTGCCAACTCGGCGCGGCATAGTCGCTCGAGAACCCGCCGCCGGAGAGGTTCCAAGCTGGCTCGCTGGCGAGCCCCGTCGGTTGTCCCACGAAGTTGTAGCTCAGGGTGGGGGCGGTTCCTCCGACCGCGACCACGTACGGCGAAGCCGCCGGGTATTCCGGCGCTGCGCTGCCCGCGCAGCCCTTGTCGCTCGTCCCTCCGTTGTCTCCGGAGGCGGCCAACACCGTGATCCCCTTTTGTCCGGCTTCGGCGAAATCGGTCTCGAAGGCGGCTTGGAGGGCAGCATCGCCACCATCGACCAATCCAAAGGACATCGAGAGGACCTCGACGTTGGGAACATCTTGAATGGCCGTTGTCAACGCATCCTCCATGCTCGCATCGGTTGGCGAATAACTGTTACTCTCGGGGCCGTCGGGGGCGTACACAGCGTTCAACGTCGCGCCGGGCGCCTGGGACCCCGACCACTCCAAATCGAGGGTCAATTCCTCGGGGGCTCCGCTGGGATCGGTCACCGCCGAGGAGGACGGCTCGGGAGCGCCATCCACCGGATAGGCATTGATGGGGACCGTGGGAAAGTCGGAAGGATAGTACGTCGAATAGAACGTCGCGAGATCGCTCGGGGCGTAGCCGTCTCCCCAGAGTAAGAGCACGATCCCCTCGTGCGTCGCGAAATGCGGAGAGCCAGAGTAATTGTAGAGTCCGTCAAACCCGTAGATCATGTGTGGCGTATTCGGATAGATGAAGCTGCCCGTGGCCGCCGGTGTGGCGGAGCTTCCACCCAATCTGGACGGGGCGGCGCCGACGGTGCGCAGGGGGAGCGTGAAGATCGAAAATCCGTTCGACAGTCCGGTGATCGCGCCGACCTCGCCTTCGAGCGTCGTGGGTAGCGACGGCGCGCTCCCCGGGAACTGGACAAGACGACTTGCCAGCTGGCCACTGAAGAGATGCGTCGAGAAAGCCGCGGCGACCCGCGTGGCGGACCCAGCTACGGTTAGGTGGAGCTGGTCAGGGAACGTGTGCTGGATCGTCAACCCGAAGCTTTCGAAATACTGTTCGGCGGCGAGATATTGCGCATCCGTCAGTCCGTAAGCGGCTTGGAGCTCGGCGTTTGTCAGGACCGACGCTCCGGCTATCGGCGGCGAGAAGAAGGACGGGCTTCGCGGTAGGAAGGTCACCCCGACCGATACATTGCCGCGGAGCGGCTGAACGTTAGCGACTCCGGCGACCTCCGAAGGGTCGAAGCCAGCCCGTGCCGCGAACGGCGCTTGAAGGGCGCTCGGGATACCGTAAGCGACCAATCCGCTCGTCGAAATAGCGCTGGGGCCGTCGCCAGCAAGAGCGGTGGCGTGACTCGGAGCGCTCGATAGGACTAACACCCCTACTATCGAGACGACGGCGAAGAGCCGAATTATCGAGCGTAAAAGGCTGGCCATTTCGAAGTATAGGCGCCGCGACCTGTCAAATAACTATGTGCGGCGGAAATCGGGGCTGCCGACCGTTTTGTCGCCAAATCGGTGACGAGCTTTGCCCCCTGTGCTTCCTCTACTCGCGCGGGAAACAAATTGGGCGCGGGGGTCCCACCGTTCATACCAACGTACGAAGGTCGGCGACATCCTCGTCGAATTCGTCACCCAGCCAGCGCCGCACCTTGTCTTCGATCATGGGTTCGGGGATCGTGGGGGATCGGAAATCTCCGACGACGGTGACCCCGGTGCGGGCGCCATCGGGTGTGAAATAAACGATCTCCTTTGAACCGGCGAGTGGACCTTCGAGGTATTCCACGACCTTTCCGAGGGGAGGAGCTTGCACGACACGCGTCTTCATGTGAACCGGCTCGCCGAGAAACTCCATATCCCAGGCCGCCAGGCCAATCCCGTCGGCAAGGAGGTCGATCGTGAGATTCCGAACGGTGGGATGGATCGAGGAGTGATCGGTCCGGTGCGCGCGAATCAACTTCCACACTGCTTCGATCGGGGCGTCGTATTCGCTCTCGCGATCGACGATCCGAACCATGGACAGCGAAGTCCGGTGAGCTATTTCGCTCTGCGGGGCGAGCGGAGTTCCGGGCCTGCGGTTCGCTCGCGTGGAAGTGTGAGGCCGTGCCGGTCTACGAATTCAGACTCGGATCGGCGCCGTGTACCCAGCGGGCAGCTTGAAGGTCTCCGACCCACCGAACGGATCGGGTCGCGGCTGGGCCGTTTCTCCACGCTTGGCGGCAAGGTACGCGTCGATCGCTTCGGCCGCTGCGGTGGCCGTTCCCATGGCGTATACCACGGAACGTCCGCCGGCCGCAAAAACGCCGGGGATGCCGGTTTCGAAACCCTTTCCCTTCCCCTCCGGCCATCCTTGGGAGGTGATCTTGAGGTCCAGTTGGGAGTCGAATCCTTCCAGATCGGCTTTCTGACCCACCGCGACTATCACGGTGTCGCAGGGGATCGTTTCCTCGGAGCCCGGGACGGGCGCGGGGGATCGGCGGCCCCCGGCATCCGGCGGACCGAGCTCACAGCTTTGGACGATGAGCCCCTCAACGTGAGTTGAGCCCACGATCTTGACGGGCGCCTTTTGAAAAACGAATCGGATCCCTTCGTGCTCTGCTTCTTGAAGCTCCGACGGATCGGCCGGCATCTCAGCCCGACTGCGCCGATATACGAGCGTCACCGCGCCTCCGCCCGTGAGTCGTAACGCGCTTCGGACGGCATCCATCGCCACATCGCCCCCCCCGATGACGACGACGTGCTTCCCGAGCGGCCGGGGATGTCCACCACTGACTTCCTTCAAGAGGTCTAATGCCGGGACAACCCCCGGAAGGTCCTCGCCCGGAACTCCCAGGCTGCGACCGAGGGAGGTTCCGATAGAGATGAAAACGGCCTGGTACCCGTCGTGGAGAAGGCTGTCAAAGGGAATCGATAGACCCACTTTCGAATCCCGTATCCAGGTCACGTCGAGATTCTTGAATCGCGCTCGATCTTCTTCCACGTCGGCATCGGTCATTCGATAGGCAGGGATCGTTTGCATCAAGCCTCCGAGCAACTTCTCTTGCTCGAAGACGGTGACCGAGTAGCCACGCACCCCGAGCTCCCACGCGGCCATGATCCCGGCGGGTCCTCCGCCGACTACGGCCACGCGCTGATTCTTCGGTCTTGAAGGGATATATGCGATATCTTTGGAACCAAAATCCAACGCGACGCGTTTGAGGTGACGGATCGCGATTGGAACGCCCTTCTTCTTGACGACACAGGAATCCTCACAATAGTGGTAGCAGACTTTGCAGAGGCACGTGGCCAACGGGTTCTCGCGGATCGTAACGCGGGCCGCGCCGTCGAAATCTTCGATCGCGATCAGTCGGATGTATTCGCGGGCATCCTGGGAGATGGGGCAGGCTTCCACGCACCACGGGCGGCGGCACTGGATGCAACGTTTCGCCTCCAGGACGGCCTCCTCTTTCGTGTACGCGTGCAGGACTTCTCGAAAATCATGAATCCGCTCCGTGACCGGCTCTTCGTCAATCTTGACCCGGACCGGGTTTAACTTCGGAGGAGGCGCCTTGGGCGCCGCTCCGGCCACAGCGACCATGGGAATCGCTAGTGTAACCTTTCGGCGCTTGATAAGAACGTTGCTCCCACGTCACACGTTCTCATACGGCGAGGCACTCGGTCACGACGAACGACGCCGGCGGCAAGGATAAAGAGGGCCGGCTCCTCGAAGTAGAGGTGGGGGCCCCTGAGGCCTTCGGGATTCGGCCATGGTGCTCGACGCGCTTGGAAAATCACTGCGAGGAGTGTTACAGAAAATCGCTCGCGGGAGCACGGTCGACGAGGCACTCCTAACGGAGGTCGTGCGCGATATCCAACGGGCCATGTTGCAGGCCGACGTCAACGTGCAGTTGACGCTCGAGTTGACCCAGCGGGTCAAGAAGCGGGCGTTGGAAGAAAAACCCCCGGCGGGCGCGAGCCTCAGAGATTTTCTCATTCGAATCATTTACGAGGAGATTCGCGGGATTCTCGGAAAGGATCGTCCCTTTGAGCTGAAGCCGAAGCGGATTCTGCTCGCGGGCCTCTTCGGTCAGGGCAAGACGACGACCGCAGCGAAGCTCGCGCGTTACTTCCAAAAGAAGGGGGTCCGAGTCGGACTCGTCGCCGCTGACGTCCATCGTCCCGCGGCCATCGACCAGCTCGAGCAGCTTTCCAAGAAGGTGGGATGCGAATTCTATGCCAATCGTTCGGAGGCCAGCGCGGAAAGGATCGTGGCCGAGGCGATCGCGCGATTCCCGCCGCACTTGGCGGTCATCGTCGATACCGCGGGTCGTTCGGGTATCGACCCCGATCTGACCCAAGAACTCGTGCGAGTTCGCGCGGCACTGCAACCCGAAGAGATCCTGCTCGTCATCGACGCCGCGATGGGGCAGGCCGCGGGTCGGAGTTCGAAAGCGTTCCACGACGCCGTCGGGCTCACCGGCGTCATCCTGACGAAACTGGACGGATCGGCCAAGGGAGGGGGCGCCCTCTCGGCCGTCGCGGCCAGCGGAGCGCCGATCCTCTTCATCGGAACGGGCGAACATCTGGACGAACTCGAGCGGTTCGACCCCACTCGCTTCGTCTCTCGCCTACTCGGAATGGGGGACATCCAGACGCTCCTCGAGCGATTCGAGGAGCTCACCGACAAGGCCGAGGCCGAAAAGGCGGCGGAACACTTGATGAGTGGCAAATTCACGCTGCGCGATATGCGGGCTCAGATCCAGTCCATTGGTCAAATGGGCCCCTTCTCGAAGCTCATGTCGCTCCTTCCGACGATGGGCGCCGGGAAAGTGAGCGATCAACAGCTCAAAGATAGCCAAGGTCGCTTGATGCGATTCCGGACGATCCTGGACTCGATGAGCGCGGAAGAGCTGGACAATCCCCATCTGCTCAAGGGCGATCGGATCCACCGGATCGCCCGCGGCAGTGGCCAGAAGTCGCAGGAGGTTCGCGGGCTGCTCAAGTACTACGAAACGACGCGCAAGGCCGCACATGGCATCGTCTCCAACCGGCGGCTGCGCCGACAACTGGAGCGGCAGTTCGCGGGCGGGGAGCCCCCGGCGTAGACCGTGAGCGGGCGCTGATGAGTGGGACTCCGATCTATGAATCGCTCGTAGGGCTCGCGCTCGTATTCTTTCTGCCCGGGTACTTCACGACAAAGGCCCTTTTCCCGGAGTGGCGAGTCCGCGGTCCCGACGGTCTTACACGGTTGGTCGAGATCATTTCCTTGGGATTCATGCTGAGTGTCGTTCTGACGATCGTGCTCGGGTTCGGGCTTCTCCTCGTGGGCCCAAACGGGTTTCAAGCAAGTTGGTCGGACCCGGTCCTGGAATCGATCCTCGCCGTCGTCGCCGCCGTGGCGCTCGTAGCGGGCATCCTTCGCCATGCCTATTCGAAGGAGGCCCCGCTTCCGGGCGGAGATGGGCCCGAACCTGGAGGCGAGGGGGCGTGGCAGCTTCTACGAGAGCTCGAGGCGCTCCAACGAGAGGAACGGCGGCTCCGCCATCGCCTGCGTGTGACCCCGGCGGACTCTGGCGCGGGGACACAGTTGGAACGCGAGCTCCAGTCCGTTCAGCAGCAAATCGCGACCTTGAGTCTGGAACGGGAGGCCGAGTATGCCCAGTAGATCGACTCAAAGCGCCGGTCACAAGATGGTCTTAGTACTGCGCGGAGAGCTTCGGCTGACGCCCGGCAAGGCAGCGGTTCAAGCCGCGCACGCGGCCGTGATGCTCGTCGGAGTGGCTCGCACCAAAGACCCGGAAACGCTCCGACTTTGGGAAGCCGAAGGTCAGAAGAAGATCGCACTCGTCGTCCCAACGCTAAGCGAGATGGAAGACCTGCAGCGTCGAGCGAGGGCTCGAGGGTTGCTGACCGCCTGGGTCGAGGATGCCGGATTTACCGAAGTGCCGCCCGGGACGCGCACCTGCCTCGGAATTGGCCCGGCGCGGGTTGAGGATGTCGATCCACTGACCGGGGATCTACCTCTACTCTAGCGTATGGGCTGCGACCCTGTCTGCCCCGAGGGCATCCCCCTTCCGTGAACCTACAGGGCCGAAGGCGGATGCCCCCTGAGAATGTTTCCGGGCGCCCTCCGAGGTCTGAGTCAGGTCGGCAGGCGGACGTAATGCGGGTCAGGTCCTTTGACTTGCGCCCTCTCGATGGCGAGGCGGCCCGAGCCAAGGGGGAGGGGGCAGGGGGGTGGCGTCCCGGTGGGCGGACAATCGGTCGAGGAAAACTTTGAGACCGCGGGAGAACACCATTGCGGTCGGCTGAGTTGGCCGATGGTGCGATGATTATTAATTCTCAATAATCTCCCCGCCCGAGCGGCTCGAAGGGCCGGTTCGAAAAGGAGAAGATCCATGGACGGAAAGTTCACTCAGATAACGCTCGTCGTGACGAATCAAGCCCGTTCGCTCGAATTCTTCACCGAGAAAGTGGGTTTCGAGAAAAAGACGGACGTCACCACACCCGGAGGATACCGGTGGGTCACGGTCGGCCTCAAAGGACAGGACCTGGAGATGGCCCTGTTTGAGGTCGGATCCGCCACCGACCCCTCCCAGCAGGAATGGGCCAAGAATTGGGCGCCCGCGCGGACCCCTCCGATCATTCTACGCGTGCCGGACTGCCGGAAAGCACACAAGGAAATGAGTGCGCGCGGAGTGGAATTTACGCAAGAGCCTATGGATCAACCCTGGGGTACGGTCGCGACCTTCAAAGACCTGGATGGGAACCTCTTCTCGATGAACCAACCTCCTAGCGCGTGGCCGAGGTAGGACCTCGAGCCCTCCCTTAGAGGGGGCCATCCCGACCGCCCAGGATCATGTCGAAGCGGTTGCCTCGACGCGACCACTGTCACGAGCAGCTGTAGCCTAGGACCGCCCCACTATGAAGGAGACCTTTTGATACCAAGTTCCGGGAGGTTTCGGTCGCAAAGGAGAGCTTGGCGCAACTCTCCGATTTTCTCGAATGCATAAATACCGGGACATGAATCGTCTTGTCGCCCTCAGGGGGTTCGAAAGCCATGCGGATGTGGGTCTACATCATCCGACGTATCCTCTTGGTCGTCCCCGTCATCATTGGAGTAATGACCATCACTTTTACCCTCACTTCTCAGCTTACGATTGACGACCGGATCATCTCGGCCTACGGCGAGAACCCCCATTTGGGGCTCCAGCCGTACATTCCTTGTACTCAGGCTGGTATAGATCAGCCAGGAGTCTGTAAGAACCCGTTCTATTGGCGCGCCGTCCATCAATTAGGCTTGGATCAACCCGTCCCCGTCCAATGGGGCATTTACATGTTCAACAGTCTTACTTTCAATTGGGGTTCCGTCGATAACAAGAGTATCGCAGTACAAAGTATTCCTGTGGCGTCAGGTCAGAAGGTCACCACTGTCCTAGGCTGGCTGCTCCCGTACACGATCGAGCTCGCGTTCATCTCACTCGCCATCATCATCGCGATTTCCGTGCCGCTGGGGAACCTCTCGGCGGTCTATCGGAACCGACCGATCGACCAAGCGTCCCGTGTGATCTCCTTCTCCGGGTTCGCACTCTCGACGTTCTTGTTAGGCAGTCTCGCCCTCATGGGGATCGTTCTCTTGCTCGGCCCGATCCATGGGTGGGCATCCTACAGCTGTGCGGGCCAGTCGACGTTTTCCGATTTCTATGGCTCCTGGCCCAGCCGACTGTGCTTCGCCGGCCAGCAATACCCTAGTTGGTTGAAAGATGGTATCATAAGTTCGCCCACCGGATTCCCGACGGTCGACGCCCTCATCCACGGACAGTACTGGCTGGCGCTAAACACACTCGAGCGGATCATCATCCCCGCGCTGATCATCGCATTCGGCACGATCGCAGTCCTGCTCCGTTTCGTTCGGAACAGTATGCTTGAAGTCATGAACCTGGACTTCGTCCGAACGGCGCGCGCGAAGGGAGTCCCCGAGTCAACGGTGATCAAGCGCCACGCGGGCCGCAACTCGCTCAACGTGACCATCACCGTCCTGGGGCTGACCTTTGCGGGATTCGTTGGGGGATTCCCGGTCATCGAGGATGTGTTCGACCTGAATGGCGTGGGACGCATTCTGGCGTACTCCGTCGAGCAGCCGTACGATTACGGCCTGATCTTTGGCGCCACCTTGCTGTTCACCTTCCTGGTGGTGGCGGCGAACATCATTGTGGATGTGCTCTACGCCTATCTCGATCCTCGGGTCCGGTTGGGGTGATCGATGGCGACGGAATCTCTACCTAGTCCGATCCCGCCGGCCAGCGCGGAACCCGAAAGTGCGCCTCCCCCTATCCTGCGCACGCGACGGCCGAACCCCCGAATCGCGCAGATGAAACGGACGTGGTACTTCTTGCGACGCAACACCCTCGCCATGGTCGGTTTGGGGGTCATCCTCCTATTCGTCGGGGTAGCAGTCTACGCTTCAACGCAAACCAACATTCCGTACACCGTACTCACCACATACTCCGCCTCAGAGGGCGTGACGTGTGCGCAGGCCCAAATCCAGAACTGCGTGTGTACCTACTTCCAAGGCACGGTGGCGCCCGGTCCTAACTGCTATCAGACGCCGCAAAGCTATCCCGCGATCATCGCGCCTACTTTTGACCCGAGTCATTTTAGCGGAGGTCCGTTACCCCTTGGGTCTCTCACGACGGCCAACCCCGGAACGCCTCTCTTTTTCAACGTCTATGATGGCCTCTTACGAGGCGCCGATTGGACGCTGACCATCTCCATCACGATCGTTTCGATCGGCGCGTTCATCGGCTTGCTCGTAGGTTCGATCTCGGGATTCTTTGGAGGGGCCGTCGATGAGGCGATCATGCGGTTCGTCGATATCTTCCTCTCGATCCCCCAATTCCTCTTTGTCATCGTGACGGTCGCGGCCCTGGATGGGCTTCCGTACTTCTCCTCGTTTGACGCTCGGATCGGCCTACTGATCATGGCATTCGTGATCACATGGTGGCCGTTCTACGCCCGTATCGTGCGGAGTCAGGTGTTGGTGGTGCGCGAACAGAAGTATGTGGAGGCCGCGCGCGCGAGCGGGGCCTCGAAGGGCCGGATCATCGTGCGCCACATTGTGCCCAACAGTGTATACCCGGTCTTCGTCCAGATGTCCCTGGACGTCGGGGGGATTCCGCTGTTGCTGGGGGCGCTGATCTACCTGAACTTCCCCATCTTCTCGACCGTCTATTTCCCCGAATGGGGCTCGATGTCCGCCCTATCCGTAACCGCACTGACGACGTTCCTGGATTCGTGTCAGCTGGGGACCTGTTCTATTCCCTGGTGGCAATTCACGTTCCCCGGCTTGGCGATCTTCCTCTTCGCGATCAGTGTGAATTTCTTCTCCGATGGGCTTCGGGATGCCCTTGACCCCCGGTTGCGGAGGTAGGACGTCGGGATGGCCCTCGCCTCGGCTCCTCCGACCAATGAGCCGCTCCCGGGCCGCGATCGGACTTCCTCGCCCCTGAGCAGCAGTCCCCTGGACTCCACGGCCGCCCCCACGGACGAAGCCGCGGGAGGTGCCCGGGTCGTCCTGGATGTCCGGGACCTGAAGACCTACTTTTACACCTACGATGGGGTCGTCAAAGCCCTGGATGGCGTCTCATTCAAGATTCGTCAGGGCGAGACCCTGGGTCTGGTCGGCGAGACCGGCTGCGGCAAGAGCGTCACGGCCTTCTCGATCACTCGATTGATCCCGGACCCCCCGGGCCGTATCATGAACGGGAAGGTGCTCTTCCGGGGCGCCAACCTGTTGTGGGGCTTGGAAAAGGAAGCGCGCTACAAACCGGTCGCTCGGACGAACCGCGTGAAGGTCTCACGGTCGTTCCGCCGCATCAAAGCCAACAGCGAGCGAATGTCCGCCGTGCGGGGCCGCGGCATCTCGATGATCTTCCAGGAACCGACACAGGCGATGAATCCGATCTTCTCCATCTCCGACCAGATCTCGGAGGCCCTATTGCTCCACCGGGGGAGCGAGATCTTCAACGGTCTGCTGAACGCCACGCCCGACGACCCGGCGGTCGCGGTGGCCCTGCAGAACTTGATCGACGTCGCGCGCCAGGGAGTCATTGCGAACACGCGCGAGGCGGCGGCGGCCGTGGGGCGCGCCGCGAACCTCCCGTCCTTGGGAACTCAGGCTTTTTACATCGTTCGTGCGGCGGGTCCCGCCGTCGCCGACTGCCTTCCCGACCTAGAGCGTGCCCTCGAGCGCGCGCGGCTGAGCCGGATCCAGCGGACGTACATCCGCCAACAGGTCCGCCTCACGGAACTGAAGGGTGAGCAGGACGAAGTTTTCATGACGGAGATGCGGGCGGGCCGGCTCGAGCGGAGCGAGCGTCGCTCCATCCGCCGCCGACGTACCGCGACGCGGCTCCGCGGGTTCTACCTCGGGCTCTGGGGAATTCGAGGACGCGCGCGCCGTCCCGTGAAGCAGGAAACCCTCTGGGCCACCGTGGGGTTGTTGGAGGGAGTGCAGATCGCCAACCCGGTGCAAGTCGCACGCGGGTATCCGCACGAGCTCTCGGGGGGCATGCTGCAGCGGGTCATGATCGCGATGGCCCTCTCCGCCGAGCCCGATATCCTGATCGCGGACGAGCCGACCACCGCGCTCGACGTGACGATCCAAGCCCAGATCCTCGAGTTGATGCGAGAACTCAAAGAACGCGTCGGGACCGCGATCGTACTGATCACGCACGACCTGGCCGTCGTGGCGGAGGTCGCCGATCGCGTGTGCGTCATGTACGCGGGTGTGATCGTGGAATCCGCGCCGGTTCGGGATCTGTTTCGCCACCCGCTCCATCCATATGCCCAGGGGCTGCTCGCGTCGATCCCTCGGATGGACCAACCGGACCGCAAGTTGGAATCGATTCCCGGGTCCGTTCCGAACCTGATCACCCCCCCTTCCGGATGCCGGTTCCATCCGCGCTGTCCCTACGCGATGCCGATTTGCAAAGAGGAGCGACCGCCTCTCACTCTCGAGGGAGAACGGCACACCGTCGCCTGCTATTTATACAAGGGACCCGTCGCGGTGGAATAGGTCACTCCCACAGGGCCTCTGCATGAACGGCGACGGTACACCGGTCGTCATATCAGCCCGGAACATCCGCAAGTACTTTCCGATTCGGGGAGGTCTTTTTTCGACGCATATCGGCGATGTACGCGCGGTCGACGGCGTGAGTTTCGACGTCTTCGAGTCCGAGACCGTCGGGCTCGTCGGAGAGTCCGGGTGTGGCAAGACGACCGTGGGCCGGCTGCTGTTGCGGCTCATCGAACCCACGTCGGGACACACTTTCTACCGGCCTCCGGACGTGACGTACCAACGGCTCAACGAACTGTACGATGTACTGAGCCCGTACTCGGAGGACGAGAACGGGAGCGCCCTCTCCGACGACGCGACGAAATCCCTCGCCGAGCTCGATGAGATCGCCGACCAATACTCCCTGTATCGAATGTCGAATCGCAAGATGCAGGAGCTTCGGGGGAAGCTGCAGATCGTCTTTCAGGACCCGTTCAGCTCGCTGTCCCCCCGCATGCTCGTGCGCGATGTCGTCGCCGAACCGCTCGAGATCCACCGCGTCGGGCGGCGGCGGGAGCGCTACCAACGCGTCGCCCAGTTGCTGCAGGAAGTGGGCCTGAACCCGGAACACTTGTGGCGCTTCCCCCACGAGTTCTCCGGCGGCCAACGCCAGCGGATCGGAATCGCACGCGCGCTCGCGCTGCGGCCCGAGTTCATCGTGCTCGACGAACCGACGAGCGCGCTCGACGTATCCGTGCAGGCCCAGATCCTGAACATCCTCAAGAAGCTGCAAACCGACCAACGGCTCTCCTACCTGTTCATCTCCCACCACCTCTCCGTGGTGCGCGCGATGGCCCATCGCGTCGTCGTCATGTACCTCGGGAAGGTCGTGGAGCAGGCCGACACGGACGAACTGTTCTCGCGGCCCATGCACCCCTACACCCAGGCGCTCCTCTCGGCGATCCCGATCCCGGACCCCGAGCTCAAACGGGAACGGATCATTCTCTCGGGTGACGTGCCCAGCCCGGCCGCCCCTCCGTCAGGGTGCCGATTCCACACGCGTTGCCCCGCGGTGATGCCGGTCTGTTCGAAGGTCGATCCCCCCCTCCTCCAGATACGTCCACGTCACTGGGTGGCCTGTCACCTCTATCCGGCCCCTGGTGGGGCACCCTCCCCTGCCTCCTCGGCGGCGATGGCGAGCGAGCCAGGCGCGTCCACGTTGGCCGCCTGAGGTAAAGGAGTCCCTCTATGTCGGCAAACGCCGATAGCAGCCCCCCGGCGCGATCCTCGACGCCCGCCAAGACCGCCCGGTCGAAGAAAAAGGGGTTCTCCGTCTTCGATGTCGAGGCCCAAGAGAAGCAGGCGGCGCTTCAAGAGCCCGGCCCGAGCTGGCACGAGTGGTTCTTCTTTAGCGCCTCGAAGATGTGGATCGGGATCGGTATGCTGATCGTCGATACTTGGATCGTGGTCACTTTCACCGAAATGGGGAACTATGTCGCGCTCGGGCTCGCCTTGGCCGCGGCGCTCTACGCCGATTTCCTTCTTTTCCGGTACCTTTGGTACCGCCCCGATCCCCATACGCCATCGTCCCGCGGCCCTTTCCGACCCACCTGGTTCCGACCCGTGCAATACGGCCGCTGGACCCCCGAGGCCGAGCGAATTCGTATGGGAATGCCCGTGGCCGCGCCGGACACCGGCCCCGACCCGCGAGAGTTCCTGTAACGGCCGCCCGGAGTACGGGTACCGGGCGAGTCGTGGCGGGCCGACCGCACGCTGATGGACCGTCCCACACCCGCAACCTCCATTTCGATGCGCTTTACGTGCCCAGGGGCGACAGCCGAGGGCCGCCGCGAGAGGGCGGACACGCCCAGCCCAATCGGGGCCTTGGACGCGGCCGCAGGGCGGTCGTAGCCAGCGCATAGAGGAGGGGGGGTTGGCTCGCGGCTCGATGGGACACTCTCGGCCCCCCCGGCCCGTTGTCTGCACCATTGGGGGAAAAGTCAAGGCTGGCGTTGCAAGGAAAATCATCCCCAATGCGACTCGGCGGGAACACGTCGACGACTCGGGGAAGGCACCGCACCGACCGCGTTCTCTCACGCGCGGTACCACTTACTTATTTGTTTAAAAAATAGAAAGGGGGAAAGGGTTGGCGCTCCCCGGCCCCTTTCAAGGTCAGGGAGCGATCGACTGCGTTGCCTTAGTAGACGCCCTGACCTCCGACGGCCCACCAAACGCCGTCACCCGCGATGGTCACGTTCGCATCGAGCGTCGTCGGGTTGATCCACGCGGCGTAGGTTCCCACGAGGTTCTCCTGCCCCTGGTAGATGTACAAGCCCATCTGGGACGCGATGTGCTCGACCAGGTTGTAGATCAGGTTCCGCTCTACGAGGTTCGCGTCCGTAGCGGCGACATCGATCATGAAGTAGGTCATGACCGAGTACGCGCTGTACTGACACGCGTTCGGCAGGTAGCCCGAGTCGTTCGAGGGTCCGCCGCCCGCCCAGTAGATCAGGTTCGCCCAGGTGTCCGCCGTGTGACCGCACCAGCTGGCGTTGTACGTCGTCGGAGTCGCATAGTCGCCCGAGAGCGCTTCCTGCACCGCGTCCGAGTAGGTGTAGGTCGCATCGGGGTAGTACAACGGCGCCTGGTAGTCAGTCGGGTCGGGGTAGTCGGGTGCCCACGCCAGGATGTACAACGGCATCGGGTTCCCTTGCGGGCCTGACGCGATACTGTATCCCACTTCCGCCGAGAACGTCAGATCGACGGTATCCGGCTGGAACGCTCCTTTCGTCAGGGAGACGATCGAGTTCGTCCAGTCCACGATGGTATCGTCGATGTTGGTCGCGCCTTTCTGCCCGACGATCGGGAAGATACAC
>JBAQJJ010000038.1:0-5331 GCA_049300255.1 Thermoplasmata archaeon
ACAAAACCTGTGCCGCGTGCCTACTTGCCGATGCGCAGGTGGCCAGCGCCCCCGGCTACGTGTTTGAGATGGTCAACGGCTCGTTTTCCATTTGGACACCGACGGAGACACTTCTCGCATCCGGCACGCTCGACACTCTCTTCAACGCGGGGACGGATGAGCTCGCCAACGCCCAAGTGCGCTACGATACGACGGATCAACGATGGTTCGTCTCCGCGGACGACCTACACAGCAACAACATTCTCTATGGCGCTTCCGAGTCGAGCGATCCCACCGGGAGTTGGAACATCCAGCACTTCAACGTCGCCGGGAGCGAGATTCCCAAGGATTCTTCGCTGGCCGTGAACGCGATCAATGTGGTCGTGACGACCGACTTGTACGGCCACCCAGGAGGCGCCTACCTCGGAGCACAAGTGTGGGTCGCGAACGAGAGCCAGCTTGTGGGCGGCGGGGGCGTCGCAACCTGGAGTTCCACCCCGAATACGTCCGAGGAGGCGTTAGTACCGGCGCAGCCCGCCACTGCCTCCAAATCGATGTACCTCGTAAGCGATGGAAATGGCAGCGGTTCCGTCGTCCAACTGTTCACCGTCACCGGTTCCCCACCGGCCTCGCCGACGCTCTCCGTTTCGGCCAGCTTTGCGTCCACAACGCTGGAACCTCCGAATGCGGTCCAAGCCAATAGTTCCGAGCTCGTGGGCACCGGGGACGGTCGGATTGAGAGTGCCGTCTGGAGGGCGGGAACGCTCTGGGCGGCAGCAACCAATGGCTGTACCCCGCCCGGAGACTCGGTCCAGCGCTCGTGCTTGCACTTCTGGGAGATCGCAACCGCCGGAAGCTCGCTCTCGCAAGATTTTGTGTGGAGCACGGGGCCAGGAACCTACGATTTCTATCCCGCCCTCGCGACGAACGGAACTGGGCAACTCACGGTCGTCTTTGGAGAGTCCTCGGCCGCGCTCGACCCCAGTGTGTTCGTGACGGGTCAGACCTTGGCCGACCCCGCCGGATCCCTCGAACCAGCCGTTCTCCTCAAGAAGGGCGCTGGACCCGATGTGCCCACGGCGGGCTGCGCGGCGGGGGTCTGCGTCTTTGGGGCGGAGTTCGGCGCGGCATTCGAGCCGTTTAGCGGAGACCGCTACTGGATCGTGGGTGAGTACACCGGCCTGGAGTCGTCGACCAATTTCTGGAGCACGTGGGTCGCCGAGGTTTCCAACGTCGTATCGTACCCGGTGACTTTTTCGGAAGACGGTCTGTCCGCGGGAAGCTCGTGGGCGGTGACGGTCAACGGGGTGGCGGAGAATTCCTCCTCTCCGACCCTCACCTTCCTCGAGCCGAATGGTACCTACTCGTACACCGTCGGTTCTCCCGTACTCTCCGGAGTTGGAACTCGATACATCGCGAGCCCCACGACGGGATCCTTTGTGGTGACCACATCGGCCCTGGCGGAGTTCGTAAACTTCACGAAGGAGTATCGCCTGACGACGTCCGCCGTGCCCGTGGGGACCGGCACCGTCGACCCAGCCAGTAGCTGGTGGGATGCAAACGCTTCGGTCCTGCTCGGTGGATTGGCGAACACGAGTCACGCGTTCGCAACCTGGGCCGGAAGTGGACTCGGGTCGTACAACGGATCCGTGAACCCCGTCGGTCTGACCATGTCCGGCCCGATCACCGAGACCGCGACATTTGTCAATATGACCACGTATAGCGTCACGTTCACCCCGGTCGGCCTTCCCGGCGGCACGTCGTGGTCGGTCGCGGTGAACGGCCTCCAAGAAAACTCGAGCGGTGCATCGCAGACATTCAACCTCACCAACGGAAGCTACACCTACGCCCTGCAGTCGCCGATCGCGGGTGGAACGGGTATCCAATACACGGCGACGCCCGCCGCCGGGACGTTTGCCCTGCAAGGGGCCGGCGTTTCGGTCCCAATCGCGTTCACGACCCAGTACCGGTTATCGGTGGGGCTACTGCCGGCAGGGTCGGGCTCGGTGTTCCCCACCTCCGCCTGGTACAACGCCAGTCTCGTCGTCAACGTCAGCGCCTTGCCCGCATCGGGCGACGCGTTCGAGTCGTGGACCGGCACCGGGATCGGGAGCTACTCCGGCACTTCCAATCCCGCCCTCGTCACGATGGAGAGCGTCGTCTCCGAAACTGCCAACTTCCAGCCAATCCAGTCCTCCACGTTCCGGATCTCGCTAGCAGTCTCACCGGCGGGAAGTGGCAGCATCTTCTTCGAAGGGCAGCGCTACGCCAGCGGACAATCGGTATCGATTCCATCCGGGACGTACTCGATCTCCGCCCAGGCATCGGCCGGGTGGGAATTCAGCCAATGGGAATTGAGTGGGAAGGTCACCGTGAATGCAAGCGCCGTCAACGTCACCGGAGCGGGCTGGGTCAACGCTACGTTCGTCCCCGTTGACCGGGTCTCGATCGTCACGGATCCAACGGGATGCGGAAGCGTGTCGATCGCGGGGAGCGTCTACGCGAGCGGGGCTTCGCTCGACCTCGGAGCCGGAACCTATGCGATCACCGCCGACGCGTGCGGAAGCTATTCCCTCGTCTCGCTGGCGGGCCAGGGCGGTGTGAATGTCACGGAAAATCAGGTCACGGTGGCGGGAAATGGGAGCGTGATCGCCACCTTCTCGATGACCACGTCGAGCGGCTCCTCCGCCGGAGTATTCGGCTCCGAGGTACCCTTGTGGCTTCTGATCCTGGCCATCGGGTTGCTCTACGCCACCTTGGCCGTCCTCTACTTCGAAAAGCGGCGGTCCCCCCCGCGGGGAGGGGCCACCACCGGTCCACAGAACCTTGCCGCACCTGCTGTGGGTGCGAGCGTGGCCGGACCCGCGCTGCCGCCCCCTCCGTGGAGCGAGGAATCCGAATCGCCCATGTCTCCTGGCCCGGCCGCTCCGGCGCCGGTCGACAACTCCGAACCGCCTGGTTAGGTCATTCGGGCCCTGAGGACGAGGGGGCCCGGACGAATTTCCGGGGCTCCCTAATATTCTCTCGAGACTTGCCCTCGTCAAGGCGTCAGAATGACGCCCCCTCGTTCCATAAGGAGACGCATGCCCACCGCAATCAACCGTCAGTGGCAGGTCGCGCGCCGACCCGAGGGAATGGTGCGCGAGCAAGATTTTCGGTGGGCCGAAGTTCCGCTCTCGTCTCCACGCGAGGGGGAAGCGCTCGTGCGAAACCTATGGCTTTCCTTTGATCCCACACAGGTGCTCGTCATGTCGGTCCCGTTCGAAACCCGCCCCAACTCCGGAGGAATTCCGATCGGAGGCGCGATGCGTGGCCTTGCGGTATCGCAAGTGCTCGAATCGCGGCACCCGACCTTCCGCCCCGGGGATTTGATTCATGGGTTCTCCGGATGGGAAGATTACTCGGTGACCGATGGGGGGGGGTTCATTCCTGCCTTCAAAGTCTCGCCGGGCGTAGCGCCGAACCTCGCGCTGGGCACCCTGGGGATCACGGGGTTGGTGGCCTACTTCGGCGTGGTCGACGTCGCCCGCCCGCAGCCCGGCGAAACGTTCGTGATCTCGGCGGCGGCCGGAGGCGTGGGGTCGATCGCCGCGCAGATCGCCAAGATCCGCGGGCTCCGGGTGATCGGCATTGCCGGAGGCCAGGAGAAATGCGATTGGCTGCTCCGAGTAGCCGGGATCGACGCAGCGATCGATCACCGGTCCGAGGACGTGGCCGCCCGGCTCGATGCGGTATGTCCCGAGGGGATCGATATTTTCTTCGACAATGTGGGCGGGCCGGTCCTCGATCTAGTCCTAGCCCGGCTCCGCCGCAACGGGCGTATCGTGGTCTGCGGAGGAACCGCCCTGTACGGGCGCGATCCACAGCCCCCGGGGCCCCTGAACTACCTGCAGCTCTGCATGGTGAACGGACGGATGGAGGGGCTCTTGGCCCGGGACTACTTCGAACGATATCCCGAAGCGATAACGGCCATGCTGGGGTGGCTAGGCTCCGGGCAGCTCAAGTCCAAGGAGGACGTCGTCGTCGGGTTGGAGCACGCCCCGGCCACACTCGTTCGTCTCTTCGAGGGAGCCAACGTCGGAAAACAGCTGTTGAAGATCACCGATCCCGAGGTCCTGCCCGCGCCGTAGCGATTGCGCGCCCGACCGTGTGCCATCGTCGGGGTGGATGCGGTCAACGAGAGCCCACGATGGAGATCTAGCGGAGCTCGAAGATCTCGTAGACGTTCTCATCGCCCTGCGTCATGCCCTTCCCCACGGCTTGCACGGCATTCAACCAAGCATAGCGTGGGTCGTTGGTCTCGAAGACCGGCGTGATATAGATCGGGCTTCGCTGGACGCTCGTATCGCGTCGGCCCGAGATCCGCACCTGGATCAGCGCGCCGTCGTTCGTCTTCAGGGTGATGTGGACGTTGATCTTTTCGGCGCCGTTACCGCCGACCATCTTCCAATCGGCGGCGACGGTTCCGGGATACAGCTGCGCATGCAGCCGGGGGCCTTCCCACGTCGCTCGTTCGATCCGCACCATGACGCGCCGGCTCCCGGCGAGGCTGCGGCCGAGCTCGACGATCTCCGTTGGTTTCTCCCGTACGAGGCAGAGAGGCACCAACTCAAGAGTCATCAGAGTCGGCCGTGTCGGAGGATTGGCCCGACTTACACGACTCCATTCCCTCCGATGCCCCAGAAGTAGGCCACGCCTCCGATGAAGCCCGCGCCGCCGCCCGTGACCACGTTCCGGTCAATCGAGGTCGGGTTGATCCACGCGGCGTAGGTCGCGACGGCGTTCTCCTGTCCCTGGTAGATGTACAAGCCCATCTGAGACGCGATGTGTTCGACCAGGTTGTAGACCAGGTTCCGCTCCACGAGGTTCGCGTCCGTAGCGGCGACATCGATCATGAAGTAGGTCATGACCGAGTACGCGCTGTACTGGCACGCGTTCGGCAGGTAGCCCGAGTCGTTCGAGGGTCCGCCGCCCGCCCAGTAGATCAGGTCCGCCCAAGTGTCCGCCGTGTGACCGCACCAGCTGGCGTTGTACGTCGTCGGGGTCGCGTAGGTTCCATCCAGCGCTTCCTGCACCGCGTCCGAGTAGGTGTAGGTCGCATCGGGGTAGTACAACGGCGCCATGTAGTCGGTGGGGTCCGGGTAGTCGGGTGCCCACGCCAGGATGTAGAGCGGCATCGGGTTCCCGTCTGGGCCCGACGCGATGCTGTATCCTACTTCCGCCGCGAACGTCAGATCGACGGTATCCGGCTGGAACGCTCCTTTCGTCAGGGAGACGATCGAGTTCGTCCAGTCCACGATGGTATCGTCGATGTTGGTCGCGCCTTTCTGCCCGACGATCGGGAAGATACAC
>JBAQJJ010000039.1:0-89119 GCA_049300255.1 Thermoplasmata archaeon
CCCCACCATGCAACCCCGACGGAACCAGCGGCCTCCGTGCCTGCAACGGTCCGCGGCGGGCCGGCGCCGGTCGCCCCCAAAGCGGCCGCGCCTGCCAAGCATGCCGCGACAATTCCGGTGCCAGCGATTTCAACGCCCCAACCAACAGCTGCCGCGCCGGCGGCTGTGACGCCCCCCGCAATCCCGCCTGCTCCCCGGCGCAGAAAGCGCGCGCCACCTGCTCCCGCCCAGCATCTTCCAGCAGAGGCTTCGGAGCCGTCCGTCACACCCGGCGCCTCCGAGACTCCTCCTCCGGAGCCGGTCCCCCCTATCGGCGCGACGCTCGATCCGATACTCCGACCCGAGCCCGCCCCAGCGAAGAAGCGAGCCCCACGCCGACGGAAGGCGCGTGCCGATGCGACTCCTCCCACGGGCTCGGCGCCGTCCGCTACAACGACGGCCAGCGCTCCGTCGGACTTGGCGACCGCTCCTTCCCCGAATCCGGGGGAGACATCCGAGTCATCGCAACCGGAGTCTGAGCCATGAGCGCCGAGTTGGCCGAAGGACGCGTGTCATCCGGGCTTCCGGGGCTCGACCGTATGCTCGGGGGGGGCCTGATGGCCGGCCGCCCGTACTTAATCACCGGAGGAACGGGCAGTGGGAAGTCGCTCCTTTGTCTCAATTTCTTGATGGAAGGCCTTCGGCGGGGCGAGGATGTACTGCTCGTGGCGGTGGATGAACCGCCGACGGAGATCATCGAAAACGTCCGTTCGTTTGGCTGGGACCTTTCGGCCGTCAAGACGCTCGATGCCAACCCCGGGACGAAGGCGATCAAGCGGCTCAACGATGTCCAAGAGATTCGAACGCTCACGGATCTCAAGTCGATGCGCGACCTATCCGCCGAGGCGCGCCGCGCGCAAGACTCCGACGACGTCGCGATCCAAGGGATTCAGCTCAAGCTTCGGCAGCAGATGCAAGACGTTCCGTTCCGCCGTGTGGTTGTCGATTCGATTACATCGATCCGGCGATTTGCCGTGCGCCAATCTTCGGATCCGCAGGCGGAGCGAACCGAGATCCAGTCGCTCCTCCGATTCCTCTCCGAGCGCGAAGCGACGTCCTTGATCACAGCGACCCCGGGCAATCCCGGGATCCTAACGCCCGAGGAGATCTTGACCCGGGGCGAGATTCTACTGACCCGCAAGTGGGTCGGGGACCGTTCGGTCCGCCAGATCAAGATCGTACGGATGCGGGGTGCGGCGCACGACCCCGAGCGTCGTCCGTTTGCGATCACCGAACAGGGCTTTGTGTTGGGCTAAGTTCCCGTGAGTCGAGGAGCTGTTGGTACAGCGACATGTGTCGCTCCACGACGCGCTTCCAGTCGAATTCCTGCTCAGCCGAGGCGCGCGCCGCGAGGCTCATCCGACGGCGGAGCTCCGGGTCGTCCCGTAGCGCAACAACATGGGTTCGCATTCGTTCGATGATCGAGGGCTCTGACTCCCCTGGGTCGCAGGTCCAACCGGTCTCATTTTCGCGAAGGACGCCTCGGAGCGGCGCCGCCCCGATTACCGGCAGCCCCGATGCGAGGGCCTGCAAGACTGCTCCCGACAGTAACTCCACCCGGCTGGGGTGAATCAGGAACGAGCTGGATTGGTAGATGGTCGGGAGATCGGCCTCGGTACCCTCACCGAGGAGTTGCAGATGCGGATTCCCCGGGCGCAGTTGTTGGTCGTACGATCGGTCGCTGATGGGCCCACTCAAGCGGAGCACTACCCCCGTGCCCCGAGTGGCCGCCGCGGCCAACTCCCACCGCTTGACGCGATCGATGACCCCGATACCTAACGCGAGGGAAGGATCGGGGGGGATCGTCGGCGGGTGGAATCGTTCCAAGTCCACGCCGATGGGAATGACCGTAATCCGATCGGCGAGGCCCGGTCCCACCTGGCGCTCGATCGCTTCCCGTACGACCGGGGTCAGCGCAATCGTGTGGACCGCATGCCGCACGGCCCGTCGTTCTAGCCAAAATCCCCAATGTTCGGAGAGGCCGCGTCGTTCGAACCAGTGCCGAGAGTGCGTCGTGTAGATGTATGGCCGGCCGAGGAGGTGCAGCCGATTCGCCACTACGGGGGTGCTCGCGTGTAGGACGTCGTAGGTCTTACCGGCGAGCAGGGTTTTGAGCTGGCGGGCGAACAGGTACTCGTCGAGCGAGCGTCCCCGACCAGCCACCTGCATGATCTCGACATCCACGCCGACGGCTTGCAGGGCGCGCGAAAATTCGGCGATCGTCCGTTCCACGCCTCCATAGCCGGTGGGCGGGATCGGCCGTACGCCTGTTCCGAGTAAGACGACGCGCACAGCGCCGTCGAGGCTTCGCGGCCCTTAACCCGTTCGGGGAACGCGGGGGGGAAATGGCACTTACGGAAGAATCGACGCGTCGCGGTCCAGCCATCTCGTGGCGGACGCCCGATAGCGAGGATGAACGTAGGCTGTGACGCTCCAATTCGAGCGGGGACGGTTGGTGAACGATGACCATACGCTCGAGCGGCCGAACGGGTACGAGAGTGTTCGCCCCTCGAGCACTCCGACCTGGCTCCAGTCGTCCCCCGGTTGAGTTCGTGTATCGAGGCCGGCGAGGTCGAAGAGTACGCTTCCGGCCGGAGCGTGCAAGCGATGGGCGACCTCATCCTCGAGTTGCCGCCGAGCGGATGGATCGTGGTCGAGCCGAAGCCAACCCTTGCGGTCCCTTTCCGAGAGTACGCGCCAGGCGCGCGCTCGCTTGTAGAGACGTCGATCCAGGAGTCCCGTTCCCAGATCCCGCGAGATGCCTTCGGCTCGCTCCAGCGTCGCGAGCACATCCCCGTCCCGTTGGCGCAGCAGCGGGCGCGCGGATTCCGGGTATCCGGGCAACCGCTCCACGGCCGCTTGCGCCATCACTTCCGCGGAGCGAACGGTCTTGTGATAGTACACAGAGGAGTACATCAGGGATCGACCGACGAGGAATCCTTCTACCGCGCTCCGCCCCTTTTCGGCGAACACGAGCCGTCCGGTTCGCGCGCTGACGGTGTCGAGCAAGCGGACGGCATCCACGGCTCCGTGTGCCACACCGGTGTAGTGCGCATCCCGTTGCAGGTAGTCAATCCGATCGGCATCGACCGGTCCATGGAGGATCGCGGAACCGACGCTCCCCGTAGACCGGCCCAGCGTTTGATCGACGAGTTGTCCCACATCCTGAGGCTTGATCTCGTGGCGTTCCAGGATCTCCGGGAGCGAGTCGATACTCGCGCGGGCCGGGGCGGTCGACGGAGGTACAGCTTCGAGGCCGAGGATCAGGCTCCGAGCCACCGACTCATGATCGCGTCCTTCCATTTCACGCATTGGTCCGTCCAAGGTGTGGGAGAACGGCGCGTGGCCGAGGTCATGAAGGAGCCCGGCGACTGCGACCGTTGTCACGGCAGCGGGGGAGAGCGCAAGTCGTAGCGCCATTTCCCGAGCGACCCAAGCGACGCCGAGCGAATGCTCCAAACGGGTGTGATTCGCCCCCGGAAAGACAAGATGCGCAAAGCCGGTCTGACGAATGCCCCACAATCGTTGGAACGCCGGATGGGCGATCAGTTCCAGCATCGGCGCGTCGAGCGAAATGAGACCGTGGACAGGGTCGTAGATCGATTTGCGAGCGCTCCGAGTTCGGTGTCGCTTCGGCACAACCATCGCCAAGCATCCTCTCTCATAAAGCGACGGGAAGCGTCGATGAGAAACTTCCGCGACGGCTCAGCCTATTTATGTTCGGAGCTTGGTCGGCGGTACTACGATGGTGTCCCGGACCGGTTCGTCGGTCAAGTCCGGACGCACAGACCCGCTCGAGGAAGTGCGTCGCCTGAATCACGTTGCCGTGACGCTCGCGGCGCATCACGACCGCGCCCGGCACTTGGAGGCCCTGAAATCGCTGCTGGCGTACGCGGAGGCCCAGCGCGCCGTGCTTGCCGAGTCCGCGCCCGAGATTTCGTCCCTTCTCGACGAAACGGCGATGGCCTTCTATCGGGCGTCGTCGGCCGATCTCGCGCATCGCGCGGTCGACCTCGGGCTCGAATTTGCTCCGGAGTCCTCCATACTATTGCATCACAAGGCGCTCATTCTGCTCGCCCAGAATCAGGGACTCGAGGAGGTCATCTCGCTCCTTGATAAGGCGCTCGAGGCGAATCCGCACGACAAGGCCGTCTGGGCCACGCGTGGCGACGCCCTCAAGCTGCAAAACCTGAGCAAAGAGGCGGCCTCGGCGTACCTGCACGCCCAGCAGCTCGATGCTACCTCGACGCAATACGTCGATAAGGCTCTCAAGCTGGTCCCCAACGACCCTGTCGCGCTCCGCATGAAATTGCAGTTGGCCAAGGCGCACGGCGGCGACCGTCAAGCCCTGGCCGCGGTCGATGTTCTCCTGGGAGAATCTCCGGAGGATCCCGAGCTGCTGATGGCCCGGGCGGAGATCTTGGCGAGCCTGGGTCAACTCACCGAAGCGCTCGAGCCCTTGGTCAAGGCGCGCTCGGTGCGGCCTGATGACACTCGCATGGCGTTACATCAGGCGCGGCTCCTCATCATGCTCGGCCGCATCGATGAGGCTCAACCGATCTTGACCGCCGCTGTGCCTCAGGCGCCGCCGTCGGAAAGTGGGGCCCTCGCCGAACTCGCGGGTCTGCTCGAGGACCAGCATCCCGAAGTCGCGCTTCCGTTGCGGCAACGCGTACAAGCGACCGACCCTCGGAATCTCGGGAACCTTTCCGCGTTGCGGAGCTTGGCGATCCGGCTTGACCAGGTCGAAGTCGGGCTCGAAGCGTGCCGGACCATCTTGGAAACTTATCCCGAAAATCTCGAAGCGATGCGCGGGGTCGCGGACTTTCTCTTGGTCGCCGGGAAGGGCGAAGAAGCCCTCGAGGCGTATCGAGCGCTCGTCAAAGCGCACCCGCACGACATCGCGGAGCACCGGCGCGCGCTCGAAGCCGCGAAGGCAGCAGGCAATACGGAGCTCATGCGGGAGTTTGCGCAGGCGATCCTCGCGAACGACCCGACGGACAGCGCGGCCCAGATCGAGCTCGCGCGTGTATTGACGAAAGCCGGGGAAAAGCAAGAGGCGCTGACCGTTTACGACGCCTTGATCAAGAGCCATCCCGGCCAAATTGACTACCTGATGGAAAAGAAGGAGCTGACGGGGGAGCTCAACGACCCCGAGCAGCTCCGACCGGTCTTGGACGAATTGTTCCGACTTGATCCCACGCGGACGGACCTCGCGCTCGAACGGGGAAATCTGTATCTCGCTCTCGCGTATGATCGACCCGAAGGGTCCGTTGAGAGGGACACGGCTGCGCGTACGGCGCTAGTCTCGTACGAACGGTCCTCCATGGATCCGGAGAGCGCCGCGATCAGTCAGCTGGGGATCGCCCGCGCCTCCCGTCTCGTGCAAGACCACGATCGGGCCGTGCACGCGTACCGAGATTTTCTATCGGGACCCGGTAATGCGAGCAGAACCGACGTGTTGAAGGAATTGGGCCACGCCCTTCGAGAAACCGGTCGACTGACGGAAGCCCACGAGGTCTACGATAAGGCGATTCAACTCGGACTCGAGGACCCGGATCTTTTCTGGGGGGAACTCGAAGTGCTAAGCCAGCTCAATCAGGAAGCCGGGGCCCTCCGCTACGTCGAGTTGCTCCTCCAGCGGGAACCCCAGAACCCTCTTTTCCTCCGTCGCAAGGGCCAGCTGCTCCTCAAAACAGGCCGCCGGACCGAGGCGCTCGACGTGCTCAAGGCCGCGGTGCAGAGTGCCCATGGGGACCCACATTCCTATTTCGAAGTCGCCGAAGCACTGCGCGACCAAGGGGCCTACGCGGACGCTATCGCCTACTTCCGGCAAGGACTCGAACTGGACCCCAAGAGCGGCCCGGGTCGACTCGCCCTCGCTGAGACCCTTATGCTTGCCGGGCAGTACCACGAGGTCATTCCTCTCGTGGACCAGTTATTGAAGGAGGATCCCAACGAACTCGCCGCCTGGAAGGCGCGCGGCGACGCGTATCGCGGATTGGGACGATCCGCCGAGCTGCTCTACTCCCTCACCGCGATCCTGTTGCTCGACCCCCACAATGCGCCCGCCCTCTTGGAAAAGTTCCGGCTGCACGAAGTTTCCGGAGAAAAGCAGGCGGCCTTTGATGCGCTAAGCCAGCTACTGGCGGCGAACGGACCCGATGCCCGCGATCCGGCGCTTCAACTCGAGCGGGGCGATCTGGCCTCGGCCCTCGGCCATGTGGAGGAAGCAAACGAGTCGTACGAAAAGGCCGCTCAACTCGATCCGACCCACCGGGTGGAGATCGCGGGCCGGCGCGCGCGCCTCCGATTGACTGCCGGGCGGCCCGACCTCGCGCTCGAGGTCCTCGATGCCGCGCTCAAAGAGGCCGCGCCCGGCGCTGCCCCCAGCGTGAGCGGGTTGCTTCTGCGCGCTGAGATCTTGAATGCGCTCGAGCGTCCCGGAGAAGCCCGAACCGTCTACGAAGAAGTACGCCAGCGCGAGCCGAAATCCCCGGTGGCCCTCGGCGGCATCGGTCGGTCATTGCTCGACGAGGGGCGACCGGGCGACGCGCGGGATTTCCTGCGGGCAGCGATCCCGCAAGTGCCCGCGAATCCACAACTGTTCCTCCTGCTCGCTGAGGCGGAGAGTGCGCTCGGGAACAAGTCAGGCGCCATCGATGCCGTGAAGCAGGGCGTCGACACAATTCCCAAGAGCGCGGCCCTGTGGGTGCGGCTTGGCGAGCTGTACATAGCCACCGACGCTTGGACAGATGCTTCAAACGCGTTCGCTCATGCGATTGCTCTCGAACCGAAGCAAGTAGTGATACACCTCCGAGCCGGGTTCGTCGCCGAAAAGTTGGGACATCCGAACGAAGCTTTGGCACTGTACGAGCATGCTACGCAGGTCGATCCCACCAGCAAGTTCGCCTGGTCCAGTCGGGGAGTCGCCCTGCTCGCCATCGGCCGACCGGAGGAGGCGCGCCAGAGCTTCGAGCGAGCCCTCGCGCTCGATTCAGATTTCGAAGCCGCCAAGGAAGGCAAGAAGGCGGCCGCGCAGAAGACGCGGGAGGGGCAGATCGAGCACTTCGGCCGCGAAGCTCTGCTCTTGGAGGCCCGCTTGAATCGGAGCGTGACCAAGAACGACCTCTTCGTTTCCTTGCATGTGCCCTACGAGTTTCTGGAGCCCGTGCTGACCGCCATTGGGCGGAGCACGAAGATCGACATCGACCATTTGAGTGAGATCGAGCTTCGGGACCTCGAAACCGCTTCGTATCATTTGATCAACGCGGCGCTCGAGCGTCGACCCCCCGGTATCGAGCGGCGGGGATTCACGCTCGCAGATGTCGCCGTGCTGAGTCATCCGAACCTGACCCTCGACCAGACACAACGGCTCTTCGGATACCTGCAAGCCGTCCTCGAGGCCGACTTCCGACCGGAGAATCTCCAGTTGACGCCCGATGTGGAGGAGCTGGCGCGGAAGGCGCTCCTCCTTCCGCCCGAGCAAAGGACTCTGTTTCAACTCGTGCGCGGGCTACGCGTCGGGGTGTTCAAAGCGCGCTTGATCAAGGTCGTGGAAGAGGCCGGAAGCGCCGTTCACGCCCCGCTTCCCAGTCTCGACCTGGGGGAATATTCCCCGGAATTCCGAGGAGGCGGCGACGAATCTCAAGCCGAACATCCGGCATACATCGCTCCCGAAAACGTTCCCGCGACATCCGCCGGCTCGACCAGTACCGCTGCAAGCGAACCGATGGCCACTCCGAACTGGTCGACGGTGCCGACGGCCGAACCGACCGCTGCTGTCGAGCCGTCCCACGGTACGACGGCGCCGGCCGGAGCGCGCTGTGTCGGGTGTGGCGGAATCGCCTCGATCGTGCATGCGTGCGGCGCTCCCCTTTGCCAACACTGCATCGGTCGTTTCCAGACCTGTCCGAAGTGTGGCCAACCCGTGACGTCCGTGAGCAGCCGAGCCGTCGACGGCGTGACGATGACGCCCAGCCGTCCAGCCCACACGGCCCGATCTGGAAATCTTTCCATCAAGTCCGTCTTTCAGCGATCCAAGGGGGGAGGCAAGAGCGACACCTCGACCGCCGTGCATCCCGAACGACCCCACGCGCTTCCCGCGGCTCCCAGCCGCGCCAAGCTGGTCAAGGAACCGACCTCATCTCCCGCGGGTGCGGCACCCGAACCACCCGCCGAAGCTCCGCCCCCTCCGCGCCCGCCGCAACCACGCGAGAAAAGGGACGAAGAGCCCCGCCTGTAGGCAATCGTCCCTTGCGGACTTTGAGGCTTCCCTCGTGGTGCTTGAGGCATTCGTGATCCGTGCTCCCACGCCTTAGTGGAGGATGGGCGATCGGGGCCCGCCGGCTACGAGTCTGAAGATTTTCCACGAGGTTCCCGACTCTTGGAAGCGAATTGGCCATCACCATGAAATAGAAGCCACCCCAAGTATTCGATCAGGATGTCCCCCGCGAGCGCTTCGTCTGGCCCCGGCGCACGCCGCCCGATGTCGCGGCGACTCCGCTGGATCCTGATTCTCCCGCTCGCGGGACTGGTGGTCCTTGCGAGCGTACTCATTTACGTGGACTTCATCGAGAGCTCCGCTCCGCCCCCGGTTCAGATCTCGAGCTTCGAATGGCACTTCGGCTCGTGCTACGCAACTCCTCAGTCGAGCCTCGGTCTCGCGACCGGACTCTCCACCCCGTTCGAGGCGAATTTTCTCGTCTCGTTCGCTGGGGCGGGGGATTGCCACATTGCGAGCGTTACGGTGGTAACGCCGGGTTTCTCGCTGCTCGGCGCCACAGTTCCATTGGACGTCACGGCTGACACCAGTGGTTGGCTGTCCGTTGGAATTGAGAGCCCGAGCATGGGCTTCTCGGGTATCGTGAACATCGACGTCAACGCGACGGCCACCGGCTGATTGAAATTCCGCTTCGGCTGTCGGCGCAGTCCCGTCTCGGAACGCGGAATCGCGACATCGGGAATCCGTGTGAGAGTAGAGTACGCTACTCCCGTCCCCGGCATACAGATATATGCAAATCAGGGCCTCTCAGAATTGTAACACCATGAGCACGCCGGAAAGTTCCGCACCCAAGGGTTCGAAGGTCGCCGCTTGGATCGTCGCTGCGATCCTGCTGGTCGTCGGAATCCTGCTGTTCTACGGGATCTATCTCGTTGTCACTAGTCACTTCTACGCCCTCCTCACGATCGGTATCTTGGCCGTCGTGTTCGCATTGGTTGCCTATCTGTCCGAATCGATTTCCCGGCAACCCTCAGTCCAGCGCGCGGCCGCGTGGGGATTCTATGGGATGGGATTCGCGATCCTCCTTCTCACGATCGGCCTCAACCCCGGCGCGACCCTGTCGACCGGCTGGCAAATCACCGGATTGATTCTCGTGCTCGTACTGCTCGCGGTATCCATCGCGGGAGTTGGGTGGCGGTTCCGCGCCGTGGCTACGGAGCAAGGTCGCCAGGCTGAGCACAGCAATTGGCAAGCAAGGCCACCGCCCTCGGCATTCAGCTACACCGCCGGAGGTCCTACGAATCCCCCCGTTCCCGCTGCGCCCCCACCGAGTGGTTCTCCCCCGAGTCAGCCTCCCTCGGAGGGGTACTAGATGGCGGGCCCACCCGTGGGTGCCGCTGCACCCCCACCTCCCCCTCCGCCTCCGCCCCCGGGAGCGGCCGCCAGCCCTTGTCGCGCGTGCGGAGCACCCATCCCACCGGGGACAAAATTCTGCCCGCAATGCGGGGCCGCGGTCTCTGGGTCGTCGGCGCCTACGGGAACGCCTCCCGTTGACTTACGCCAGCGGGTAGACGAAGATCGCGGGACCCTCAAACGGCTCCAGTTATTGGTTCCGGGCTACCGGGGGTATCGGCTCGGGGAGGATTCCCGTGAAGCAGACAGCATCCTCCGGCTCCAAGTTGCGGATAAAGTGCATGCGTCCGTCGTGACGATCCAGAACTGTCGCGCCCAACTGACCCAAGCTAGCCAATTTCAGGCGCTCACGGAACTCGCCCCCATTCTATCGGAACTCATGCGGCTCGAAGGGGAAATCCGCCACGCGGAACAAGGCTATACCGGAATCTCGCCCGCGGTGCGCATCACGCCACAAAATCAAGACAAGCTGTACGAGTACGATTATGGATTCGCCCAGGCGTCGGACCAGGTCACTCAAACGCTCGCGCCGCTTGCGACCCTCGCGAGTCAATCCAATGGGGTGGCCGTGACGGCACTCGTGGCAACCGTTCGGGGCCAGGTCAATCAGCTCGACCAAGCGTTCAGAGCCCGACTGCGCGTCATCGAAAACGTGAACCTTCAGCAATAACTCGGAGCAAAACCATGGTAACGAACAAACCGATCCCGGCAACCGGCGGAAGTCTCATCGGCGCCACCACGGTGAACTGGGAGGACGCCTACAAGGGCACCAATGTAATGTGGCGCGTCCCACGCAATATCCGGTGGGGCGACAACATCGTCATTCGCGAGGACGAGTCCGCGGCCTTTTACCGAGACGGAAAGGTCCTCGCGTATCTGGACAAGCCGGACCGCTATTCGCTGTCGACGCTCAACGCGCGGCTGTTGGGCAACTTGGTCCAGGCCCTCTCAGGAGTGCGCCAGGAAGCCGAGGTCTACTATCTGCAGCGCCGGTGGTTTGACGGCAAGTTCGGCAGCTCCGAGCCGTACGTCTTCCGGGACCCCGACTTTGGACTCGTGAGCCTACGAGTGTTTGGCGCCTATCGTTGGAAGGTCGCCGCACCGGATCTGTTCATCAATCAGTTCGTCGGGACGTTCGGCGCGGTCGGCACAGCGGATGTGGAAGGCCGGCTTCGCGACCAGATGGTCATCCTCCTCTACAACAGCCTGGGGAAGATGAAAGACCAGGGAATGCGAGTGACGGACCTGGCCGGGAACCTGCAAACGATCGAGCAAGCCGTGCTAGGATTCGCTCCGCAGCACTTCCAACCGCTCGGTGTTGAGATCCAGCAGATCCAAGGACTTTCGATCAATCTGCCCGACGACGTCCAAGCCGCGGTCGATACGCGATCCAAGATGGGCGTTCTCGGCGTGAATTACATGCAATACCAGGCGGGCCAAGCGCTGACCACCGCCGCCGCGAACCCCTCCGGCGCCGCAGGTACCATGGCGGGCGCGGGGGTGGGCTTAGGGGCCGGCCTCGGGATGGGATATGGGATGGCCGGTCAAATGGGCGGCATGTTCGGGGGTGGCGGAACTCCCTGTCCAAAGTGCTCGGCGCTCGTTCCGCCCGGCGTTCGTTTTTGTCCGAGTTGCGGAAATCCGATGGGCGCCGCTCCAGGCGGCCCTCCGGCCGGAGCGCAAGGAACGATCGCATGTCCGAAGTGTGGCACGCAGGCGGCGGTCGGAACCAAGTTCTGTCCGAATTGCGGCGCCTCGATGGTGCCGCCACCGGCGGCCGCTCCGCGCCACTGCCCGAAGTGCAACGCCGAAGTAGCGGCGACGAGTAAGTTCTGCCCGAACTGTGGCGCTACGATGCCGCCGTAGGCCGAGCCGGAGTCGCCGTCGATGATCTACTGCTCGAAGTGCGGCACGCAGCTCCCGGACGACGCCCAGTTCTGCGCGAAATGCGGCGCCCGTGTGGCCCCCGTCGGAGGGGCCGCGGCCGCTCCCGGGGGGACCGTGCACGTCGCCGCGAGCGGACCAACTCTCGCCGCGGCGGGAGTGCAGGAACTCAAGTGCCCCGCGTGCGGGGCGCCGATCAAGCCGATCTTTGGCGAGATGGTGATCACGTGCGATTATTGCGGGGGTTCGGTTACCCTGGGCGGCGCGGGGTGGAAGGAGATCAACAAGCACACGATGCTCCCGCTCAAGGTACCGGATGCGGCGACCGCTCTCAAGGCCGTTCGAGATTCGATGGATGTCGGTTTCATGCACCGTCGCGATTTCGAGGATTCCCAGATCGTCGAACAGAAGCTTACCTACGTCCCCTTCTGGGTGCTCCCGACCTCGGCCTCGACCACGTATCAGTATCAGGCGGTCGCGACGAGCGTGGGCGCGACCGTAGGGACCATGGCGGCCGCCGAATTGCTCGGCAGCGCGTTGGGCGGGCGACGCGGCGGAGGGTTCACCGTTATCCCCGTCATGGCCGGCCCGGTCGTCAACCCCAACCGCTCCGAAACGATCTCGGGCCAGTACGAGTATCCGATCGTCGCGGTCAAATCGATGACGGCCTACCAGCCGAAGGATTACCAGTTCTCGCTGACGGAACGCGCGCTCTTCGACAAGAAGAGCATCCCCGATGGGGCGCCGGTGCTCAATGGCGACCTGGGCGAAGATGCGGCGCAGCATTCGGCCCGCGCCTACGTACAGCAATTGCAATCGGAGGTCGCCCACAAGAAGCACCACATGGTCTCGAACATCCGGACGGACGTCGAGATCTCGGAGGGCGAGCTGTTGCATGTGCCGATCTGGTACTTCATGATGGATCGCAAGGGGACCAAGGGAATGATCTTAGTCGATGGCCACAGCGGACGCATCATCCAGACCGTGGGTGGCCCGGTTCCGCGGGCTTAGTTCGGGTCGCCGTGCGTGGGGCCGGCCCGCCGGAAGCTGTAGCGCACCGGCACGCGACGCTTGCGATGCGTCCAATACGCGCATCGCGTACATCGATACCCCAGCTCGACCGGTTCGCCCGTCAACGTCTGGTTGCGGAGCGGCCGGACCGGCGCGCCGCACACGGGGCAACGCTCCAGCGGAGACGTTGGCTCGCGCTCGGTATAGCGCACTTCCATCCGGACGCCCGGGATCGCGACGACGAGCGCGCGGAGCCGGCGGCCCCCCAGCGTCATCTTGGGGTCCATTCGTCGTAATATCGGAAGGAGCGCGTCGCGGAATTCGACCAAGGAGTCGTAGCGCCTCGGGGGCGAGCGCACCGCGCGCAGTACGGCCGCGCGAACGTCGTCCGCCGACGCGCGATGAAACTGCGCCGACGCGGGGGATCGTTTACGCGCTGCCGGTGCGTCGACCTTCTCGGGCACGGACCTCCTCCTCGTAGAATCGTCGTGCAAACTCTCCCTCGGGAGCGCCGATCTCCAATTGACGCGCCTGGCTCTGAGCGAAGTAGGTGAGCAGACTTGCGGCCGCCGCCAGCTTGACGGCCCGAGACTTGAGTCGCGGCGAGAACTTTGGGTGCGGCGAGCGGGCGAGCGCCTTTTCGGAAACTTCCCGCAGGAGCTCGTAAAGTCCGCGATCCAGTCCGATCTGTTTCGCCGGAAAGTGACCCGCGACCAACGGGTGGCGCGTCTGGATCGCATGTACCAGTGTCAAGTGGTCGCGCAGGCGTTCGGCGAGGGCAAAATCGAGTTCACCTAGTTCCAACCGCTGGGCGCTGTTCTCCACGGCTCGGAACCGGTCTCGCGTCATCGGGTGAAATCGGAGCAACATGCGATCCTCGAGCGCGGCGAAATTTGGGTCCGCGATGGTCGTCCAATAGTCGGACGCCCCGGCGGTCCGCACGTTATAGTTGACCGAGAAAAACGACCGGAAGGTATACGGACCGACGGTTCCGAGCGTCGTTTCCCACTTCACCTCGCGCTGTTCCATGACGAGTTTGAGCGGCTCGACCATTCCTTTGTACTTGAACCAGTCATTGAACTCCGGCACAATGAAGTTGAATGTGCGCCCTTGGTAGTAGGCACCCACCCGGAGAAACTGGACCGGGGTGATGCCACCGCAGTAGCGATTCCGGCCGGGAAGTCCATGTGCCGGCACCGCCGTCCGGGGGTTTCCTCGGATCATGTCGTCGATAGCGAAGGTCTTGCCCGTCCCCGGGGGGCCGAACAGTGCCAAGTGGAATCCGGTGGATCCAGTGGTCCGGCCCGTTGGTGCGATCAGCGACACGTCGGCAAGTGCATACTGCTGGAGAAGGGCGATCAGCGAATCGACGTAGAGCGCTTCCCCGAAGAGTTCGCGCAGATACCCGGCGAGTACCTTGACCGAGAAGGTCGCGCCGAACTCCAGCGTTTCCGCGAGGCGTGTGTGTAAGATCTCGCGCAACCGGTCGAGGAATTCGCTATCCAGATCGCGGATCTCGGCGCCCTCGTCGGGAACGGGTTGGAGTGCCGACGGGTCGGGCGCGTCGGCGCGCGCGATTTCTCCGAGCAGGAGGCCCCGCAGCTCGTGGGGGAACGGCAGGAGGTACGTTCGATCGGACTTGCCCTCGGGAAGTTCCTGGACCAGACCACGTCGTTTGAGCCGGGAGAGTAACCGTGAGGGATCTTCGAAGACGCGGTCCCGGAGCAACCGCGTCCGAAGTTCGGAGAGCCGAAATCGAGCGGATTGGGTCGTCACGCCGCGCACCGTGCGCCGACGCTCGGAATCCGCGATCACGCCGAGCAGGACCCGCGCGACCGCGAGGTCCTCTTCGGCGAGCTCGATCGCTCCGGTTACGGCCACGAACCGTTCAAAGTAAAGTGGCAGTTTATATCTACCGCCAGAAGGAGTGCCCGACGTGGGCAGGAGTTCGTCCGGCTACGAGCGGGAGCTGAAAGAACTCCTCCAAGGCAGGCCAGAATCGATCGCCCGATACTATCGACTCGTGCCCCCTCTCGAACGGGGTGTGGTCGATCGGCTGCAACGCGCCCCGTTCCTCGTCATTCGAGGGGCGGGATCGCTCGGGTTCGACCTCGTCGCGTTGCGCGACGACTTCGCGTTCCCGATCGAGGTCAAGGCTTCGGCCGAGTCGACGATCCATTTTTCGGCGGCCAGCGGCCGCGCCCAGGAGCAGCTCGAAGCGTACCGGAAGGTCGTCAGCCGAGTTGGGATCACCATCTTCTACGCGTATCGGAGGGTGGGGGTACGGGACGCGGATCCGTGGCGGATATATCTCGCCTCCCCGAAGTCGGTCCGCGGCCACCTTCGTTTTGTGGCGGGACGCATGCCATCCGTAGAAACGACCCCGAGCGGTAACTCCGTGCTCCACTGGGAGTCAGGAATGCCACTGCACGAATTCATGAATCTCGTGCTCACCTTCGTCGACCGCACGGGGGCTTGACTCATGCCGGTTCACGTGGCGGCGATCGGCGCCGCGGCCTTCGGACGCCGCCCGGAGTCATTGGTCGATCTCTTGGTCGAGGCCGGCGATGACGCGCTCGAGGGCATCGGACGGAAAACGATCGACCTCGTCGTCGTGGGTAACATGTTAGGGGGTGCCGTCAACGAAGTGGAGAATCTCGTTTCTCGGACCGCGAATCGGCTCGGCCTTGAAACCTCTGCCGGTTACCGAGTTGAGGCCGCTTCGGCGAGCGGGGCGGCCGCGTTTCATGTCGCGTGTACTTCCCTCCTATCCGGCGCGTACAATCGCGTCTTGGTGTTGGCCGGAGAGAAGATGACGGACCGGCCGACGGCCGAGATCGCGCGGGCGCTGGCCCGCTCGCTTCACCCCTCGGAGGAGCGAATCGGCGCGACGATGCCGGCACTCGCAGCGCTCGTCGCAGAAAGGTATCGCGCTCGCTACGACACCGACCTATCGACCTACGACCAAGTCGCGGTCCAGGAACGAGCTGCGGCCGTCAACAATCCGATGGCTCAGTTCCGTACTCCTGTGAATGCCGAAGAGGTGGCGACCAGTCGTGTGATCTCCACTCCGTTACGCCTGCTTCACTGCGCCGCGATCAGCGACGGAGCCGCTGCGGTCGTAGTGGAAAGAGGCTCCGGAACCGCGACAGTGCTGGGCATCGGACAAGGTTTCGAATCGCTCTTGGTCGTCGATCGCCCTGACCTCACGACGTTCCAGGCCACTCGGATCGCAGCGCAGCGGGCGTACGAAGCGGCGCACTTGACGCGCAAGGAGGTCGCATTCGCCGAAGTACACGATGCCTTCGCGCCGTTTGCGTTGATCAACCTCGAAGATCTCGGCATTTGCGGGCCGGGCGAAGCCGGCCCGTGGTTCACCGGGGGAGACACTCTGCCGAGTGGGCGATTTCCCGTGAACCCGTCCGGCGGGCATCTGGGCCGCGGGCATCCGGTCGGGGCGAGTGGGCTGATCCAGATCGCCGAAGTGGCGCGACAACTGTCGCAGCAGTCGGGGAAACTCCAGCTGTCGCCGACACCTCGGATCGGGCTCGCGCAGTCGATCGGTGGATTCGCCTCTCACAATTTCGTTACCATTCTCGGTGCGGAGGTCGCGCCGTGAAGGAGTCCCCTGCCGCTCTCCTGGTAAGTCGATGCGGGGCGTGCCATAGTCGATTCCTTCCTCGATCCGGGCCTTGTCCGCGCTGTGGCTCGGTCGAGGTCTTTCCGGAGTCCCTATCGTCCGTGGGGGTGGTCCTGGCCTCAACGGAACTCCAAGCTCCGCCGACCGGATGGACGGCGCCGCATCGGTTGGTCTTGGTCGAGCTGGCCCAATCGGTCCGAGTGCTCTGCCTGACGGATGAGGATCTTCCAAAAATCGACGCCAAAGTAATGGTTTCTCGGGATGGCGATGTTTACCGCTGCGGCCCGCCTCCCCAGCGTTCCTAACGCGGGGAGGGGGAGTTTCACGAGGCCGGTCGGTTCCGGCCCCACTTTGAACCCCCGAGGTGAAATCACCACTGGATTAGCAATCCAGCGCCTTACCGGGCTGGGCCATCCCCGCGCAAGGGAACCGAGGAGGACCGCCAGTTTAAAGGTTCGTCAGGACGGGACCCGGACCGTCTGAGGTTATCTACCGCGCGGCTGGTCCGGCGACCGAGTGAGCGATGCGCGTTACGAAGGCCGGGGTAGTGGGAGCTGGCACGATGGGGGCGGCCATCGCCGAGGTATTCGCCTTCAACGGAATCGACGTTCTGCTGAAAGATCTCGATGGCCCCCTTGTCGACAAGGGCCTGGCGCGCGTTCGCTCGTTGGTGGATACGGTCGTTGAATTCCACGCGACCCGGGCCGAGAAGGAGATCGAGCGGATCACCCAACTTGGGGTGCAGCTGACGGACGATCAGCAGAAACAGATCCATCAGAAGCTCGCCCCCAAGGTGACGAAAGCGCGCGGCGACGAGATCGTTGCTCGGGTCCGAGGAACGACCGATTACACGCCGTTTGCGGACGTCGATTTCGTCGTGGAGGCCGTCTTCGAAAAGGTCGAAGTAAAACGTCCGGTCCTCGAGGCGCTTGACCGCGTGCTGCCGGAGTACGCGATCATCGGCTCGAACACGTCGTCGTTGTCCATCACTCGACTTGCGCGGGGCCTCAAGCACATGCGCGAAACGCTGGTCACGCACTTCTTCAATCCGCCGGGGACCCTTCCGTTGGTCGAGGTCGCGGGAGGCGTTGAGACGCGCGAAGATGTCATCACTGACACCGTCGACTTTTTACAAACGCTGAGGAACCATCGATATCCCCTGGTCCCGGTAAGGGTGAAGGAATCGCCGGCCTACCTCGTGAATCGGATCCTGATCCCGGTGCTGAACGAAGCCTGCTTCGCTCTGGAGGAGGGAACGGCGACGTCGCGCGACATCGATCTCGCGATGAAGAGCGGAGCCGGCCTCCCGATGGGTCCCTTTGAGCTCGCTGACCTGATCGGGCTGGATGTGGCGCTCGAAGTCGCCGAGACGCTTCAGCGCGAATTCGGCGACCCCAAGTACCGACCTTCGAATGCGATGCGCCGTTTGGTGGATGCCGGTCACCTGGGACGCAAGACGGGGCGAGGATTCTACGAATACTCATAGGGAGCCGATTCGCCGAGCCAACGGGTTGTTTCGCGAGTAAGATCCTCCGCTGGTGTCGGCCTCTATTTCCGCATCCCGACGCGCCTGAGACCGGGGGGATGTTGGTACACTCGTCGTTCAGGAAGAGGACGGCGCGACGGGTTTGGCTGGGACCCCCGGAGGGGTTGCCGCCCCGGAGGATGCAGACGAGGGAGCCTTCGCCTGGGTCGGAGTCGCCGGGGCGGCCGGCTTGAGCGGGGGCGTCGGTGGCTTCGGGGGCGGGGGCAGGAGGTACTGCCGAAGGAAGCCGGTGATCTTGCCCCAGGCTTGTTCGGCCTGACCGAGGTTGTACTGCGGCATGTCGCGCGCGAGGAAGTTGTGACGGGCACCCTCGTACTCGGCGAGCACAAGATTCCCGCTCCCGGACCCGACCGCCGCCACGAGCTGCGCTTTGGCCCGGGTAGCGGCTCGATCTCGTGTTCCTCCAACGAATAGGATAGGAGCGGATACGGCTCGGGCCAGGTCGGGAGGATTCACCGGGATCGGATAGGCCAGCGCCACGGCGGAGATCTTGGGTGTCTCCGCGGCGAGGGCCAGCGCCAGCGACGCGCCGTAGGAGATACCCATGACGGCGGACTTGGTCGGGTCCACCATATCCCGCGTATTCAGGTACGCCAACGCATCTCGGTAGAGCTGGAGCCAATGCTCGACGCGTCGAGACCGGATCGGGAGACCACGCGCCATCGACCCTAGACGTAGCGCCAGGTGACTGCCCGGTCCGACCGAGCTGATCTTCCCTACATCCGGTAGCAGGACTTCGAACCCCTCGCGTGCCAATCGAATCCCAGCATCGAGCACGGCGGTGGTGAGACCGAAGACATCCGGCGTGATCAGAACGGTCGGATGCTTCACGATTTTGGTCGGGGATAGGACGATCGCCGTTGCCTTCCCCTCCGACGTGAATTTCGTCTCGAACCAAATGCGGTCGCTGCGGTAGAGTGGAAGCGGCGCGCCCGGTTTCCGATCCGACTTGACCCAAGTCCTGTTGAGGAAATCGATGACGCAAAGTTTGAACCGCTCCTTATGCAGCACGATGACCGCCTGACGAGTGCCACAGATGTCACAAATGCCGACGACACCGCTTCCGAATTCAAGACCCGGCGTCGCGAGCAAGAGATCGGCGTCCGTCATTCTTTCGCACGCGCCCCCTGCGATAGCGGGACGACGGGGGCACCGTTCTTAACCGTTGCCGCCGAGGAGCGACTGCGCCGACGCCGGGAGGAAGGAAGTTCTCCGCGGATGGGTTCCAATCGCTGACGGTCCCGGGGGATCAACGTCGAGACTCCCGCAGCCGTCAGCCGTCGTTGAAGCTCGCGATCGGAGGTCACGACCCAATCTCGACGGGGACGTGCGGTCCGCACAAGGGCATCATCGCCTCGCCCGTGCGTTGTTCGACGCGGGAACTTTCGAGACCATTCGAGGGCCGGCTGGGCTCCCCTCACGCGGCGCGCGACCAGAGCCTCAAGCTCGGCGACAACGAAAGCGGGGACCTGGATCTGCGCCGTTCCCACGACTCGTTCGATTTCAGCCTCTAAGGGAAACCGACGGGTGAACGGGAGCATGAGCGCGTTCGTGTCGAGGAGCACCACAGGCCCACGATTGGGTCGTTTAGGGGCGACGGAGGACGATGCCGAGCCGGTCCCGGTCATACTCGACACCTCCCCGGCGATCACGGAGCACGAACCGTTGCGCCTTCTGGTTCGCCGTTTTGGGTATCTCGTCTACGAATTCGATGAGCTGCGGAACCATGAAGAACGGGAGCTGCTCGGCCGCATATTCGAAGAGTTTCTTTGCCTCCAGCCGAGACCCCGGTTTGAGTACAACGAACGCCTTCACATCCTCCTCGCCCAATGGTGACGGAACGCCGACAACAACGGATTCAAATACCTCGGGGTGGCGATTCAGCACGCTCTCGACGTCGTACGGGGCGAGGTTCTCGCCCCGTCGTCGAATCACATCCTTCTTCCGATCGACGAAGTAATAGTACCCGTCGTCGTCTTGTGTGACGTAGTCCCCCGTGTGGAACCATAGATTTCTCCAGGCTTCCACCGTTTGTTCCGGCTTACGATGATAGCCCAAGAACATCGTGAACGGACGCCGATTTCGAACCAGGAGCTCGCCACGTTGGCCGGCTCCCACGGGCCGATCGTTATCGTCCACCACCTGGGCTTCAATGAATCCCAGGGGAGTGCCGACCGACCCGACCCGAATCGCGTCCGGCGGATTCATTAGGGTCGTGCAGCCGCATTCGGTAATGCCGTAGAGCTCGATGATGGTGACGCCGAACCGGCGTTCGAACTCCGGCCAAATTTGCTTGGTGGCGCCCGCGGTCAGCGCGGTGCGGACGGCGTGCGACCGGTCGGAGTCTTGTTCGGGCTGCTTGAACAAAACGTTGACCATCGAAATGAGCAAGGAGACGTGCGTCGCGTGCAGGCGCGCGGCATTTCCCCAGAAACGAGACGCCGAAAATCGCTCGTCGTAGGCCGCCGTCAAATCGTTCAAGAGCGCCGTAAGCGTCGTCATCTCCTGCGCATTGCAGTGAAACAGCGGCAATGCGGTAAAGAGGACGGAGTCCGGCGAGAGTCGGCTACGAAGTCCTATCTCGGTAGCGGTAACGAGACCCTTCTCGTGCGGAATCACCGCTCCCTTCGGCGGCCCTGTGGTTCCGCTCGTGTACAGGATCGACGCGGGTTCCCAAGGGCTCGGAGGTCCCAGGTCCGGCGCGGGGCGGTCGCTCGGCAATCCCGACCAAGGCATGGGGGCGCTTCGAGATCCGTCCGTGGATGGGACAGCGCCCACCACCCACTCGTTGGAAAGGGTGAGGGTATCTCGTACTCCCGAGTAGGTGTCCCACAGTCGTTCGTCGACGATGATCGCTTGGGGTTGGGAGTCATCGAGCTCGTATCGCAGAATCTCGCCCTTGAGTCCCGTGTTCAGGGGGACCAGGACGGCGTGGCGTTTGGCGAGCGCGAACCAGAGGAGTGGGAATTCGGGCGTATTGAAGAGGAGGCAGGCGACCCGTGCGCCGGGACCTATCCCGGCTGCGGCGAGACCATTGGCCACACGATCGCTTTCTCGGTCAAGCTCGTCGTAGGTCAGCTGCCGTCCGGGAAACCGGAGGGCTACTCGATGGCCGTTCTTCTGCGCCTTGACTCGGACGAGCGTCGCAAGGTCATGAATCGATTCCGAGGAGTCGAGCATCCCATGGCGCCGAGGCAGCAGGCCTCTTAAGTCTTGGATGGCAGGGCCAACGGAGCGTCCTGGGGAAACCCACCATGCGAACCACCACCCGGCCGTTTCAACCCGGTGCCCCTACCGTGGCCGAAGTCGCGGCCGGCGTCGTGCTTGTCTATGATTCGCGGCCCGAGGTGCTGCTGCTCCACCAGGCGGACGAGGACCGCTGGTGCTTTCCCAAGGGCCATGTGGACCCCGGCGAGTCCTTAGAGACCGCCGCGCTCCGAGAAACTCGAGAAGAGACGGGGTTCCAACATCTGCAACTGGAAGGCGAGGTCGCGGAAGTATCGTACCGCTTTTTCCAACCTAAGAGCGGTCGCAACGTGTTCAAGACCACGATCTATTTTCTGGGATCTACGCTGGAGCGGGACGCTCGCCCCGAGCCGATCTTCGACCGGGTAGAGTGGGTCTCGTTTGATGAAGCGCGCCTGCGTCTTGGTTACGAGACAGACCGAGCCACCCTCGATTCGGCAAAGCGCCACTTCGATAATCGATCTCCAGCCGAAGGCGTATCGAAGTCCTGAGCTCCCTGCGGCGTGCGAAGGGAATTGAATAAGGGGGCTGGGAAGGGGTTTTGGGTGGGCCCAGGGAAGGACCCACCCGGCAGGCGATCACCGCTTCAGAGTGCCCGAGGGGGCTGCTCCTGCGGCCCGGCCGGCGCTTCGCCAGTAGGTCCCGCGGGGATCCGCGTCTCGGCTGCTCGGGCGGGGGGAAGGCCGCCATTGAGCGCCGCGCTGTATCCACCAACCAGTTCCTGCTGCTTCTTGCGTCGGGCGTAGACGCGCCATTCGGTCACCGAGACGGTTCCGATCACGGCCGCGACCACCAGACCGATCACGAGGATCGGAATGATCGGCAGCGCGGACGCCGCACCGCCGCCACAGCCGTTCGTCAAGCAGCTCGATTGTTGTTGGGCCGCGGCTACGGTCATCGGTTGGGCTTGGACCTGCTCACCCGGTGATCCGTAGTTAGCCGCCGCGGAGGCTCCACCCGCGGTGCCCGGCGGACTCAGGTTGCTCGCTTGGGCCCCGAACGTAGCGGAGGCTGCTGTCGGGCGGAATTGACCGCCCGAGATCGCGCCATCGACGCTCGCGCTCGCGACATTCGCGCTGCCCAATCCGTAGGTGTCGTACCCGTGGGCCGCCCCGCCAAACATGTTGTAGGCGTGCGGGACGAGGATGAACCCATCGTAGTCATCGAACGGACCCTGGACCACCAGCAGAATCGCTGGGACGGTCGTCTGATTGCGCAGGTGGACCGTGCCAAGGACGTAGCCGGTGAGATTGACTTCACCGGAGCGCTGGACGGTTCCGTTGACGCTGCCCATACCCGTCGTACTGACGCCGGAGAGGGTTGTCGCCGACCAATCATAGTTGATCAGCCAAGCACCCTGCGCCGTGAATTGAGCTGACGAGTTCCAGGAGTTCGCCGCCGAGAGATTGAGAGGGATCAATCCCAGTGCCGGCGAGAACGCGATCGAGGAATTCGAGTTTCCCGTCGCGGTCAATGCCCGGGTAGCGGTGTGGCCGCCCGTGGTCACCTGGAGGTTCTCCGAGAGCTGGCTTTGGCTCGATGCGGAGTCGTTGATCAAACCCACTGCCGGAACGGCGACCCCGGATTCATAGACCGTCGATTGGTTCGTGACGTTCGCGAATCCAAAGTCGGTCTCCTGCGCCTTCAGGTCGAACGTGGCCTGTAGGGTCGGGCTGGAGCACTGCGGGGTGCAATAGTTCACCGTCAGCGTTGTCGCCATGGTCCGTTGGGCTTCCAACGCCAGGATGTTGGTGCTCGTCGGCGTGGCGGACAAGATGACCGTCCAGCCGAAAAACGCGGTATAGGTGTATTCCGAATTGCTTAGTATGACCGTTCCATTTTGCCAAGCTTCGCCGCCATACGCCCACTGCTGGGTCGCAGCCGGATTCGCTGCCACCTGCGGGGCGGGTGCGGCGCTTGCGGACGATCCCAGCATCGGGATGACCATCAAGGCCACAAAAACCCCGACCAGGGTCGTCAGCAATACTCGCTGCGTTCCGCCACTGTTCGTCATAGTTCCTTCTGACGGCTCACGGCCGTCTGTGGCAGTATAACCCTGCGATTGCGAGATAAGGCGATGTTCCGTTCTTTCCGAAACGATTTGGACGGTATGCTAGAGCATGACAAGGACGCATCGCGCTCGCCCCGCCCTCGCATCGGGAGCCCCATAATCGGGCCCGTAGAGCAATGTCTCCTCACGATCTGGGGGTCGTAGAGACACGACGCGCGCCAACCAACCTAGGCGAACTTCTACAGTGGAGCGACCCTGCCGATCTCGCACCCGTCCCCAAATCATCGGTCGGACCCGGGGCCTGGGTCGGATTCCCGCGGGACGCGAAAGCGCGCGGAGTTGAGCATCGCAATCGACTCTGGGTAACCGGCATCGGCATGTCGAGCGACTCCGATCCCAGGATCGTTATGGAGGACCCGGCCGATCCGTCGGTCCGCACCGGGAGTTCCGTCCGCGACAATGACCAGCCCTGCATGGATTGAGTTACCGATCCCAACGCCCCCGCCATGGTGGACCGAGACCCAACTGGCGCCACTTGCGACGTTGAGCAGGGCGTTGAGGATCGGCCAATCGGCAATCGCGTCCGATCCGTCCTTCATGCGTTCGGTTTCCCGGAACGGGCTTGCCACGCTCCCAGTGTCGTGATGATCTCTACCGATCGCAATGGGCGCAGCCAGTGTCCCGTCGTGCACCATGTCATTCACGAGGTGTCCAAAGCGTTCTCGCTCCCCATAACCCATGTAACAGATTCGCGCGGGTAGGCCCTGAAATCGCACGCGCTCGGCCGCGAGCTCAATCCACCGGCAGAGGTGTCGATTCTCTGCGAAATCGCGGAGAATCATCCGATCGATGGTGCGAATGTCTTCGGGCGCTCCGCCGAGGGCAACCCATCGAAATGGACCACTCCCCACCGCAAAGAGGGGTCGAATGTACTTGGGAACGTAGCCCGGGATATCGAACGCATTCGATACGCCCGATTCGCGCGCCTGCGTCCGAAAGTTATTCCCATAGTCGAACGCCTTGCTGCCTCGCACCTGAAGCTCGAGGATCGCTCGGGCCTCGACGGCGAGGGACTCTCGCACGAGTGCGAGGTAATGATCGGGGTCCTTGTCCCGTTCGCGCCGGGCCTCCTCCACGGTAAACCCTCGCGGGATGTACCCGACGGTGAGATCGTGAGCGGCCGTCTGGTCCGAAACAATGTCCGGCACAACCGACCGACGCGCCAGTTCTGGGTATACGTCCGCGGCGTTCGCGCACAATCCCACCGACAACGCGTGACGTTCCCGGACTGCCTCGCGTATCCACGCCAAAGCCTCATCGAGTGACCTTGCTTCTCGATCGAGGTACTTCGTCCCCAAACGTCGCGCTATGGCGCGCGGATCTACGTCGACGATCAGGGCCGCCCCACCGAGCATGGTCATCGCGAGTGGTTGAGCGCCGCCCATCTCCCCGAGACCGGAGGAAAGTAGCCACCGGCCGGTGAGGTCAGCGGCGCCGAACTCGAGACGCGCCAAGGACGCTAGGGTCTCGTAGGTCCCTTGCAGGATCCCTTGGGTTCCGATGTAGATCCAGCTCCCGGCAGTCATCTGACCGTACATCGTGAGTCCGCGCGCCTCCAGATCCCAAAACACCGCGTCCGTCGCCCACCGGGGGACGAGCATGGCGTTCACGATGAGGACCCGAGGCGCTTCGGGATGGGTCGGGAAAATTCCAACTGGTTTTCCAGACTGAACGAGAAGTGTCTCCTCGTTACTCAGGGTTTTCAGTGCGGCGACAATCCGATGGAAGGACTCCCAGTTTCGAGCCGCCTTTCCGCGCCCTCCGTAAACGATCAGATGGGCGGGATCGCGTGCGACTTCCGGGTCGAGATTGTTGAGAAGTAGCCGGTAGGCTCCTTCCTGCGACCAGCCCTGACACGCGAGCTTCGTCCCCCGCGGCGCGCGGATTCCGGACACTGGTCCGGCCTTTTCGAGCACGTTCCGGGTCACTCCCGCCGCGATAAGAAGCCTTGCGGAAGTCGAGGGGCCCGCGCTCAGCAAGTCGTGCAAGTTGGGTCTGAAGTCCCTTCCCAGAGGACGGAATGCTTGCTAACCCGAACGCTCATCAAGACTTGTTGGGCGAACCGCTAAACGTGACTCGTGGGCCGACCTTGAGCAGTCCGGAGATTCTTTCCGGGGGGGGTTGTACTGTTCGAACGCGCGCAGCGAACGAAAGACGGTTCGCCGGGCGACTTCGGGGACCGAATGCCTTGCCCGAAAGATAGAAGCGCGGTCGCGCCTCAGCCAACGACGAGACCCATGGACCAGAACGAAGAACTGCCGGAACTAGTTCTCCCGGTGGAGGAGCGAGACAACTGCCTCGGTTCGCCATCAGCCCGATCTACGCTCGTTGAGTACGGCGACTATACTTCGCCGCGGTGCCGGGATGTCTTGGGAACAGTGAACGAGTTGGTCAAGGAGTTGGAGAGTGACCTTTGCTTTGTTTTCCGCAACTATCCCCAACCGAAGATACACCCCCGCTCCAGGCCGGCCGCAGAGGCCGCGGAGGCGGCCGGACTGCAAGGCAAATTTTGGTTGATGCACGATCGCCTCTTCGGACGCCAAGACGATCTTTCGGACCAGGCATTTCGCGAGATCGCTCGGGGACTACCAATCGAAATGGAAGATTTCGAACGAGATTTGTCATCCGGAGCCGCTGCCCGTCGCGTCGACGAGGACCTCGAGAGTGCCCAAGATGCAGGCGTCGGCGACGCGCCTACCTTCTTTGTCAACGGCACTCTCCACGTGGGCCAATACGAGTTTCTTCCATTACTCCAGGCGCTGCAAACGTCCGGAGAAAAACCGAGTGACCGCTGACGCTGCTAGAAATTCGTACTGCAAGAGGTATTCCGTACCCCAGAGATTGCCGCGCATCTTGTGGTGAACCGGACAATGATTGCGGTCTCGTCTTCGGTCGCGCGCGCCCGGCATCAAGGTCGTGTCGGCCACAGACCGCCGTTCGCTCGCCCGGAACCTCGTCAATCTTGTCTTCCGTAAACTGTCGGGTTATCAATGGAGACTCGACCAGTGGGAATCTATGCCTTCCCATGGGCGTGGTTGCTTACCACGCTCTCAGCGCCTCGTTTTGTAACCTCACGGTCATTTCGGCACGAGGTACTACGATGGCAACCCCTCCATCCAAGAAATCCAGTTTGGTTCCCAACCCGATGTACGATAGACCCGCAACGCACGCTCAACTGGAGCGCGCCGCAGCCCACTTGAAAGAGCATGGGATTCACGCGCTCGTCGTTCCCGATCGGGCTGACGCGCTGCGAACGGTCGTCTCGCTGATCCCGGAACATTCCGAAGTGCTCGTTTCGACGTCTGAGACCATGGCCCAGATCGGGCTCACGAAGGAAGTGGAGGAGTCCGGTAAGTACGACTCGATTCGCAAGCGGCTATATGCCCTCGACCGGAAGACACAAGAGCGGGAGGGCCGGCAGCTGAGTCAGTCCCCGCAGTACGAAGTCGGGAGTGTGCACGCGGTCACCGAGGAAGGCGATCTCCTCATCGCTTCGGCGACCGGAAGCCAGGTCGGCCCGTATGCGTACGGCGCCGGGAAGGTGATCTGGGTCGTAGGTGCGCAGAAAGTGGTGCCCACGTTGCAGGACGGTCTGAAGCGTCTGCGGGAGTACGCACTCCCGTTAGAAGACGCGCGAGCGCTGCAAGCGTACGGCATGAACAGCGGACTCAACAAGATACTCATCATATCCCGAGAGGTCAACCCGGGCCGAGCGACCGTCGTCCTGGTCGATGAAGTCCTCGGATTCTGACCGAGGGGTCCACGCCGTTTTGCTCGTCCGCGTCGCCACGCGGAGCGGTGCGCTACAGGGGGCGCGCGAGGCGTTCGTCTCGTAACCGGTGGGTCCGGGGCGAGGCACGATCGCGTCACGACCTCCTCTCGTACTGGGCGCTGATTGCGGTCCTCCCTCGGCCGCGCGCGTCCCACTTCAAGGTCGCGGCGGCCCGCGGTCGTCGTTCCCTCCCCGGTCATTTGCGGGGGCGTTGCCCTGGGGTCCGTTTAGAACCGCTCTTCTTGAAATCGTGTTCAAGGGCCCGGCCAAACCTGGCCCAATTCGCAGAAACGGAACGTTCCCACAGCAATTTCGAGGGGTTCTTCCGCCCGATGCCGTGGGGCCGTCGTCGGGCTCGTATGGTTAGCACCGTGCAGTTCCCCGAGAGCCTCGAGAGACGATAATCCACTGAGAGCACGCGATCGCTCCCCACCGAATCAGCATGCCAGCGATCAGGGGGCAGGAGCCGTACTACGCGTCGAATCCAAATCCAACCCTGCCTTGTGTCGTAAAGGTCTTCGAAGATCACTTCGCGGCGACCCCGTCGAATGATCCGGCGGTCGTAGCCCTCTAACGAGTAGCGTGCATCACTCGGTGTGTAGTCGGTGCACCATCGATAGACGAAGGGAAGAGGCGCTCGGAAAGTCGACCGTACTTCGTAGCTGGGACCGGGCCAACGTTTCGGCATCAATGCGTCCCCCTCGAACCCGAGGGCCAGAGAGAGATGCGGTCGTAAAAGCTGTGGTCAAACGTCCTTTGACGAAGCCGAGGAATTCAGTCGAGAGGATGTCTCAACGCGTCCCCGAGCGCTCATCGCGGTCGTGTCATCGAACGCGCGGGTCGCAGCTAAACCTCGCGCGGACGCCGTGGCCGCGCGAGCCTTACCGGCGATACGACCCGCCTCGCGCCTCGATTCAGCGTTCGGCGGGCCTCCGCGCTCACTCCGTGTCGATGAGCGCGCCACGCGCTTTCGGAAACGCCGACTCCGCGACCCCCCCCACGACCGGGCCTCAGCCCGCACTCGATCGCCCGGCCTTTCGTTAGTGTGGCGACCCTTCTAGGCCGGTTGGGAGAGGTTGAGTAAACCGAGCGAGCCGGTGTATCTGGTCCGCAGTCAACTTGTACCGACGAGAACCGTGGCCCCGGTCCACCTCGACCCAGTCGGGGCCCACCCACTTTACCTCCCCCCAGTTCGCTGCCAATTTGTTGTGAAAAGGGAGAACCATGCGAATTCCGACCGGAGAGATTCCCAGTTGACTTACGATTGGATACCGTCTTTCAAATCCGAGCAGGAAGAATCCCCCGACCAGAAACAGAAGGGCAACGACGGGAGACCCTACCCAGAAGGGAACCGCCGGGCCTGACCAGGCGCCGGCCATACCCAGGATGTTCAAGATTGTCGAAGCCAACACTAGGATGCCCGCTCCCAGCGAGACACCGACGATAAGCCGAAACTGAGCCACCCGAGCGCGGTCACCGTGTATCCATTCCCACGGCGGCTCGTTGGGTATCACACGACCTTGTTCCATGTATCCTCCGCGCCGGGGCATCAATGCAGCGGAGAACTTGGAGCTGTGGTATGGACTGGTACGGAATTGGCACTTCAGCCAAGCTGACGTAGGGGTAGTACCACGAGGGAACGGATTCCGCCCGGAGAACAGCATCGCGAGTGCGTTCAGCCTTTCATCTCGTGAGTACGGAAAGTCCTCAACAGAGCCACGGCCACCATTGCGAGGCTCAGACCGAAGCACCAGAGTTCCCAGAAAAAGGACCATCCAAGTGCAATGAGGATGAGACCCGCTGCGAGAAGTACGATTGCTACTACGAGGGCTTGGCGGATGAATTGGATTCCCTTCGGAAACAGTACCCACACGGCACGAGGCGCTACACCTCCCTCAAAGATGAGTCCTTCCGTGTGCTGAACAACCGCCCCCCCTTCAGCGAGTCGCGAAAACCCACAGGATCGCGGAGCAGGCGAACATCATCGCGAGCAGCGCGCGAGCAGGCGTTGACCCAGCGACATCCGTTCATGGACTTCCTTAGGCGCAGTCGTACCGCGGCCCATTTAGGGCGCCGCTGCCGGCGGTACCACGTTCCACGATTCAGCTTGTGGTTCGGCCATCACGTCCCAGATCAAGCGCAGAGCGGGCGGAAAAAGCGGAGCGCTCGACGGCTCGATGATCCGAGTCATTCCGGGTCGCCGACTACTGCCATAAGTGAATCGGCGTTCTTCAGCCGAATGGCGAGCCTCGGGGCGTATTCGGTGGAGCTGTACCAAGCATGAAAATCCTTCTTACTGGGGAACTTGAAAATCACCAGCTGTCGAAATTTCCAGTTCCCTTCGATGACCTCGACATTCTTAGACCCTACCAAGATTTCGCCACCGTACTTCGCAAGTAGTTCGGAGTGACCCTCCACATACTTCGCGAGCGCACCGTCGTCGTGCCACTCCACATCGGCCACCATGTAGGCGGGTATAGATCCTAACCTCGGGCAGTCCTCTGACCACCTTAACACTCGCGTTTGGGTCCCGCGGCGTCGGCACTTTGATGACACCACAAACCCCCGGGGTTAGGCGGCGCTTTTCCGTACGACCGTACGAGAATTCAGTCCGAGATGCCATACGATCTGCGGAGCTTCCTGAGCAGATCTTCGAATCGAGGATCCCCCGCCATGTTTTGGTACGAGGGGTCCCGAAGCTCGCCGGGTGACATGAGTCTCCGGTCGATCAGTTTCTCCACGAACGGAAAGAATCGGTCTCGATCATTGATCAGAGCAAATGCAAAAGACAACTGGTAACCAACGGCCTCCCCCCCCTTGGAATTGTCCTCGGCGACGAGAGCTAGCGTCTCCTCGATGAGGCGCGAAGCTTCTTCCTTGTTTCCTAAGTGAGCTTCGATTCGAGCTTGAAAACTCTTACACGTGATCTCGTCCGGCACGAGTCTTCGGTAGGTTCGCAGGTCCCTGTAGGCAGCCTCCCTCTCCCCCTTGATGGATGTCAGCACGGCGCGACCGATGTACGCGAAGGCGAACCCGGGCTCTGTTTGAATGATCTTGGTGCAGATTTCGATCGCTTCGTCATTGCGTCCCAGGAAGAAGTACTGGGTAAACAGGAAACCCGCTCGACTTGGCGGAAGCGGGTCGAGCTCGTAGGCTCTTTTGGCTTCCTCTGTCGCCTCTTCCAGCCGGCCCAAGCCCCGCAAGATGATCCCGTACGACTGGTGGGCGTCCGCGTGACTGGGGTTCAGCGAGAGCGCTTTCTCGAGTTCGACCAAGGCCCCGGGGTAGTCGTCCACCGCGATCACGTTGCCGAGGGCGATACGGGCCTCGGCCAGCGTCTCGTCCAGCTCGAGAGCGCGTCTTGCCAATGACTTGGCCTTGTCGTACCCTTCCTTCTGGTCCATCCACTCGTAATCCGCAGCTGTATAGTAGCAATCCGCCAGCCCGGCCGTTGCCCGGGCGGAGTCCGAATCGATCTTCAAGGCGTCTTCGAACAGGAGCATCGCCTGCTCGTTCGCTTCCCGAGTCCTCTTGTTCCACAAGGCGCGAGCTCGAAGGCAGAGCGTGTGAGCCTCTGGGTTCTCGGCCCGGCCTCCTGTCCGAGGTGAGGGTAGCTTCAACGCCTCGGCGATCTTGCGCGCGATGTCGGACTGTGTCTCGAAGACGTCGTCCAAGCTCCCATCGTAGCTCCGAGCCCAGAGATGGGCGTCGCTCTCGGCATCGATCAGTTGGACGGTGATCCGCACCCGATTTCCGGACTTCCGAACGCTCCCTTCGAGGATCTTTCCTGCGCTCAGTTCGCGTCCGATCTCGGTGATGCTCTTCGAAGTCTGCTTGTACCTCATCACGGAGGTCCGAGAGATTACGCTGAGACCGCTGATCCCCGAGACCGTAGAAATGACTTCATCCGTCAAGCCGTCCGCGAAGTAATCGTCACCGGGGGCGGGGCTGAAATTGGTGAGGGGAAGGATTGCAATCCGGTTCCGATTGACTTCGGACAGCCCCCTGCTCCTCCCTTCTGCCCAAGGCAACACGACCCGGTAAATGTCCATCGGAACCTCCAACCCCTTGAGCGTTGTCGGCGGGAGTTTCTCAAGCTTGTCGGGAATCTTGTTTCGAATCTGCTCGTGAACCGCGCCGGAGACGCAGATGCCCCCGGGCTCGGCGATCGGCTCGATGCGGGCCGCGATGTTCACGGCATCCCCCAGAATGTCCGAACCGCGCTGAACAACGTCCCCCAGGTGAATACCAATACGGATTTGAATCGGAACGAGACCCCCTTCCGCATTCCGTTCGTAGATCCGCCGCTGAATGCTGAGGGCGCACTGGGTGGCTTTCAGCGCGCTATCGAATTCGACCAGGAACCCATCTCCGGTCGATTTGATCTCTCTCCCCTGGTGAACCGCCAAGAGCGGGCGGACCAGCTCCTCCTGCTGGCGGAGCAGGTCGAGCGTGCGGCCCTCATCCGCTTGCGTTGAGGCGGTGTAGCCGACCGTGTCGGTGAACATTATAGCGGCGAGTCGTCGGGTCGCGGCCACGGCCCGAAACCCACTTCCGTTAGATTAAGCCCCCTGCCCCGGAATCAGATGGGTCTCCATTCAGGACACGGCTTCGCGCGGTTCTCTGCTCTTTCCTCGCGCTGATTGCGGTCAGGTCATCGGTCGCGCGCGCCCCTCATCATACCCGCGATCGCATGGGATTACATCAGAGTCGGGACGGGACTCTTTCAACGAACTCGTAACTGCAAAGGATATGCGTGTCGGGATCGTGTCAATGGCTGCCAGTTCACGTGCATGACTCGCTCCACCGAAGTACACGGCCATGGCAAGACTCCGCGGTCGAGGCGACAACCAATCGTTATCACCGGCGCGGTGGCAGTCGGAATTGCTTGGCTCATGATCGCTCTTGCCTCGCCGTGGGGCGTGGGAGTCTTCGAACGACTGGGAGCGGGAGGGACACCCGGCCTATACACGCTGAATGAGACGGGATCAACGGGAGGCTCATTCTCTCCCCTCAATGCGCGTTTGTGATAGTGCACTGGTCCGTTAATACCGGCGGACCGACCAACTTTTCCGTGTGGCCACCGGAGGTGGTGCTGGTTTCGAACTGCCATGGGCCGGCGCCATCGAACCAAACGGATCCGTACGCACCCGGCAACATCTCAATGGGGCCCGGCCCGATATGTTTCGAGTTCGGCATGGGGGGCACGTGCACATTCACCGCGACCCAACCCAGTTACGAGATCCTCCTCTATAATCCATGGCCCAATGCTCCCTGTCCGGTCAACGAATCAGTGAATTTCTCAGTCACTTACTCCTGAGTCACTTCCGCTCCATCGCGGATCGAGGAGTCGACCTTTGGTGCCGCTCGTCGATAGCCGTCCTCCATCGGGGCCGTGCGCCCTTGATGATTGAAAAAGGGTGAAAGCGGTAGAAAGCTTCGGGTCACCGTGTCCCGAGCCTCTTCCTTCAATCCCATCCCTGCGGCCTATTGGGATGACACGGCCGGGTCCTGGGGAAGGCAGGTCTACGACAGGAAAGGAGCGCACCAATTCCAATACTACGAGGCAGACGTACTCATTTCCTCGGTTTTGAAGAGGGGAATGGTCGTTCTGGAGATCGGTTGCGGAACGGGAAGTAGTACCTTCGTTCACGCCAAGGAAGTCAGTCGCCTCGTCGCTACGGATGTTTCACGCGGAATGATCACAAAGGCTCGCGGGAAGGCTGCGCGCCAAAGATCTCGTCGCCGTCTTCGATTCGCATTGGTAGACGGTTGTCATCTGCCCTTCAAGGACGCGACCTTCGATGCTGTCTTCAGCAGGGGCGTAGCCCTGAGCTATGTTACGGATCCCGGTCGGTCGCTCCGCGAGATCTATCGGGTACTGCGTCCCGGCGGGCAAGTCGCGATTGACGCGATGAACGAGTTGACGCCCTCGAAGCCCCGCGGTAAAGGGAGCAGGGTATATCGTACCGTGTGGACGATCGGGGGTAAGCCCGCCTACATCGAACAATTCAACGCCGGCAATCTCCAGGTCCGTCGGGTCTTCTATCTACGACCGAACGCGCCCTTGGCGAGGTATTCTCATGAGTCGAAGGTTTTCAAGCGCCGGCCGAGTTCACTCGCGCTACAAACCTTGCGAGTGGAGCAGATGCATGCGCGGTACTTCCCAGATTCCGCACTTCGCCGGCTTGCGGAAAGGGCGGGCCTTTCGAACATTCAGATCCTCCCGCTCGGGCAAATGTTCCGAATCCTGATGGGTGACAACAAGGCGCTGCTTGAGTTCGCGGTTCGGAATGGAAGAGCCCTCTCGAGGCTTGCGATTGAGCTACGAGACTACTTCAAGGTGAGTAGTGGGTTCCATCTGATGCTGATGGGTACCCGTCCCCCTGGTTGAGCGGGAGTCCGCCACCGGACCCTCTGTTGCGCGCTCGCCTCCGCGCTTGTCGCGGTCAATGTCATCGGCCGCGCGCGCCCTTCTTGAAGTTCGCTCGAAGGACGGCTCTCGCGTCCTTCAAGACTCACGACGGGCGTCGCGCCAGCGCTTCGAGTTGTCGGTCGAACCAGTCGGGGAACGAGTGCAACCGGACCACTACATTCGCCTCGAGCTCCTCGACACCCTCGATTGACGCGACGTATCCTTCGACTTCCTCCAAGTGGGCCGCTGAAGGAGGCATGACTAAGCAGAGGAGGCCGCCTGCCTCCGGCCCGGGTCCCGGCATCTCACCAAATGCGAGGGAGAGAGGGTATCTCGTCCGGATGCGCCGCAGGATCGAGTTGCGGTCGGTCTCCGCCCGAAGCGTCATCCCCAGCGCGACAACTGGGTAGCTCAACGCCCGGAAGTCGAAAACCGGAACGAACCAGACGTCCCTGTTCTCGACGAGGTTCGCATACCGCCGCGTCATCGTCCGCGTCGAGATCCCGACCCGGTCGGCGGTCGTGCTCAACATCGCGGTCGGGTTTTGACGGAGGGCTCGGACGATCCGGATGTCGAGAGGCGAGAGCTCGCGCATTGGTGGCAGCACCCTCCAAGGCAGCGGTACGTCCACCTCCCGCACTCCGACGAGCCCACTGATGAGCCTGCGCGTTCGCTCCAGGGCGGCGGCGTCGGGGGTGATCACGCTGAACGTAATCCACTCCCCGAGGAACTCGACACCCCAGACCGCCCCCTCCAGGACTGCGAGACGGGAGAACAGCTCGGCCTTCGCGCGCGGATGGAGGACTCGGATGTTCAGTCCGGCCCCCTTCCAACCGAATAGCGCGGGGTTGACCCAAACGTCGTATCGCCGAAGGAATCCACTGTCGGTCCACGCCTTTAGTCGACCCGCGACCCGAGCGCGGCGGACGCGGATTTTTCGAGCAATGCGGGTCGCGTTCAACCGGGGGTCAACTCCCGCCAGGGTGACCGCTCCCTCGCGGTACATCTCACGGAGCATGTCGATGTCGAGTGTCTCAGGTTGTAACGGGGGCCGGGTCACGTCCCTCCGCAAGTACCGCTGACTCCTTTGAGTGTTCCGACCTTGGTCGCGGAATTGTAAGAACCCGACAATCCTCAGCAATCGTTGTCGGGTTCAGACCAGAATCCCGTCGGCGGATCCGACCCTTGGGACGATCTACAGGTATCTATGGACGCGATGGACGAGACAGCCGCGGTGGATCTCTCGCAGCCCCTTACGAACGATGCGCCGACCGAGGAAACTCGCACGAGGTGGGTCTTGACCGATACGATGGTCCCACCCCCCGGCGAGTCTACTCGAGTCGTAGTTGAGGGGAGAGCAGTCGCGATCTTCAACGTAGGCGGTCGGCTCTACGGACTCGCCTCCGAGTGCGGGCACAGGGGCGCCCCCTTGGAGCATGGTCCCGTCAAGGACGGGGTAGTCTCGTGCAGCAAACATGGCGCGCAATTCCGCTTGGATTCCGGGATCGTGGTCGGCGGGAACATATTCGTCCGTCGCTCGACCCGTCCGGTTCAAACGTACACGGTTCAGAGCCGCGGAGGCAACGTGGCCGTGGGCCTCAGCTCGCTCTAAGAGAATGAGTAGCTCGCTTCGCTGCTCTGTTCGCCGCGCGCTCATCGAGGTCGGCCCTTCACCACCCGCGCTGATTGCGGTCATGTCATCGGCCGCGCGCGTCCCACATCAAGCCGGCGGGGGCTCGCTCGTTCGCGTCTCGCTCGGCCTCGCGGCATGATGGGCACCCAGGCTCGCGGCTCGCTCTCGCCGCTCGACGCGAGCCTTTCCTACCGGGAACGATCATATCATCGCGGCTCCACCCCCACCTCACCGTCAATTCTCAGCCTCGCGCGCTTTGTGCGGTCCCGTCATTCGCCGCACTAGAAGGCTCCCGCGTCCGAGGCCGAGTAGCACGAAGGGTAGAGCGGCCGGAAACCCAGCTCATCGCGGGCGCGTCGCGTGTCCATGACGCCCTCCCATGGATCGAACGGCAGGGCGAATCTCTCGGGCGACGGATCCGTTACTCGGGCGAGTCGCATCAACTCGAGGATGGTTATGGGTGCGTCGTCGGCGATGTTCCAAACCTTACCGTCCCGGGTACCCCGAAACAGCGCCCGAATCACTGCCTGGCCCACCTCGGCGTGGTGAACGGAATGCATCCGCCGCGCCGGATTCCATCCAGCTACGTGAGGCATCATCTCCCAGACATGACGGTCCCCCTCGCCGTACACAAAGCCGAATCGGAGGATGCAGAGTCCCAGGCCCTCCTCACGATCCAACTCCATCAACTTCGCCTCGGCCGCCAGTTTGGAGGCGGGATAGGGATGGGAGGGGGGCTCCGGACCCGGGGAATCGCCTTCTCGCCCAGGGCGATTCAATCCTGGGGGATAGACGTTGCTGGTACTGGCGAAGATGAACTTCTTGACACCCGCCTGTTGGGCCGCAACCGCCAAGCGCTCGGTACCCACCAGATTCACCTCACGAGCCTGCTCTGGCGTAGCCCCTCGGAAGAACGCGGCGAGGTGAAGCACGGTTTCCACCCCCTTCAGGGCCAGGTCCAGGGACTCAGTCCGGAGCAAATCTCCCTCCACGACCTCCGCTCCCTGGTCTCGAAGTTTTTGGACGTTGGGTCCAGGACGAACGAGGGCCCTCACCTGAAGACCCTGGCTCAGAAGCCGAGGAACGAGGTGGGAGCCGACTTTGCCGGTGGCGCCCGTGACGAGAATGGGTTCTGACCGGTCCAATGCACGGCTAATCATTAGCCGGCTAATGCATGGGATGGACTTAAGGGTTAGCGCGACAGGAGGTCAGCAGGAGACTCGTGGCGACCCCCGATTTCTGGGACGATTTCGTCCGCGTGGCGAAGCTGTCTAGGTCCGCCGTTGATGAGATCATGAAGCAATACGGAGGCCGCGGCGGGCAGAACCACATCCTCTGGGCACTGTATGAGAAAGATGGGCTTACGCCCATCGAGGTCGCTCGGAAGCTACGGATAGCGGCTCCCACCGTTGTGAAGATGTCCTCCCACATGGTAGACTCGGGGCTCATCACGAGACGCAGAGACTCAGTCGACCGACGCCGCGTTCACCTCTATCTGACGGACCGGGGTCGCGCGGTCAAGAGACCGATCGAGGAAGCGACGCGACGGTTCAGGCGCGCGACGGGCGCCGGATTGACCGCCGAGGAACGCAAGGTCATGTCGAGCGCTCTCGCCAAGATCGTTCGAAACCTGGAACGCTCCGCTCGAAGCGCCGAGTCTGACGAGCCGAACGGCTGACCTGCTCGCGTCGGTACCTCCGCGCTGATCGCGGTCCTCCCTTGGCTGCGGGCGCCCTGCTTCAAACCCAAACTAGGGCATTAGACGCATCAAACGTAGACCATTACTTGGCCACTTTCCACCGCGACCGGATATGGTCGGAGAGGCTCGCATCGGATCTGCGCCATGATCTCTCCCATCTTGGCCATGGCTTCCATCATCTCGGGGGGAAGTTGTGCTGCCGGCATGTGCATCTGGGGCTGCCCGCGAACCGCGCCGGTCTCGGCGTCGAAAACCGCGGAGTGGAGCGCGCACTTGATCACACCTGATTTGAACGTTCCGATGCTCATGGGGGTGGACATGTGACCGCACCGGTCGTCGAAGGCGCGGATTCCCGAGGATCCGTGCACCAAGACGACTTTGGCACCTGCAAGCTCGATTCCTTTCATCGTTCCCTGGGGAAGTTCCTTGGCGTCCACTGCCTTGTACCACCCAGTCATTCCGCGCACCCCGTGTGCGACTGAAGTGTTCGCGAAGGATAAGGGCAGAAGTGACCGCGTCCGGGGCTGGTAACGCTCGCGTAATCAGGCTATAGGACCCCGGAGTCGGTCTCCCCCTAGACGCGAGGCCCGCCATCCCCGGAGTCTGCATACATCGTTCTGCTTCATGCTCCCCTCACGCTATCCTAGTCGCTCTCTCTGTGTCGATGACCGCGATGAGCAGGTCACGTCTCTCGACGGACCGCCTCCACGAAAGCTTCCGGGCCCAGAGGCTTCCCGGTCACTTGGAGCACCTTCGGGACCCATTCGTCCCGTTGCCCCGGGCGAAGCCAGGTCTTCTTTAACCAGGGTCCGCACTGTAACGCTTCGGGTTTTGCTGAACGGTCGACCGGGCGGGGCCCGGTGCCCGAGGTCCCGACAAGGTTACAGAACCGCTTGGCCGCCATCATACGGCACCTCCGCCGTCGACCCCTACCCCCGGCTCCGACGCGCCCGCCGTCGGGGCCCGTCAAGGCGGTCTGGGTTCTGGTGAGCCAGCCACCGTCCTGCCGAAGGCTGCGTTTCGATCGCCCCGGCACGGAGCGAACATACATTTAGATAGTGGTGCGTATCAATGCGCATTGATGGTGTCTCATTCCGGTGGCCGGTATGGAATCAGTTTGACGCTGCTGTTGGGAGGGATCGTCTTCCTCCTAGTGCTCGGCAGCGTTTCGGGAGAGATGAATTCGACGGACCAGAATTCGGTTCGGCCCCTCGATCACCTAACCCCATCCGCCGAGTCGCTCCAGATTACTGACTTTTCGTTCTCTCCGAACACTCTGGCGGCCGACACCCAGACCCAAGGGATGGTCGCCCTCTCGGGCGGGACCCCTCCGTTCCAGCTCTGGTTCAATAACACCGCCCCGGGATGTGGACCGAGCAGCAACCCCGTTATGCTCTCGAGCTCGTCGCTTCAGTTCAATTGCACGCCCACGAGTCCGGGCTCGTACAACGTCCACCTGGACGCTCTCGACAGCGCATCGCCTCCGGACAAAGCATCTCAGACCAGTACCCTGACTGTCACCAACAACGACAACAACAGTGGCAACGGAAACGGCGGGGGAAACAGTAGCAAGAACAATAACAACAACTCGGGATTTAGCCTGTCCTCGTTGGGACCGTATCTGACCTACGCGATGATCGGAGCATTCGTCGTGTTCGCGCTCCTGGTCGCTTTGACTGTCGGCGTCCTCGTGACCGCGGTCACGGTCCGACGCATTCCGCGTCAACCCAAGGGCGGAATCGTCTGCGGATCATGCCACGATACGGCACCGGCGGGATCAAAGTTCTGTCCGGCCTGCGCCGCGCCGCTCGCACCAACCAAAAAGGGAGAATGACGGGGCGGCAGGACCCTGTCCTCCTCTCCCTCGGAGTCTCCGACCGCCTGGGTCTCTAGGCGTTCTTACGGACCCCACTCCCCGCGACGGACGAAGTCGTCGTCACCCGAGGCAGGGCAATCAGGCCGATGGAGATGAGTACGATGCCGATGAACTCGGCGTAGTAGAGCGCTACCGGGAAAGAGGCGATGTAGAGCGCCCAACCGGCGGCAAGGACGGAGGCCCCGACCCCCATCATCACGGTCTGCCTCCGCCAGGTTTTACGCAGCGAGATAACAATCGCGCCGAGAAGGACGCCGGTCGAAGTCCGTCTCGTGCCGTCCCTCGCGATCATCGCGTTCCGCCATCGTCCGCGCGCGTTCCTCGCGTCTAGCCGAGAGGGGCTGTCCGCCTTGGGGGCTTTCGAGCCCAATTCCAAATGTGCGGGGTGGAAGCGAAGCCCTAAATGCGCGGAACCCGGCGTCGTACTGGGCGCATGCCGCCATAGCTCAGTTGGTAGAGCGGCTGATTTGTAATCAGCAGGTCGGGAGTTCAATCCTCTCTGGCGGCTCGGGGAACGCTCGAGTAAGGACCCCCGGAGCCGGCAGCCGGATCTGGGGAGGTAGGAATCTGACCCGCGGGTGCTGAGCATCCTCCCTTTGGGGGCTTATCGATCTCTGCGAGATTTTCTAACCGGCCCCCTAGGGCGTCGAAGGCGCCCCACCGGGGGACTAAATCTGTTCGGGCGTTCCGTCGTACGCGAATGCCAAAGTACGTGGGCCTGCTGCGAGCGGTCAACTTGGCGGGCACTTCCAATCTCAAGATGGACGTTCTTGCCGAGAGTCTTCGGCGCGTCGGATTCGATCGTGTCCGCACCCTGCTACGGTCCGGAAATTTCGTCTTTTCAAGTAGGTTGACCCGGCCAGAAGAAATCGAGCTGCGTATCGAAACCTTACTCGCGGAGTCATTTGGACTCCGCACGGAAAGCTTCGTACGGACGCCAGCCGACTGGCACACGGTCGTTTCCGAAAACCCCTTCCCGGACGAGGCCCTTCGAGATCCGGGCCATACCACCGTTTTCGTCCTCAAGAGTCCGACGGCGGCTCCTGCGTGGACTGCCTTGCAGGAGTCGATCACGGGGTCGGAGCGCGTTCGAGGAGCTCGGACCCACGGCTATATCGTGTACCCCGACGGAATCGGCACTTCGCGATTGACGACGGCGCGGATCGAACGAGCACTGGGGACTCGAGGAACGACCCGGAACTGGAACACCGTCACGAAACTCGATGCGCTCCTGGCTCAACAATAGGCGGGCTAAGGCGACTGATTCGATCGGCCGGAACCGACCGATCATTGGCCGGCTCTGGCGACTCGCGAGCCCTTTCCTTGCTGATTCTCTCGCCTCCGGCGCCCAGAACGACCAGATTTTCGGTCCGCTTCCCTTATCTGCCCCCCCTCGCCTTTTACTACACGGAGGGCCGGTTCGCGCCTCCGGTCGGATACTATCCGAGGGACTTGTCGCACGATTTTGAAGCCGACCCCACGGGGGCCGGGAGTGACGTCTTGGACGATCCTCCGGGGGACGAGTGGCCGAAGGTCGATCGGCCGAACCTTTGGAGGACCGCCGGGATCGTGGGGATCCTGGTGATCGCCGGAGTCGGATACGGCTGGTGGGCGGGTTGGTTCAGTCCACCCGGCTCAGGATTCAGCCTGCCGAGCTGTCCCGGCTCGGTACAGCTCGACGGGGCCGGCTCGACTTTCGCAGCCCCCGCCGTCAGTCAATGGGCGAACGCATTCGACTCCTACAGTAACTGCGGGCAGATCGCGTACAGCGCTTCGGGCAGTGCAACAGGTTTGCAAAATTTAAGTGCGCTCTCGGTCGATTTCGCTGTCACCGATGCTCCGCTTTCCTCGGCGCAACAAGCGAACCTACCGTCCGCGACGTTGACCATCCCCGTTACCCTCGGGGCCGTGGCCGTCGTCTACAACTTACCCGGAAATCCGGAGGGCTTGATGCTAAACGGGTCGATCCTGGCCGGGATCTACCTGGGCCAGGTTACGCAGTGGAACTCCTCCATCATCGCATCGCTCAACCCCGGGATTACCCTCCCGGCGAACCTGAGCATTGCTCCGGTTCACGATACGGATTGGGGAGGGAGCTCCTTCGCGTTCACTAGCTATCTCGCCGAAACGACGCCCGTTTGGAGTGCGACTGAGGGAACGGGCGAGTCGGTTTCCTGGCCATCCGGCACTGCGGTTCAGGGTAGTGCGGCGATGCTAACCCAGATTCAACGGACTCCTGGCAGCCTCGGATATGTGGGCCTCCCCGAGGCGCTCGCGGCCGGCGCTACGTTTGCAGCCTTGGAGAACCCGGCGGGAGCCTTCGTCCTGCCGAACGCGACGAATGTCGCCAGTGCCGCGTCCGAGATTGGGGGCAGCCTACCCGCCGGAAATGCGAACTGGGCCAACGTCACGTTGGTCAATACCCTCGGATCGCAGAACTACCCTATCGTGACTTTTTCGTACGTGATCATCTACGAAGACTTGGGCAGAACCTACGGATCCGATTTGAGTCAGAGCTCGGCAGGTTGGCTCGTGACCTTCGTCTACTGGATGGTGGACGTAGCGCAAAACTACTCGGCGGCTCTTTCGTACGTTCCGCTTCCGTCCGGCGTCGTGGCGGCGAACATTCAAACCTTCGAATTGGCGAAGTACAACGGGACTTCGCTGCTCGGCGATCCCGACCACGACAAGGACGTCCTTCGGGAGAAAACGGGAGGGCTTCATGACGGGTAGGGGACCTGTCGGCGGGGCCGCCAACGGTAGTCAAGGCCGACATTCGAACGGGGTTTCCTTGTGTGGCACCGCAATTGTTTGCGACAATCACGGGCGACTAAATTCCGTCGATCGGGGGGCTAGTTAGTGTCCGCAATTGAACTCGTCTTAGCACCTATCGCTGCCGGAATCGCGGCTGCGACGGCGGTCTTGCTGAAGGAAAGTTGGCTCGCAAAGAGTCGACGCGTTCGGACCGGGGCGATCGGTGGTCTGGCCCTCCTACTGGCGATGTTCTCGGGGCTCGTACTGTCGCTCCGTGTCTCCGACTCGGATCCGATCGCGTTCATCTCGGCGATCGGTGGCGTCATGATTGGCGTGGCGAGCCTTCCTTCGATTTGGGCACCGAAGGCGGCGGCCCCCGTCGGTGAAGCTCCCCCGCTGCACCGCGGAAGTTTGCGCGACCGCGCCGTTGCCTTCGCGCTTGGCGGCGTGGCACTCGTCATCGCTTTTCTGCTCGCCTGGTCGTTTGAATTGCTCTCCGATCCGGGATCCGTTGGAGCTGGGCTTTCGGGGGTGGTGACTTCGGTGATCACCTCGGGATGGTTCCTCGGGGCCGCGGCGGGGGAGATGATCCTCCTCACGATTCTTCTCCGGGAACGGCTCGCACGAGGGCTTCCCACGATGTTCCTGTTCCAGGCGGCGATAGTCTTCCTGCTGCCCACCGCGTTACCGCTACCGGATTGGCCTTCGGTGGCGATTTACGGGGCGACCACCGTGATCGTGGCGCTCTTCATTTTCGAGATGCAATTCATGTATCGGAACAAGCAGCTCGACCGCGACGTCTCCCGGTACATGTTGGGAGTGGCTGCGGCGACCGCATTCACGGCGGCGGGCCTGTTCTGCTGGGCCTGGTTCGGCTCGTCGTTCGTCCTCGTCATCGCTAGCTTCGCGCAATTGCTCATCTTCTTTGGCGTGATCGGGTTCCCTCAACCCTCGAACGAGGCTGAACGGGTCGCCTGGCCCTTCCAGCCATTCTGGGCGTTCCAGCTGCTGCTCTGCATCTTCGTGGCCGAGCTATTCGTCGGCGCACTGATCGACGTCCACCTGTACGGCGGGACGTTCATTGGCTGGATTCCATTCGCCCCACTCCAGGGCAGTGCGTTGACCGTCGTGGGAAATGCCGTGTACGACGGAATGTGGTTCGTTGCGGCGGTTACGGTTTCCGCTTGGTTCTTGATCGTGATGGGAGTCGAGATGGCCGCCCTCGTCGTTTTCAAGATTCGCGAAAGCCACGAACGCGAGCAAAAGATCCGGTTGGGACTCATGATCGGAGTGTACGCCATTGCCGTGGTCTACCTCCCGAGCTTCTGGTCGGCGACGCCCCTCTTCCATGACCCCGCGCTCGCGAACATTCCGATTCTCGGTTGGGGCATGGGTATTCGAACAGGCGGACCCTTCGCGCCGACCTTCTTCGCCGCGATCATACTCATGTATGCCTCGGTCGGGGTCCTCACCGTCCTCTTCGGACGACGGGCGCTGTGCTCGGTGATGTGTGGCGCCGCGATGATGTATCAGGGCACGACGATCAATTCGATGAAGAGCTTCAACACCTCGTCGCGCGTGGGCCGGATGTTTTCGGGCAGTCAGTTCTCGACCGCCTACACGGTCGCCTCGAGCTTGGCGCTGATCTCCCTGTTTGCCACTTCCTTCCTCCCCTACTTGCACCTCCTCCCCGGGGTCGAGATTCGCAGCACCGACCTGGACGCGAATCTCCTTCCGTTCGAGCTGTACTTCGGAGCGCTCTGGTTCGTCATGTTCGTCTCGATCCCGTACATCGGAAACTACAACTGCGTGACAACCGGCTTCTGCCACTGGGGAACGTTCAGCTCGTTGTTCAACCGCGTGAGTTTCTTCAAGCTGAAGGTGAAGGACAAGAAGGTCTGCCAGACGTGCACGACGATGGATTGCGCCAAGGCATGCCCGGTCGGATTGGTCGATATGCCGTGCTACTTCCGAACCCGCGGGGAATTCAAGAGCGCCAAGTGTTGCGGAGTCGGGGATTGCATCGGGGCATGTCCGTACAATAACATGTATCTCCAAGACGTCCGCCACTGGATACGCGGCAAGCTCGGCCAGACACGCGAGCTACCGCCCGCCCGTGACCGACTGCCGATGGCCACGGCGACGCGGCTCAACCCTTCCTCCGCGATGTCGCCCCCGCCGGCTCCAGCAACCGCATCGCGGTGAACCTCGAAAGTCGTGGCAGGTTCAGGGCAGCGCGATCGCTAGCCTAGGCAATTGATCGTGGCTGTTAGCCAGACCACGGATCCGGGGGCGGCGGTCACTTGGATGGTCATGATCCAATCCGTATCCTCTCCTGCTTCGAAGAGCGCCGGCAGCGGAGGATAGCTACCGACCAACTGCGCCTGGGGAAACAACGTCACCGAATAGATCGTTCGACCGTAGAGATCGGTGTCGACGAGAATGAGCGTCTGGTTCCAGATCCCGCCGGACGGCACATTCAGGGGGAATTGGTAGACCGGGCCGCTATCGTTGAAGCCCGGCCCGAACCACGGGTAGGTCGGGCCCTCGTGCCAGGAGCTACCGTCCGAATCGTTTCCCTGCAGAAAGTGCCAGGTGATCCCTTCGATCACGACGGGCGGGGGCGGACCTGGGCGCACCGCCAAATAGACCCCGATTCCGCTAAGGACCAGGATCGCGACGATCGCCGCGACTTGAAGGACTGGGGCATATTTGTCGCGAGCCCGCACGCTGTAAGAATCTGCGGCTCCCCGAACTTATAGTTGATGTTTAAGGTCACGGCCGATGCGGGCGTTTCGGTCGTGGTGTTGGTCGATTTTTTGAGCTTCTTTCGGTGTCCCATGCCGGGCCCACTCACTGAATCAGCCCCCTGATGCTTACCAAAGGGTGTTGGGCAACTCCCAACGATGTGTTGGGGCCGTGGCGCGGCGCGGATCCATCGAACGCGATTGGGGGCTCCTTAGGGGGCAGATGCACTCGTCGCGCCGTGGTGCAATCCGCGAGTCACATGCGGCCCCGGCAACATCCCCTGGACAATATCGACGACGCGGCCTTCCTCATCGAGATAGAACGTCACGCGCTTCGCGTAGCCAAACGCTCCGAGGACGCCATACGAAAGAGCGATCCGTTTGTCGGCATCGGATATCAAGGGAAACGGCAGGCGACATTCCTCCGAGAACCGGCTCTGTTCCGGCAAGGTGTCGACGGATACACCGACGACTTCGACGTGGCGCGCCTGCAGTTCGGGGTAATGGCTAGCGAAGTCCCGCGCTTCTCGAGTACACCCCAGCGACCGTGCTTTGGGGTAGAAGTAGAGAATCACGGGTCGACCCCGTAACTGGGAAAGGCTGAACGTGGCGCCCTGGGTTGACTGGGCCGTGAATTCGGGCGCCCGATCGCCGACCGCCAGCATGCGGCGAGGATGAGCCGATGATATTTCAGGTGCGGCCCGACCGGTTCCGGATGTCCTCCCAGTGACGCGGCTCAGGCCGTGCGCCGCCTAGTCTGGAGCTGCGCGATTCGCTCAAGATCCGCCGCCCCCAACGGTGGTGCGGAGGGAAGTCGCTCCAGCTCATCGAGTTGACGATCCGTAGAAATTGGCACCACGATGCCGGCGACGGTGGGGAGCGTGAGCATATACTGTAGGGCGGCGACCCTAAGGTTCCGCACCCCACGTTTCGCTAAGAAACCGAGCGCGAGGACCGGACCGTATTCCTCCTGCAAGCGCTCGAGGGACCACGGACCGTAGTTGGGTCTCCGATCGAGATTTCCGGCTTCGAGCAGCGAGCCATCCAAACGTCCCCCCGCAAACGGATCTCGTGCCAAATACGGTCGAACGCCGGGCGGCGATATCGCAGCGACCGCGGCAGGCCCCCTCGGGTCTAGCAGGGAGGCCGGCCCGGAGACCATCGCCCCTCCGAGTCGGCGGGCCCGTTGTAGGGCGAGATCGAGCTCTGCGGGAGAGTCCCAGCGGAAGACCCACGAAGCCGTCGCCCCCTTTAGAGGAGCGGGGAAAGCGGCCGTGAGTTCCGAGTGCGACGAGCTCTCGGAATCGTTCGGCGATATCTCGATCCAAAGACGACCTTCTGGGCCGGCGTTCTCCCCAATCGCGTGTAGCAGCGTAGCCTCGGTGGATGGGATCGACTCGACCGAAGTCGAATCCGGCGGCTCCGACCGAGCGATTCGCTCTGACGCCGGATGCCCTCGCCCCTGAGCGGACGCGACCAGAGTCAGGGTCCGATGGAATTCTCGGTTCGAGTCCTTGATCAGGCGGGCGTCCAGCAAGGGAGTCGTGGAAGCCGTGAGATCGAACATCCCGATCCCGATGGATAGAGCGCGATGAAAAAGGCGGGTCCGTCGGCCGGTTCCTTCTCCCGAAACGATCCCTTGGGTCAGTTCGATTCCGAGGATGGGACCCTTGGAACCCGTGCCGGAGTTTCGCCGGCCGTCAGGAGAGAGGCGCTCGTCCATAGGGTTTCGCAGTGAGGGGACTTAGCCCCGATATGAAGCCTCTTCCTCAGGGGCTCGCGCGAAGTCTGCTGAGGGGTAGAGGCCGCTTAAGTCGAAGTCGGGTTACTGCCCGGCGTGCTAACGCGCGAGACTCCCGTGAGGCAAGCCCCGCTCGTCGAACGCCTCCGACCGACGCGACTCGCGGATCTGGTCGGAAACGCCCGGGCGAGATCGGACCTGCAAGATTGGGCCAAGCGCTGGTTAGTCTCCGACGGGGCTCCTCGTTACCGTGCCGTCGTCCTCTCGGGTCCTCCGGGAGTCGGAAAAACCAGCGCTGCGCTCGCGCTAGCGCACGACCAAGGATGGACGGTTGTCGAGATGAATGCCTCCGATGCCCGGAACGAGGCCGCCATCGAACAGGTGGCCGGCAGGGCCTCGCTGACCCACACGCTGGGGGATTCCGGGACCTACCGTGGCCCAAAGGAAGGGGGGCGGACGCTGATCTTGTTGGACGAAGCCGATTGCCTCACGGGCCGGCGTGCGCAAGAAGCTCGTGCCCGACCTGCGCCGGTCGCGTTCCGGGATTTTCTCCGGACGCGGTACGAAACGATTGAGGCGCTCTCTGAAGCCTGGGGCCTTGGAAAGCCCGACGCGCCGAAGCCATTCCGATCTTGGACGGATCTTCCTCAGAGCCCGGGACGGGCCAATTGGAGTCGATTGGGGCCGGCACGTCGGGACATCGAAGATTGGCGTGGGGGCGAACGGCCGAAGGATCTCACCGATCGCGGGGGCATGGGCGCGATCGCGCGACTGGTCCGCGAAAGTCGCCAGCCGATCGTCCTGACGGTCAATGACGAAAGTCCCCTGACTCGGTATTCCCCCATTTTCCGGAACGGGGTGGCTCGCATTCACTTCTATCCAGTCGCCGATTCGGAGATGGCACAGTGGCTTGACCGCGTTGCTCGCGCCCAGCAAATCCACGTGGAGCCGAGCACAATCGAGCTCATCGCACGGCGGGCACGAGGAGACCTCCGCGCCGCGCTCAACGATCTCGAGGCGATCACGCTGCTACCCGCGGGAACCCCTCCATCGGCATTCTTGGGAGATCGGAATCAGACAACGGATTTTTACAAGATCACCGACGAAGCGCTCAGCTCGTCTCGTTTCTTCCGCTCGGTGGAGATCCAGGAGCGTTTGGACGCAACGCCGGACGATCTGTTTCCCTGGATCGAGGAGAATCTCCCCCGCTTCGCTACAACCGCCAGCTCCCGAGCCGAGGCCTTCGAGGTCCTGGCTGCGGCCGAGCACTGCTTGTCCCGTGCACGACGGTACCGAGTGTGGAGCTTGTGGAGCTACGCATCGGAGCTCATGACGGGTGGCGTCGGACAGACTTTGAACGATCGCCCCCGCCCGCTCGGACGACCCGTGGCGTTCCCACAATTCCTCGGCCAGATGGGACGGACCCGGATGTCCCGTCAGATTCGCACGGCGGTGCTCCGAAGCGTCCGGCAAAATTTTCACCTCTCTCGCGAGAAGGGTACTGAGAACTTTCTCCCCGTATTCGAAGAGGTGTTCTCTCCGACACCGTTTGGTCAATCCTCGGACCGCTGGGAGGCCATCCGACGTGCGTTAGTCCACCGGCTCAAATTGACGCCGGAAGAGGTGGGTTGGCTCATGCATCGAGACTCGGATTCGGAGGCGGTCTCCGTTTTGATGGAGGCCTCGATCGGACCCACTTCTTCTCCGGAGCAAGATCGCAAGGTCGAGCCTGTCGGCGATTCGCCTACCGAGGTTGCAGACTCGCGCTCGGATGCTCTCAAGAGCTCCAAGGGAACGCAACGGAGTTTGGGCGACTTCTGAGGGCGGATAGCCGTCGAGGTTGGGGGGCCCTTCAGAAGGGCACCTTGAGGTAACCGAGAGAATATACCGCCACGTGCCTAATCTCTATCGATGAGTCGTGACGATTCGCGAGAAGCAGGGGCTTCAAACCCGCGACTCGACGAGCGCGTGGTAGAACTCTTGGCTTCTCATAGCGGACGGTTGGCCTTCAACGGATTGCGTCGCGCGTTGGGAGCGCATCCCGAATCGCTCATTCGGGCGCTCAAGCGGCTCGAGCGTGAGGGGCTCGTGGAACGGGTCGATCGGACCTATGCCCTCAGTGACCATCCGGGAGCCGTATCCGCGAGCCCCCGGACTCACCTGCGACAAATCGCGTCGGTCGCCCTTCCCTCTCACTTCGACCGCCCCGGCATGTTTGGTGCCTTGGCCGGGCGTTGGTTCGGTCGTCTTCGCTGGGTGGGTATCTACGAGCATCCGGGGGATCCGTGGCTGGTGTGGTCGATCGATGGAGCGCCGGGCCACGTCCTCTTGCGAGCGCGCAAGGGCCGATTGGAAGTAATGGTCGAGATGCCGACGCAAAGCGTTCCGTCAGACGCCATCGAATCGGCCGCACGGGACCTGCTGACGCGGGGGCTCGAGGCGATCCGGCAGAGCGATGGATCGATCGCCCCTTCCGATTTCGACTGGCGACCTGACTCGGAGAACTGGGGACCAGATGGTGTGACCGAGTTCCGAAGGGACCGGTCAATATCCCCGATTGCCGGATGAGCGTTCCTGCTGGCCAAGTCCAGCGAGGAAAGAAACATGACCGGATGGCACCACGACTCGGAAACCCACGAAGGAACACACATCGGCCCTTGGGTCTTCAGCGCTTACAAGGCCTACAACGAACTGTTGCGCGAGAAGATCAAGAAGCGATTCGATCAACAGGAAGGGCCCTGGATGGATCAATTGGCCCAGTCGCTCGTCGATTTGGTGAACGCCCGCTGGGAGGGCGGTCGCCAGGGTGAGAAGAGCGAGGAAGCGATCCTCGCCAAGATCGACCAGCTTCTCAAGGAGTGAGATGGCGGCAACACCCCTCCCCTCCCAACCCGGATCGGGCCCCTTCCCGTCGCCCGTACCCCCCGTCCCATTTCCCTGGCCCTAGGCTGCTTCTCGGGGGAGGTGGACCGTGGCTCTCGGGCGGCTCGAATCGGAAATGATCGGCGCTGTCGAGCGAGTGACGCCGAGCGTCGTAGGCCTCCGTCGTTGGAAGGAGGGGGGTCGGCGCGCGCGTCGAGAGCTCGTCCCGGAAGGAGCGGGCTCCGGGTTCGTCCTCGACAGCCAAGGGCACGTCGTCACCAACGATCATGTGGTCCACGATGCGGATGAGATCCACGTCGAAACTCCCGACGGTCGGAGTCTATCCGCTGAGTTGATCGGGGAGGACCCCGCGACGGATGTCGCACTCGTGCGGGTCACGCCGCAGGAGCTTCGGCCCGCCGAGCTGGGCGATTCGGAGACCTTGCGGGTGGGGCAGTTCGTGCTCGCCGTCGGGAATGCGCTGGGGTTACCCGGTGGTCCTACGGTTTCCTCCGGCATCGTGAGCGCCCTCGGCCGTCCGCTTCCAGGAGCGGACTACGTCTTGGAGGGATTGATCCAGACGGATGCGGCGATCAACCCGGGCAACAGTGGAGGCCCTCTCGCGGATCTCTCCGGGCGCGTCGTCGGCATTAACAGTGCGATGGCACCGTTTGCCCAAGGGGTGGGATTCGCGCTTCCGATCAATACAGTTCGCTCGATCGCTTCCCAGCTCCGGACCGGTCGGCGAGTGGTTCGGCCCTGGCTGGGAATCTCGGCGGTCACGCTCTCCCGGCCGGTCGCGATACGATTCCGGACGTCTCGTACGGAAGGGATCCTGCTCGCTGAAGTCGCTCGCGGGGGACCGGCGGCCCTCGCGGGCCTTCGGCCGGGGGACGTGCTCCTAAAGGTGGGCGAGCAGCCACTTCGCTCCTTGCGCGACCTGCTCGAGGCGCTTGCGCGTCTCCCGATCGGGGGCGCCGTCGATGTCTCGCTCGCTCGGGGCGCTAGCGAGCATAAGACCGTCGTTCGGATAGTCGAGGCTCCGACCCCCGTTCCGGGGTGAGTGTCGTGCGTCGGCCCTCGGCGCGTGTTGCGGCGATCGATTGGGCGAAGTCCCGATAGGGGGAAAATCGGAGGGGCAGCCGCCCTACTCGAGCTTCGCGGTCAAATTGATCTGAACGTTCCCGTGTAGAGCTCCCGAAATCGGGCATCCGTCCTTCGCCGCGCGCGCGGCTTGCTCGAATTGCTCGGCTGTGATTCCCGGAATCTTCCCGGTGACGGAGAGGTCCATCGTCGTGACCTTCCATGCGTCGCCCACTTTGTCGAAAGTGGCCGTGGCGGTGACATTCAGCCGATCCGCCGGTTTCTGTTGCCGGGCGAGTCCCCCCGAGAGGGCCATGGCATAACAGCTCGCGTGCGCGGCGGCGAGCAATTCTTCTGGGCTGGTCTTCCCATTATGTTGCTCCGCCCGGGCGGACCACGTAACCGGGAGGGTGCCGAATGCCCCCGTGTTTGGCCGTACGGTCCCGTTTCCCTTCAGTAGATCGTGCTCCCAGGTTGCGTAGGCAGTACTTTTCGCGGCCATCGCCGGAGGAGCGCCCTTCGTGATTTAACGTGGTCGCATCTTTCGAACCGAACCCCTAGCCTTTTCTCACCGGGCGGTTGGGAAGGGGGATGGCCCTGGTCCTCTGGCGGTTACCGCGATTCCTCGTGCTCGAACCCTTGTCTACGGTTCGGATCGGGCTGCGGCTGGATTCTCCCGCGTGCGAGATCGACGTCGATCTCGAGAAGCCGCGTACGCCGAAGAGCTTCGTCTTGATGCTCGGGGACGACGAAGGCCATTACGTGCAACGTGTGCGCTTGTCGGGGCGCGCCCGAGTGTTCTTCGATCCGCAAAGCGCGGGGGAATACCAGCTCCTGCTCGCGAATCCCATGGAAGAGTCGGTGACGCTGCATCTCAAGGCTCGCAACGTACCCGACGTCCCTCGCGTCGAGATCAAGAAGCCGCCGAGGGCCAAGGCCAAGGCTCGGACCTCCCGAAGCGCGCGGCGGCCGAACAGGACGACTCGAACCTAGCGCGGTCGAGTCACTCCGACCGCCACGAATCGTCCGCGCCGGGGCGCTGGATGGCGGTCCGGCCTCGAGCTCAGTCGTTCGTAGGGTGCGCCGCCAAGCCGCACCCTGCGCGCAACCCTCAAGACGGAGGGGGCGGTAAGCGCCGACCGATCGAGACGGGATCGGTAGGAGTTCGGTCCGATATGAACGATCTCGCCTTCTACGCCGCGGTGAGCGGGAGCATCTTCGCGATCGTAGATCCGATCGGCACTCTCCCCTTCTTCGTTACACTGACAGAAGACTTCTCCGAATCCGATCGACGGGTCGTTCTGTCGCGGGCGGTCGTAGTGCTCGGGACCGTACTCACGCTGTTCGCGCTCGTCGGGCGCTTCCTCTTCGCCGGATTTGGCTTTACCCTCGCCGCGTTCGAGATTGCCGGCGGGATCCTGCTCTTCTTTGTCGCGTACGACATGCTGATGCAAGGGGGGATCTCCCGCGCCCGGCTTTCGGCCACCGACCAGGAGGAAGCCCTGTCCCGACGGAATGAGATCGCGATCGTTCCGTTGGGGATTCCGCTCCTCGCCGGCCCCGGGGCGATCTCCACGGTCATGATCTACGAGGGAAATGCCGGGAGCAACCCGGTCCTGATCCTGGGCACATTCGTGGCGATCGCGATTACGACCGTGGCCACTTTTTTTATCCTCCGCTACGGACAGCGAATCCTCGCGAAGATCGGGCGAGTGGGAATTATGGCGATGACGCGCGTGCTCGGCCTGCTACTGGCGGCGGTCGCCGTCCAATTCGTTCTGAACGGACTGCTTGCGGAATTCGTGCACTGAGAGGGCAACCGTGCACTCGCTCGCTGGAGGGGGGAGTGGGGCCAAGGTCACGAGCGAGACTTAACGCGCGTCTTCTCCCGGGCGGAAGGAGAGCGGCTTCGAGTCCGCTTCGCCCGCTTGAGCGCGGCGACTGCCGCCTTGGGGCGACGGGGGGCGACCCGATTTAGCATCTCGATGACGGCGCTGGACGGGGTCCGTGGGTTCCGATCGGGGGACCACGCCTTCTCACCCGCTCTGACCGAAACCGATAGATCGTTCTCCGCCGGTGGAAAACCGCACTCGTAGGCGTCGGTATACGCACAGTACGGATTGAAGGCGCGGTTGAAGTCGATGTCGTAGACGTCGTCTTGGTTCAGTTCGAAGGTTAGGTAGCGCCCAGGTCCGTAGCTTTCGCGTCCACTCGTGAGGTCCCGGAACGGTACGAACACGGAGGTGCCAATCCCTTCGCCGGCATGATACACCCGCAATCGAAGCGCTGTGCTGTGTAGGGAGAACGTGAGGTCGCCCAAGTACCGCATGACGGCCTGTCCATCGCGATTGGTCCGTAGGTATGCTTCTTCGGGAGTGGCGACGCGTTCCAATACGGCGCGGGTCCGGTACTTTGGGTCGATAGGGAAGTACTTCAGTCCGACGAATCCGGGGATATTCTCTGCGATGAAGGGGGATTCTACGTGGTGGGACATGAAGCGGTCTTTCATGGCCCGTTCCGTTCGAAGTTCGGCGTCGTACGGGTCCTTCGATTTCATGCGTGCGCGGGAGGAACGGGCGGACATAAGAGCTCGGCGCGGCGCTAGCGGGGGCCTGGAGCGGGTCCGAGCCGTAGGATGAGCCGCTTGTTCCGCGAGCCCTTGTTCTCGATTCTATCCAGCTCAAGGGTCCCGACTTCTCGCGTTGCGCGCACATGGGTTCCTCCGTCGGCCTGTACGTCGAAGCCTTCGATATCGATCAAGCGGACTTCGCTGACCTCCGGCATGAGCTCTTGCGCCACCCGGACGAGCGAGGGGTCCTGGAGGGCTGCTTCGCGCGACAAGAAACGTACGTGAATTGGCCGATTTTCCGCCACGACGGCATTCGCCGTCGCGATCAGGTCCTCCGCGAGGGTTCGGTTGAAATCCGGGAGGGAGAAGTCCATCCGCGCGCGATCCGAATAGATCTGGCCCCCTGTGATACCCGAGCCGAACTGGTGAAAGACAGCGCCGCTCAAGATGTGAAGCGCGGTGTGATACCGCATGTTAGAATAGCGCCTATCCCAGTCGATCTGCCCGTCTACCGTCGTGCCGCGCGGAAACGAGGGGCCCTCCAGCACGTGTTCGATCCCGGTCGGCCCCTTCGCGACCTCGATCACGCGCGTCGATCGCCCCTCCGGAGTCCGGAGAATTCCTGTGTCGCAAGGTTGGCCCCCGCCGGTCGGATAGAACGCCGTGGTGGCGAGGACGAGGCGGTCGCCGCGATCATCTAGCACCGCCGTCTCGAACCGCTGGCGGTAGGCGTCCTCCATGTAGAATTCGCGAGCCATGCCCTCGACCTACCCCGGCGACCCTTTGCGCGCCGCGAGAACGTTACAGATAACCAAACTGCCGCTTCGCGAATTCGCTCATGCGGTCCGGCGTCCAGGGAGGGTCCCAGATCATCTCGACCGTCGCTGACTTGACCTCAGGGACCTTCTCAATAGCCGCCTTGATCTCATCGGCCAGAATCCCCGCGACAGGACATCCGGGGGCGGTCAGCGTCATGCGCAGATTTACTGAGTCCTCCTTCCAATCGAATCCGTAGATGAGTCCGAGGTCGACGATATTCATCGGGATCTCGGGGTCGTAGATATTCTTCAGCTGCTTCACGATCGCTCCCTCTCGCTCCGCATACACGCCTCCGGTCATCTGGGGAACGTTGCTCGCCGTCGGCGCAACGGAACTAGGCCCCGGAGCGCTGGGAGCGGGCGAGGCGGGCGGGGCGGTGGCGGCCGGACTGTCGGACATTGTCCCTAGCAGGGACCATTCGCGTATAAGCTGTCGCGCGCCGCAGAGTTACCCCAGTGTGACCCTGCAGGAAGAGCGTTTAAAGTGACCCTTGGTGGGTTCCTCGATGAAGGACGTCCATGCCATGGCGCCGACGCAAGACCGCTTGATGATCCGCCGCGTCGGGGTCTCCGAGATTCGTAAACCAATCTCGGTCCAGCGACCCGAGCGCATCATCACCCTGAGCGCTACCTTCGCGGTGGCGGTCGACCTCCCATCGAACCGGAAAGGTTCGGACCTATCTCGCAACGCCGAACTGCTCGCGGAGCTCGTGGATCAAACGGTCACACGCCCCGTTTCGAGTCTGGAATCCGCCTGTTCGGAGATTGCGCGCGAGCTGCTGGTCCGCCATACGTACGCCACGGAAGCTTCCGTTCAAGCCGAGGCCGAGTACTTTTTGCGACGCGGCATCTCGGAAGACCGCCGGAGCTTCGAGAATTTCTCGCTCTTTGCCGAGGCACGTGCCTCGCGCTTGGAGTCCGGATCGGTGCGGGTCGTGCAAAGCATCGGGGCCGGGGCCGTGGGCATGACGGCGTGCCCTTGCGCGATGGAGACCGCCCGGGAGAAGCTTACGATCGAGTTCCCGCTTCTGGCCGATCCGAGCCTGCGCGATCTTCCGATCATCACCCACAATCAACGGAATCGAACCCGGCTGGATTTCGAGGCCGCCGATCCCGTGGACATCGAAGCCGATATCATGCTCGATGCGATCGAACATGCCCAGTCCTCCCCGACCTATGCGATCTTGAAACGGGGCGATGAGGCGCAGGTCGTTCTCGATGCCCATCGACGGCCCAAATTCGTGGAAGACGTAGTGCGCGATCTCCTCGTAAGTTTGCCCGCGCGTTTCCCCGATCTCCCCGACGCGGTCGGGGTCCGCGTACGAACGGTGAGCGAAGAATCGATTCACAAGTACAATGTCGAAGCCGCCCATCACACCACGATGGGTGACCTTCGGAAGCGCGCCCTTCCGTAGCGGGGCGTCGGGAGGCAACGGTGGTCTACGCCTTCGACGCGATTCGGCGGCGACCGGGCCGTTCGATCCTTACGGCGTTAGGGATCGGGCTCGCGACAGCCTTAGTCGTCATCCTGTTGGCGATCTCCGCGGGCATTCAATCCAGCGCGGAACAACTCGCCACCCAGAGCGGGGTCGATCTCATAGGTACGAGTCACGGCACCTCAGTCGAGAACGGCACTTATCCCTATGTGGCTCAAGCCCACGACACCGTCTCCCAGATCCCCGCGGCGGACCCGAATGTCGAGACCGTCAGTCCATGGCTGGTGGGGGATCTCGTCTTCGGGAACTCTACGCTGTATGAAGCGGCCAACGCAACCCGTAATGGGTCGGGGATCCCAGCGGGTTGGTTCCCTACCTCCGCAGCCGCAATCGGTTGGATACCCTCGGACAACACGGGGATCGAGACCCCCTTGGTGCTGAGCGGTCCGGGATTTTCTCAAACGGGTGACCCCCACTACGATAACGGATCCTACCAAGGACCCGCGACGCACGAGATCGTCCTCGACCAGGGACTCGCGGGGGTCCTGCACGTTTCCCTCGGGGGGCTCGTCTGGCTAGGACTGAGCACGCCGGCGAATTCGAGCGAGATCCCGGGCTGGTATTCGAGCGCCACCGCCTTCCGGGTGGTGGGGATATCCGGCCCATTCTGGCTGATCCCGTCCGCGTTGATCTCCTTTCTTTACCTCTCCGAATATCAATCCCTCATCGGAGGGGCCTCCCGTTCAACCGACTATGCGTCCCTAATCTTGATCCATCTTTTCGACCCAACGAACCCCGCCCAGGACCAAGCGCGGCTCGCGACGGCATTCCCGAGCTTGACCTTCATTACGCTCAGCCAGATCCTCGGAGCGATCCAAAGCGTTGTGAATCTCTACAAAACGTTCGGCGTGATCATCGGTTTGATCGGCATCGTCGTGGCGACGCTCTTTGCGATGACCGTGTTGCTCATGTCGGTCGATGACCGGAGCCGCGAACTTGCCCTGTTGCGAGCGGTGGGATTTCCTCGGAGTGCGGTGGGGGGGTTGGTCGTGCAGGAGGCGCTCATCCTCGCCCTGGGAGGATTGGCGATCGGACTGCCCATCGCCTATGTTGCCACCCAAGCGCTCAATCATTTCCTGCAAGCCCTGGTCAGCGGTCTTCCCGCGGGATTCTCCTTCGTTTCCTTTAACGCCGCCGTGATCGCCGCCGGCCTCGGCGAGGTCCTTCTCATTGGCCTGATCGCCTCGATCTTACCGGCCAGTCGCGCCATGCAACTCCCGGTCGCCGAGGAGCTCCGAGCTCCATGACCCAGTCCTTCCGTCCCGGCCGTGGGCGTCACCTGCGCCTTCAGACCGTTTTGGCGATCGCTGCCGTCGCCGCGGCGGTATCCCTTCCGGTGATCTTGATCTCAGTCGGAGGCGGCGTCGCCCAGCATGAGATCTCGCAGCTTCAAGATTCAGGGTATCAGATCGCTGTGAGCGCCGCCGGCGAGCACGGAATCGGGTTGGCCCATAACTATTCTCGCCAGTTCGCAGCACTTGGATCGGTAGCGGCCGCCTCCCCCGTCCTCAGTTTGGCGATCGACGCTTACTACGGCGGTCACAACGCCACTCCCCTTCTCGCTGAAGGTGTAATCCCCGCGGCCTTTTCCGCGACCCTCGGCCCCGATGCATCGCTCTTCCCCAATCCGCTCCCGCTCGGGGACCCCACTGACGCGATCCATTTCGCCAACGGATCATACGCCGGCTCTGCGACACTCGACGTCCTGGTTTCGGTTCCGTTTGCGAACAATTTCGGCGTGGCGATCGGGAGTCCTATCGTGCTCGCCCCCGCGGCGAATCGATCCCTGGGGACCACCTACATGGTCACGGGAACATTCGGGGTTCCGCAAGGGACTCTCGGGCTCGGGGCGACCGCGGCGTATGCGGCCGTGCTGCCCCTCTCGGACCTCCAGCAATTGACGGGTTATGCCCGGACGTCTGGCCCGAACTCGACCCTTCTCGATAGCGCCGACACGATCCAAGTTGCATTGGTTAGTGCGGAGTCGACGAATCTTGCCACAATCAACCACGTGGCCCAAGAGATCCAATCGATCGTTCCGAATTATGGCGTTAGCACCCTGTCTCAACAAGCGAGTCAGCTGCAGCAGGCGACGGCTGTTTTGACGGGTTTCTACCTCGCCCTCTCCTCCGTGGGTCTTTCGGTCGGGCTCGTCTTCTTGGCGCTGGTCCTGCTGCGCCGGGTAGAAGCGCAACGTAGGACGATCGGAATTCGACGTGCCCTCGGCGTTCCGAATCGGGCCGTGGCGCTCGAGATGGTCGAGCAGGGTTTCTTCCTCGCCGGCAGCGGCGCGGTGGTCGGCGTCGTCGCCGGATTCGTTGCGGTCTGGTTCCTCGGACGCTACGCGGGAGGGGCGGTCGCAGAGGCCGCGCATTTGGCGGTCTTTGACCCCGTTACCTTGCTCGCGCTCGTGGCCGGAGTGCTCGGCCTTTCGATTCTCGCGAGTAGCGTGGCGACCCGTGCCGCGCTGCGCATCAACATCGTGGAGGCGCTGCGCTGAAGCGATTGGCGGCTCCTCGCCTCGAGCTCGAATCGGTCTCCAAGGTCTACGGTGCCGGCCGACCCGAGGAAGTTCGCGCGCTGACCGACGTCTCGCTGACGGTGGCACCGGGGGAGTTTCTCTCCGTGGAAGGTCCCTCCGGTTGCGGCAAGACCACCCTGTTGAATCTCTTGGGATTGCTCGACGTTCCGACGCGGGGCGAGATCCGGTGGGATGCGCGGTCCCTGGCCGACCGGACCGATCGCGAACGGTCGCGACTTCGCCTGACGGGAGTGGGATTCATCTTCCAGCGCTTCTACCTGCTCCCAAGCTTGACCGCGCGCGAGAATGTCGAACTGCCGATGCGGGCTCTGGGCCGACCGGCTGTCGAGCGCCGCGAACGGGCCCACACACTGCTGGAGGAGACCGGACTTGCCAACCGGGCGGAGGCATTCCCGCACCAGCTCTCGGGCGGAGAGGAACAACGGGTTGCCATCGCTCGCGCCCTCGCGAATCAGCCCGGTCTCCTGCTCGCGGATGAGCCGACTGGCGAGCTGGACAGCGCGAACAGCCAAGTGATTCTCAACTTGCTGACGGAAGCGCATGAGCGCACGGGCGCGACGGTGATACTCGTGACGCACAATCCGTTGGTCTCGGTCCGTGCCCACCGGCACCTCGTTATGAAGGACGGGAAGGTCGTCTCGGACCAGACGACGGCCTGACCATGGCGCGGATCGCGATCCTACTCAGCGACCGTTGTCACCCCAAGCAATGCCAGTGGGAGTGTCAGGCGTACTGCCCGCCCGTTCGCATGGGTCAAGAGTGCATCATCGAGGGCCCGGTAGGGAAACCGATAATCAGCGAGACCCTCTGCATCGGGTGCGGGATCTGTGTTCACAAGTGTCCGTTCGATGCGATCAAGATTCTCAACACGCCGGAGACGGACGAAGCGGAGATCGTTCAGCGGTACGGGTACAATGGGTTCCGGCTGTATCGCCTTCCCTTACCGCCGACCCACGGCATCACGGGCGTGCTCGGCCCGAACGGCACCGGAAAATCTACCGCGTTGCGGATCCTGGCCGGTGTCGAGGTTCCGAATCTCGGTCGGTACGAACAGCCGGGCGATTGGAACCACGTGCTCGAGCGATTTCGTGGCACGGCGCTCTACGCGCATTTCCAACGCATTCGAAAGGGCGAGCTCCGTACCGCGTTGAAACCCCAGTACGTCGATCGTCTGGCGGACGAAGACGGCTCGACCGCTCGCTGGGTCGCGCAGGGTGGCACCGGGGCTGCGGCTGCCCTGGAATCGGTGGGGCTCGGGTCGCGAGCAGACCGACCGCTCAAAGAGCTGTCGGGGGGTGAACTCCAGCTCGCGGCGATTGCCCGCACGCTCGCGACGGATGCCGAGCTGTACCTCTTCGACGAACCGTCCAGCTACCTGGACATCGTCCACCGATTGGAGATCGCCCGAGTGCTACGTCGGTTGGGCGAGACCAAGAGCGTCATCGTGGTCGAGCACGACTTGGCACTGCTCGACTACTTAGCCGACCAGGCCCACTTGGTCTACGGCGAGGAGGCGGCGTTCGGGGTGATTTCGCACCCCCTTCCGATGCGTTCGGCGATCAACACCTACTTGACGGGGTATCTGAAGGATGAGAATGTCCGGTTCCGCGAGACTCCCGTCCGATTCGTGGCGCATCCCCCGAAGCTGGGGAGTCAGCGCAACCCGCTCGTCCGCTTTCCGGCGCTCCGTAAGCAGTTCCCACACTTCGAGTTGACCGTCGGGGCCGGGGAGTTGTCGAAGGGAGCGACCGTCGGGGTCGTCGGACCGAATGCGACCGGGAAGACCACCTTCGTGCGAATGCTGGCAGGCGCTGAGCCGCCCAGCGAAGGGTCCCCGCCGCCGGGCGTCACGGTCAGCTACAAGCCCCAGTACCTGAAGGCGACGAGCCCGGCGAGCTTGCGGGAGCGGATGGAAGCGCTGGCCGGGGACCCCACATTCGACGGAAAGCTGTTCGAGCAAGAGCTGGTCCCCGGCCTGCACCTGGATGGGATTCTCGATGTGGCGCTTCCGGATCTTTCCGGCGGCGAGCTGCAACGGGCGGCGGTCGGGCTCGCCCTTGCGCGGCCCGCTACGCTCTATCTCCTGGACGAGCCTTCGGCCTATCTGGACGCGGACGAGCGGATCTCGATGGCCCGGCTGATCCGGCGACAGGTCGAACGACAGGCGGTCTGCGCGCTCGTCGTCGACCATGACGTCTACTTTCTCGACCTCGCGAGCGACGCGCTGATGGTCTTTTCGGCGAGGGGCGAAGCGGGAGGGGAAGGAGCCGGCCCCTTCCCGATGCGGGAGGGGATGAACCGGCTGTTGCGGCAGGTGGAGATCACCTTCCGGCGTGATGCGGAAACGTTGCGACCCCGGATCAATCGAGAAGGGTCGGTACTGGACCGCGAGCAGCGGGCGAGCGGCGAATACTACTACGAATCCGCCAGCTAACGTCGGACATCGCGAAAATATCTTGGCGTCGCGCGCGCGGAGAGGCGGGGAGGCAACGCTGCCCCCATCCCTGATGCGTGCACGCGCCGTTCCTGCGAGGATGGCGGAGGTGGGGGCGGATCGTAGATCGATTCCCGGGAGGCCTTCGAGGAGGAATCTGTAGAGCCGGATTTGTCTCCGTGTCGCCGCCTAAAGAGCCACGCCAACGCAACTGCGATCGCGACTACGACCACACCGCCCACGAGCCAGGTTCCCTCACTGTTGGGGAGCCCCAGCCATCCGGAGTTGGAGGGTTCGCTGCCGAAACTTGCGCGGAAGTCTATCGATTGAATGACGGTTGACCCTGCCATGCGCAATGTCCCAGAAGTTGGAGTTGCCGAGTACCCCGCGACGCTTCCGACCGCATAGCTGTAGGATCCGTTGGGCTCGTTGATAGTCAGGAGTGGGGCGACGGAAGTGGCGCGGGGCGAACTAGCCACCGTCACAGACCAGAGACGACCCGCCGGTAGTCCCGTCTCTTCGAACACCACGTCGTAGGTTCCGGGGGCGGGCGCTGCGACGACCCCCAACCCGGTCGATAGCTGGACAGTATGACCCGCACTATCGGAGACGGTCACATTCACCGTAAAGTACCCGAGCGCTCCCGGCGCACACGACAGGGAGGAGACGTTCTCCGTGGAACATCCAGGCGGGAGGCCGGAAAAAAAGTATCCGTACTCTCCCGTGCCTCCACTCGCCACCGCGGAAAGGGTCGTGGTCTGGTTCTCAAGTACGACGCTTGGGTTCGCGGTGAACGAGTCAATCGTAAGCGGTTCAGCGCTGGAAGTCCCAGTGGGGGAGATCACGCTCACCGTAGACGGCGTCGTGGAGTCCCAGTTGGCGACGTACACGTCGTGGTTGGTGGAGTCGTAGGTCGGCGTCAAGGGATCTACTCCGACCAAAAGGGTCGCTTCCACTTCGAGCCCACTAATGACCGAAACGTTACCGCCCCCTACCCCGTCCAATAGATCTGTCTGGTTCTGCTCGGGAACGTAGAGGTTGCCGTCGAACTCGTCCAGAACCGGGGCCTGGGGGACTCCTGGCGTGCGAATGGAACCTAGGATAGTGTTCGATGAGGTCGCAATCACGGTAATGTTCGACGCGATGCCGGTCCCTTCGTTCGTTACGTCGTATAGATCGCCCGTGAGCGGGTCGAGAACAGCAGTCGAACCGGAGGGCGCGGCGACCGTGACGTTCCCGGCGAAGGAATTGTTCATACCGGCGAGGATCAACACGCCCGAGGCGAGTGCTTCGGTGAAGTACAGATCGCCGGTGGCGGTGTCGAACGCCGGGGGATTGAGCCCGAGGTTGGTCGGGAGTCGAATCGTGTCGACGATCGTATTCTGGGTCGGGTCGATGACGCTGACGTAGAGGTCGTTCGCGACATACAGATCGCCGTTGGTCGCGTCGAGCACGGGCTGGTCGGGTTCGTCTCCCACGGCGATGGTTGCAGTCACTTGGTCCGTAGTAGCCGAGATTACGCTGACATTGCCTGAGTCGAAGTTCGAGACGTAAATATTCCCCGAGGCAGGGACTAACGTGGGGGCGTCCGGATAGGAACCAACCCCTATCGAAGTTACGACTGAGTCGTTCGATCCGGAGAGGACGGATACGTTATCGCTCCCCGCATTCACGACGTAAACAAGATTGTTGGAGGGATCATAGAGCGCGGCAATCGGATTCACTCCGACCGCGACGGTGCCCAGTATCTGCTCCGAGCCGCCGTGGATGACGGAGACGTTGTCGGTATCGTACTCCGGCACGAAGAGATTGCCCGTCGCAGGGTCAAAGGCCGGCGGTTCAGGGCCCGAGAGGTTGCCGACCGGTATGGTGGCCACGACGCCGGGGGTCCCAGAATTAAGAAGATCTTCCCTCCGAGGTTCCTCTGAGAGCGCATCGGAAGCCTGGGCCAAGTTCCGAACGCGAACCGGGGACCGTTCCGTGAACCCGAAATGGCCTGCCCCCACGAACGGAGCAATTGTCGCGGCTCCTCCGAGCAGCAGAAGCACCACGGTGGTTGCGGCGAGCCAGCCGGGAGATCGAAGCAATCGCCAACGGCCGCCCATCGTGTCGCCGAGAATCCTGCGGTACTAGAGGCCATCGAGCCGCATCGCGAGAGCTTTTCTCGAAGGGGAGATTCGAACCTGCATCGGGGGATCGGCCCGGGGGGGAACTTGTCGGCCTCGGCGCCTTGGGGAGCGCCGTCGATTTGACGAGCTTTATATTCTAAGCCTTCATCGCCGGCCTGATGGCCCCCGCAACTTCGGCCGAGGCGCCGACGATCCAACACCCCAGCCAAATCGTCCCCGCCGTGTTATCCGTCATCGGCTTGGCCATTGGGTTCATCGCGGGCCTCTTGTCCTGGTTCGTGATTTCCGGCTCGAACTTCACGCTCCTTACCGACTCCTATCACGCGCTGTACGTTTACGGAACCCAGGGCGGGTCGGCGTTGGGAATGAGTAGCGCGCTCGGGGCGGCGCTGTACAAAGCCTCCACATCCAATCCGATCGTACTGGTCGCGTTCGCGATCGTTCTCTTCTTCTGGCCCGCCATGATTGTCTCGTCAGCCTTCAGCCTCCTGATTCGCTCCTTCGGCCCCTACCCCTTCGTATGGGGGTTGATCGCGTTTGTATTCGCGTACATCATGATGTACTACGCCGGGGATTCGCTAGGAACTGGGGCATATCTGGACCTCGTGGCGGCAATCATCTTCTTGGTCGCTTCCATCACCGTCCGACAGGCCAGGGCCGTCCCAGCTGCCGCGGCACCCGCTCCGACTGCCCCCCCGTCGAGCTGACCGCAACCCCCTCGCCGCAGCCCGCACGACCGGCAGATCGTCTCGATTTTCTGGGTTTCAGCGTCGGGGGCTGTCGGGTGATTGACGATTTTCCTTATCTTGGGCGTCGCGGTGGGTCCAGTTACCTTGTCGGTTCGTCTGACTGCCTCCCATCGTTCTCTGGGGCCCATCGGGAGAACCACCGGTTCTCTTGCGAGGTACGTTGACCCATGACGGATCGCTACGGCCAGCACGCCGCGCTCTCGGCCGGGGTCATGATCGTGTACGTGGTATTGGCCTTGATCCTGATCTTCGTCGGCTTCCATGGCGGCGGCCTTGTGGCCAATTGGGGCGTGGAGGTCGTCCTGGCAATCATCGCCATCTTCCTGGCCCGATACCTTTCCACCCGGTACCTGATCGACGCGGACCGCTTCGTCGCGTGGCGCCTCTTCGGATCGCGCCGAATTCAATTGGAAGACATTCGGCGCATCGAGTATGGAAATCTTCGAGATCTGGGAATGGTAGGATTCTTTGGTTCCTGGGGGTGGCGCGGGCGGGTGTGGAGTCCCGTGATCGGCAAGTTCGACGCGGTGTATACGACGACCTCGGGACTGCTCATCACGGCGGGGGCGATCCCGCTGTTCATCAGTCCGAAGGATCCCCCCGGATTCGCCCGCGAACTCTCGCGCCGCGTGCGCAGTTATTCGGGGCGGCTGGCCGCCGACGTCGGCGACCCCACCACAGATGCCGGGGCCGCCATTGCGATGCGCGTTCAGTAGCGCGGCACCGACGGATCGATCCGTCGTGACCAGGCGTCGATGCCCCCGGTCAAATTCCGGACGTTGTTGAACCCCAACTCGATCAGGAAGCGCGTCGCTTGGGACGATCGATTCCCGGATTTGCAGTAGACCACGACCTCTCGCGCTCGTGCGAGCTCGGTCACTCGGTCGGGGAGTTGCTGACGCGGGATCAATGTGGCGCCCGGCAGGTGGCCGATCTCCCACTCCTGCGGCTCGCGGACATCGAGTAAGAAGGGGGCGTCCCCGGCATCGATGCGTGCTTTGAGCTCTTCCGGGGTGATCTCGGGAAGCCCCGAAGGGACTTCCGCAGCGCCCGGCGCCGGAACCCCGCAGAAGGCGGCGTAGTCGATCAGTTCGGTCTGCGTGGGGTGCGTCCCGCAAATCACGCAGTCGGGGTTCTTGAGCAGCTTCAACTCCCGGAACCGTAACGCCAGTGCGTCGAAGAGCAAGAGACGGCCGACCAGCGGGTCGCCGATGTGGAGCAACGCCTTGATGGTCTCGATCGCTTGGACGACCCCGATCATCCCCGGGAGAACGCCGAGGACTCCTCCCTCCGCGCAGGAGGGTACAAGCCCGGGGGGCGGGGGTTCCGGATATAAGCAACGGTAGCAAGGACCACGGGTCGCGTCGAAGACGCTGGCCTGCCCCTCAAATCGATAGATCGATCCATAGATGTTCGGCTTCCCGAGGAGGACGCAGGCGTCGTTCACGAGATAACGGGTGGGAAAGTTGTCGGTTCCGTCGACGATCACATCGTAGCGGCCGAGGATCTCGAGGGCGTTGAGCGACGTAAGGCGTTCCTCGTAGGATACGACCGTAACGCCCGGGTTCAACGACGTCAAACGCTCCCGAGCGGCCTCGAGTTTCGGGCGACCCACATCGGAAGTGCTGTAGAGGATCTGGCGCTGTAGATTCGAGAGCTCCACAGTGTCGAAATCGATCAAGCCGATCTCGCCGATACCAGCCGCGGCCAGGTAGAGGGTCGTTGGGGCTCCCAGTCCGCCGGCCCCGACGACGAGGACCTTGGACGCACGCAGCGCCTTCTGGCCGGCCACGCCCACTTCGGGCAGTAAGAGATGTCGGCTGTACCGGAGCCTTTCGTCCGCGGTGAGAGGGACGTCCGCACCGGCGGGAGCGGCTGCTTCGGGGTCGGCCGCTCGCTCGGTGGTCGCCCGTCGGCGCGAATCCGCAGAGCCGCCGGCGATGGCCGGTACGAGAGAGACCGTATCTCCATCCTTCAGCGGAGTTGCGTCGCGCTCGAGATACCGTACGTCCTCTTCGTTCAGGTACACAGTCACGAAGCTTCGGAGCTTGCCATCCGGGGTGAACAGATGGCGTTCGAGGCCGGGATGCTGGGCCACGAGCTGATGGATCCCATCGCCAACCGTGCTCCCCTCTACCGGGATTTGCGCGAGACCGGCAGTAAAGCTACGTAACGGGGTGGGAATTCGAATCTGGACCTTCGCCATCGACCCTCCGTTTCCTCCCTCGATGTGGCTCACGTCTTGATACGTTCTCGGTTACCTCGACGGGAGCTCCTGGAGTCCCTCCGGCCCGGTCAAGGAGAGAGGAAGTCCCGCGAACTCGCGGGTGGCAGGGTCGAGCTCGAAAGCGGCGACGTCTTCCGCTTTCCCCTGGGCCACGGAGAGCACGACATAGATGTACCAAGGCCAAGCATGTTCCTGGTCGAACTGCGAAGGGCGCGCGGGGTGGTCGGGGTGGGAATGGTAGAAGCCCACGACCCTTTCGTTGGTCCCGTCTAACTGCTGCTCGAGTTGCATCAGTTCGTCGGGTCGAATGACGAATCTTCGACCGCGCTCGGCCTCGACGCGGTTGGCGGCGCGTTCGACTCGGTCGACGGCACGTACGGGCGAGCCCACGCGCATCGGGTCACGTGCGATAAGGAATCCGCAGCATTCCTCGGGATACGATTCCTCGCCGTGGTGTTGTATCTGCGCCAGGGCCTCGCGCGGAAGGTGGATCGTTGTCATGCGCCGACCACGCTCCCGTCTCGATCGCCTCGATCTGGAAGGATCGTGACGACGACCGCGCCGGGCGAGGCACGTCCGATTTCCCGTGCCGCCCATACGGCCGCACCGGATGAATTTCCCACAAGCAATCCCTCGTCCTGGGCCAATTGCCGCGACATCGCCCGTGCGACGTCTGTCTCCACTCGAATAGTTTCATCGATGAGCGATTCATCGTACGTCGAGGGACGCAGGGCGCTCGGAATATGCTTCAATCCCTCGATGCCGTGGATCGGACCGGCGGGTTGAACCCCGATGACTCGCACCGAACCCCTCTGTTCCTTGAGAAACCGGGCGACTCCTGAGATCGTTCCGCCGGTCCCGACTCCGGCGACGAAGTGCGTGATGCGTCTCTGGCTCTGTTCCCATATCTCGGGCCCGGTGGTCGCGTAATGTGCCTGAGGATTCGCCGGATTATTATATTGGTCAGGGAAGAAGTACTGGTCGGGGTTTTCGATGGATCTCTTGCGCGCCTCGCGCTGGGCCCCATCGGTTCCATCGAGCGGGTCGGTAAATACAATCCGAGCCCCGTACGCTTGGATACGCTGGAGCCGCTCGGGATGGACGTTTCGAGGTAAGCATACCTCGACCGAGAACCCGAGTTGCGCCCCCAGCATCGCATAAGCTACGGCCGTATTGCCGCTGGACGCATCGATGAGCGTGTGCTTCGGGGTCAGCCGCCCATCGTCCAACGCCTGTCGTACCATGGAGATCGCGGCCCGGTCCTTGACCGATCCCGTCGGGTTCAAGAATTCGGCTTTCGCCCAAAGTCCGAACGGACTGGCGGAATCGGAGGCGATCCCCGCGAGTGACAGAAGGGGAGTTCTTCCGATCGAACCCAACAGTGAGTTCGCGACTGAAGGCCGGACGGAGGTACGTTTCCGCGGAGCCTCGGACGCCGAGATCACCGCAGCTGGATCAGATGCGTGCATCGCATCCCTCCGCGGCTGATCGAATCTTGCAGATCTACGCCGACCTCGCCCAGAAGCGCCTCGGTGAGGTGTTTATCGAAGACGTCGCATAGCAAGTGGGTGTGAGTCAAGGCCGTTTGCCGGAAGACGCAGTTCGTCCGCGAGATCCGGATCTCTCCGTCCGGGGTTTTTTCCATCGAACTTCGGAACCCGAGCTCGTTGAGCGATTTCACCAGCGAGCGAGCACGATCCTCGGTCGGCTTATCGGCGGGGATCTTCGCGGCGACTTGGCGGGCCATTCGGCGAGCGGATTCGGCCAGCAAGGCGGCGACGAATCCTTCACCTTCCCGTGCCAGGAGCTCCTCGATCATCGAGTCGAGCAAGAGCTCGTACCGCTTCGGAAACAGCTCCTGTCCCGACGGGGTCAAAATGTAGCGCTTCCGCGGACGGCCAACTCCTTCGCGTCGGAAGGAGGGCACGACCCACCCACGCCCTTCGAGACGCTCGAGGTGCCCGCGCGCGGCACTCTCTTGGATTCCCAGTTTCTTCGCGAGATCTCGAGCTGTTCGCGGCGCGCCGGCGAGCTCTTCGAGGATCCTTCCTCGAGTTCCTTCTAGGGGCCGAACATCTGCCGCGCTCATCCTTCCCTCCAATAGTGGTGCTAAGAGTTTAGACACCACGCCATGCTTAAATAACGGTATCGGCTCGTCAAGTCAAGAGACGGTCGATGAGCGCTTCGTCTGAGTCCGAGCACGCACTCGTGGTCAAGAATCTCCACGCTGAGGTGGCTGGAAAGGAGATCCTAAAGGGGGTCACTTTGACGCTCCGGACGGGCGAATTGAGCGCTTTGATGGGTCCCAATGGGTCCGGGAAGAGCACGCTCGCGTACGCGCTGATGGGGCACCCGAAGTACAAGGTCACGGCAGGGGAGGCGCTGCTCGACGGCAAGGATCTGCTCAAACTGACGGTCGATCAACGCTCGAAAGCAGGCCTCTTTCTCGGCTTCCAGTACCCCCAGGAGGTCTCCGGGCTCTCCCTATCCAAATTCCTTTGGACCTCCTATATGCAGCGTCATACCATCGAGGACGCGAACGCCGAACAATTCGGCAAAGATCTGAGCACCCATCTGGGATACCTAGGGATGGACGATTCCCTGCTCAAGCGGTCGTTGAACGAGGGATTTTCCGGGGGGGAAAAGAAGCGAGTCGAGGTGCTCCAGATGGCGACGCTGAAGCCGCTGTTTTCCATTCTCGATGAGCCCGATTCAGGCCTGGATATCGACGCCGTGAAGGCGGTCGGTGAAACCGTCGCCAAGCTGCATCGCCCCGATGCGGGGATCCTGCTGATCACCCACTACCAACGCATTCTGAAATATGTCAAGCCTGATTCAGTTCATGTGATGGTCGATGGTTCGATCGCCCTTTCCGGAGGGAAGGGATTGGCCGATGAGCTCGAGGCGAAGGGATACGACTGGGTTAAGCTCGGAATTCAATCTCCTTCCTGAGCCGACGGCCGTCAACGTCCACGGATCCAGGATCGAGCGATGGATGTAGCGCGTCTCCGAGAAGATTTTCCGATCCTGCGCCGCACATTTCACGGCCACCCCCTCATTTACCTGGACTCGGCGGCGACCTCCCAAAAGCCGACGGTTGTAACCCAAGCCGAGAAGGAATTCTACGAGACGCGGAACGCCAACCCCCATCGGGGAGTCTATGGATTATCAGAAGAAGCGACCGACGTCTACGAACACGCTCGGGAGCGCGTCGCTCAGTTCTTGCACACGCCCGATACGGGCGGAGTGGTATTCGTTCGGGGCACGACGGAGGCATTGAACCTTGTTGCGTCGTCGATCGGGACGACGTTTCTCCACCGAGGCGACCACGTGGTCGCAACCCTCATGGAACACCATTCGAACATCGTTCCCTGGCACCTGCAACGCGTGCATCGCGGGATCGTTCTCGATTTCGTCAATATCGACGGCCAGGGCCGACTGGACCTCGACGATCTCGACCGAAAGCTCGCCGGACGTCCCAAAGTGGTCACGGTCACCCACGTTTCGAACGTGCTCGGAACCATCAATCCGATCCGTGAGATCGCGGACCGGGCCCACGCGGTAGGGGCGTTGGTGGTGGTGGATGCGGCCCAATCCGCGCCGCACCTGCGCATCGACGTTACCAAGCTGGACGTCGATTTTCTGGCGTTTTCGGGCCACAAGACGCTCGGACCTACCGGAATCGGCGTCCTCTGGGGACGGCCTGAGTTGCTCGAAAAGATGGAACCGTTCATGGGCGGAGGGCAGATGATCGAAGAAGTGTTCCCCGACCGGATCACCTACCGGGAAGCGCCGGCCCGATTCGAGCCGGGAACACCCAACGTGGCGGGTGCCTACGGGCTGACCGTCGCGCTCGACTATCTGGAGGCCGTTGGGTGGGACGACTTGCGCGATCACGAACGATCGCTACGACAACGGGCCTATGCCCACGCCCTGGACCGCATGGAAGGTCGAGTGACGATCGTCGGGCCTACCGAAGATTCGGAGCGCACCTCGGTCATGTCGTTCACGCTCGAGGGCGCGCATCCGCACGATGTCGCAAGTCTGCTCGACGCCGAAGGGATCGCGATCCGGAGTGGCGCGCATTGCGGGCAGCCGCTCATGCAGCGACTCGGTGTTCAGGCGCTCTGCCGGGCCAGCCCATATCTCTACAACACCCTCGAGGAGATCGACGAATTGTTTACCGCCCTCGAGAAGACCGAGCGTATCCTTCGGAAGCAGGCGCCTCCCTCGTCGATTGCTTCGTAGCCAACCCGCCTACAACCGACCCCCTTGACAGCCCGTCTCACGGTAGGAGGGTCTTCTGTTACGGCGGTCGCGACTATGGATTTAAATACCTACGTGTGATGGAATCAATTGGAGGCGTTCGATGGCTCAATCGGCCGAGTTCACACCGCTCGACTATACGCGGTACGATTTCAAGAATCCCGAGACGTATCTGGTCCGGACTGCCAAGGGCCTCAGCCGCGAGATCGTCGAGCAGATTTCCAAACTCAAAGAGGAACCGCCTTGGCTACTCGAATACCGTCTGCGCGCGTACGAGCACTTCCTCGAGCGCCCGATGCCCGATTGGGGTCCCGACCTTTCCGAGATCGATTTCGACGCGTACACCTATTACGCGAATCCGCTGGCCGAGGGGGACACGAAGAAAAGCTGGGACGACCTACCGGCCGACATCAAGAACACATTCGAGAAGCTCGGCATCCCAAAGGCGGAGCGAGATTACTTCGGGGGCGTCGGAGCCCAATACGATTCCGGTACCGTCTACCACAAGATCCGCGAGGATCTCTCGAAGAAGGGGGTCATCTTCTGCGACACCGACACGGCCGTCAAGGAGCACCCCGAGATCGTACGCAAATACTTCGGCAAGATCGTGCCGTACAACGACAACAAATTCTCCGCGCTGAACAGCGCGGTCTGGTCCGGCGGCAGCTTCGTGTATGTGCCGCCCGGCGTCGACGCTGGCATTCCGCTCCAGGCCTACTTCCGCATCAACGCGAAGAACGTCGGTCAGTTCGAGCGCACTCTGATCATCGCCGATAAGGGCGCCAAAGTCCACTACATCGAGGGCTGCACCGCTCCGATCTACTCCACCGATTCGCTGCACGCGGCCGTCGTCGAGGTCATCGCCGAGCCGTACGCGAAGGTGCGGTACACCACGGTCCAGAACTGGTCCAAGAACGTGTACAACCTGGTCACCAAGCGCGCGGTCGCCCAAGAGCAGGCACTCGTCGAGTGGGTGGACGGCAACATGGGCAGCAAGATCACGATGAAGTATCCCTCGGTCTATCTCCGGGGACGCGGGGCGCGCGCCGATATCCTGTCGGTCGCCTTCGCCTCTGCGGGACAGATCATCGACAGCGGCGCGAAGGCGGTTCACTCGGCTCCCGATACCTCCAGCAAGATCATCTCGAAGTCCGTCGCGATCCGCGGCGGCCAGACCAGCTACCGCGGACTCTTGCATGTCGCCAAGGGGGCCACCGGCGTCAAGGCCGCGGTCCGATGCGACGCTTTGCTCCCGGACGAGGAGAGCCGCTCCGATACCTATCCGTACAACGAGATCCACGAGGAAGATGCGACGATCACCCACGAAGCCGTGGTGGGGAAGATCGGGGAGGAGCAGATCTTCTACCTGATGAGCCGTGGTCTCAACGAGAATGACGCGATCCATTTGATTCTCATGGGCTTCTTGGCCGAGTTCGCCAAGGAGCTACCGGTCGACTACGCGCTCGAGCTCAATCGGCTGATCCAGCTCGAGATGACGGGCGCGGTCGGGTAGAGCGCCTCGCACTTCCCTTCGGATTTCCCAATCCCGAGCGGATGGCTCGGTGCGCCGGGCGCCCCGCTATGCCGCCAAATTTCGAGTCCGCGAGGGGCGATGGGACATTGCTGCGAAACAGGACGTCCCGATGGGGCCACTCGAGGAGGGTTCAGCGTAACTTAGCATCGAAGCGCCAATCGGGGGAGCTCGGCGTACCCGTGACGGTCAGTTCCGGGAGGGAAGGGAAGTCTCCGGAACTCCATCGGATATCGCGTCGATCCCAGCGGGACTCGAGGATCGGGTAGAGCAGGTCCCGCAAACCCTCGATCGGCGAGCGATCCAGGACATGCGCGAGGAATCCCTCGCCAATCGCTCGGATCGCGTCCGATTCATCGATCCCGCGGGACTCGAGGTAGAAGATCTTCTCGGGATCGACCGGCGCGACGGAGGTACTGTGGGTCGCCTTCACATCCCGGCATAGGATCTCGAGGATCGGAAGGGTATCCGAACGCGCTCCTTTAGAGAGCAACATCGCGTGTTCGCTGATGTAACTGATCGTCTTGCGCGCCGAATGTTCGATCCGGACCAATCCGCGGCTCAACCCGCGCGCGTCGTCGGTGAACACGCCCCGCGTGATGGATTGCCCATGGGTGTCGGTCGCGACATGGACCAGATTGACGGACGAATCGTACGCCTGGTCGGAGGCGCCGTAGAAGGACTGGAGATCATCGACCTGACTCCCCGGGCCGGAGAACGTGGTTCGGTTCCGGACCTTCGTACGGAATCCTCCGTACCCATTGAAGATCCATGCGAGGCGTCCCGCGGCTCCGACGTCCGCGCTCCGGCGATATACGGCGACCGTTTTCAGGTCGGGCACATGGACTGTAAGGTAGACCGCTTTGGCGTCCGCGTGCATCGTCAATTCCGTCGTCGACGCATACAGGCGCTGATGGTCCACTGGCCCGGGCATGCTAAAGATCTCCTCGGTCAGCAGCAATTGGGCGCCCGCGCCCGCGCGCACTCGACGTCGAATCGAGAGAGCTTCGTGCGGTTGGGAGAGGATCGTCAGGTCCTGGACCCGGATTGGCGTGCGACAGCCTTCGGGGATCGAGAGCGTATAGCCCCGGTTGAGGAGCGCCGATCCAAGCGCCGAGAGACGGTCGGTGGGTTTTTCGGACGTTCCGAGGTACTCGCGAATCGACTCGGCATCCGAGCCCCATATCTCGGGGAGGGTGAGGACTTCAACGCCCAAATCACGGAGGCTACCCGGCAGGTCCGCGTGGGTCCCAGTGGCATCGTGAACCACCTGGAGCGCATCGCCGGGGGGTTTGGGGAGGGGGACGCGGGGCCCGGTGGCGGCGGGCGCCACTCCGCGCAAATCGACGCCGGCAAAGTACCCATATTTACGGAACAGTGGATTCGGTTCGAGCGGAAGATCGAGGAATTCTCGGAAGGCGTCCGCACGGAACGCGGCGTACTCCGGGGGGTCGTTCAAATCCCGAGAAAGTCCGTCGACGTCCTCAGCACTCAGCCAGTCTTGGAATCGGGGGGCGGCGGCGGCCATCTAATTTAGACACGGGAGTGTGTTTATAAAGGGTGCGGGAATGGCGAGCATAGTGGGGAGACAGGGAACGGATTTGGGACCGGTGGCGCCCGTCGGGCGGACGCAGTTGGGGTCCCAGGTTTCTTATCCCGCACGACACGTCGCGAAGAGGTCTTGAGGAGGAAGGTTGGGCATGGCGTTCGACATGTACCAGGAGATCATCCTTCAGCATTATCGGTCCCCCCGCAATTTCGGTCGGCTGGAACACGCGGATCTCGCCGGCGAAGAAAGCAATCCACTGTGCGGCGACCGTATCCGACTCGAACTGCAGATCGATGGATCGACCCCGCCGAGAATCACGGCCGTGGGTTTTTCGGGCGATGGTTGCGCAATCAGCGTGGCCAGCTCCTCGATGCTGACGGAGAAGCTGAAGGGGATCTCCCTGGACGACGCGCGCGGCCTGCAGCGCGATGACGTGCTCAAGTTGGTGGGGATTCCCCTTTCGCCGGTTCGGGTGAAGTGCGCACTGACGGGATTCGCGGCCCTCGGCCGGGCCCTCTCCGGGGAGCCCGCCGAGACCTCGCGTCCCACGGGGGCTGTGGTCCCGTGATCACGATCGAGGAGAACGTGTGTGTGCTGTGCGGGTTATGTACGGGGGTCTGCCCCCCGAACGCTTTAGACCTGACACCCCAGCGCCTCGAGGTCCGCTCGCATTGCACCAGCTGCGGTTGGTGCATCCCCTATTGCCCGGTCGGGGCGATCTCGGGGGACACCACCCTCGCCCAGCGGAGGCGTCGTCGTGGTTGAACCGCCAGTAAACGCGTCTCGAGCCCCGCGCAGCCTCGGTTCTCCAGCCTCGCGGCCGCGAGTTCTACTCGTAGACCCGTACTTGGCGCGGGAGGACCCGATGGAACGCAAATTCGTGGAGCTCTACCCGTCGTTGGGTCTGCTGACTCTGGCGGCGTATCTGCGCGACCAGAACGTCGAAGTGGAGATCGCGGATCTGACGTTCGCTCGGAGCGTCCAGTCCCTCGCCGCCCGCCTCCGTGATTTCGCGCCTGAAGTCGTTGGGGTCCACACGAAGACCCTCATGTACGCCCGCTCGTTGGAAATCGCGACGATGGCGCATGGGGCCGAAGCCTGGACGGTGGCCGGGGGGCCCGACGCCGTAACGCGACCGACCTCCTATCTCGAAGGGGGATTTGACGCGGTCGCGATGGGAGAGGGAGAGGTCACACTCACCGAAATAGCCCATGCGATTCATTCCGGACAACCGGTCGCGGGAACGGCCGGCGTTGTGACCCGGAGCGGCGAGAAGCTGGTGCGTGGGCCTCCACGCCCGTTCCTTCCCGACCTCGACGCACTACCTTTGCCCGCCTGGGACCTCCTCGACATGGACGGTTATCTCCGGCAGTGGGAGCGCCGGACCGGGGAGCGTCGTTCCGCCGTGCTGACCTCGCGCGGGTGTCCATTCGATTGTTCCTGGTGTTCGAAACCTACCTTTGGGCGCACCTTCCGTCAACAGTCCCCGACTCGAGTGCTGGTCGAGCTTCGCGCCCTCCAAGATCGGTTCCAGGTCGATTATGTGCGTTTCTGCGATGACGTGTTCGGGATCAATCGCGCGTGGCTCGAAGAGCTGTTGGATGGACTCACTGGCCAAGGTCTCCGCATCAAGTTCGAGTGCTTGGCCCGGGTCGACTTGTTGAAACCCGACCTCCTCAAGCGGATGCGCGCGGCCGGATTGCAGCGCGTGTACGTCGGAGTTGAGTCGGGCAGCCAGAAGATGCTGGACCTGATGAATCGGGGTACGCGACTCTCGCAAGTGGAGCGAACGGCGCAAGCGCTCCGCGATGAGGGGATCCGACAATTCTGGTTCTTGATGCTGGGGTATCCCGGTGAAACACTCGAGGACATCGAAGCCACGCTTCAGCTGTTCCGTCGCTTCAGCCCCGAAGAGTACTCCGTATCGATCGCCGTGCCGATTCCGGGAACGCGCTTCCATGAAGCGGTTAAGGAGAAGCTTACGGGCCGCGCACGGAAGAGTCGCTCGGCCGGCGGAGATTCGCTTCTCTACGAGGCCGCGTATCCCCAAGAGCTGTATCGCTGGCAACAGCGCCGCTTTCAACTGGAGGCGGCGCTCGGGCGGGCGCGTGGAAAGCTTGCGGGAACCGTACTCCATCGGGTCGGTCGGGCGGCGGACGAATTTCACGAACGCGTCGCGACCCCCCTTTTGCTTGGCTCTACGCATGAACCCCCGGCCGAATCGGCCTCGTTTCTTCCATTGCTCTCAAAACGACGGCCGCGCCCTCCCGGTCCGCCCACGGCGTAACGACTGCACTCTTGAGGTGGTCGCATCGAAACGGCATCGTCCTTCGATTTCGGAAATCGGCTGCCCGAAGGCGGTCCTACGAACCCCCTCGCTACCTCATTCTCGACCGCGCTGCCGGAGTGGGAAGCAACCTCGCCTCCCCACACTCTTTTTGTGCCTTCGACGCCCCAGGGTCGCGTGGGCCGAGTCAAGGGGCTAGCGACCCCGACCGGGACCTCTCGATTTCGCAATACTGCCCTTCAGAAAAAGGGCGTCCGCGCGGAACACTTTCGATCCACGCCGGCAGGGCTCTGGCTCTCGTCGCTCGGTCTCGGCACCTACATCGGCCCGCCCGACTCGGCGACCGACCTCGCGGTCGAACAGGCGACCCAATCGTCCTTGGCCTCGCACCGGATCAACGTTCTCGACACAGCCATCAACTATCGTTATCAGCGGGCGGAACGAAGCCTCGGTCGGGCGATCGCGCGCGAGATCGAGAAGGGCGACGTGACACGGGAGGAGATTTTCGTCTCCACCAAAAGCGGCTACTTTGCGCCGGATGCGGAGTCGAAGATTCCCCCCAACGACTGGGTCGAGCACGAGCTCATCGGACCCGGTGTCCTCGATCCGGTTGATATCGTCGACGGGTGCCACGCGATGAGCGTCTCATATCTAACCGACCAATTCGAACGAAGTCGTCAGAATCTGGGACTCGACGCGATTGATCTGCTCTACTTGCACAATGCCGCGGACGCCCAGATTCCGGTCGTCGGGGTGGAGGAGTTTCGCAGCCGGTTGGTGGAAGCGATCGGACTCTACGAGGGATACAGAACCAAGGGAGCGTTAGGTTCCTACGGGCTCGCGACGTGGGACTGTCTGCGGACGCGCCGGGGGGAGGCGGGGTATCTTTCGCTCGAGAGTGTGGTTCGCTTAGCCGAGGAGGTCGCCGGGGAGGAGCACGGCTTCCGTTTCATCCAGTTCCCCTTTAGCTTGGGAATGCCCGAGGCGGCGCAACTCAAGAATCAGTTCGTCGGGGGCGCGAAGATGACCCTGTTCGAGGCCGCACAGAAACTTGGCGTTGGGTGCTTTACCAGCGTGCCGTTGATTCAAGGACAGCTGGCGAAGGCCGGGCCGAGGGCGGAAGGCCTCTCGTCGGCCCAGACGGCGATCCAGTTTGCCCGATCGGCGCCGGGGGCGTTGGCGACGCTGGTGGGCCAAAAGACCCCCGAGCATCTGGCCGAAAATCTCCAGCTCGCGACGCTCGCCCCGTGGGAACCCGCGATCTTCGATCGGATGCTCCCCTAGAGGGTTCGAGCGGCGGAGGCCGCTCCTTCGGGCGAATCCTTGAGCGGCCCGATTGATGCCGGTCCGGTCGCCGGTGTCGGGGGCGTCTCCTCCGGAGACGTCAACGACGATAGACCGTTGTCTTTCGAAACGCGTACGACGCGATCGGCAATCGTGCTCAACTGAAGTTCATGGGAGACAAGAATGACTTGTGGGAGGGCCAATTCCTCGAGAAGCTCGCCCATCCGGAGAACCTGCTCGGGGGAGAAGCCGTCCGTTGGCTCATCGAGAATGATCGTTTCGAACTTCATCTCGCCCAGGGTGCGGACGACCTGACCCAGCGCCAATCGAAAGGCCAGCGCCAGCGCGGTGCGTTCTCCTCCGCTGAGCGCCTCGGGCGGCGTCCATTCCCCGTCGATGGCGACGGCCGGGGAGAACGCCCCATCCGTACGCGCGATTAGGGATTCGTCCTCGATCAACGTGGCGAAGAATCGCACGAAGCTTCGCTCGAACTCCGTTTGCGCCTGGGCGAGGAGCTTGCGCTCCATCCGCAGTAACGTTTCGCGGAAGGGGCCCGAGATCCACTCCGCCCAAGCGCGGGCCCTACGGATCTCTAGCACGAGTACCGATCGTTCCTGATTTCCGCGTTGCGCCTCCTCGGTCCGGCGCTCGGCCTCATCGAGCCTCGTCTCGAGACGAGCGCGCTCCTGCTGGCGTCCACGCAACTCCGCGCGCCTCGTGCGCAACCTTTCGACCAGATTGGTCCGTTCCGACGTGAGCTGCTCCCCCTGACGGATCGCGCTCTGCAATTGCTCCATCGCGCGTTCGCGCTCCCGGAAACGGTCCTGGAGGCGGGTTACCTCCTCCTCGACGCGAACGATCTCCGATCGGATTCCCCCAATTTCCCCGCGCCGGGCTCGGATCTCCTCGGTGGCACGTTGAAGGGCCGCCACGCCCGATTCGAGCTCGGTTTGCACTCGCTCGAGCTCCGCCAATCGGTCGACGGCATGCTCGTACTCGGCTCGCGCCTCCGCCAAGGAGTCGGCGCGGCTTCGGGCGCGATCGTGCTCCGCTGCGGCCTTACTGAGGGTCGTTTCGGCGCGCCCGTGTCGCTCGGCCGCGCGATCGAGTTCCTGTCGAGCGGCCGCGCGTCGCTGGTCGAGCTGTTCCCATCGGTCGTGCGCGCGCTCGTAGCGCTCCCGCGATCGGCGTTCTTCCTCGAATCCAACGCGCTCTTCCGAGAGGCGGGCGAGCTCCCGTTCGGCGGTGGCGAGTTCCGAGGCGGCTTCCGTCTGATGTCGAGTGAAATCTTCTGGGCGAACGGACTGGTGACACCGGGGGCAAACGCCGGCCGCCAACAGCTCGTCCCATTCGGCTACCTCCTTCCGGCTCCGGGTCGTCCGTTGGGCTGCGAGGGCCTCGCGCTCTCTACATTCCTGGATCCGCCGATCGAGTTCTAGGAGAGTCCGAGACGTCGGGGCGGGGGGCTCCCGCAAGGGACCCTCCAGATTGAGCGCGTCGAGGTTTCGTTGCGTCGCTTCGAGTTCCGTGTTGGCCTCGTGAACAGCGCCCCGGGACTCCTTCACGGATCGTTCGGCCGCCCGCGCCTCCGTCTCGAACCGGGTCCGTTGATTCCGTTGGTCCTCGAGATCGACCAGCCGGAGTCGTAATGCGCCGATCTCGGCCCGGTTCTGATCCTGCTTGGCCCGAAGGTCGTTGTCTCCGCTGACCCGTTCGAGAAGCTTCTCGACCTCACGAGCGAGCCGATCGACCGTGGCTGAGCGATCGGTCCGCCGGCGCTCCGCGGCTTCCAGCAGGCGCCCGTCTTCTTCGGCGAGCCGTCGCATTCCCTCGAGCTCGCGGCGATCGGCCTCCCAGATTCGCAATCGTTCCTCGAGGGCTTCGAGCGAGCGCTCGGCTTCACTCGTCGACGCTTCCGAGGAGTTCTGCTGCTCGAGTTGGCGGGTCAGTTCATCTCGTATCTGCAAAGCTTCCGCGGTCCAACGCGGGAGTTCTTCCTCCCAGTGCGCGAGTCGACCCGCTTCTGCTTCCCGGGTCTCGGCGCGACGGCGGATCTCGGTAGCGACCAATTGGGCGTTATCCGAGGCGATCCGAAAACGCTCGACGCCAAGCGCCTTGCGAACGGTCTCCAATCGTTCGGCCGGGTCCTGCGCGAGCACCTCGCGCATCTTCTCTTGGGGAATGTAGACGGCCCAGCGCCAGAGGTCCGAGTGCGCTCGAGGATTCGGGTTGTCGGGAAACCCCAGCAGCTCGATCACACGCTGTCGGAGTTCGGTCGCCGAGTAGGGAGTGGTGGAGCCATCCACCGTGAAGGTGACCTTCTCCGGCTCGAACGTTTCCCGGCCCCGACGGATCACTCGGCGAAAACGCCGGGTGATCCGGTAGACGTGGGGATCTTCTGCGAGAGTTACTTGGACTTCGGCATGGCCAGCCTGGTGACGCACCAGATAGGTTGCATCGACCTCGGCGAATCCGAACAGGGCCATTTCAATCGCGTACAACAGTGAAGTCTTCCCCGCCCCCACGTCGCCCGCGATCAGCGTGGTCCCTGGTCCGAGGGCCAATTCCCCGTGGGCGTAGCTGCGAATATTTCGCACCTCGACACGTCGCAGCTGCATCAGTCGCCATCCCGGGTCCGGATCGGGCGATCAAGGCGGAGAACGTGCAGCGCGCTCTCGATCCGGGTCGTCTCATAGTCGTGTCGTGCTTCGCCGTCGGACCGGGGAATTCCGAGGTCGCGCACGAGCTCGCGAAGGGTTCGCTCCCCCTCCGCTCCGGCCAATTCGGGGATCGAAGATCGGGATTGTTCGAGCAACTGCGCGAGGAGCGCCCGTTCGATCTCGCCCTCGCTCGCAACGGGTTCGGCTTCCGCATTGGACGATAGGGTGAGGTCCCGAACATCCCAGTGCACGGTCTTCGCCCCTTGATCCTCGGCGGTTCGGGCTGTATCGCTCAGTCCGAGGTCCGCCAGACTCCCGTCGGCGAGCACGCCATGCAAATGCGGGAAGACGAGCGCGCCGCCACCGGCCTCGGAAATCACCCGTTCTTGGATCTCGGCCTTCGCTTGTTCGACCGTTTTACCCGAAACATCGAGGTCAACGACGCGCAGGATATCGCGGGGCGCCGTGTCCACGTATTCGGCGGACGGCACACCGTCGCGGACCGTTACGATGACGACGCCCTGGTGGGTCGTTTGCGACATCGCGTTGCGCAAGTCGGTGAGGCTGGTTCCGAAGACCGCTCCCGGATTGACTAGCAGTCCTCCTTCCGGGCCTTCCCCCTGGTACGAATAGTGGATATGGCCACCCGCGTAGTAATCGCAGCCTCCGGGGAGATCGTAAAGACTGATTCCCTGGATATGCGCTCGTAACGAGGCCGGAAGGTATTCGCGGATCGCGGCATGGAACTGAAAGATCTTGAAGCCCGGTTCGGCACGAAATGCTTCGGCGTCCACGGCGGCAAAGTACGCCCGATCGAGGCCGTGCGACCGACCGGAGATGCCGGCGATCCGGGCTCCGGTCTCGGCGTCCGTCGTGAAGGGAAGCGTCCATCGATCGCCCTCCGCACGTACCGCTTCGGGAGCCACTTTCAAAAAGACGCCCGTCTCGGCGAGCACATCGAGCCAGCTCGTTCGGTGGGCGACATAGTCGTGGGAGCCGTAGATCACGTAGACGCGACGTCCGTGCTCCACCAAGCGTCGCAGCGCTGCGGCGATCGGAGCCACTTCCGATGGTTCGGGGACCGCCGTATGGAAGAGGTCGCCCGAGATGAGGAGAAATTCACAGTTCCGCCGCTCGACCTCCTCTAACGCGCGGACGACACTTTCTCGCAGAGCCGCGCGAACCGCCGGATCGCGGGGCCAGGCCCCAATGTGGGCGTCGGCCAGGTGTGCGAAAACGAAGTTGCGGGACTCCACGCGTCCTCCTACGAGGACTTTCGAACGCTCTTCGCGGCGTCTCGGATCGGAGTTCCTGGCATCGATTCGCCTGCCTTCTTCGCGATCGCCGCCAAGACGCCAGCCCCCGCTCCGGCCCCCAGAATGGCGAGCCACAACAGGTCATCGGGGACTCCTGTTCCGGTCGGTGCGGCCTTTGGTCTCGGGGGGGCTTTCCGAGCACCCGCACCGGTAGGAGCGGCCGAGACCACCATCGCCACGCGAGCCTCTGAAATCCGAATCATCCCGTCCATCAGTCCGAACAGTTCCGTTGCCTCCTCCATGGTGATCTGTCGTCCTCGGAGTCGCTGCACCAGGTACTGGTAACGGGGGTTACCGGAACCCGGCGTCGCCGAGGTTCGCGGAGGCGGCGGAGGCTGTTCGCTGTTCTGCACGATGTCATTCAGGGGAATCCGCTGTCGCTCTTGAAGGATTGGGGGTCTAAAGCGATCGACTCACGACGCCGTCCTTATAGGACGGTCGCGATTTCGGGCGCCGATGGGGTCCCCTTCGGAAGAGCCGGCGAACGGCGAAGAGCATCGGCACTTACACGTGCGGTTGACCGATACTCGCGGTTCGATCTACGACCTCGTGACTGAGTACCTGCAGGCGGCGGGCAAGGCGCCGGATTGGTACTGGCGGACCGCAGGGCGCTTGGAAGGGAGTGATTCTGACAATCTAGAAGAGCTACTCAGTTCCGCTTTCGAAGCAGGAGCGTTCATTGCGCACGATCATCCCGAGGATCTCAAGTTCGTCTGGGTCACCGAACCGGAATGCGAACAAGAGCACCGAGCCGAGGAGCGTGGCGATCAGCGAGAGGACGCCCGAAAAGAACGATCCTCGTTGAGCCACTACGCGTGAAATAGTATCGGGACCGCTCGCAGAATACTCGCTACATCCATCTTGATCGACGAGCAAAGGGCCTAGGCCCAGCCCCACCAGCGGCCCGCCCAGGGGGGGCCGAAAAAGAATCTGGGCAAGACGAATCCAGACTACTTATCCTTCGGTTTTGTGTCCGAGTTACATCCGCAGGTGTCGCACATTGCTACAAGCCCCCCGATGGAGTGAAGCCAACGACGGATAAAAATCAGGTGCTAGTGGATCGAAAATCGAGACGGTTCTCAGAAGTGGATGATCGAGTGCGCCACGATGAGCGCGATGAAGAGAATCGAGATCGTGTTGACGACTTTGATGAGCGGGTTGATGGCCGGCCCCGCCGTGTCCTTGGTCGCATCGCCGACTGTATCCCCGACGACCGCCGCCTTGTGCGCGTCGGAATGTTTCCCCCCGAAGTGGCCGCTCTCAATGTACTTCTTGGCATTGTCCCACGCGCCACCCCCCGTCGTCATCATTAGGGCGAGGGGGAAGCCCGAGAGGATAACCCCGAGCAGGACTCCCGCGAGGGCGATCGGACCCAGGATGAAACCCACCAAGAGCGGAGTCGCGACGGCGATTACCGCGGGCACCGCCAGTTGTTGGAGCGCCACCAGCGTGACGATGTCTACGCACTTTCCGTATTCGGGTTTCCCGGTTCCCTCGAGAATGCCGGGAATCTCCCGGAATTGCCGCCGCACCTCAAACACGATCGCTTGAGCGGCGACCCCGACCGCGTTCATGAGGTAGGAAGTGAAGAAGAATGGCAGGATCGCGCCGATGATCAGACCCGCCACGACCAACGGGTTATCGATCGTCATTTTCGAGACGAAGGCGGAATAGGAGATTCCAGCATCCTGGCCCCCGGCGAAGATGTAGGCCGCAAACAAGGCCAGCGCCGCCAGCACCGCCGAACCAACCGCGTAGCCCTTGGTGATGGCCTTCGTGGTGTTCCCGACCGCGTCGAGCGGGTCCGTCACCGCGCGAGCTTCGGCCGATAGATTCGCCATTTCAGCGATCCCCCCGGCGTTGTCGGTGATCGGTCCAAAGGAATCGATCGAGATGATCATCCCGGTGACCGCGAGCATGCTCGCGGCGGCAAGCCCCACTCCGTACAGGCCGAATTCGGGGTTCGGCGCCACCCACCAGCCTTGCCATCCAACGGCGAGATACGCAACCAAGATCCCTGTCACGATCACTACGCCGGACGGCATGGCAGATTCCAACCCCACCGAAAGTCCCGTGATGACGGTTGGCCCGCCTCCGGCCTGCGCCGATTCGGCGATCCGATGCACGGGTCGGTACTTAGACGAAGTGTAGTAATCCGTGGCGAGCACAATGAAAATCATGACCAAGAGTCCGACGACGGTCGCGATGAAGATGCCCGTGCTCGAGTTCATGAACCAGACGTCGAGCGCGTAGAGTCCGACCACCCCGACAACCGTCGTGGCCGCGAGGCCCTGATACAAGGCCCCCATGATCGTGCCACCGGGGCGCATCCAGACGAAGAACGTCCCTACGATCGTGGCGAGGATGGCCCAGGCACATACGATGAGCGGGTAGAGTATCGCGGTCGGAAACGTGGCGGTCACCGGTGCGATGAGCGATGCCAGGAGCATGACGCTGAGCGCGGTCACCACGTACGTCTCGAACAGATCGGCCGCCATACCGGCGCAATCGCCTACGTTATCCCCGACGTTGTCGGCGATAACAGCGGGGTTGCGCGGGTCATCTTCAGGGATCCCGGCCTCCACCTTTCCAACGAGATCTGCCCCGACATCTGCTCCCTTCGTGTAGATACCGCCGCCGACCCGTGCGAAGAGGCTCATCAGCGATGCCCCGAACAAGAGTCCGACCATTTGGAGAATGTTGCCACCGAACCACGTGTAAAATCCAATGAGTTCGAGCAGCGCAAGCCCCGCCACACACAGACCTGTGACTGAGCCCCCCCGGAATGCGTAGCGAAGGGTAGCCGCAAGATTCCCCTTGCGCGCGTGTGCGGCGGTCCGGACATTTGCACGCACGGAGACGAGCATTCCGAGAGCGCCTGCCAAAGCGCTGCCGGCGGCCCCGAACAAGAAGCCGACGGCCAGTCGGGGACCGTTGGTGTTGATCCCGAACGCAAAGGTGATCACGATGGCCAGGACGAGTGCAACGACGAAGACGACCGTGTATTCCCGACGCAGGAAGGCGACCGCGCCCTCCCGAATCGCGCCGGAGATGCGACGCATCTCATCCGTGCCCTCATCCTCTCGAAGCAGGAGAAGGGTTTGGATCCCGGCGTAGGCGAGGGCCAAAATCGAGGCGAGAAATACCAGCCCCTCGATTTGCGTCGTGGTGAGGCCCATCCCCGAAAGCACCCTCTAAATCGAGGAGCGCTGTAGCGACCCGTTATTAAAGCATTGCCGAAGAGATGGCATTCGTCGCAGCAATCCCGATTGATTGAATGGGGAAGTCTATATCCTGTCAGCGCCACGGAGAGTCAGATGCAGCCGGCGGTGCCGCGTGACTCTGACCTGCGACGTTCACGACTTCCGTGTCGCGTTTGCGGACAGAGCATCGAGCTCGTAAGGATGCGCGCGCATTTGCGGGAAGCGCATCAGGTGAACGCGGCCGAGCTCGAAACCCTCTACTTGGACGCTCGGAAGACGGCCCGCCGATCGACGCGTTCGCAGCGACGCTGAACGCGCGTGAGTCAGGGATCGTAGGAACGCGTCTGAATGCGCTGCAGCAATCGCTCCAAAAATTCGGGTCGCGACATCGACACCTGTCCCTTTTCCCCCCGAACGCGCACCGCGACCGACCCATTCGCCGCCTCGGCATCGCCGACCACGGCCGCATACGGGATCCGGTCGAGCTCCGCGGAGCGAACGCGCTTGCCGAGCGTTTCGTGGGGCTCGCTGACTTCAGTCCGGATCCCGCGCGCGCTCAGCTCCTCGCGGAGGCCGCTCGCGGCTTCCGCGTTTCGATCCGTCACGGGTAGGATTCGAACCTGAACCGGCGCCATCCAAGGCGGAAAGCGTCCCGCACAGTGTTCGATGAAAACGCCGAGGAACCGTTCCCAGGTTCCCAAGATCGTCCGGTGGATCACGATCGGGGTATGGAGTTGGCCATCCGCGCCTTGATACTCGAGCTGGAAGCGCCGCGGCATTTGATAGTCAAGCTGGATCGTACCGGTCTGCCACGGCCGTCCGAGCGAGTCGCGGACGTGAATATCGATCTTGGGGGCGTAGAAAGCCCCTTCTCCGGCGGATACGCGATACTCGACGCCGGAGGCTTTCAGCACGCTTTCCAGCGTGGTGGTGGCTCGATCCCAGTCTTCCGAATCTCCTAGCGATCCGACCGGTCGGGTCGAGAGTTCATACGACCAAGAAAGTCGGAACGTCGTGAACGCGTCGCGGATCCAGTCCATGAGGACGCGGAGTTCCGGCACGACCTGCTCTTCGGTCACGAAGATGTGGGCATCATCCTGGACCATCTCCCGCACCCGGGTCAGCCCGTGGAGCGTTCCACTCGGCTCGCGCCGGTGGAGGGGCGCAAACTCGGCCAGGCGCATCGGGAGCTCTCGATAGCTGCGCGCCCGCGACCGGAACATTAGCATGGAGCCGGGGCAGTTCATCGGTTTCCACCCGAACGAGCGATTTTCGTCGATGGTCAGGAACATGTTCTCCCGGTAGTGTTCCCAGTGTCCGCTCGTCTCGTACACGGACTGAGCGAAGAGAAGCGGGGTTCGGATCTCCGAGTAACCCGACGCGCGTAGATGCTCGGTGACGTAGCGTTCGAGCTCGCGAATGATGATCATCCCCTTGGGGAGCCAAAAGGGGAATCCAGGAGCCTCGTCTGAAAAGATGAAAAGCTCCTGGCGTAGCCCGATCACCCGGTGATCTCGTGCCTCCGCCTCCCTGCGCATTTTGAGATACTGCTCCAACTGCGTGCGATCCGGAAAGCCGACCCCGCGGACCCGCTGCAAAGGAGCTCCGTCGGGCTTTCCCCCATCCTTGATCGCCGAAAAACCGAGCAGATGAACCCCGCGTAGCCAGCGCGTACTGGGGACATGGGGGCCCCGACAAAGATCGACGAACGACCCCGTAGCGTAGGCCGTGATGGGTTCGCCAGGAGGAACCTCTCGAATATACCGGAGTTTGTGCGGATTCGACGCAAAGATCAACTCAGCCTCATCGCGACTCAACTCACGTCGTTCGAATCGCTCCTCGCGTTCGATCGATCCCTGCATCGCAGCGAGGACCCGGGCCATGTCGTCCGGCGTCAGGGGACGCATGTCGAAGTCGTAGTAGAATCCCTCGTCGGTGGGGGGGCCCACCGTGGGGTTCGCTTCCGGTACTGTCTCGGTCACGGCCTTCGCCACTAAGTGGGCCGAAGAGTGTTGCAAGATATCGCGCCCGACCCGATCCGCGAATGCGAGAGGGGCGAGCGATCCCGAGCGATCGAGTTTCCGGTCCAGGTCGATGGGATTCCCCTCGGCTATGGCGGCCAGGAAAGTCGCGCTCTCGTTCGGGTGCCATTCAGAGAGCGCGTCCCCCGCGCGGGTGCCTTTCGGGACCTGGAGGCGGCGTCCGTCCGGAAACGTGAGCTCGATGGTATCCGGTGTCGCCATGCGTCCCCGACGGTGCGGGCGGACCGCGCCTAGGACGAAAAGGTTTAGCCCCTTGGACTCCCCCAGCTTCCGTCAGTAAAAGTTGCGAACTACGTCAGGGAGTCCGAGGCACGGCGGCGATGACGGCGGCGCTCGCGTACAATCGCTTAACGCGGACTCGCGCTACCCGCTGTCAATGGCCGCCGCGACGGACGCGCTCAAACTACCCTCACTTCTCGGCGTCACCCTTCGCAGATCTCTCGTCGTGGGCCGGATCTCGCTCATCATCGGGAGCGTGATGGTGGCGTTCTGCTCCGCAGCGTTCGGTTTCGGAGGATCGCTGTTTACCAATATCGGAACTTTCGAAGATGACGTCTCCGAGGATTCTTCTTTAGTCGAGCATCGAAGTGATCCCTACTCTAGCCGCTGTAGCACCGCTGTCCCATGAAGAAACCACATGGAGATGCCGAATCATCGGAGGCGCGAGGGGAGGAAACCGTTCGAAATCTACGTGGGATCCCCTTGCAATCTCGGGCGGCGCTCTTTATCCGACATTCCGCTCGGGAAGAGGGGCTAACCGAAGATCGTAACACTTCTCCGGAAGAGTCGTGGCAGCTCACCCCTCAAGGTCGCGTCCATGCCCGTCAGTTCGGCAGGAAAATCCCTCCCTTTGCGCACTTGTTCTTGACTCACACTCGAATCGCACGAACCCGCGATACCGCGGAGGAAATTGCGGCCGGGGTCCGGGAGACCCATCCTGGTTCCCATGTCGAGATGGAGGGATTAGATCCGGCTCTTGGTCTGACAACTTTTTACGCGCGGGACATGGCTCTCCGAGATCACTGGAAGGAGAAACTGGGCGTGCAATTTTACCATGGCTGGTTGGGGGGTCAGATTCCCTCGAACGTCTTGGCCCCCGCGGAAGAAGCGGTCGCCGATCTTGTGGAACGATACCGCACCAAGATCGAGCGAAGCCCCGAGTCCACGTTGTTCCTCGCAGTAAGCCATGACGTTTACATTTTCGCCATGCGAGAAGTGCTCTTTGGAAATCGCGGAAGTGAAAGGCCTTGGATTGGGTACCTGGACGGGGTTCTGCTGTCGTGGGACCCCATTGGCCGTCTCGTCGCTCGTTGGCGCAACGAGACCGTGCCGGGCGTTTCGGAGTAGACCGACTGGATCGATGCCATAGTTTATACGCGGAGTGCACACGAAGCGTATTGTAGGGCGGAAGGGCAGGACGAGGAGATGGGACTCAACAAATGTTCGGTCGCCGCTCCGAAAACTGCGGTCTGCTTTGCCTGCAACCAATCGTTCGACGGGAATCCGATCGCCCTTCAATTCGAAAGTGACCTACTCGCTCCGGGCGACGCCGCCGAGTTGAAAGGACTCTACTTTCATCCGCACCACCTGCTCCATTACGCCAAGCGACGCCAATGGCACGTGCTGGTCGAGTTTATCACCCAGAACGGGCCGTCGAATTTCTAGCCACGAAACGTCGTGGCCCCATCCTTCTCCTAGGGGTGGGACGGAGATTCCGCAATGAATCTAGCGCGACCCAAATGCCGGAAAGGGGGAACCCGCCGGAAATGGGGCGCTTTTCGGGCTCTGTTCGCATCGGACCGTGCTCTCTTTCCAGCGGCTCGCCTCGGGCGTACTGACTTCAAATACATAGTCGAAGGCAAACCGCGATTGGGGAGCTTCGCCGCAGTACGAGACCACGAGCGTGACCTTCTCCTGTTGAAAGACCCGGAGAAAGGAACGTGCCTGTTCGAGCGAATCGGGATAGATGTGCAGGATCCCATCGCCATTGGCAACCACCAGAACCTGCGGGCGGCTCCCCGAGTTGGGTCCGGGAAAGAGCGATCGGACGAAATGCGGGATGCGAAGTACGTCGGCGATCTGTCCCAGTTCCTCATGGGGACGCTCGGCTCGCCGGACCACGAAACGTCCGACGCGGCCGGAGGCGGCCGAAGGTGATTCCGGTGGAATGGCTTCGAGTCGCCGGCGAGACGGGATGCGACCGATCCTCGACGGTTCGCTGGGGTCCGTAACGACGCCCGGCGGACGAACCTCGAGCCATAGGAAACTGTCGTTGATCCGACTCGCGCACTCGAGCGCGAGGTGATTGAGCGCGACGCGGGAGAGTCCACCAAAAAGGACCGAAGTAGGTCGTGTAAACGTTGGGGCGGCGAAGTAGGGAACGAGGGGCGATGAGTCTGAGCTCATCTACTCGACCCGAGGGATCTGGGCGTTGCGCAGGCGTTCCCGGTCATTTTCGCGGACCCGAGCTCCCGTTCTCAGACGAACTGAGAACGGCTCCGCACGGCCCGACTTCACTTCCTCAACTCGTAGTTATGGGGGCTCGCGCTATTTAGAGTGAAGCGCAGGTTTGCTGAGGATTTACGTTATCATCGGTGGTCGGTATCGACTGATTCCCCCACGGATTCATGAGCGAGAACCCGAACGGAGTCTTCGAGCGGGACAAGGCCAATCCCCCTCATGCGGCCCCCGGACTCATCGGGCCAGGAAGCGTTCTGGATTGGGCGTCGGGAGTGCCTTCGCAGGCTCACCCCCGTCCCTACCTGCATCTCCACCTCGAAATTGACTTAGCCGGGGGCCAGACCGTGGAGGTCCCTTTTCCCCATCTCGAAGCGCTCCGTGGCGTATTGCACGCGCGCCGCATCGTGGAGAGCGAGGATCTGCTTACGCTCGTCGGTCAGACGTTGTCTGGACTCGGCGCGATCGGCCTCCAAAGAGTCCGTAACTGGCAGCTGCTCCCCACCGGATCGTTCCCTCTTCCCCCCACGGGCGAGCACCTCGGAGGGGAAGCGCTCGGATCGGTGCTGCGAGCAATGCGCGACGAGGCGATGGATGCCGTCCGGCAAGCTACTGGGTTTCACGCCCAAGTCCACGGCGCCGATGGAAATGCGGCGGACGTCATGCTCCGTCACGATCACACCCGGAACGCACATGCGCTGTCACTGGACCTGACCGGAAGCTTTACTCGCGATCAACTGAAACATTTGTTGACGGCTCTTTCTCATCGCCTCCCTGTCGCGCGTGCGGAGGTAACGAAGTACGCCACCGATGCCCCACGGACCCGTTGAGGCCAAGGCGCTTCGGTCCTCGCGGCGTCGAGATGAGGACCTCCCTCCCGCCGCCGCGCCATAGTTCACTGCCGGACGTCGTCTCTCGACTATGCGGTCAGCTCGCCCATCATCTGAGATTACGTCAGGCCGTTGCCCTTCGGGAGGTCCCACGGATCGCGCCTTGTCTGACCTCGCCGACCGCCTGCGCTCTGCTCCCGCTCGGCCCTCCACCGACAAGGAGCCAACCCCTTCCGCCCCGGGGCAACCCGGGGCCTTTTTCGTTTCGGGCAAGTGTCCTTTTCCGGTGTGGTTGAGGGGGTAGCTCCGAGCTGATTCACGGATGTTTCCGTTCAAAATGGGTACATGGCTAACGGGAGTCGCCAGTCTTAGTCCAGGCTGTTAGCCGCGCGGAATTCTAGTACCGAGGGCTGCAACCTTGAGTCGAATTTCCTCTGCCTTCTTTGCAGAAACTAGACCCAGGTCTAGGTCGGCTAGGAAGGTCTCCTTGGAATCGGGATTGGTCATCGCAAGAATGATAGAAATCCGAAGATAATTCGTAACACGACGGAGAAGGACTTTGATGTCCCCGAATTCCAACTCCGCTTTCTTTCTCATTTTGACTGTCAGATGCGCCCCGTGCACGTGGGCGCTTCGAATCCGATAAGCCGCCATGACCTCACGCCCCACTTGGGCTCCATCGTAACCAAGGGCGTCCATCACAAACCCGACGTGTGCCTTGAGCCGGAACGATAGTTCTCCCTCTCTCACTGGCGGCAAGTAGAGGCTTTCAAGCCCGACAACGACGTTGGCAAACCGCCGCTCTGTCACGCCGGGATCTAAGGTCAGCGCCTCGCAATATCGACGATATGCGGTGACAACTGAATCAGGTTCGTTCTTCCCCGGAATCGCCCCCCCTGGGGGAAGCCGGTCCCAGAGGAGTCTAGCGGCAGACTCTAAAGGTCCCGCATCATCAGACGTGACGGTGGGGACCTCGAGCGCCGCCTCCGGAAGCCCTCCCCAGGTCGATGATTGGTAATCCTGGATGGTTCGACAATCCAATCGTCACGACTGAACTGCTTAGCACTACAAACC
>JBAQJJ010000040.1:0-246547 GCA_049300255.1 Thermoplasmata archaeon
TCGTCATGATGGTGATGACGGGAGGACGTGAGCGAACGAAAGCAGAATGGCAAGCACTTCTCGGAAAGGCCGGATTCTCCCTCACCGCGGTTCGGCCGTCCCGGCCTAACCAGGAACTCATAGAGGCGCGCGCGATTTGAGGGCGTACTCGTCTACCGATTCTCGTAGTTCTCTCCGCGGTCAGATTGCCGTGCGGCACTCCGAAGCGCGCCTGATAAAAAGGCACCTTTTTGCAAAGGCGGCGACGGAACCGCTAACAGAGGTTCTAATGCCGGGGCCAGGCATGGAAGGAATCTTCGGAGTCTTGACCGGCGGCCAAACGAGGCAATAGATGGGCGACAGAAGCTCCCGGGAGGGGAATACCTCCATTACGCAAGCCCCTCGTGAGAGAAGGGTGGGAGCGGTCGACTCCATGGCCTTTTGCCAGGAAACGAGCCGTTGAAGACCGAGAACCTGTCGTTGTCAGGCTTGTCGAGGACCGACCAAGGTTCACCCGGGCGGCCCTCGCCACCAAACCCCCCGCCTCCACCAGACCGAGGTGGCTGGCTTGCCTCGACCGACCTCTTCGAGTTGATTGTCCTCCGGCGAGAAACGGTGGTTGTCCTCAACTAGGCCACGCGAGCGTATTTGGATCCGGACGTCTCCCACGAATAGTCCGACCAACCGCGGTGGCCGCGGCCATTGTTCCGCTTAAACACGGGCGAGGTCGATGAAAGCGATGGAATCTAGGAGGTCGGCGGGGAGGCGCGGGTCCGTCGCGGTGGCACCGTCGAAAATCGGCCGAGCATGAGCTCCATCCCGCGCGGGAATACATCCTCGAGGTCACGCGCCTGTCCGTCCTGGAATACACGATCGGGAAAATTCTGCATTCCATACTGCGCCAGCGTGGCGAGAATGGGCCAAACTTGAAGGCCTTTAGAGCTCAGCCGATACTTCGGACTTCGGCCGCTGTTCCCTTCACTGTTGCGCACGATCAGTTCGTCCTTGGCGAGCTGTTTCAGCCGAAGGGAGAGGGTTCGAGGAACGAGTCCCGGGTTGTTCTTCAGGATCAAAGAAAAAGAGGCGTCGGGGAAGAAGGCGATGTCTCGCAGAACGGTGAGGGTCCATTTGCGGCCGAGAGTCCCAAGGCTCGTGGCGATCGGGCACGCCTTCTGGGGCACGGTCGGAGTCCCGGGCGAAGGAAATGAAGAACGAGGTGCCGCGGGCCGCGCCATCGTTCCCGGAGAATCGTGGATGCGCTTATAGGTTCGGACTCGCGCGCGCGGACTCGCGCTGTCGAACTATACTTTCGTTCCGCGGCCATTGAAATACTAGCCGCTCATAGGTCGGACATGGTCCAGATCAAGGACGAAGGAAGCCACTTCGACGTACCGGCTGACGTGCTGTGGAAGTACATCCAAGCCCCCGCGGACCACGGCGGCGCCCACCCGATGTCTCGGAATCAGCAGATGAAGCCCTTGACCGAGACGTCGTTCATGCTGTCCCAAGAGGAGAACATGAACGGTCAATGGGTCAAGACTTCGAACCGAATCACAATCTTCCCTCCGATCGGAATGGCCATCGAAGTGATGGAAGGCCCGATGGCTGGCACGAAGATGTTGAACGTCTACACCCCGAAGGGAAACAAGACCGGGATCGACGTTTACGGGGACTTCGTCGCGAAGGGAGTTCCCTCGGCGCAGCTCGAGCCGATGGTACACTCCAACCTTGAGATGGCGTTCAACCAGGACGTCGAGGGATTGAGGCACTTCGTGAGCAAGAAGTAGCCCCGATCGACCCCTCGCGCCAACCCCTTCCCTTCACTCTTCAGGCCATCATACGCTAGCGACGAATTTGGTCGACGGCTCAAACCATCGCGAAGTGGCGCAGTTCGGTACAATCTCGATCGCACGCTGCGAGTCGCAAGAGGGGAGGTGTCCTGGAGGGGCAATGCAAACAGGTTCATGTGCCGGGGCCAGGCTTGGAACGAAACTTCGGATTCTAAACCAGCGCCCAAGCAAGGCGGTCGGGGAGCCACGTGAGCTTCCGGGCGAGGAATACCCCCGTTGCACAATCCCCCCGTTATAGAAGGGTGGGTGCGGTCGACCATATGGCCTCTTTCTAGGAAACGAGCCCGTTTCGAACCTGTTTAAGCGGAGGATTCCGACGAGCCGGGACTTAATCTAACGGAAGCGGTTTTCGGGGCGTGGCCACGACACGTCGCCTTGTCGCGATCATGTTCACCGATATGGTCGGCTATACAGCCTCAGTTCAGAGTAACGAGGCGGGCGCCCTGAAGTTGCTGCGCGAGCAGGAAGATCTCGTTCGCCCCCTCTTCTCGGTCCACCGAGGTCGCGAGATCAAATCGACAGGCGATGGTTTCCTCGTCGAATTCGACAGCGCGTTGCATGCGGTCCAATGCGCGATCGAGATCCTTCAGCGCTTGCACGAACGCAACTCGCAGCAGGGAGTGGCCCCCATCCAACTGCGAATCGGAGTGCACCTGGGGGATGTCGAGCAGCATGGAACCGACATCTTCGGTGATTCGGTGAACATCGCGGCTCGGATTGAGCCGCTCGCGGAACCAGGAGGGATATGCATCACCGAGCCGGTGTTCGGTCAGGTCCGGAACAAAATCCCGAATCAGCTCGAGAAGCTTGAGCCGAAAGTGCTCAAGAACGTGCGATTCCCGATGGACATCTACCGAGTAACGCTGCCCTGGAACTCTCCCACCCTCCCCTCTGTTGGGGCAAACAAGGCTCGTCTCGCGATTCTTCCCCTCGCCAATATCAGCCCCGACCCGAAAGACGAGTACTTCGCGGATGGCCTGACCGAAGAGCTCATCAGCGCACTCTCCAAAATTCGGGACCTCAGAGTCATCGCGCGCACCTCGGTGGGCCAATACAAGTCCACGTCGAAGACTGTTGCCCAAATCGGTGCCGAACTCGGCGTCACCTCCGTGCTGGAAGGCAGCGTGCGTAAGGCGGGCAACCGACTACGAATCACTTTGCAGTTAATTGATGCTGGCACCCAGGACCACATTTGGGCCGATAGTTACGATCGCGAGCTTGACGATGTGTTCGCGATTCAAACGGAGATTGCGGAGAAGACCGCCGGCGCCCTCCGAATCGAACTCCTCGGCCCGGAGCGTGAATCGATTCGTAAGGAGCCCACGACCGACCTCGCCGCCTACCACCTTTACCTGAAAGGGGTCCACGCCAGCCAGATACTCGACGGGATGGAGGAGGCGATCCACTTCTTTGAAGAGGCGATTCGCAACGACCCCGGATTTGGCGAAGCATATGCTCGGCTGGCGAACACGCTGATCGCCGTCGCCGGAGATACCATGCCGGCCGGCGAGGCTTTCCCGCGTGCGCGGGAGCAGATCGATAAGGCGCTGGAGCTCGACCCTGACTCGTCCGAAGCCCACACCGCGCGTGGCAACCTCGCCCTCCAGTTCGACCAAGACTGGGGAGTCGCCGAGACCGAATTCAAGTGGGCCATATCGCTCAATCCGAGCAACGCGAACGCCCACTACTGGTACGGGTGGCTTCTGAGGGCGGTTGGGAGGTACGCCGATGCCGTGAAGGAATTCACGACCACCACGGAGTTGGACCCTCTCTGGCCGGGTCCCGGATGGGGACTGATGACGTCCCAACTTCTAGCCGGAGACTTCGCTTCACCGATCGCCCGGGCGGAAGATCTCCGAGATAAGCACCCTGAGCGCCTCGGCATTCACACTTCCCTCGGTCACTTGTACGCCTTCGTCGGCCGTATGGACGATGCGCGGAGGGAGGCGGAACTCTCGGTTGGTCCGGTCGGAAGGTTCGGCGAATGGTTTCGCACGAGTCTGTGGGCCCAAGTGGGCAAAACTGATGAAGCTCGGCACTGGCTAAGAAAAATGGAGGAGGAGTCGCGATCCCGGTACGTGAGCCCTGGCTGGATTGCCACGATCTACGCCTCGCTTGGCGAGAGGGAGAAAGCGTTCGAATGGTTGGAACGCAACAACGGGGAGGGGGCGAGGTCGCTTTGGATACATTATCAATCGGCTGCCTGGGATTCGATCCGAGATGATCCGAGGTTCCGGTCGATGCTAGAGAACATGCGCCTGCCGACTGAGGTGGGGTGGGCTAGAGTTGCCAGGACCGGGCCCTGATCGGCCTGAGAGGAATCGTAGACCACTAATGCGGCCGCCCCGATACGAAATCTCGCGTGCTTCGACTGCCCTCCGGCGCGCAGCATGTCGGGAGTCCCGCGGGTCAGATTCCCACCGGCACACCACGCGCCCACTTGCATACGTGTGACCTGAGGGGGACCCCGCGCGGAGGTCCATGTGCCGGGGCCAGGATTTGAACCTGGGAACTCCTGCGAGAGCAGATCTTGAGTCTGCCGCCTTTGGCCACTCGGCCACCCCGGCTCGCATGCGCGAGGGGCGGCGCTTCCTTATTCGTCTTCCTCTTCCCCGTCCTGGATATCCGAGCCTCCTTCCGAAGGCGCCTCCGCTAGCACGGGACCTCCCGTACGACCGGCGGACGCACGAGTCGAATCTGGTTCCTTGGGAAGGTTCTCGCGAAATCGGATGTGCACGCGCCGTTGATGCCCGCATTTGAGGCAGGTCTGGACTCTTCGGCCGCTGCGCAAACGGGTCCGTACGGTCCGGCCCTCGATCCAATACGCGGAGCAACGCCGGCAGTACAACTCCCGATATTCGGGTAGCATCCGCACATTGTAGCGCATACCGATCCGACGCGCCAGAACAATGTACCGGTCGGCGAGGATCGATCCCCCCGACCGAATTTCGACGTCGGCGAGTCCAAACAGATCGGCGATCCGGTCTTGCGCGATCTGGACCATGGCAGAGGTCCGTCGCCCTCGGCGCCCGTGTCTCAGCGGAGTTGACGCTCCTGGCAAACCGGGCAGTAGACGGCGAACTGCGATATGACCGTGTTGCAGCGAGGACAGCGGACGCCGGACGTCGGCATTGGGGCCGGCGGGGGAGGGGGTGGAGGAGGCGGAGCGATCCACGCCGGTCCCGGATAATTGGGGGGAGGGGGTGGCGCCACTCCCACGCTCGTGATCGGCCGGTATGGCTCCACCTGGGGAACGGTCCAGCCACATGTCGGGCAGAAGAGCGCCCCCTCGGGAGCCAGTCGGCCACAGTGCAGACACGCCGGCACGTCGCGGGTAAACTATATCCCGTATATCATCGTCCTCTCTCCTCGTTGAGAAGGCGCTGCGTAGCTCTAATCACCGAGGACCCGGCCCTATACGCGGAGTTGGCCGGAACCCTGCGGGAGCGACGCATTCCGTCGGTAAGTTTGCTTCCGGGTCAGCGCATTCCGTCCTACGCGGTCGTTGCGCTAACATCGCCCGCCGAAGCGTCGCGGGTCTCCCACTCCCACGTCCTGCCGGTCTCGGAAGACATCGACCGACGTTCACTCTGGGCTGCCGTGGAACTCGCGCTTGGAGAACGCGATGGAGCGAAGGAACTCGTGGTCGGAATCGACCCGGGCCCGCGCCCTGGATACGCCGTGCTGAGTGGAGAGCAGTGTGTCGCCCAGGGCGTGCTCGAATCTCCCGAAGAGGTCGCTCCGCTCGCGATTCACCTCCGGCGACGTTTCGATTCTCGCCCCGTGACCTTTCGTGTCGGGAGTGGCGACCACCTGGCCCGTGACCGGATCGTCAATGCCTTGCTCCCCTTACGGCGTCCGGTGGAGATAGTGGACGAGCAAGGTACCACGCCCCGGGGCCACCGACGACCTCGGGACGCGGCGGCTGCTCGGGCGATCGCCCTGCATCCCGGGCAGGTCGTGCGGGATCGGATGCCGCTCACGGTGACAGCCGGCGAGGTGGCGAACCTGCAACGATTGAGTCGCGAGGGAAGCGGTGGCCGGTTTACCATTCCTCGCGATTTGGCCCACCGGGTCCTCCGGGGGGAGCTCACATTGAACGAGGCGCTTGCCGAAGGTCGCCAGCAATATCGAACGAAGCCCCCTCAGCGACCTGATGCGCCGGTCCGGCGGCACGAATCATCTTAAGGCGTTCACCTGTGACGAACCTGTGACATTGCCAGTCGAGCTCGCGCCGCGCGTGCGGCGCCTGGTACTCGAAAATGCGCTCCAACACGCGGGAACTCCTCGCGCGGGGCCGATCGTAGCCCGACTCTTGGCCACCGATGCCACCCTGCGCGCGCACGCCGCGGAGCTCCAGGGGCTCGTCGATCGCACGGTTCGTGACGTGCAGGCGCTCCCCGAGGTCGACCGGGTCGCCGAGCTCCAAGCGCTGGGAGGACCCGAGCCGGACCGGGTGCGCGCGCCCAAGAGCGAAACCGGTGACTTTCCGGCACTCCCCGGCGCCGTCGATGGAAAGGTGGTCCTTCGAATGGCCCCGTTCCCGTCCGGGGCCTTGCACATCGGCCATGCTCGCATGATCTACGTGAACGAGTACTACCGCGAGCTGTACCACGGTCGACTGCTCCTGGTGTTCGACGACACCGTCGGCTCCGAAGAAAAGCGCGTGGAGCCGGAGTTTTTCGATCTGATCCTTCAAGACCTCGACCGGGCCGGGGCCAAGCCCGACGCGATCTTTTACAAATCGGACCGCGTCCCTCAGTTCTACCCCTGGGCGCGACGCCTCATCGACCGAAGGGCGGCGTATGTCTGCACTTGCAGCGCCGAGCTATTGCGATCAAATCGAGCGGCGGGAGTCGCGTGCCCCGAGCGCGGCCAGAGCATGGCGACGACGCTCGACCTTTGGGAACGCATGCTCTCGGGGGCGTTCGCGCCCGGCAGCGCGGTGCTCCGGCTCAAGACCGATATGGCCGATCCCGACCCCGCCTTCCGGGATCGAGTGCTGATGCGGATCAGTGATTTCGATCACCCCCGGGTGGGACGCAAGTATCGAGTCTGGCCGATGCTCGAGTTCTCTTGGGCGGTCGACGACCTGGAGCTCGGAGTGACCCACGTGCTCCGCGGGAAGGACTTGATGATCGAGGGACGAATGCAGAGCTACATCTGGAACGTCCTCGACCTCCACGGGCCCCCGTTCATTCATTGGGGGATCCTACGAATTCGGGAAGCGAAGGTTTCGAAGAGCAAGTCGTACCTCGAGGTGAAATCCAAACTCTACGACGGCTGGGCCGATCCGCGGACCTGGTCGCTTCGATCGTTGGCGCGCCGAGGAATCTCGAGTGCGGCCATCCGTAAGTTCACCCTGTCGTTTGGAATGTCGCTCGCCGACATCGAGGTTCCGGCGGAGACCCTCTATGCCGAGAATCGCGCTTTGATCGATGGCGTGACCCCTCGGCGGGCGTTCGTCGCCGATCCCGTCCGGATCGACGTCACCGGGTACCCGGAGGGCCTGACGCAAGTTACGCTGACCAATCACCCCGATCGGCCCGAACTCGGGACCCGGACCGTGCCGGCGGGTCCCTCGTTCTATCTGGCGCGAGCCGACGTCGCCGCCCGCTTGGGAACTGAGGTCCGCTTGAAGGATTTAATCAACATTCAACTCCCCGCGGAACTTTCCCCCGACCCCTCGGTCACGATGGAGGCAAAATTCACGAGTCGGGAGAACCGACGGCTCCCGCGATTCCAATGGGTGGGAACGTCCGAAGCAACCCCTGTGGACCTGCTGGGCATCGAGGCGCAGCACACCAGCGGCATCGCCGAGGCGGCGCTGGCCCGCGGGCGGCCCGGCGATATCTATCAATTTGAACGCGTCGGGTTCGCCCGCGTTGAGGAAGATTGGACGCCCGGATCCGCCCCGGTGCGAGTCTGTTTCGGTCACCCGTAGCGGGTCTGGACCGTCCCACCTTCCTCCCGTCAGAAACCATTAGAACCCCTCTCATGCCTACGACCGTTTGCCGATGCGGTTTCTCCACACGTCCATCACCGTTCGGAACATGGACGAGAGTATTCGGTTCTACACCGAGGTGTTGGGCCTCCAGTTCGAACGCCGGCGAGCGATTCCGGAGAATCGAGCGGAAATCGCGTTCGTGCTGGACCCGGCGAGCGGAGGACGAGTCGAGCTCACTCACTGGGCCGATAAAGAGCAGTTCGAAGCCGGAGAACAACTGGATCACCTGGCCTTTGAGGTACCGGATCTCGACCAATTCCTAGCCCGAGCTCGTGCCGCCAAGATCCGGATTGCCAAAGAGCCGTACACCCTGCAAGGCGGGTCCCACCGGATCGCGTTCATCCTCGACCCGAACGACGTATGGATCGAGCTGATCGAGCGCGCGCCGACGGCAGGCTAGCCCGACGACCGTGGCGGCGGCGCTGGTCGACCGTGCCGCTGCCATACATCGGCGTTCGCTCCTGGCGGTATTCGGTGCGACGTTCTTCGTCCGATTCGCGTTCGGGATTACGCTCGCCGTCTTCGCGAGCTACATTCTAGGCCGATTGGCGAACCTCAGCGGCGGGGACCAGGGTACCGTCGGACTTGTGTCCGCCATGGCCCCGATCGGCGAATTTTCTACGGTTCTGCTCTCGGGAATCGCCACGGATCGAGTCGGCCGATTTCCCGTCCTGTTCGTCGGGATGACAGTCGCCGCCGGCCTGATTGGTCTGGTCTCACTCACGCGATCCATCTTCGCGCTCGGTGCGTTGAACTTCTTGTTTGGGATCGCGAGTGGCGCGATCCTCGCTTCCAGTCTCACGGTGATCGCCGATCGGTCGACCCAGGAGGAGCGGGGTCTCGAGATGGGGCGGTTCGACGCGATGAACCTCGCCGGCTGGCTGGGAGGATTTGCCTTCGGGATTGGGATTCTCGGGCTGATCCAAAGTCACCACCTTACGGTCGGGTTCCTTCCGTTCGTGTTCGTCCTCGGTTCGCTCACGTTGGTCGCGGGACTCGCATTTGCCTGGTATCTCGCCCGTATCGTTCCACGCGCCCTTCCGGTGCAGGGATTCCCGATCCCGCAGATCCTGCGTAATGCCTTTCGACGGAGCGTGCTCCTTGTGACGTTGCCGTGGCTGGTCGTCTACATGCTGATCGGCTACGTTCTCGTCTTTGTCGGTACGGCGTCGGCCGGGGTCGGCTTCTCCGACCTCTACCTCGCGCTAGGCATCGGCGGCGGCGGTTTCGTCCTCGTACTCACGCAACCCCGATTTGGGCGGCTGGCCGACCGCTACGGACGCACCCGACTGATGAACGTCGGAGTCGCCGGTTTTGTGGGCGTCATGGCGTCCGCTTCGCTCCTCGTCGCGCTGGGGCCGCTTCCTGAGCTGCTCGCCGTGCTCGCTATCAGCGCGATCGCCGCCCTCGCCTACGGACCTGCAGCACTCGCCGCGCTCGCCGACTTATCGTATGCCTTGAGCCGTGGCACGACGATGGCGATCTATTCCCTGACGATCTCGCTGGGGATGATCTTGGGCCTCGTACTCGGCACTCAACTGGTTGCTCACTACGGAAACAACGGCTACTACGTATTCTTCGGAGGCATTGCGGCCGCCTTGGTCGGTCTCACACTGCTGCGTTACTCAGACGTTCGTTCGATCGCAGCATCGCCGCCCCCTACGACTCCGGCTCAATGATCAAGTGTCGGATAGCCGGATAGATCTGGCGTACCGCGCTTCCCACCTGATCGATGACCGACTCGATCTGATCGGTCGTCAACCCATCCTGGAAGTTTATCTTGAGGGCCACGAGGACGTCGTCGGGTCCCAGCATCATCGTCTGAAGCCCGCGCACCTTGCGAACACGGGGGTCCCGTTCCACGATTCCGAGCAAGGCCCGTGCATCCTTGGAGGGAATCGCCTTGCCCACGAGCAACCCTCGGCTCTCTTCGGCGACCACCACTCCCGTAGCGAGCAACAGGACGCCCACCCCAATCGTCGCCAAGCCATCGAAAACCGGATTTCCGGTGCGATAAACTTCGAGGATTCCGAAGAAGGCGACGAAGCTGCCTAAGATCGATACGATGTCTTGGTAGAAGATCGTCTTGAGCCCTAGCTGGGACGATTCCAGGAACCAGGAAATCGACTTCTGCCCGGCACGCAATTCGCGCAACGTCACAGAGATCCCGACGAAACTGAAAACGAGAGTCGCCCCGACGACGATCAATCCGTCTCCGACATGGCTGATCGGGGTGGGGTGAATCGTCTGTGTAAATCCGGTGACCAGGACTATGACCCCCGCAAGCGTGAACGTCACAAGCGATGAGGTGAAGGACCAGAAATAGCGCTCCTTCCCGTACCCAAACGGGTGGTCGTAGCTCGCGGGTTTGAGGGAGGCATAGAATCCCCAGAGCAACAGTCCCGAGCCGATCAAATCGGTCAACGAGTAGATGGCTTGCGATAGGACAGCCTTGCTGTTTCCCGCCAGTGCGACGAGGAGATTCACCCCGAACAGGGCGACGTCTAGGAGAATGGTAGCGAAGATGATAATCTGAGGACGCATTTCGCCGTCGATTCCTCCGCGCGATGCTCCGACGAGGTACCAAGACAAGGGGGCCGCCGGGGGATAAAAGGCGGGCTAGAGGTTCGACCGAGGAACTGAGACCAAGGATTAAATCGCGCCCGCCGATTACCCGAGCCCGGGTGGCAACATGTCGGAACCGAGCGCGCAAGTACCCGCGACGACGATGAGCTCGCCCCCACCCCGTCCGTCGTCAGGAGCTCTTCGATATCCGCGTCCGCCGCTAAGCGTTCTCGGCCTGTCGCCTGGCAAGAAGGCTCGTCTCAAACGCCTTTTGTATGGACATGGCCCCGGCGGCGGTACGCTTCTGGCCCTCCCGATCGATCAGGGCCTAGAGCATGGTCCCCTCGACTTTTTCGGCAATCCAGCCGCGCTCGACCCCGACTACCAGTTTCAGCTGGCTCACGAAGGGCGATTTTCCGCGATCGCCTTGCATATCGGCCTAGCGGAGAAGTACTTCCACCATTACGCGGGTGACGTCCCTCTGATCCTGAAATTGAACGGCAAGACTGCCATTCCACCCGACACCGCCGCCTTTAGCGGACTAACGGGGAGTGTCGAGGATGCCGTGCGACTCGGGGCCGACGCCGTCGGTTACACGGTGTACGTGGGATCGCCGGCTCAGGACCGAGACTTCGATCAGTTCCACCAGATCCGAATGGACGCCGACCGGTATGGCATGCCCGTAATCGTTTGGGCGTATCCACGGGGAGAAGCGGTGGCAAAGAAGGGCGGGAAGGAGAGCTTCTACGCGATCGATTACGCCGCCCGCGTGGCCCTTGAGCTCGGGGCTGACATCGTCAAAGTAAATTATCCGGTACGATCGGAGAAAGACCGCGACAGCCCTGCGCCGTACAATACGTGGAACGGAACGCCGGAAGAGGCATTTCGCAAAGTCGTGGAGAGTGCCGGCCGGGCGTTAGTTCTCGTTTCCGGGGGGGAGAGGGTCGGGGACACCGATCTGCTGGCGAAGGTGCGGGCGTCGATGGATTCGGGCGCCACGGGAATTATCTTCGGCCGCAATCTGTGGCAACGGCCAAAAGGCGAGGCGCTCGCCCTGACCCGGGAACTCCATGCAATCTTCCGCGAGTACGCACAGCCACCGGCCTGATGCACCGATTCGACTGTTCCTACTCGTTGCGGGGGAAGACCACCCCAAGGCCTGCACTGGTCGACGACTGATCCATCGCGGCCTGGTCGAGGAGCGCCGTGGATTCGGCTCGGGCGACCGACAGCCGCTGCTACTCGACCCGCGCGCGGAGCAACCACTCGCTCCGATCGACCTACTCCTCGCACATCGCACCGGTGTGCTGGGAGTGGACTGCTCTTGGAACCGGTACGCCGAGCGTGGCGGCTACCCTACCATTCCGGGGCACTCGAACCGCTCGGTTCCACTGCGAAGACTCCCGTGGTTGGTCGCGGCGAACCCGCAGCACTACGGACGCCTCGGGGAACTGAATACCGTGGAAGCTTTCGCGGCGACGTTGGTCATCCTCGGTGAACCGGACCGGGCCGGTCGTCTGCTCGAGGGCTTCAGAGGAGGGCCGGAATTTCTGCAGCTCAATGGTGAACGGCTCCAAGCGTACGCGGCCCAGCCTGAGCGGGCTGGCGTCGAGGTCGCCGAGCGGACGTTCTTTCGCTGAGCGCCGGCCGACCCTCTCAGGAGGGTGGCGGAAATTCTTTTCCTTCGGTCTCGACGTGCTCGAGCAGTACATCTTGGGTGGTCCGGACCGGATGGTCGAGCGGGACCCGCGCGAACAGGACCCCACCGAATTGCTCGTACAAGCGGGTCGAGTGCAACGTCAAGCAGCGATCGTGGAAGACTGATCGACCGGCGAGATCCGCATCATGGCCGCGCAGCATCACCCGTTGACCCGTCGCCGATAGGAAATGCATCAGGTCCGATTCGGAAAACGCGACCGTGGCACCGCGTCGATTTCGCGAAGCGCGGCACTCGGCCCAGACGATCTCCGCAAGCCGATCATCGCCGATGTTGTCGAACGCGTCGCGCCACTCTAGCGGAAGCGCGCCCCGCGGGAACCCGGCGTGCGCGAGGTATACTCCGCTTGGACTGACCGCCGCAAGCGGACCTCGTTCGAGTAGGCCCACGAGTCGATTGTATCGATCCGGCTCCGGCCCCCAGAGGAGATCCACTTCCTCGGGGAGATCGTGTGGCACTACCGAAAGTCGCCGGACGGTCTCGTGATTCCCCTGGAGCAGGAATACCCGCCCCGGGAATTGGGCGACCAGCTGGAGCAGGTAGAACGCGTTGGCGACCGACCCTTCCCCACAATCGTCGGGCGCTCGGTCGATATAGTCTCCCAGTCCGACCAAGCAGCGGGTTTCCGGTGCGAAGAGAAATTGATCGGCGACGCGAACGGTCGAATGCCAATCTCCATGCGAATCGCCGAAGACGATGGCTTCTCGGAATGGATCTCCGGGAAGATCGACGAGCGACGAAAGCACGGGGACCGTCGCTTCGAGTCGTTCTAGGAGCGCGTCCGCGCCGGACTCGTCGAGCTGGAGGATTTCCGGCGGTGTCAACAAGCGATTCGGGGAAGGAGCGATGGACGTCGGCGACCCGTTCATGGGCAGTGGAAGGGGAATGCGGGGGGCCGGAGTTCCCGGGGGCCGGCTTCCGCCAGCCCGCCCTTTGAACCGGCGAATGCCCTAGGCAACAGGGTCCTAAGCCCTGCCTCGCTGGCCCGACCCGAACGATCGGGTCGATTGGCCGAACTGGAGCACCCCCGCATTTGTGAATCTCGGTTTGATCTCCAGTAGCCCCGGCAGGATTTTCGGCCCGAGTGGTCGTGCACCCCCGCGGCGTTCGAACCTGCGTCGCGAGATCCAGAGTCTCGCATGATTGGCCACTACACTACGGGGCTACAAGCCAACCTAGCTGCGGTCCGTTCTTAAATGTTCCCGGGTGGAACCGAAGGGTACCCGCTTTCGGCCTGCTTCCTCCTCGAGCCGCACGCGTTCGCAGAACTTCACCACGATACACAAATAGCCGCACGGGCTCCGACTTCAGTCCATGCCCGGGAGGACGCATGGCGTCCGGGGGATCGATCGAAACGCAAGATACGTCGCCGACCGGACCGATCCGTTCACCGGGTTCCACTCCCACTGCACCGACTCGCACGTCCGCACCGCATCGACGCAGTGCGTGGCGTTCCTTCGGAATTTACCTCGCCATCCCGGCATTGGCCGTTCCAATCGCTGCCGTCAGCACCGGACTCTCGCTCGGGGGCGTCGCGAGCTACCTGCCGAAGGCGACCGTCGATCTGTCGTACTCGTTCATGCGAATGCTGGTCGCCTATCTGCTCTCGCTCGGATTTGCGCTGCTGTACGGATATTATGCCGCCGCTCGACGGACGGGCGAAAGAGTGCTCATTCCGATTCTCGACATCTTGCAGTCGATTCCGATCCTCGGTTTCTTTCCATTCGTGCTCGTCGTCCTGGTCGGCCTCCCGGGCCCGTCCTGGTTCGGACCGAATCTTGCCTCGGTGTTCCTGATCTTTACTTCGATGGCCTGGAACATGGTCTTCGGGGTCTACGAATCTTTGAAGACGCTTCCGAATGACATTCGGGAGGCGGCCGATTCGTTTGGGGTTCGGGGATTCCAACGAATTCGCGAGGTGCTCGTTCCGGCGACCATCAATCGTCTCGTCTATAATTCGATCCTATCTTGGACCGCGGGCTGGTTCTTTCTCGTCGAAGCGGAAATCTTCTCCACCAATGCGAAGGGCGGAGCGCTGGCCGGTATCGGCAGTTTTCTGTCGTACGCCGCATCCCCTCTCAATGGCGACGCGTTCATCGCAGGGCTCCTGGTCCTGGTCGTGCTGATCGCCGCGCTCGACTTTTTCCTTTGGCGACCGCTCGGCCGGTGGGCCGAACGATTCCGGTTCGATACCGCTCCTTCCGGGGAGGCGGGAGCGATTGGCGTGATCCAGTCGCGTCAGCGATTCCGTCGGGCCGCGATCTATGTGGCGCGCGGGGTGCGCACCAGCGTATCGCGAATTACGACCCCCTTCATCTCCCTCGCCGCGTTCACCCAACGAACCAGCGGGAGCCCGAAGCCGCGACCGTTTGCCGCACGTGCGGTTCGTTGGGTGCCGTTGGGCGCCATCCTCGTGATCGCCTGGTTGATCTTGATCGCGATCGTCGTGGGCGTCTTCCAGGTCGCGACCGGACCGATCTCGCCGACCGTCCGCTCGCAGATCCTCATGGTCCCCGCCGCAATGGGATTCTCCGCCCTGCGGGTCGTCGCAGCGTACGCCGTGTGCCTCGGCATCGCCCTTCCAGTCGCCTGGCTCTTGGCCACCCGACCCCGAGCCAGTCGGTTCGGACTCCCCGTGATCGAGGTCATTGCCTCCTTCCCCGCGACCGCGTTGTTCCCGTTCATCATCTTCGTTTTGCTCCCGTATCTGGGCGGGGAGGGCGCCAGCATCCTGATGCTCCTCACCGGGATGCTCTGGTATCTCTTCTTCAACATCCTTTCCGGCATACGGTCGATCCCGCCCGACCTCCAGGAGGCTTCGCAGTCGTTTGGCGTCAAACAGCGATTGTATTTCCGACGCGTCCTGCTGCCCGGCATTTATCCGGCGCTCATCACCGGCTCGATTACCGCCTTCGGGGGGGGCTGGAACACTCTGATTGTTGCGGAATACCTGACTAGCGGGACGAAATCGTTCCAAGTGCCGGGCATTGGGCAACTGCTCGACATCGGTGCGACGGAAATTGGTGGCGGCCCACTGACCGTCGCCGCGCTGCTCACCCTCGTTTTCGCGGTCATTACGATCAACGAAGTCGTCTGGAAACCGCTGTACCGGCGCGCGGTCGAGAAATACCGCTATGATTAGGGGGACCAACGGGGGGCGACTCGCGCGCGGAGTCGTGGACTCGAACCGATGACGCTGATTGCCGTCGACCACGTCGACAAGTCATTCGCCTCGCGACATGGGACGATCGTCATCATGCAGGACATCACTTTTCAGGTCAAGGACAGCGACTTCCTCGCGATCGTCGGACCCTCTGGTTGTGGCAAATCCACTCTCCTTCGCCTAATCCAGGGGCTCGACCACACGAACGGCGGGACGATCCGTTTTCGGGGAGAGCCCGTCACTTCGGTTTGCCGGCAGATGGCGATGGTGTTCCAGAGCTTCGCCCTCTTTCCGTGGATGTCCGTCAAGGAAAACGTCGCCTTCGGCCTCGAAGCGCTCGGGCGGAGCGATGAACGGATCGAAGCTCAGGTCGAGAAGTACATTTCCGTAACCGGATTGGTCGGGTTCGAGGAAGCGTATCCCCGGGAGCTCTCGGGAGGAATGCGCCAGCGGGTGGGCCTGGCCCGCGCCCTCGCCGTCGAGCCGGCCGTACTCCTGATGGATGAGCCGTTCAGTGCCCTGGACGCGCTCACCGCCGAAAGTTTGCGTGAAGAAGTGCTGCAGCTTTGGCGTGATCCGGGACTTCCCCCGGAGGCGGTCCTTCTGGTCACGCACAACATCGAGGAGGCGCTGCTGATGGCCGACCGAGTAGTCGTCCTCTCGCGTCGCCCGGCGCACATTCTGGAGGAAGTGGTCATCGATCTTCCGCGTCCACGCGACCGGAAATCAAACGCGTTCTATGATCTGACCGATCACGTCTACTCGCTAATCACGGAAGGTTCGGTCCCCGGAACCCGCAGTAGCACGAACGGAACGGCATCGGCGGCTCCCACTGAGGAGAGCTCCGCCGCCCCGGGCGATAAGGCTTATAGCCCAACTTCCCGCTAGGCCGTCTTCAGAATTCAAAACGGGAGAAAAGTGTCGACAATCTACCCCAAATGTTCCCCGAGCGAGATGATGGGCCTACTCGTCCTACTGAATGGGCATAAGGGGTCGGAAGACGTCGCCTTGTTGGCGGACGATCTCGACCTCGAAATTGATGAGATCCTCCCGTCGCTGGACTTTGCGGGAGTCCTCGGACTCGTCAAAGTTACCGAGGGACGGGCCACGCTGACCGACCTAGGAAAGAAACTGTTGGCGGGCACCATTCGGGATCGGAAGACGCTCCTTCGTGAGCAGCTCCGGAAGACCACCCTCTTCAAGGCGCTCCTGCGGGCCCTCGAGAGCGCTCCCGATCGACAGCTCACGGAGGAAGAAATGGTACGACTGATCGCGTTCACGACGGCTCCGGCCGAAGCATTGGTGCTCAACATCGTCAATTGGGGCCGATTCACGGAGCTCTTCCGTTACAACCCTGACGAGCAAATTCTGACCCCCATCCGCCACGCAGCTCCCACGAAGACCGCCCTACCTCCCCCGACTCGACCTCCGCCGTCGGTCCCCCCCACGAAAGGTAGCTCCGAATCCAATTCCTCCGGAAATCGCAGCCCCGCGGCCAAGCCCACGCAACGCGGGGAATCCGCGGTCGCGGCGTCGGCATAGGGGAATCCGAGGACCCGACGGATTCGTCGGGCCAAGCACGGAGTTTCGCCTCGAAACCTTGTTCGAGCCGCCGAAGGTCCCCTTCGTCTCGGCCCGCGCGGCCGATTTGCAAAGTCCTTAAACGGCCCCTTCCCTCACTCGGACCCGAGGGCACGTAGATCAGCGGAAGATCGCTGCTTTCGCAAAGCAGAGGTCGGGGGTTCAAATCCCCCCGTGTCCATTTTCGAAAATAGAACAGATCCGGAATTCATAGGTACGTAGTACCGCGTGGACCAGCGGTGTCCGGGGCGTGAATTTGTCTCGCAATGGATTCGATTGGACCGCCGAATGGCGAGGCGGAACGCCTCGCCTCATGAGAGTCGAAACGCAGGGTGAGGTAGTACCGATGGGCCTGCCGTTTCACAACCCCCTGACGGGTGATAAGTAGCCGAGTCGACTCCTGCCCCAGGCCATGCCGGAAACCCCCTCGAAGCTGCAACGCGACGCAGCTCGCAACATCGTGACGAAGTACCTGAAGGTCCGAGCAGGAGAGAACGCGATCATCGAGTCATGGAACCACACGATGCCGATGGCTTCGGCGATGGTCGATGAGGTCCGCCGTGTGGGCGCCAAAGTCCTTTTCGAATACAACGATGAGGACGCGTGGTGGCGCGCCATCGACCGGGGACAGGTAAAGCTCCTCGGCCAGTCGAGCGCCCCGGAATGGTCAGCGTTGAAAGCCGCGGATGTGTACGTAAATTTCTGGGGTCCGGGCGACGCCATCCGCATCGAGAAGGATACCGAGGATGCCCTAGACGACGCGTTCGCCTGGAACGGGCCCTGGTACGAGGTCGCCCGGAAGGCGGGGCTCCGCGGTGTGCGGATGACCGCGGGATTCGTGACGGAGGGACGGGCTCGGAAGTGGGGCTTGGACCGTGCGCAGTGGGAGGAAAGCATCCTGAGGGCCAGTCTCATCGACCCAGAGGAGATGGCCAAAAGCGGGGCTCGGCTCTCCAAGGCGCTCTCACGCGGGAACAAGGTGCGGATCACCCACTCCAACGGATCCGACCTGGAAATCGCCCTGGCTCGGGTCGCTCCGCGATTGACCGACGGGAGACCCCACCCATATCACACGGGAGACTCCCCATCTGGCATGCTGCAGCAAGTCCCCGCCGGAACCCTCGACGTGGCCCTCGACTCCAAAACCGCTGAGGGGAGCTTCCACGCCAACCGCCGAACCAATATCTGGTGGAATTGGCACGCCGGGGGAACACTCGAATTCGCGGACGGCAAGCTTACTTCGTACTCCTTCGAGGATGGAGAGGAAGATTTTACCCGTCGGTACAAGAGCGGCACGGCGGGCAAGGACCGTACCAGCGTTCTCAAACTCGGCCTGAATCCGGCCGTCAAGGACGTCCCCAACCTGGAGACCGTCGAGGGAGGCTCCGTTTCGCTGCAAATCGGGGGGAACCGGGGTCTCGGGGGCACCAACGGATCGACTTACTTTACTTGGTTTTCGCTCGCAGGCGCCGAGATCGCGATCGACGGGATACCCGTCATCCGCGCCGGAAAGTTCCTCTAGTGCCGCGCCCCCCAGCAGGGTGCGGCACGTGAATTGGTCACGCAATGGATTGGTTGAGCCGCCGAAGAAGACCGATCGGAGGAGCGCCTGCGGCAAGAACCCTCTCGCGAAGCACCTCCCGTGACGCCCCCTTCCGACACGCCGCTCCGAGCTCTTTCGAAGCGGGGTTCCCCCAAGGATTCCCCGAGGACGCTCAGACGAATCGAGACTGATCCCTTGCGCAACCCCAGCATGTTAGTCGGGGAGTCGAACCACCCGGGTTGCTAGATACCTCCGGGTCCATTTCTGTAGTCCGACCCTCGCCGGCCTGCGGGGAGCGAGTGTTCGAGACTCGGACCGCTCATCTGGGTGCGAGGAATGAGGCGCGCGTGACGCCCTCGTCCAGACGGATGAAGCCTGGTGTGACTCCCGCGGCGGCGCCGATTATCGCTGCGATCAACATCGGTTCCTCGAGCATCAAGTTCGCATTGTTCCGACGTTCGGCGAACGGGCCGCACGTCGAGCAAATCGCCTCGGCAAAGCTCGAGCAAATCGGATCGTCGTACGGCTCGATCACTATTCGGAACGAGGCGGGGCAAGCCACGCGCAGTAGGCGGCTCCGAACGAACGATCCGTCGTCGGCGATGGATGAACTTCTCTCCTGGATCGAATCGAGCGAGTACAACGACCGTATCAGTGCCATCGGCCACCGCATTGTACACGGGGGTCGGCGGTTTTCGGCGCCCCAACCAGTGACCCCGGCCCTGGTCCGTGCGATGCGGCGTCTGGTCGCGTTCGACCCAGACCACCTCCCGGCGGAGCTGGAGGGAATCCACGCCGTGCACCAACGTATTCCGCACGCCTTTCAGGTGGCGTGCTTCGACACGGCCTTTCACCGCACAATGCCTCGGGTCGCTCAGCTCTACGCACTCCCACGGCGCTGGGCAGTGGAGGGAGTGATACGGTATGGATTCCACGGAATCTCGTGCGAGTACATCGTCGGAGCACTCGCCGCACTGGACGCGCGCGGAAGACTCCCGCCCAGATTGATCGTCGCGCATCTCGGAAATGGTTGCAGCATGACGGCGATTCGCATAGGACGGAGCGTCGAGACGACCATGGGGTTCACTCCGACCGGCGGCTTGGTGATGAGTACCCGTCCCGGGGACCTCGACCCGGAGGTCGTGGTGTACCTCGCACAGCACTTCCGTCAACCCCTGGCCCAGCTGACCCGTTTCCTGAACCGCGACGCCGGCCTCCTGGGGATTTCCGGAACGTCGGGCGATTTACGCGCGCTCCACCGGCGCGCCCCCCGGGACCGCCGTGCGCGGGAAGCCGTGGACCTTTTCTGCTACCAGGCCGGGAAGGCACTGGGGAGCTTGACGGCGGCGCTCGGGGGATTGGACGCGCTTGTTTTCACCGGAGGGATCGGCGAGAACGACCCCGAGGTCCGGGAGCGCATCTGCGCGTTCGGCCATCATTTAGGCGTCCGAATCGATCCCCGAAGGAACGCGACGAATCGCCCGATCATCTCCAGCGGGGCCTCGACCGTGACCGTACGCGTCATACCCACAGATGAGGAACGGGTCATCGCCGCCCACACGCTGCGACTTTGGTCGCATCGAACCCGTTGAGGGACTCGCGACTAGGGTGACCAGCGCCAGTTGAGGACTTCCGGCATATCTCGGCCTTCCGCGCGGATATAGGACCGGTGCTCGGTCAGTTTTCTCTCGAAAGACTCGATCACATCCGATGCCCGTGACCGGAGGCGGGATGCGCGACGCAGCGCCTCAATCGCGAGATCGTAGCGGCTCATCCGATTGACGACCGTCATGTCGAACGGAGTCGTCGTCGTCCCCTGTTCAATGTACCCACGAACGTGGAATCGATCCGGGTTGGGGCGGCGGTAGATCAGCTCGTGGATCAGACCGGGGTAGCCGTGGAACGCAAAGACGACGTCGGTCGAGCGCGTGAACAGCTCTTCGAACGCCGGGTCCTCAAGCCCGTGCGGATGATTGGCGCGCGAGTCGAGGGCATAAAGGTCCACGACGTTGACGACCCGCACCCGGAGCTCGGGGAGCTCCCGGCGGAGCCACCACGCCGCGGCGATCGTCTCCCGGGTCGGCACGTCGCCTGCCGCGCCGAGGACGACGTCCGGGTTCCCACCGTCGTTGCTCGCCCATTCCCAAACTGAGGCCCCCTGGGCGCAGTGGCGTTCCGCCGCATCCAGCGGAAGCCATTGGGGCATCGGCTTCTTCGACGCGACGATGAGGTTGATGTACCCTCGGCTCTGGAGGCAATGTTCTGTCACGGAAAGCAGGCAGTTCGCATCGGGGGGGAGATAGATCCGGGCGATCTCGGGAGGGCGGGTATTCAGGACGTTGAGAAACGTCGGGCCTTGGTGGCTGAACCCGTTGTGGTCCTGCTCCCATACGTGGCTCGTCAGAAGATAGTTGAAGGAGGCGAGGGGTTGCCGCCACGGCACTTCCCGGGACATCTTCAGCCACTTCGAGTACTGGGTCATCATCGAGTCCACGACCCCGATGAACGCCTCGTAGCACGCGAAGAGTCCGTGGCGCCCCGTCAGTACGTACCCCTCGAGCCACCCTTCGCAGCAGTGTTCGCTGAGGATCTCCATGACACGACCGTCCCGGGAAAGGAACTCATCGGTTGCCACCATCGGTAGTTCAAACGCGCGCAGGGTCGCCCCGTACACGGCCTGCAGCCGGTTCGAGCTCGCCTCGTCCGGGGAGAACAACCGGAAGTTGCGCTCCTTCTGCGTGTTCGCGAACAGGTCCTCGAGATACCCTCCGAGGACCGCGGTGCTCTCGACCTGGACATTGCCCGGAATCGGAACCGAAACCGCGTGCGCCACCAGCTCCGGCCGAGGGAGTGGTCGGAGGAGCTTGCCACCGTTCGCGTGCGGGCTCCGCCCCATCTGTAGTTCGATCGAGGGGTACACCGCGGTGACGAGCGGTACCGGATGCGACTCTTCGTCGAACAGTTCGTCCGGCCGATAGCTCCGCAGCCACTCTTCGAGCGCTTGGAGATGCGCCGGATTCGTGGCCGGGTCTTCGATCGGAACCTGGTGCGCGTGGAACGTCCCCTCGATGGCCTGGCCGTCTAGGAACTTGGGTCCGGTCCAGCCTTTGGGGGTCCGGAGGACGAGCATCGGCCAGTTTGGCCGGCCACTTGAGGCTCCGCTCCGCCAATCGTTCTGGATCCTGCGTATCTCCTGATAGGCCCAATCCAAAGCTTCGCCGAGCTTCGCGTGGACCTGCAGAGGAATGTCGCCCGCGACCTCGCGAACCTCGTGGCCGAAGCTCGTCAGATAGCTATGGAGGTCCTCGGGCGACAGGCGGGCGAGGACGGAGGGCCCGGAAAGCTTGTAACCGTTCAGGTGCAAGATCGGAAGGACCGCGCCGTCGTGCACTGGATCGAGAAAATCGATGGACCGCCACGACGCCGCCAGGGCTCCGGTCTCGGCCTCCCCGTCGCCAACCACGCACGCGACGACGAGGTCCGGGTTATCGAACACGGCCCCGTACGCGTGCGTGAGGCTGTAGCCGAGCTCCCCTCCTTCGTGAATCGTACCGGGAGTTTGGGCGGTCAAGTGGCTCGGCCAGCCGCCGGGCCAGGAGAAGTCGTGGACCAGCCCCGCGAGGCCCTCAGAATTCTGCCGGTAGGCCGGATAATATTCCCCCAGCGTGCCTTCGAGGAACAGCGAGGCGAGAACGCCGGGCGCACCGTGGCCGGGCCCGGCGATGAACAGGACTTTCGCGCCCGTGTCTTGGATAAGGCGGCTCAAATGTCCGTAAATGAGATTGAGGCCCGGCTGAGTGCCCCAGTGTCCCAGCAGACGGGCCTTGATGTCCTCGGGTCGTAGCGGGGCCCGGAGCAGCGGATTACTGCGCAGGTAGATCTGGGCCGCCCCTAGGTAATTCGCGGCGCGGAAGTTGGCATCGAGCTGGAGAATCCTCTCTGTCGATAATTCCATATTCGTACCATTGTCTGAGTTTTGGCAAATCTCCCCGCGATAAAAGTCATTGGACGGAGGACGATCTAAGGAGTGCCTGTTGGACTAACAACGAAGGATAGATGGTTTCACTGCCCCGTCCCCTCTCACACGCGCGTGATCTTCTACTGGGCTCGGCCACCGTGAGTGCTTCTGCCTGGGGGCGGGAGTATCCGTCTACTCCGACAGTCGAACTCCCGCGTGTCCAGCCCCTCAGCGGGTTCGCGTCCTCCCGAGCCTGCGGCGGCTGCCCGCGGTACACAAGGAATGTGGCCGAACCAGTCGACCAGGTTGCAGATCACATTCTGGTGCGGCTGTCGTGAACCCGCAGCACCGTGACGTCCACAGCCCGACCTCCCTCCAAGGAGAGGTAGATGCCTTCCATGCACTTGCATGGCGGCCCCAGCCCCTCAAGCACGGAGGGCCCGAACCAGCTTGCCGCAACGAGTTCTGGCACTCCCCCGTGCGCTAGGACAAGGGCAGAACCACTTTCCGGAATACGAGCAGCCAGTCTTCGGAGAGCGGCTTGAAATCGGGCCGCGACGTCCTTCGCCCTGGGATTGTGTTTGACCTGTTGCCTCATCTCGCGGAACGACAATGGCCACGGGATGCTACCATCCCCAAGTTCCTGCCAGAGTCGGTCTTCTTCCGAAGGAGGGAAACCCATCGCCACTGCCGTCTCTTGGGCGCGGAGGGCTGGGCTGGAAACGACAAGCTGGAAGGGCCCCCGAGTTCTTCCCACGCTCGCTGCCAGCAGACGTCCTGGTTCTGAGAGGTGCTCTTCCGGGATGTTTCGAACGCTGTGCCGACGAATCTCCACGAAGCGCACTCCCCGAGATGCGCCTACGACGGGAAGACGCTTCCGCCCTGCAAAAGAATCGATTGGCTTTGTTCGTGGGTGGGAGGAGTCGCGCTCGGACGTAGGAACTTGGGTACGGGGGATCTGGACGCGACTCGATTGGGAGATCGTGAGCATTGGGGTCCGAGGGGATTCGGATCCCCGTAAGGTTTCGAACGTCCTGCGCCCATCTATCTAAAAGTCAGACGCCACCGGGATATTGGCTTCGATCGGGTCCGGAAAGATCTGGCTTAATCTCCGTCGGATTCGGACCTTCGCAGCTTGATTGAGAAAGGGCAGCTAGAGGTGCGCGCCTTCAGGATGAAACATGACGCGCGAGTCGGGGTGGGATCGGGACCTTAAGATTCGGACGCCGACGCGCGAGATCGACTGCTACCTGCTATCTCCTCCGGAAGGGTCGCGCCGTCGCCCGGCCGTCGTCGTCATCCACGAGATATTCGGGGTCGACGGGCACATCCGGGAGGTGGCACGCCGCATCGCGGAGCATGGCTACGTGGTAGCAGCACCTAACCTATTCACCGGGGAGATGCAGTCGATATTGACTCCGGCCAATATTGGGATGGCGATGCCAGCATTCGCTCAGGCTCCGCCGGACCTGCGGCGCGACCCCGCGAAGCTCGCTGCTTTTGCGGCGACCCAGCCGCCCGAGCGCCAGCCCATCCTAGAGGCCTTGGGCAAAGTTTCCAATCCGGCCGTTCAGGCGCAATTTGCCGAGGATCTCCTAGCGGTCACGGACTATCTCCGCCATTTACCGGACGTTGATCCCGGTCGGATCGGCTCCGTCGGATTCTGCTTCGGGGGTGCGATCTCTGCGCGTCTTGCCACGGTAGATCCCCAGCTCAAAGCGTCGGTCATCTTTTACGGCCAAAATCCTCCCATCGCCGACGTTCCTCGGATTCATGCCGCTGTTCTAGGATTTTTATGGAGCGGAAGACCCCGGAATCACGGGGACCGTTCCCGAGCTGGCTGCCGCGATGCAGGACTCAGGCAAGTCCTTCGACTCCAATATCTACCCAGGGGCGCGCCACGCGTTCTTCAATGACACGCGAGCGAGCTCCTATCACAAGGAGAGCGCGGAGGACGCCTGGCAACGTCTTCTTGGATTCTTCGGGACCCGATTGGGGCCTGATTGAGCCCCGGGCGACTCTCGACGACCTTACTTCAGGCTGGAGTCGATCTGTATCGCGTATCGAACGATCGGACTATCGATGTACTCCAGGACCTTCGGTTGGCCGCTCGATTTTCCTGCTTCATAGGCAAGGGCCAGCGTAGCGTCGCTCGCTGAACGGTCGAGCGGAGGGAACTCCGTCAGCGTCGAACCGACGGGGTGCGCATGACGGTCGAAGCAGGCGAGAAAGGCTCGAAAGCCAGGGAAGGCCAGTTGGAACAAGTGGAGCTGGAGCGCCACGTCAGGCCGCGGCGGGAGGGCGTTGTAGCTCTTCATCTCGTAAAATCGAGCTCGCCCATCCCAATAATCCGGCTGTGCGTAGACCCCCAGCTGCTCGTTGATGAGAATCATCCGACTGCGTGGGCGATAGAGTCCGAAGAGTTCGCTTCTCCGGAACGATTGGATGACTCCGGCGACCTCCAGTCCTAACTTTTCTCGGTCACCGAGAGGCAGCGTGAGATCTGCGTCCGCCAACTCCTCGTCGAGGATCGATGCGCCGATCCGATTCATCGCACTCATCGTGGGTCTTCGCGCCTGCCGAAACTCGTAACTGAATCGCGCTAGTGCTCCATCGATTGCCTTCCCTACGGCCATTCCAATCTCGTCCCTCTCAGTAACCGGCCGCGGGTGCGCGAAGTGGACAACGTCATGGGTCGCCAGCGTCCGGATGACGGTCACGATAGCCTCACCCTCCTCCAACCTGAAACTTCTGCCTGCCGAGATTTCGGCGTGGCCCTGGTGGGAGAAGGCTTCTTTCGACCGATTGATTTAGGTCCCTTTCGATGAAGCGCACCGTGACGAAACGAATCGTCGGTCTGGGCGGCATTTTTTTTCGAGCGCGTAACCCGAGGCGACTGGCCGAATGGTATCATCGTCACCTCGGACTCCCCATTGCGGACGAAGGAGGACAGATTTTCTCCGTTTTCCGTTGGAAGTCCACGTCGCGCACTGCGCGCCGATCCAGTACGATCTGGGCGCCGTTTCCCAAATCGACCCAGTATTTTGGTTCCCGCCGCCAGCCGATGATGCTGAATTACATTGTACGCGACCTGGACCCGCTGCTACGCCAATTGCGGAAGGAAAGGGTCAAGGTCATCGGCAAGACCGAAGAATCCAAGTACGGAAGATTTGCCTGGATCGCGGACCCCGAGGGTCAACGCGTCGAGCTTTGGGAACCCCCTCGGCATTGACCAGCGGGGTATCCCCGCGGAGAGTGCTCGCTTCTTCGCGCTTGTGAGGGTTCAGCCTATAACAGATCGCTCCAATTCCGAGGCATGCCTCAGTCAGACGATCCGGGATGGCGGAAATTATCACGTGCCGAGGAACGGGTCATCGTTCGCAAGGGAACGGAGGCTCCGTTCTCGGGGGAGTACGAACATCATCAAGCGGCGGGGGTTTACGCGTGCAAGCGATGCGACGCGCCACTGTATCGATCGAACGACAAGTTCGATGCTCACTGTGGATGGCCGAGCTTCGACCAGGAGATCCCGGGCGCGGTGCGCCGTTTGCCCGATTCTGACGGCATGCGCACCGAGATCGAGTGTGCTCGGTGCGGTGCCCACCTCGGTCATGTGTTCGTAGGGGAACGATTAACGCCGAAAGATACGCGTCATTGCGTCAACTCCATTTCGTTAGTCTTTCATCCCCTGGTTTCGTCCCCCGAGAGATGAGGGGTCCCCTTCACGGGATTCAAGTCCTCGAAGGTATTGCCTCCCGAGAGGGGGCGCGTCGTGGCCCAGAAGCGGAAGGTGGTACCAGGGCCCGACCGAAATACCGGGCGGGACAATTCGCTGACGATTCTCGACCATCGGACCGGCAAGGAGTACGCGCTCGCGGTCGAACACGACGCGATTCGCGCGACCGACTTACGCCCGATCCGGGCGGCCCCCGGCGATTTTGGGCTCCTGAGCTACGACCCAGCCTTCCAGAACACCGCCTCGTGCAAAAGCGCCATCACCTACATCGACGGCGACGCGGGAGTGCTCCGATATCGGGGGTACCCGATCGAGGAGCTCGCGCGAAACAAGACCTACCTCGAGGTCGCGTACCTGCTAATTTACGGGGAGCTCCCCAGCCGATCCGAACGAGACGAGTGGCTGCACCAGATCACGGTCCACACGATGTTGCACGAGAACGTCAAGAAATTCATGGACGGGTTTCACCACGACGCGCATCCGATGGGCATGATGGTGAGCACGCTGGCCGCGCTCTCCACTTTTTACCCAGACGCGAAGCGCGTGCAGGACGAAGCGCTGCGGCGGGCTCAGATCCATCGGCTCGTCGCGAAGATCCCTACCATCGCCGCATTTGCCTATCGACATTCGATCGGAATGGCCTACATCTACCCGAACAACGACCTGCCCTATTGCAAAAATTTCCTCGCCATGATGTACCGTCCCTCCCCGACGATGGAGTACACGACGAACGACGTCCTAACGAAGGCGCTCGATACGTTGTTCGTGCTCCATGCCGACCATGAACAGAATTGCAGTTCGACCGCGATGCGGCTCATCGGCAGTTCGCAGGCGGATCCGTACATTTCGGCGGCGGGGGCCGCCGCAGCACTTTACGGTCCGCTCCACGGAGGAGCGAACGAACAGGTCGTCCGCATGCTCGAGGAGGTCCGCTCGAAGGAGAATATTCCCAAGTTAATCCGGCAGGTGAAGTCCGGAAAGCGGCGGCTCATGGGCTTCGGGCATCGCGTCTACAAAAACTACGACCCGCGCGCGAAAATCATCAAGGAGATCGCCGATTCGGTTTTTTCCGTCACCGGTCGGAATCCTCTCTTGGACGTGGCCCTCGCGCTCGAGGAGATCGCCCTTTCCGACGAGTATTTCATCAAACGGCACTTGTACCCGAACGTCGACTTCTATTCGGGCATCATCTACCAAGCGATGGGCTTCCCCAAGGACATGTTCCCCGTCCTCTTCGCCATCCCCCGGATGTCCGGTTGGCTCGCGCAGTGGCAGGAGATGGTGCTCGATCCCGAACAGAAGATCGCGCGTCCGAGGCAAATCTATACCGGTGTCCGGGAACGGCACCTCACTGCCCGGCCCGCCCAACGCTGATTGACGACGGACCAATTCCACGGGGCGGTCCCTCGGTTTGAGCGGCGACGACCGGTGCGGCCGCGCTCCGGGAAGGCGATCTCCGACCCTACCCCGAGCTTCTGCATTGCGCCTGCTCGCCGAAACACCCAGCGGAGCGCGCCGGTCGGTTTCTTGTCTTCGCACGAGTACCGGGGACCGTGTCCTATCGGGGCCAGGCGGAATTGGATCGCTTTACTCGCGCCTTGATTCGGCGCGCGCGGATCCCCGGACTATCTCTCGGAATCGCGAAGGATGGACGACCCTTAGTCGCCCGCGGGTACGGCTACCGGGATCGCGAGCGCGGGCTTTGGGCCACTTCGGCCACCGTGTACGGAGTCGCCTCGATCACCAAGTCGTTCACGGCGCTCGCGATCCTCCGCCTCGAGGAAGACCGACGTCTCAAGGTAACGGATCCTGTCATCCGCCATCTTCCGGAATTTCGAACTTCGAGCGCCCGCTGGACTCCCAAGATCACCTTGCATCACTTCCTAAATCACAGCTCGGGGCTTCCTCCGCTTCCGTCGATTTATTATTCCTCCGCCCGAAGCTTGGCCCGCGATCCCCCGTACGATCCCCGAGTGGCGCGACGGGTGGGCATCGACCCGGACCACGCTCCTCTCGACACTTACGGGCAAGTGATGGAGTACCTGGCGCACGAAAGATACCGAATGTTGGGTCCCCCTGGCAGATTCTTCAGCTACTCCAACGAGGCGTTTGGATTGCTAGGAGCGGTCATCGAGCGTGCAAGCGGGCAAAGTTACGAGAGCTACCTCGAGTCCGAAATACTCCGCCCGGCGGGAATGGCGCACTCGACGTTTGACCCGGGAATCATGTTCCGATTCCCCGAAGTCACGACGTTGTATTCGCCGCGCCGAACCGGCGCGCGCCCGCGGCTCGTCCCGTCCCAGGACTGGTGGGAGGATACTAGCCTCCGCGCCTGCGGCGGGTTACGAACGAACGTCGACGACATGCTCGCCTACCTTGAGATCTATCGCACCGGGGGACGAGTTCACCGAGAGCAGATCATTGCCGCCTCCAGCCTGAGGAAAATGCTGCGCCCGGGCATCGAGATCCGGCCCGGCTCGTACTATGGATACGGCATCGAAGTCCTCCCCGACTATCACGGTAACTTCGTCGCCGGGCACGCCGGCGGACTGAAGGGAGTCTCCTCGGAATTCCTAGTCATCCCTCGGAAAGGGATCGGTGGGGTTGTATTGGCCAACGTAGAGAATGCCCCCTCTGCTGTGGCGTTGCGAGCAGGCATCAATCAACTCCTCGGCCTCCCGATTCGAACCCCCCTGCGCGCTATCCCTTCCGCAACGGCGATACCTCGTTCTCTACGCGAGTACGAGGGATGGTACTGCTCCGGCGAAGGAATCTGGGCCAAGATAAGGGCCGTTCGGCGCCATCTTCGACTGGATTTTCACGGCATTGAAGCCACGATGAAAGGGCTGCGACTGAAACCGAACGGGAATGACTCCTTCGTCCTCCGGGTTCAGGGCCAATCCGGGCTGATTCAATTCAAGCGAGACGAGCGGGGTCAGCTCTGGGCGGCCTTCCTCGGCTGGCGTCTGATCCGACGCCGGAATCCGCGTGAGCTGGCTAGGGCCCGCACATCCCGGATGGTCTGGTAGGCTTCTGCTCCCTCGTTCCGGGAAGTCCTCTCATCTGACCCGGGTGAGTACTGCTTCGCGTTCGCCCTCGAGACCTCGTGCGATCTGCGCATGAACCTCGGGCTGGCCCATGGTTACTGCCCACCAGTAGAGCGTCGGTGCGCGATGTTCAGACGCCGTACCACTCTTTCTCGCTGCCGTTGGACCGCCGGGGTTTATGTATGACGTCTGTCTGACAAATTCGGTACGGCTGTGACCGACGAAAAGACGCCCGTAGTTCCATTGGCGGCGATCGGTGCCTTTGCTGAACCTCTGGTCGACCCGGATATGCCGTTGGCCTACATTCCTCGTGTCCCCGATGGGCGTACTTTCCGAGAGCTCATCGAACGGGCCGTCGGGTGGGGGCGCCGATGAGTACTCCGGCGCGTAAGACGGTTCCCGAGGTGGCTGCCACGCCCGGCCCGAAGCTCTTCCTGGGGCAGGGCAGCCCGCGAGGTTACGGCTTCCGTCCCCGATTGACGCCCGAAGCTGCGGCGGCCTTCGCTACCTATGTCGATGCGGCGCGGGCCCGAGCCGCCGTTGAAGGTCGTACCCTAGTCTATACCGTCCGCTGGAACTGAACGACTCTTTGACGTCGTTCAGTGCGACAATTGCTGTCAGGCGTCAGCTTAGCGGGCGGCGTCCCGCTTGATAGCGACGCGCCTCCTCTGCAGCTTCCTGAACCGCTAACTTCGAGAGCGCATCGGCTTCCTCATTCTGTTCGCGAGGTACCCACTCTACCCGTGCGGTTGGGAATGACTCGAGGAGCGTCATAAGATGGCGATGGTACGCCTTCAGGTGCTCCGTTCGAACCTCGTACTCTCCGCTCAGCTGCTTGATGACGAGTTCGCTATCCCCAAGTAGGACCAACTGACCGTGAAATCCCCTTTTCCGCAGGTATTCGAGCGCTCGAATCGCGCCGACGTATTCGGCGACGTTGTTGGTCGACGTCTCTGAGTACGGCGGAGCCGCGAGCCCCTTTTCGGAATAGTCGAGTCCTTCACCATGGACTACAAACCCGTAGCCCGCGACCCCGCGATGTGGCGGCTGACAGGCGCCGTCGAAGTGTACCTCCACGATCGGAGGCATGATCGTCATCCCGCGGGGAAGATTCGAGTCCATGACTGCCTCAGATCCGGCGGCCCCTCGCTCCCGGGGCGGCTCCCGTGCTTCGAGCGACTTTAGGACAGTTGCAAAAAACCTCGTCACGCTGACAACGCGGGCACCGGAGCGCCGGCCCCATGAAGTTCAGGGCCCGGCCACATGACCGACATTCCCTCGTACGGCCGCACCGAGGACAGGCGAGTGCCCCAGGGGGAATTCCCGTGTAACAGTACCGGCAATTTACTGTCTCGCGCGGGCCCGGAATGAAGCGCGCCGCCGGAGTGGGAGCATCGACGATGCCCTCCCGGCGAAGGAGATTCTCGTCCGGATTGCCGAACGCCCCCCCTACCGTGGTGGCGCGCGGGTCCGGACTGGAGGCGCCGAACAGGATCACGAGCAATCCCACGGGTAGCCCGACGAGCCCCATCTGCTGCTCGAGGTCGAACGCTTCGTAGCCGGTGACGATGATGGGAAAGGCCAGTAGCAGGAGCGTGGCAATCAAGACCCCGAGACCCAGGAAGGTGAGTGACCGGTTCATTTCCGACTCACGGTTCGCCGCCCTCCAGTATCAACGGAGAATTCTCGCTATTAAAACGGTCCATCCGACACGCTCGTTCGTCGGGCGAGAGGATAAAAGAGCTCAGGCGTGACGGGGGCCATGCCGAACCCTAAGGTAACGCTGAAGACGACTCTCGGGGAAATCCAGGCCGAGATTTTCGAGGACAAGGCACCGAAGACTGCGGCGAATTTTCTAACGCTGGTGCGGAAGGGCTTCTACAACGGGGTCCTCTTCCATCGCGTCATTCCAGGGTTCATGATCCAAGGCGGCGACCCGCGGGGGGATGGAACGGGAGGTCCGGGTTACACCATTCCGGACGAGTTCCATCCCTCCCTTCGCCACACTACCTCGGGCATGTTGTCGATGGCCAACGCCGGTCCCAACACCGGCGGAAGCCAGTTCTTCATCACGCTCGCCCCGACGTCGTGGCTCGATGGGAAGCACGCCATCTTTGGCCGCGTGACGAAAGGGCAAGAGGTTGTGGAACAAATCGCGGCCGTACCCCGCGATAAGAGCGACCGCCCGAAGACCCCGGTGAAAATCCTTACCGCAACGACGGGTTAGGCGCTGGATAGTCGAGGGCGAGTCGTTCGCCCGGATGCCGGAAATCCTCGTACGTCGTGAACGCGCCCGAGACCAGTCCGAGCACCGGGACGAGGAGTAGGAGCGTGACCAGCGCGGCGAGACCGATCGTGATCCCAAACATTCCCCCCGGAGAGAACGCGACCGAGGCATCGGGGAGGATTGACCAGAGATAGAGCAGGGTGACCAGCGAGATCGCCATCGATGTTGGTCCCATGGCCCGGGTCGGTTTGAGAATGTAGCGGACTCCGACCAGGAAGGCGAGCAAAATCCCCGCCACTTGGATCGTGCTGATCGGAATCGGGATAGTCAATCCGTGGGGGGTCAGGAGATTCAGGATTGCGACCGGGAAGAGGACTAACAAGAGGAACAGGACGATCGTGATCAGGCCGCCGACTACGCAACGGCCTGGCAACGACGGCAGTTGCACGCGAGCGTGGCTGGGAAGCGCGGCGTTGGCCGGGGTCGTGTCAACCGGTGCACTCATGGGGGGATCCCCCCCGGCGGGAGGACTAGGGTGAACGTGGGACCCACGAATTCAGCGACGACAGTTCCCCCGGAGGGGGAACAACCCGGGGCGAAGTAGACGGTGGAGGTCGCGTCGAACATCTGCTGAGAGGGGACGTTCACAGGGTAACTCGCCTGTCCGCAGTCGGAGAGCGAGCTGCTGCGGAGGGTCGCCTCGAACGTGCCGAGCTCGGGGAAGCTCGCATCGTTCGAGTAAGAGACGGTAACATCTGCCGCGGCCGTCCCGTTGGACGTCACGTACGGAGCGCCGACCGTAACGTTCAGCCCCTCGAAGGGGGCACCCCACGAGAAGTTGTTCGAGATCTCAAAGGAGACCGGAACGAGATACGCATACGTCGCGTTTCCCCACGAGATCAGATGGAGGGACTGGTCGTTCACGGCGAGGCTGGAGTCCACCCCTCCGGCGTCCAGGGGGATCAGGAACTGCAAGGGGATCGAACCGGCGGACCCAGGGTTGAGCGTCGTCGCCGGGGAGGTGGCTTGACTCAGGAACGACCCATTCTGAAGCGTGATCTCGCTGTGGATCTGGAACCCCGCAATCGGGTAGAAGCCTGGATTCGTCAAGTTCAGCAGTAGGTCGAACGCGGCGGTGTTATTGGATTCGAGCGCGAAGGAATGTTGTTCACTCGCGGAAACGGACCGAGCGAACTGGGCGAACGAATAGACCGCGGACAGAACGAAGATGATGAGGAGGACTAGCGCGATCGTCGAGGCACGTCGGAAGCCTCGAGAAAGGCGATAGCTTGGAGAGGGCGAGGGGGCAGATGCCATACGGCATCTGAATGAAAGGCGGCCTCACCCTACCTAAAGCTATGCCTTGCGAAAAGAGGTCGATTGGGACGCTCGCCTGCCGAGAGTGAATGGTTAATTGACCCCGGCTTTCCGACCTCCCATGAGCCTCTCAACCGAGCTCCAGGAATTCCTGCTGAAGGAGTCCGACCCATCCGTCCAATATCGAGTCCTTCGCAATCTGCTGGATCGGCCCGAAGATGATCCGGAGGTGCAGGCCGCCCAGAAACGAATCGGCTCCACGGGTTGGGTGGCCGAAATCATGCGCACCCAGCAAGCGGGAGGGCAATGGGACACTGCCGGCACCACAGCGCGGGACCTGTACACTCCCAAGTACATCTCCACGAATTGGAGGCTGCTCGTGCTCTCCGACCTGGGTGTATCACGAACGCTCCCGGGAATCGAACCCGGAGTACGATTGTTTCTCAATCGTTTTTCGACGGAAGAGGACTCGCTGGGGGGAAAGGATAGCGAACTCTGCTTCACCGGGAATGCGGTGCGATTGTTAGTGCGATTGGGATTCGAGGAAGAGCCGCTCGTCCGCCGGTCGATCGACTGGCTGGTGAAGACCCAGCTTGCCGACGGTGGCTGGCATTGTGATCCTAACGCAACGCAAGGCACGCTCGACTGCTGGGAAGCGCTCGCCGCGTTTGCGACGCTCCCGTCGCAACTTCGAACCGAGGCGGTTCACCGTTCGATCGAACGCGGAGCCGAGTTCTATCTCGAACGAGGGCTCCGGCACGAGGGGAACACAACGTATGCCCCCTGGCTTCGCTGGCACTATCCCATCCATTACTACTACGATCTGCTCGTTGGCTTGGATGTGCTCACGGCGTTGGGGTACGCGGCCGACCCTCGCATGCGCCCCGCGCTTCAACTACTTGAAGAACGGCGTAATTCGAACGGTACGTGGAACCTCGACGCTCATCATCCGGATATTCCACCCGAGGAGGCCTACAAGCCGCGGACACCTGTCTACCCCTTCATCCTTGAACTCGCCGGTCAGCCCAGCCGCTGGATCACTACCACTGCGGGCATCACTCTCAAGCGCGCTGGACGACTGTGAGACGACCCCCCGCGGGAGCACATCTAGCTGCGAACGGGCGCCGTCCCCTCGCCGTCGAGGGTGCGCCGTTCTCGAACGGACGATCTACCGCTCCGAAAGGAGTTTGCCTGGTCAAAACTAGTACACTGCGAAGCGCCGACTCGTCGGGCTTCGAGGATTTTGGGGCTCTGGGGATGGCTGGGCCGGGGTGCTAAGTGCCCCCGCCGGTCCCTGTCGACATGGCTCAGCCCGTTCGCTTCGACCAACGTGATGCCCGAGCGATTGTCGAATACAATCAAGCAGTCTTCGATCGATTCGTCCGGCGAGTTCGTCGGCTTCCGGGGAAGGAGGCGATCCGGGCACGCGGAATCGGCCATGAATCTTTGTTCGATACGCTCGTGCATATCCTGAATGTCCAGGAAGTCTGGCTGGTCTACATCGTTCGCGGCCGGAATTCGGACAAGGTACTGGGTCCCCTTTTCCAAGAGGCGAGTCGTCATCCGAAGACTTGGAAGGATTTCGATTCGTATGCGCGGCGCGTTCGGATGGGCGTCGATGACACAGTCCGATGGCTAAACCCTCGAAACCTCCGTCGGACCGTGAGCGCGTTCTGGATGCCGGGTCACTACACGGTCCGCGACGCCGTTTACCAGACGACCTTCGAAGAGGCCCATCACTTGGGCGAGATCATCGGAGCTCTCTGGCAGGACGACCGGCGCTCGCCCGATATGACGTGGATCGATGTGCGAAGGGCGAAGCGTCGGAAGGCGACGCGCCGACCGGGTTAGGCGCCCTTTCTTCTCCCGCCTCGATAGCTTGGGCGGGCCGTACCTTTGAAGGTGCGGGCGAACTTCCACTGAGGATGCCGTTCGGCCAGCCGCCGTCGCACTACGATCCAGTCTCCCGCGGTGGCCGACTGAAGTCGGTATGGAACCACGTCTCCACGTGCGCGCTCGATTCGGTACCCCCACAGAAACCCGGCCAGCGGTTCGATCGCCTCACTGCGGCTCAGCATCGGCAAGGTGCAGAGAAACAGCGAAGCGTGCCAGTCCACTTTGGGAAGGGAGTTAAAGGCCGGGGCGTCGAAAAAGGTTGGAGAGTAGCCGACGGATACGAACGGAAGGTCTCGGTCCAGCATCGAGGGAAGTCGGTCGACTAGCTCGACGCGCGTTCGATTCTTCCCGAAGTCCTGCGTGACCCACTGAATCCAACCGAGCACGCTCCAATAGCCTGGCTCATCGCACCGGACTTCGCATTTGATGGTGGGAAATCCTCGTCCTGCGCGGTCGGCCCCGAACCCCTTCAGAGCCGTAAACCCGCTGTCTTTGCCGTGACGAGTGAGGCCGTAGTAAACTCGAACTGTGCCGGACCGCCCCGCGGATCGGAAGGGAGAGATTCGGAGAGGTCGGCTAGAAAAGCTCGGTTCCTGCATTTCAGTTGACTCCTCATGGCCCGGAGAATGGATTCGAGGCATAACAGCCGCGCACTACCGGTGTGCTCCTGTGGACGGAGCGGCGGGGAGATAAGAATCTCCCAGATCCGACCGCCGTAAGATCCGCACGCCCGGCAGCCACTGGAGGGACTTGAACCCCCGACCTGCTGATTACGAATCAGCCGCTCTGCCGACTGAGCTACAGTGGCACGCCGGCTCGGACGACCGAATCCGTCCTATAAGCGTAGTGGAATCGCAGCGGGCTAAATCGCATCGAGCGCTTCGGTCAAGTCCCGCACCAGATCTTCCGTCTCCTCGATCCCAAAGGAGAACCGGACCAGGTTTTCCGCGATCCCCCGGTCGCGCAGTTGCACCGCCGTCAGAAATCGATGCGACGTTTCCACCGGAACGCTGACCAAGCTCTCCACTCCACCAAAGCTCGTGGCGACGTGGACGAGTCGCAGATGTTGGAGCAACGTGTGGACGGCGGGACGACCTCCCCGTACGAGGACGGACACCATACCGCCGCGACCGTGCATTTGCGCTTCCGCGATGCGCGCGGCTTCGGGCGACCCGAGCCCGGGGTAAAAGACGCGTTCGATCTTGGGATGGCCCTGGAACGTGTGGGCCAGTTCGGTTCCGTTCGCGTTCTGTCGTGCGGCGCGCAAGCTCAGCGTCTTCATGCCACGGGCCAGCAGAAACGCGGCAAACGGGTCGAGCACGGATCCGAGCAGACACTTGGGGTCGATCCGGGCCAGCAATTCCTCCGACCCCACGATCGCCCCAGCCGACAGGTCCGTGTGTCCGCCGAGGTACTTGGTCGCGCTGTGCACCACAAGGTCGGCCCCCAACGCCAAGGGATTCTGATTGATCGGGTTCGCAAAGGTGTTGTCGACGACCAAACACGCGCCCACCCCATGCGCTGCCTCCACCCACCGTCGTAGGTCGTGCACTTGCAGGAGGGGGTTAGTCGGGCTTTCGATCCACACGAGCTTGGTTTGTGCTGTCACGCATCGTTCGGGACTCCGCGCAGCCTCCTCGGACATCCAGCGGATCGGTATACCGTACTGGCCGAGCAGATCTTGTAGAAGATCGATCGTGCCTCCGTAGATCGTGTCCAGGGCGAGCAGCTCATGCCCGGGCCGCAGCAATGAGAGGAGGGTGGCCGCGGTGGCCCCCATTCCACTCCCAAAGAGGCGGGCCGATTGCCCCCCTTCGAGCTGCCGGATCAGCTCCGCCGCTACCTCGACCGTGGGGTTCTCGTTCCGCGTATACAGGTAGACCTTGCCGGCTCGAGCCGCCTCCGAATAGGGCGCCGGGTAGTGGAACGTCGTGGTTTGGTAAATCGGAGCGACCACCGCCCCGGCATTCTCATCCGGTCGTCGGGCACCGTGGACCAAGCGCGTAGCCGGGTGGACCCAATCGGGCAAGGGGTCGAATTTCCCTCGGCGCGCTTTGGGCGGAGCGGGCTCACGCTCGTCCGCAGGACTCATCGCGGCGCTCGCCCGCTTGCCACGATTTCGCCCTTCGCAAGAAGCTGAAGACGCTCGGGGGCGTGTATCTCGCGAAGATACTCCGCGACGGACCGTGCGACGAGCGCACTCCAGTCGCCCCCTTCCGCCAATCGCGCTCGAACGTGCGCTCCCTCCAGCGTCGCCCGTTCAACGAGCGTGGGATTCTCCACCGGGTAGTGGGCCCGTTCGAACAAGAGCTGGGTGAGAGGATTGTTGGTATACACACGCTGAAAGGGAGGGAGAAGGGATTCGAGATAGCTGACCCAGAGCGCATGACGCTGAATGTCCGGTACCGGCAGGGCGATCCACCCCGTCAGTTGGTCGGAGAGGAGGGCTCGCTCGAGCATCTCGTAGCGCTCGCCCGCCGTGAACGGATTCTTCCACGTGAACGACTCCTGCGCACTTCCAATACCGAGCAGGAGTGTTTCCTCCGGCCGCGCCGCCCGGAGCGCCCGAACAACGGCTTGATGGCCACGGTGGAACGGCTGAAAGCGCCCGATCAGAAGCCCGCGCACGGCCAGGCCCCTACCTACTCGGGACTGAGGTCGTCCACATCATCGAGGAACTCGTCGATGTGGGGGCACCGGGCGGTCAGATAATGTCGGCAGTGACTGCAATGTCGATCATCCAAGTTCGTGCGGAGCTGTGGGTTGAACTCATAGCAAGGACGATTGTAGAACCGCTCGGGATCGTCATCCGTTGGGTCCGTGGCCTCGGGTGTACGAGGAAGAAGGGCCGGCTGGTGCGCCGGGATTCGGAACGTCCCTCTCACGTACCCGCCGGCCGCGCGGGCGGCGATCCCCGAGACGTGTCGGTTCCCTCGCTGCGGCTGGTCGCCTTGACCATCGCCGCCAATCGCTCCAAGAGAGACTCCTTCTGGGTGCCTTGCCCGACGAGGGCATACTTCAGCACGTCGCGCAATGTCCGAACGGGGATCACTTCGATCTCCCCCACATAATGCGTCTCCAGAACGAGGTCGTCCTGGTTGTCCTCGGGGATGAGCACCCTACGGATGCCCGAGTCCGCCGCGGCTTCGACCTTCGCGGTAACACCGCCCACGGGCAGAACTTGACCCCGGACGGAAAGCGAGCCGGTCATCGCGACGGACTGATCGACCGGGACTCCTTCCAGGGCACTGATCACCGCCGTCGCGATCGAGACGGATGCGGAGTCGCCCTCGACGCCGTCCGACGTTCCGACGAATTGGATATGAATGTCGTAGCGGGAGATGTCCTCCCCCGTGTACTTCTTGATGAGAGCGCTCACATTTTGAACGGCTTCTTTCGCGATATCACCGAGTTTTCCAGTCGCCACGACGACTCCGCCGTTCCGCGTTTGCGCGGGCGTCACCTCCGCGACGATCGGCAGAACGATCCCGGAGAATTCGGACATGCCGGTCTGGGCATTGATCGCGGCGAGGCCGTTGACGACGCCGACGGCGGCGCCCTCGGTCGAGAACATGCGGTACTCTTTGCGCCGCTCGATGTAGCGATCCGCGATCTGCTGCTCGAGCGATCGGCTCGCGCGCTTCGCCTTCACGACCTGGACCGCAGTCACCATCGGAAGGCCCTCTGAATTAGCGATATCACCGGCGACTCGGACCAGTCCCCCGAGTTCCCGGAGGCGCAGGGTCAGCTGACCCGAGCGTCCGGAGCGGCGTTGCGCCTCCCGAATTACTTCGGTCACGGCGCCCATATCGAAATGCGAGATTTTCTTGTCCTTGACGACCTCCTGGGCAACGAATCGAACGATCTTCATCCGATTCTCGGGAATGTCCGGCATCGTCGTCTTCACGTAGAGTTCGTATCCGTAGCCCCGAATCCGCGAACGGAGCGCGGGATGCATGGATTGCACGCTGTCGATGTTCCCGGCCGCGACCAAGACGAAATCCGCGGGAACCGGCTCCGTCTTCACCATCGCGCCCGCGGAGCGCTCGGACTGCCCTACGATGGAGAACTTCCGCTCCTGGAGCGCAGTGAGCAACGAATGCTGGCTCTCGATCTTGAGCAGGTTGATCTCGTCCAGGAACAGCACGCCCCCGTTCGCCTTGTGGATCGCGCCTACCTCCACGCGTTCATGGGGAGGGGTTTCGAGCCCACCCGATTGGAATGGGTCGTGCTTGACATCCCCGAGAAGCGCACCGGCGTGGGCCCCCGTCGCGTCGATGAACGGAGGGCGTTCGTCGGGTGTGTGGGAGACCAATAGCTTGGCGACGCCGTTCCCCGAGTCGGATCGGCCCCCGCTGAATCGCACGATCGCGTAGAGAATGAACACGATCAAGATGCCGATCAGAATCGCCGTTGGGTCGTGATCGGGCGTCGTCAGCACGATGTACAGAACGAACGCGAAGATCGCCATGATGGCCACGACGAGCAGGATCATCCGCTGCTCCTTGCGCTGAGCTGCCTCCAGCTTCTGCGCGGCGACGATCTCCTTCCCCTTGCCGGACGGCACGACGCGGATCTTGGGTTCGTTCGGGTCGTCGTTATTGGGATACGCCAGGATATCCTGCAGCTGCTCTTTGGGAAGGAAGTCGACCATCGCGCGGGCGAGCATGCTTTTGCCCGTTCCCGGCTCGCCGATCAGAATCATGTGGCGCTTCTGCGTCGCCGCCTTCTTGGCGACCTCGACGGCCTCGTCCTGGCCAATGACCTGGTCCAGAAGCCGCGGGGGCACTTCGACCTGGGCCGTAGAGGCGTAGGGAAGACTCTTACCCCAAGACTCCAGGTCGTTCGACGGACCGGGAGAGTCTCCGGACTCGCTTGACGGACTACCCGTAACTGCCTCGACGAGCGCATCGCGGCCCTGCCGCGTAGCTCATCAATCGAACGAAGGGGTCCGCCATATAAAGCATTTAGTCCGAGAAACCGGCAAATATTCGCTGTCGACGGTTGATTTACGTCTATGTGTTTCCGGTTTTCCCTCGCCGGAATCAAGGGTGCTTCGGGCCGCTGCCCGCTCTTATCTACGAGGGCGGACTCGGCACCGCGGGCACGTGCGGTGACGGAGCAACTTCTGGGGCAACCGGTCGCGGCCGCCATCCAAGACGCCACCCGGGCGAAGATTCGGGAGCTGCCGCACGCTCCCGCCCCCAAACTGGTGAGCGTACATCGGGCCACCTCATCTCCTTTCAGTTTCTACCTTAAACAGCAAGCGAAGGCCGCCGAGACGGTGGGAATTGCTTTCGAGGAGCAGGGTTTGGACCCCTCGGAAACACCCGAATCGATCGTGACGCGCCTGCGTCGATTGAACGCGGATCCGGCCGTGGATGCCGTATTGCTGGAGCATCCCCTTCCCCCTCCCTTCGATTACTTCGCGGCCGCCTCTGAGCTACGCCCGGAAAAGGACGTGGACGGCGTTGGAGCGGTCAATCTGGGCCATCTGCTCGCGCGCCGCCCAATTCAAGTCCCGGCCGTCGCTCGCGCGGCGATGGCGATCGCCCATCACTACCATCTCCCGATCCAGGGTCAACGCGTCGCCGTGCTGGGTCGCTCGGAGACCGTGGGACTCCCGCTCGCACTGCTCCTTCTGTTGCGAGGCGAGGGAGGCGATGCCACGGTCATCATCGCACATTCCCAGACGCCGAATCTCGCGGAGACGCTTCGGGGGGTTTCCGTGATCTTTTCCTGCGTAGGTCACCCGGGCCTGCTGACGCGCGCCAATGTCCCGCCCGGGACCGCGGTCGTCGATGTTGGCTTGAGCTCTCTCCCCGATCCGGCGCGCCCCAGCGGGGTTCGCGCGGTCGGCGACGCCGACACGGCCTCGCTCGACGGATGGGCCTCGGCGCTCACCCCAGTCCCCGGTGGGGTGGGCCCTGTCACGGTCGCCCAATTGATGTGGAATGCCGCGCACGGGTGGGCGCTCTTGCGAGGCGACTCGCGATGAGCGAAGAACCGGGGCCGCCTGAGTCCGTACCCCCGGTCAACTCGGTGGTCACTCTCCAGTGCAAGGACTGTCCCATGTGGTACGGGGCCGAAGATGGCGGCTGGGGACCGTGTTCGATCAAGCACCGACGGGGAGATGAACGCTACTTGACCTTCGGTCGTCACGTATGCGACGAGAACTACGTTCCGCCGGAGCGCCCGACAATGGGCAGCGCCGGGGCGTTGAGGGGTTCGCGCTCCACCTCCAGCGCGTCCGAGGTCGGATATACTTCGACCTCGAACGCCGGCGCGCGCAGCCTATCCGCCACGCGCCGTAGCGCCCCCGAAGCGAGCTCGACGCGTCGCCGAACGAAGTCGAGCCGATAATCTTCCTTCCGCAGGTGAGCCAACACGGCCACGCGATCGCCCAAGCGCATCAGATCGGTCCCGGTCGGCGCCTCGACGATCCCCAACACGACCGTGCCGTCCGCCGTGCGCTCCGCAAACAGGGGAGCGGTTCGCTCTGCACGTCGCAGTAGACGCTGTTTGAGCTGAACCCCGTCCTTGAAGCGCGAGGAACAGTAATGGACCGGGACGTGGAGTCGCATCTCGCGCACGACCCGTTCGGCGACTGCACGGCTTCCTTCGACTCCCCAGCCGTTGCGCGGATCGAGTTGATACGAACGGTCGTGCATCTTCGTTTCATTCGTTTCCGAGAACTCGAGCTCGTTCAGATTGACGAAGTCGATCCGCAGGGCGTCCAAGGCACGCAAGAGTCGGCGCAGCTCCGGTTCTTTATCGGGCAGTACCGGAATCTCGACCCCGCGTCGGACCCCCCAGCGGGGAGCGGCTTCGAGCACGGCGCGGTAGGCGCCGCCATCGGTCGAGAGCGGCCCCCACAAGTAGTGGGGAATGTGCAGTCGAAATTCGTCGAGCCCCGCGCGGGCCAGTCGTTCCAGCTTGTCGGGGTTCGGCTCGTGGGTGTAAAGGTGTATGTTGTGCGTCGGGCCGAATTCCCGTTTCAACAGCTGCACGTAATGTTCCGTTCGATCGATCACACCCAGCGGGTCCCCGCCGGTGATTCCCGTTCCCCCGGCTCCGATCGCGCGGGCTTCGTCAAGAACGTCTTGGTCACACGTGACGAGGCGCTCGTTGGCGTACGTGACATCCTTCTGGTTTCTTCGCTCCGAGACGGGGCAGTAGAAACAGCGAAATCGGCAGAGCCCGGTGACGAACAGTACCAGCTTCCGACCTTCCTGACACTGCGCACACGCCGGCGAGAGCGCGCCGCGGTGGCTCGATGCCATCGGCAGGAGATGCAATCCGTTCGAACCCATCGGCCGATCGACCACGTCTGCGCTCTAAAAGGTTGGCGAGCGCCGGGGGCGCGCTCCGAGGAGTGATTCCTGGAACGTCCGATAGTGGCGTGAGTTCACCAAGTGGGTGGCGTGCCACGGTACGCGGCAGGCTCAAATCCCCCCCCTGTCTGGCCCGCGCCAATCTCGGAGGCAAATCACGATCATGGAGATGCAACCCGGCCAGATGGCCTACGACCGCGCGAGCACGGTTTTCTCACCGGACGGACGACTGTTTCAGGTCGAATATGCCCTGCAAGCGATCCAAATGGGCGGCACGGCTGTCGCCGTGACCTACGATGGCGGCATCGTGTTCGTCGCCTATCGGAATCTGCCGGTCAGTTCGCTCGCCGAGGCGGGATCGATCGAGAAGAGCTTCGCCATCGATACGGGCTTGGGGTGCGTGACCGCCGGTCTGATCGCGGACTCCCGCGTCCTGGTCGAGTTCCTGCGCATGGAAGCCCAACGCCACCGGATCACTTTCGGCGAGGTCGCTCCCTACGCGCTCCTCGGGCATGCCTTAGGAACCCACTTGCAACAATTCACGCAATTCGGCGGCACGCGTCCGTTCGCCGTCTCGCTCTTGCTCGGCGGATTCACCGGTCGCACGCCCGGATTGGTCGAACTGGATCCGAGCGGAGCGACGATCGGGTGGAAGGCGTACGCCATCGGTCGCAATCGCCGGGCGGTCGCGGATTTCTTGGAAGAGAAGATCGGCGAGTCCCGGACGGAAGAATCCGCGTTCAAGCTCGCGGTTCAGGCGGTTGCGGAAGGGTCGCCTACGCCGTTCCCGCCCGAAGCACTCGATGCCGCGATCCTCGAAGTCGAGACGGACTTGCGACGCCTCCCACCGACCGAGGTCTCGCGCCGCGTCCAGGGAATGCCGTTCATCGGCACTCCCGACCGTTCGAAGAACGCGAAGTAATCCGGGTCGCGCGGCGGTCACGGGGCCTGCGCGTCGTCCATCTCCTCGTGCAACCGGATACGTCGGCGAGTGCGGTGATAGGTGATCGCAAAGCGGTGGGCTTCGTCGCGCACCGATCGCAGTAAGAGCATTGGCGCCGAATTCGGATTCGGATGCATCGGCTCCGGCCGGTCCGGCACGTAGACCTCCTCCTCGCGCTTGGCGAGCCCGATGACCGGAATCTTGTCCGTCAGCTGCAGCTCTTCGAGGGAGCTGCCGGCCGCTGAAAGCTGTCCCCGGCCCCCATCAATCAGCAGGAGGTCCGGCAGCACTTCGGCCTCGGCCAATCGGCGCAAATACCGGCGACGGACGACTTCGGCGACCATCGCAAAATCGTTCGTGCCTTCGACCGTACGGATACGATACCGTCGGTACTCCGACTTCTTTGGGGCCCCCCGTTCGAAGACGACGAGGGAGCCGACCGCTTCGGCGCCTTGGAAGATCGAGATATCGATCCCTTCGATCCGGTTCGGCAGAGTCGGCAGTTGCAGCAGGTTCTGCAGGGCGACCAGAACCTCGCGCGGGGCCGGCGGTGCGACGACCTGATCGACGTGAGCGCGGGCTAAGCGTTCGGCGAGGCGCGCGAGCCCCGCGTACCGGCCGGTCGGTCGAAACCGAACGTCCACTCCGCGCGGGGCGAATAACTCGTCAATGGCGCTTTCGACGCCTTGGGGTCGAGCGCCCTGAATGTAGATGCGCGCCGGCAGTTCCAACTGATGGCCGTAATACTGCGTCAGGAATTGTCGGAGGAGTTCGCCCGGATCGGGTACGTCGTCGGCGGGGATCTGCACGAGATGCGGCTCGGTGCGCCGTACCTCGCCGTCTTCCACGTGGAGCAGCCCGACCGCGACTCGCAGGGTCCCGGGGTCGTGGGGGTACGCGAGAGCGAGTACGTCCACACGTCCGATCCCAGGACCGATGACGTGCTGCAGCTCAGTGAGCGCCTTCAATCCTGCCAGGGCGTCGCGGAGTAGGGCCGCGCGCTCGAACTCTTGGTGCCGCGCGGCCTCGAGCATCTCTGATTCGAGCCGCGGTTGTACGGCGGCGCCGTGACCTCGCAACACATCGATCGCCCGGTCTACCTGCAGCCGATACTCCTCCGGGGTGATGGCCCCAATGCAGGGCGCGCTGCAGGTCTTGAGATGGTAGTAGATGCACTCTCGCTTGGGAAGGCGGACGCACCGGCGGATCTGGAACGTTTCGGCGAGCAGCGTGGCGACGTCCCGCGCTTCGCGCGCGCTCGTATAGGGTCCGAACAGGACGTTGCCTCCGCGCCGGCGCGGGCGACGTACGAAGAGCACTCGCGGGAACGGTTCCGAAAGCGTGACCGCCAGGTAGGGGAAGCTACGGTCATCCTTGAGGAGCGCATTGAACGGCGGCTGGTACTGCTTGATCAAGCTCGCTTCGAGCAACAATGCTTCCCGCTCGTTCACGGTGGGAACGAACTCGACCGAAGCACTTTGCGCCAGGATCGTGCCGTCCTTTTCGATCCGGGCGTGAAGATGGTCCAAGACTCGCCGCCGTAGGCTGCGGGCCTTCCCGACGTAGAGCACCTCGCTGCGGGCGGAGCGGAAGAGGTAGACGCCCGGAACGTCGGGCGCCCTGCGGAACTCTTCCCCGGTCTGAGCCGCCAGCTGACTGGCGGGGACGAATGAGGGAAGCTCGGGGGTGGGCGGCTCGGTCATGTCCGTGCGGACTTGAGCGATACGGTTTCGCTCCGCAAGAGCGGAACGAGAAAGCGAGCGGTGTGCGACTTCGCGCTGCGGGCAACGACTTCCGGAGTCCCGGCGGCTACGACATGCCCTCCGGCGCCGCCTCCCTCAGGCCCCAGGTCGATCAGCCAATCGGCGCACTTGAGGACATCCAGATTGTGCTCTATGATCACGACCGTGTTCCCGCCTTCGCGCAGCCGGTACAGCACGTCCAGCAGCCGCTCGACATCGGCGAAATGCAGCCCCGTCGTCGGTTCGTCCAGGAGATACAGCGTGCGTCCGGTGGGGACCTTCGCGAGTTCGAACGCGATCTTGATCCGCTGCGCCTCTCCGCCCGAGAGGGTCGTCGCGCTCTGCCCGAGCTGGATGTAGCCGAGCCCGACATCAGATAGAAGCTTCAAGCGGGAGAAGATGCGCCGGTGATTCTCGAAGAATTTGTACGCTTCCTCGACAGTCATCGCGAGGACATCGGCGATGCTCTTCCCCTTGAACGTGACCTGAAGCGTCTCGCTATTGAACCGCTTGCCCCGGCATTCTTCGCATGCGACGTACACGTCGGGGAGGAAGTGCATCTCGTAGCGAATGACCCCGTCTCCCTCGCATGCCTCGCAGCGGCCTCCGGCCACGTTGAAGCTAAATCGCCCCGGTCCGAACCCTCGTGCTTTCGATTCCGGTAGGCTGGCGTAGAGCTCTCGAATGGGCGTCATGAGGCCCGTATATGTCGCGGGGTTGCTCCGCGGCGTCCGGCCGATCGGCGATTGATCGATCAGCAGGACACGGTCGATCTGATCGATCCCCTCAACGTAGTCGTGGACGCCTGGAACCTCGCGTCCGAGTCCCAAGTGGCGCCGCACGGCCTTGTAGAGGATCTCCTGGAGTACCGTGGATTTGCCGCTGCCCGAAACTCCGGACAGCGCGACGAGCAGCCCCAGCGGGATCCGGATCGCTTCGCCCTTCAGATTGTGCTCGCGCGGACCGTGGATTGTGAGCCAACGCTGTCCTGGACTCGCGCGTTGCCGCGGCAGGGCGATCGCCCGGCGCCCCGTGAGAAAATCGCCCGTCACCGACCGTCGCGCGCGGCCGATCTCATCGGGTGCACCGGAAAACAGGATCTCCCCTCCGTGCACCCCGGCCCCCGGACCGAGGTCGACCAACCAGTCCGACTCGCGCATCGTCATTTCGTCGTGCTCGACGACGAGCAGCGTGTTGCCCAGGTCGCGCAACGCTTTGAGCGTCGTCAAGAGCCGCGCATGGTCCCGCGGGTGCAATCCGATCGACGGTTCGTCGAGAATGTAGAGCACCCCCACGAGTCCCGAGCCGATCTGCGTGGCGAGCGCGATCCGCTCGGCCTCCCCGCCGGAGAGGGAACCCGACGCCCGGTCCATGGTGATGTACGTGAGCCCGACGTTCTCCAGGAACCCCAATCGCGCGCGGATCTCCTTCACGACCTGCCCGACGATCTGCTCCTCCAGTTCGGTCAGGGCGAGATCGCGGAACAGCGCGATCGTCTCGAGAACGGTCATCGCGGCGACGTCCGCGATCGATCGCCCCAGGACAGTGACCGCGAGGATCTCCGGCTTCAGTCGTCGTCCGTGACAGCTGCGGCACGGTGTGAACGACATGAACCCCATGTAGTACTCTTTCGCCCCTTCGCTCTTCGTCGATTTCCATCGACGTTCGACCGCCGCCACCAACCCCTCGCGGAGCCAGCCGCCGCCCCACCAGTGATGACTCCAGTGACGCGGGCCGCCCAGCGATCGGTCCGACCCATACATCAGCGCCTTCCAGCCCTTCTCCGACAACTCTCGAACCGGTCGCGCAGGATCGTAATCGAACAGCGCGCCGAACTGCTCGATCGCTTGGCGCTCGGGGGTCAGTCCCCAGACGTTGATCGCCTTGAAGAGCGGCTTTTCTTTGTCGGGAATCAAGAGGTTCGGGTCGGCATGGAGCGTGGCTCCAATGCCGGAACATTCGGAGCAGGCACCGAACGGATTGTTGAAGGAGAACATCCGGGGAGTGAGCTCCTCGATCGAAAACCCGCATTCCGGACACGCCCGCCGGCTCGAGAACGTTTCCCGCCGACCATCTGACCGGCGCACGATCAGCAGGCCATCGCCGAGTTCGCGGGCGAGCGCGATCGCCTCGGCCAGTCGAGTCGCCTCGGCTTCTGTGACCTCGAGCGTGTCGACGACCACCTCGATCGTGTGCTTCTTGTTCTTTTCCAACCGAACCTCGGCGCCCGGGAGTCGGACTTCGACCCCATCGATCACAAAGCGGCGATACCCTTGCTTGCGGAGCCCGTCTAGCACGTCCCGGTGTTCGCCTTTCTTCGCCCGCAGAACGGGAGCCAATAGATCGATGCGTTCTTTGGCGGCGCGAGTCTGGACCGCGTCGACGATTCGGTCGACCGATTGGGGCGCGATCTCCTGCCCGTCATTTGGGCAATGGGGGATTCCGATTCGAGCGAACATGAGTCGAAGATAGTCGTAGATCTCGGTCACGGTCCCGACCGTCGATCGCGGGTTGCGACTGCCGGCGCGCTGCTCGATCGCGATGGCGGGAGACAGCCCGTCGATGGAATCGACATCGGGTTTGTCCATCTGCCCGAGGAACTGTCGTGCATACGAGGAGAGGCTCTCGATGTATCGCCGTTGACCCTCAGCGTAGAGGGTATCGAAGGCGAGGGACGATTTTCCGGATCCGCTGACCCCGGTGATGACCACGAAGCGATTGCGCGGGAGGTCTAGTGAGACATTCTTGAGGTTGTGCTGACGCGCGCCGCGGATGCGTATGAGGTTCTGCGAATCGGGCATGGGGAGGAGATTACCTACGACTTCGGAAGCAACTCATTCGCGACTGTCGTCAACCGGTCCAAGACGTAGGCCTGCACCTTACGTCCCAAATCTGCCGAGGCGGGTCGAGTATCCCCAATCACGCTCTCGGGCCAATCACCCGAAGACGGGGATCCCGGTACGAAGGGGGAGGCACGATATTCTCCGACGGGGCGGGTCGGACCGACCGAATCGGGAGCGAGGGCCATCACCCGCGAGGTTTCGAGCAAACCCGCATGACCGTCCGTGGCGGGCGACTCCTTGCCGCGGAGCTCGTATACAAAATCGTAGTCCGATAGGACCACGACCTTTGTCCTCGGATGCGCACGCATCGTGTCGCTGCCGGCTTCTCGAAGGGCCGCCATATGGCCACGTTCTGCGTGCCCCGACAGCACGAGGATGCGGCGAACCCCCATACGGGCAAACTCCTCCAGGACGTTTCGCGCCACTTGTCCGAGCGTGGCGAGCGAGAGCGAAACCGTTCCGGGAAACTCGCGAGCGGCGGGGCACGAGCCATACGTCAGCGATGGGGCGATGAGCCCGTCGACCCGGTCGGCGAGTGTCGCCGCGGTCGCTTCCGCTTGGATTTGATCTGCTCCGAGCGGGAGATGCGGTCCATGCGCCTCGAGAGCCCCCACGGGGAGGATGAGGAGCGGGTTTGACGCGAGCCGTTGCTCAAAAGTCCGGGAGTCGATCTCCCACAAACGCCGCGAAGAAGAGGACACATGTGTACGAGCGGTGCAGCGTATTTAACGCGGGACGGAAGGTCACGAAACGCCCTCGAGGGCAGACGACCTCTTAGCCTGCTGGCGCGTAGGTTCTGAATTTGACCTTCCGCGCCCGACGCGTTCACGCCGAAGGAGGTTCAGCGTCGCTGGGCAGGGCCGGGGGAGACTCGTTGGCCCCCGCCTCCGCGGTTGCCTTCTTCTTTCGAATTCGTGGGAGTCGGGTTTTCGACGAACTGGTGGGCTTCGCCTTCTTGCGCCCAGCGGTTCGTTTCGCCTGTGCCGCGGCCTCCTTCTGTGCCGCGTGCTCCTTCTTGGTGGGGCATTCGGGATTGATACACAATGTCCACGGAGGTCGACCGGCCTCGATCGCGGTCACGACTGGGGCACCACACGCGGGACAGGGGGGTTGATCCTTCTCGAGCTTTCCGCGTTGCGGGAGGGGATACGTTACGCGACACGTCGGATAACCCGAGCATCCGACGAATCGCTTGCCGGCAAACGAATAGCGAATATTGAGCGGCTTCCCGCACGACGGGCAGCTCCCGATCCGGAACGCCTTCTGATGTTCGGCGCATTCGGGATTGATGCAAAAGAGCTCCGGCCGTTGTCCGCGGAATATGATCTTGACCCGGGGAAATTTACAGGTCGCGCAGAGGAATTCCGGCGCCGGTTCGATGAAGCCTGCGGAGGGGAGCGGAAAGCTGACCGTGCAACTTCCCGGATTATTGACGCATTGCACCCACCGCGTACCGCGGGGCGTGCGTTGCATCTGCATCGCGCCGCCGCACCGCGCGCAAGGTCCAACGAAATGCTGGCGATCGAGCGCTCCGGTCAGCGTTTTGCGAACGCCGTCGGCGTTTTCCGCGAGCAACGTATAGGCATCACGCAACATCTCTCGAGATTCTTCGAGCACGTCGGACTTGGGCTTCTTCGATTCGGCGACGAGCTCCATGTCCTCCTCCAGACGGTGCGTCATTTCGGGACGCGTGATGACCGGCGCATGCGCTTGGAGCGCTTCCGTGACCGCGAGGCCGGTTCCCGTGGGCTCCAAGTAGCGCTGATTCACGTAGTGCCGATCGAACAGTTTCTGGAGCACATCGTGGCGGGTGCTCTTCGTTCCGAGCCCCAGCCGCTCCATCTCTTGGATCAAAGATCCCTGGGTGTATCGGCGTGGCGGTTTCGTCTGGTCTTCGGCGAGTTGTAAATCGCGGATCGCGACGGTCTCCTGAGCGACCAACTCCGGCAAGGGGGATTCCTCCGGCTGGGAATACGGGTAGACCCGGTACCACCCGGGTTCCGTAACGAAGTGACCCTTCGCGTCGAACCCCTCGCCGCGAATCTGGATCTTCGCCGTCCGGCTAATGCCGAGTGCGTCCGGGGCGACCGTCGCGAGGAACCGCCGGACGACGAGCTCGTAGACCCGAGCGTGGTCCGGCTTGAGCTTCTTCGGATCCGTCACGCCGGTCGGGTAGATCGGAGGGTGATCGGTCGTCTCCGTCCGGCCCCGGGTCGCCCGGAACGTAGGTTGGGAAAGAATGTACTCGGCCGCCTCGCGGAACGGACTCTCCTTAAATCGCTCCACGAGGTTTTTAAGACCCAATCCTCGGGGATAGACGGTATTGTCGGTACGCGGATAGCTGATCAACCCCTGCGTGTAGAGGTCTTCGGCGATCCGCATGACGAGGGCGGCACCGAGGCCCAGGCGGGTGGCTTCGTAGACGAAGAGCGTGGTGCTGAATGGCACCGGCGGTCGGCGTCGTGTTTCCTCTTGTACATAGGCCGCTACAGTTCCCTCCTGGGCGCCCTCGACCTTCGCGAATGTCGCTTGGGCTTCCGCGCGATCCGGGAAGATGCCGTGCTCGTGCTGGATCCGGAACGTGGCGTCCCCCTTGGCCGCCGTCCCGACGATCTCCCAGTAGGGACTCGGAACGAACTCCTTGATCGCTTGGTCTCGCTCGACCAGTAACGCGAGCGTGGGGGTCTGCACCCGGCCGACGGAGAGGAATCCCCGGCCCCGCTGCTGCGCTGTGAGGGAAAGATAGCGCGTCAACAGCGCGCCCCAAACCAGGTCGATCTCCTGCCGGGCTTCCGCGGCCTCGGCGAGGGCATGGTCGAGCCCCGCTAGGTTGTCAAAGCTGCGCTCGATTTCTTCGCGCGTGAGCGCGCTGTACCGAGCGCGCTTCACCTCAATGGTGGGATGGACCTGCTGCAGGAGCTCGAGGCATTCCCACCCGATCAACTCGCCCTCGCGGTCGAAGTCGGTCGCGATGATCACGCGGTCAAATTCGCGGACCATCGATTGGAGCGTCTCGACGATACCTGGCTCTGTGATGCGCTTTAGGGGCTTGGCTTCGAGCAACAGAGGAAGCCCGGTGAGCGTCCACTCGGCGTGCTCGGGCGAGTAGTCTAATTCGACAATATGCCCGCGCAGCCCCACGACGGCGTAGGCGCCCTCGGAACGGTCGAATCGAAAGACGTTCGTCCCGCCGACTCGGGCGCGCTTCATCCGACCGTCGGAGAGCACGATCGCGATGCGGAGTGCGGTGTTGAATTTCTCCGCCACAACGAGCGTTTTCATCGGGACCCCGATGTTGAAGGCCGGCGGGGTTAGATAAACTGGAGGGATTGAACGCGACGTTTGTCGCCGTAGAACGTGCGCGTGCGCGTTCAGTGGGGGCGATTCACGACGACGTCCCCTCCGAAGCCCCTCGCGGTGATTCTCCGAACCGCAGGGTCCCTTCGATTCTTTATACGAGGAACGGCTCGCGGGCGCCGACGCCGCGGTAACTCAGTTTGGGAGAGTGCAAGACTGAAGATCTTGAAGCCGCCGGTTCAAGCCCGGCCCGCGGCACTTCCTCCCCGGTTGACCGATTTGTACCCCGTCTCGCTGATTCGGTCGCACGGCAAAGTTTGAAACGGAAATCGACCGTCCCGTGCGGTATGAGCGCTCGACGATTCGCCCGCTTGCGACGTGGAAACGTTCCCGAGGCCGAGGGGTACTCCGTTCTCCCCGATGACGGACTCTGTCTCAACACGTTTCTCCTCTTCCGCCATCCGCGCGAGAAAGGACACGTGTTACTTGGCCGCATTAACCCTCAAGCAGCGTGGTATGAACTCGGCGGGTTGGAGCCAGCTCGCGTCCAGGCGATAGGTCGACGCTGGATGCTGCCGTCGAGCCAGCTCCTATTCTTCGAATCCCCTCTCGAATCGGCCCGTCGCATCGCCGTCGAACAGCTTGAGAGTTCGTTGCCCCCGGTGGAAGGTCCGCTCGTGGTCTCCGAGCAGTATCGGCGATCTACGCCGCACGCGGAGGACCCTCATTGGGATCTGCATTTCATTTTCCAAAGCTCTTGGCCGAGTGAATCGCCGCCTACCGCCAAGCCTTGGCTGGAGCTCGCTTTTGTCGATCCGGCACAAACCCCTCGATCCGAATTCGCGCGCTCGCAGGGGGATATCCTCGAATTGGTCGGCGATTCGATAGCCGATTCTTCGCCGAAGAGTTAGGCGATTCCGCCTATATCCGGGAGATACGCGGAAAACCGCTTAGGGGGGCCCTTCGCGCCAGGGCGGGGGCGGGCCCGTCCCCAGTCCCCCGGCGGGCGGAGGCACCGTTAGCGCTCCGTAGGGGTGCACGGCGGGTCGGCGACCCTGCCGCCGGCCGGTGAGAAGATACGCCACCGCGGCTCCGATCACCAATCCCAACAACAGGCCGACGGCGAGCCAGATCGTTGAGAATCCGTTCGAGCCCCCGGTCGCGTTCGTCTTCGTGGGCGGGGGAACGATCGCGTGCGGCGTTACTGTAACGGTCAGAGTTTCGATGACGCTTTGATTAGCGGTATCATTCACCCACACGGTGGGGTGGAAGGTTCCCACCTTGGTGTAGTTGTGTGCTGGCGACGCGATCTCACTCAGATTCCCGTCTCCGAAAACCCAAGCGTAGGTAAAGTTCCCCGATCCGCCGGTGACAGCGGTCGTGAAGGATACGACGACAGGGGTTTCCCCGGTCGTGGGGCTCGCCGAGACGGCAACCGATAACGCCGGGACTTGCGGAGTGGGGGTTATCGTGACGACGGTCGTCGCGGAACCGGAGGCGCCTAGTGCGTCCGTCACCGTGAGCGTCACCGTGTAGTTGCCCACGAAATTGAAGACGTGCGAAGGGCTTGCCAAATTGGAAGTCGTTCCATCGCCGAAGTTCCAACCATATGAGTACGTGCCGTAGCCGTGATGCGCCGTGCCGGTGAAGGCGACCGTGAGTGGCGCCTCACCCGTTGTCGGGAGTGCAGCGACGCTCGCTCCAACCGAATCGAGGACCCACATATCCGCGAAGCCCGCAAACGGCGGGGACAAAGCGCTGGAGTCGCCGCCCCACAGGAGTAGATAGGACGAAGCGGCATCGTAGACCAGCGTACCGAACGCCCGCGCCGGTGGCGAGACGGCCTGGGGAAGATACGACCAGAGGCCGTCGGCAAAGCTCCACGTGTCGTTGAAGGGAACCAGTTGGGCGGTCCCGTATCCTCCAAACAGAATGACCGCGTGGGTATGGGGGTCGTAGGCGGCCTGGGCAAAGCCTCGCCCGCTCGGACCATTTCCGCCTGACTGGGTCACTTGGGTCCACTCGGTCCCGTTGAAGGTCCAAGTGTCTTGCCCGAGCGTCTTTCCGTCGATGATCCCGCCAAAGAGCACGATCTCTCCCGTCTCGGAATCGTACGCGATGGCTGCGCCGCTACGCGCGGACGGCGCCATGGTTGGGGAGAGTTTCGCCCACGTCCCGTTCGAGAAGCTCCACGTGTCCGAAAGGTACTCGTCCGACTTCGAGGAGGCATTGTAACCGAACCCCCCGAACAGGAGGACGCTCGCCGTGGCGTCGTCGTAAGCCATCGCCCCAACTGCCCGCCCTATGGGTGGGGTTCCTGCGGTCGATGTGATGTTGGTCCAATTGCCGTGCGCGAACGTCCAAGTATCGTCCTGGAAACCTCCCGCGGTTGCGTTACCCCCGAAGAGAATGACCTCGTTCATCGCGACGTCAAAGGCCATGTCGGCCCCCGAGCGGGCCGAGGGGGACGTTGCGGGAGTCATCTCGGTCCAATTGCCGTTCGAATAGCTCCAGGTCGACGCGACCCGGTTTCCGGTGTAATTCAGCCCGCCAAAGACCAGAACGTAGTCATCCCGTGCATCGTAGGTCGCCGCGAAGTTCGAAGTCGCATCCGGGTACTCGGGAGTGGTCAGCTGACTCCAGGTCGCCCCATCGAACGACCAAGTGTCGCGGAGCGATTGGCCCGCCCCCGTGACTCCTGAAAAAATAAGGACGGTGCCCGCTGTCTCATCGTCGACCGCCGAACTCAGGACTCGACCGGCGGGTGGCGCCAAAGTCGTGATCATGGCCCATCCCAACGCGCCGAAGGTCCAAGTGTCCCCTAAGGTCCGGACGGGCGAACTGTTGAATCCTCCGAACAGAACGACTTCGTTCAAGCTGTACGAGAAAGTCATCGCCGCCTCGGACCGACCGTCGGGCGTCGCGATCACGAAGCTGAGCTGCGTCCAGTTCCCGGCGGAAAAAGTCCACGTGTCGGAATAGGTCTTTTCGGTCGTCGCGTTCTGCCCCCCAAAGAGGAAAACTTTCTTCGTCGCGCCATCGTAGACCATGCCAAATCCGAATCTCGCGGCGGGCGACGGCGCTGGGGTCAATTTGGACCACGTGCCGTGGGAATAGTTCCAGGTGTCGCTCAGTCCCTGGTTGGACGTTTGACTGTACCCTCCGAAGAGGACGAGGTATCCGTCCGCCACGTCGTACGTCAAGCCCCCTCCCCATCGCGGAGGTGGGGCTAGTCCACCGGTGACGTTGGTCCAAGTGCCACCATGGTAAGTCCAGGTGTCATTCGTGTCCGAGGCCGATGTTCCAGTCTCGCCATACCCGCCGAAGAGAACGACCGATTGGGTGGCATTATCGTAGGCGATCATCGACCCATCGCGGGCCGATGGGGCGGTAGACGGATGCAGTTGCGTCCAGGCGCCGTTCGCATACGTCCAAGTGTCTCCGAGGAGTGAAGGGGTCCGGTACAGGGTAGCTCCCCCGAACAGGAGCACGTACGCGTCCGCCGCGTCCCAGACCATGGAGTACGATTCTCGGTAGAAGGGGGTTAGGGAGCTCGGTCCTGGGTCGAGCGCTCCCCATGCGGGCGTGTTGACCGCCGGAGCCGAGGGGGCCCCCGCAGCGCACCCGTACGATCCAGAAGTGCTTTCCGAACAGTCCACCGAACGGCCGGCGGCGGGGCCCTCACCCCGTTCGAGCGAGGAGACGGCTCCCGCCAGCTGGAAGGACGATGGACCAGGGAGTTCCAAATGTCCCAACGCGGGAGCCGAGAGAGACAACCCCACCGATCCCGGAAGCGGAAACGCAAGTAAGGCGAGGAGGGCGACCCCCATCACCCACGCGCTACGGGTGAGTGAAAGGTACCGCCGAACGGCCCGGACGGAACGCACGGCCGCTCACTTCATGTCCCGCTACATAGCCGTTCCTTTCCACTGCCGTTCGTCGCCCGGCCGGTGATGCTTTTCCCCGAGCGCGAAGGCCCGGATTGAGGGGGCATCCGCCTGACTTATTTCGGGACGAACCAGACGTCCGTGATCGAGTACTTGGGATACTCGGCAAAGCGCGCTTCGACCGGCATGCCGACGTAGATGTCGGACTCGACGCAATCCCGCAGCCGGACGAGGAGGAGGCTCCCGACGGCTTCGAATTCCACGAGCGCCAGATTGTAGGGGGTCTCCTTGAGGAACGCCTCGCTCCCAAAGTGGCACGTGGTCCACGAATGGAGCCTTCCTGTGGTGGGGAGATCGATCCATTCCGTGGGTCGCCCGCAGACCATGCAGTGACCGCGGGGGGTTCCGTAGACGAACTGGCATTTGGGGTTCGTGCAGCGCGACCCCTTGAGCTTCCCTTCGGCCAGTCCGAGAAAGAACGGTGAATCCTCGGCATAGCTGTGGATGTAGTCGATCTGGTACGGGAAGCGGATGATGAGGCTCTCCACCCCATTGGCGTCCCGAAAGAGCGCCGACCCCGATCGCGCAATCTCCTCCTGCACGTCGCGAAACTTTTCGAACGTTTTGGGCCGCGTCACTACCGGTACCCCCGCTCCAGGATCGAAACGGTCACCGACGAACCGGTGCCGGCATGGCTGTGGATCGCACCGCGACGGGCGTGAGGGATCTGAAGCGTACCGTCCCCGAAGTGCTTCTTGATGCGTTCTTGCAGTTGCCAGAAGGCGAAAACGCCTTGCATGAGACCGGTCGCGCCCACGGGGTGACCGCAGGCGATCAGTCCCCCGGACGGATTCACGGGAATGGCTCCGGCATTCGGGGTCGGAAACGGGTATTCGACGGATTTCAAGAACGGATCGCCCCGCTCCACGAAATCGTAGCCCTCACCGTATTTGCAGAGACCTAGATCTTCGTAGGTCTGGATCTCGCTTGAGGCATAGGCGTCGTGGAGTTCGATAAAGTCCAGTTCACGATTGGGATTCGTGATGCCCGCCATCCGGTACGCTTCGAGCCCCGCAGAACGGCCCGCACGGAACGAATGGACACCGGGATATTCGAGGTCAGTGTAGTCGCTCTCCTTTTCGGTCGCGGTCAGGGGGACCTTGCCAAAGGGGCGATCCGCTAACCGCATAGTATCCGTCCCGCAACCGACCCCGGTGATCCGGATTGGTTTGTCCGTGAACTCGCGCGCGCGCGCTTCGTCGCACAAGATCGCGACCGCCGCGCCGTCGCTCATCGTGCAGATTTGCTCCCGCGCCAGCGGATAGCTGATCATCTCGGACCGCAGCACATCGTCGACGCTCAGGCGCTTGGGATATTGCGCATAGGGGTTGTGGAGCGCGTTCAGATGATTCTTGACGGAAACTAAGCTCATGATCCGGCTTCCCTCGGCGATCGCGCGCCGCTGCGCTTCGCGCTCGTCGGTGATGTGGCCGAACTTGCGGACCCGCAGGTACTCGTAGATGTGGCGCACAACCATCAACGCGTAGTAGCCCGTGTAGAACCCGCCCAAGGGAAAGTCGAAATTGGTATCCGACGCGAGCGCGATAAATTCGTTCCCTTTCCACGTCGCCACGCGACTCATCGTCTCGAAGCCCGCGGCGAGGCAGACATCCATCCGGCCGCTCGCAACAGCCTCATAGGCGGCCTGGAAGCACTCCCCGCCGGTCGCGCCGCCCCATTCGATACGGACCGACCCTTTGGGATTGAGACCGAGGTAGTCCTGTACCATACTCGCGGCCTTCAACTGTCGTGTAAAATGGTCCGAAAAGTAGGAGATCCGTGATCCCTCGATCCGATCCTGGGTCAAGTTCTTCGTATCCTTGAGCGCGAAGTCGTAGGCCCGTTTGACCATCAATCGAAAATCCATCGCCGGATGGGCCTTCGCGAATTTCGTGACACCTCCCGTGACCATGTAGACTCGACGGCCCGAAGTGGACCGCTCCCGCGGGACGCTTCGGGGGAGTGTTCGCTTGCGAGACCCCTGCTTCCGTTTCGGTGGCACTCGTATCCCTCGGGCGCGCCCATGTGGGCGACCCATTTATGGCTACTGCCATCGGCCGAGGTCGTGCTGGGGCTCGTCGGTCGCGTCTAGGTCGAGAAATGTCCTTTCAGTCGCTTTGAATTGGGTCTGACCCCGAGGACCCCAACGCGAGTACGATTGGCGCGCGGGCCGTTACGCATCGTTAATGATTTATCCGTCAACCCAACCTGTAGTTGACGTGGTAGCGGTTCCGAAGAAACGCGACGTCCTTTCCGTCGCCAACCTGGCCAACGATCTCCTCTCCCTCGTAGCGCGCGCGCAGGAACTCAAGAACGATCGAGCGAAGGGGATCCTTCGACCCATTCTGGCGGGAAAAAACCTTGCACTGATCTTTGAAAAGCCGTCCACGAGGACGCGCACTTCGTTCGAGGTAGCCATGAACGACCTCGGCGGTCACGCGCTCTACATGTCCAGCCGCGATCTCCAGCTGGGTCGTGGCGAAACCATCGCCGACACGGCACGGGTCCTCTCTCGGTATGTGGATGGGATCGCGTTCCGTGCCTACCATCACGCCGACATGGTCGAGCTCGCCAAGTGGGCGTCCGTCCCCGTGATCAACGCCCTCGACGACCTCGAACATCCGTGTCAAATCTCGGCCGACCTGCTGACCCTCTACGAGCGGTGGAACGGCCGTTTCAAGGGCCGCCGGCTCGCCTACATCGGCGACGGGAACAATGTCCTCAACTCGTTGCTTCTCGGAGCGGCCGCGGTGGGCTTGGACATCGCCGCCGCCACACCTACACAATATCGTCCGAATCCTCAGATTCTCCACCAGGCCGAGGAATACGCGCGTCACAGTGGCAGCACCGTCAGCTTGACGGACGACCCCCAGGATGCCGCCCGAGGGTCGGACGCCATCTACACCGACGTTTGGGTTTCCATGGGCGACGAAGCCGAACGCGAAGCCCGCGAGCGGGCGTTCAAGGGCTATCAGTTGAATGACGAACTTCTGGAGCTTGCGAAACCCGGCGCTTTTGCGCTCCACGACCTGCCAGCTCACCGCGGCCAGGAGATCACCGATAGCGTGATGGATGGTTCCCGTCAGGCGATTTGGGACCAGGCGGAAAACCGCCTGCACGCGCAGAAGGCGATCCTCGAATGGCTCCTCGCTCCCTCCGCCGGGATCCCCCGCCCCCGCCGGACCCGGAAATAGGTCCCCCCTAGGCGCCGTCTCCGTCAGCCCCGCCGGGAGGGGCTCGGATCCGAGTCTGGAGTAGGTGCTCGAGCTTCGAGATCAAGGCATCCGAGGGACGAAAACTCCCCGTCTCGAGCTTGAGCACGACCGATTTTTTTTCATTGAGGCGTTTTCCCAGCTCTTCCTGGGTCCAGTTCCGCTTTTCTCGCGCCGCGCGAATTCGCTTGAACCAGTCTGGGCGGAGTTCAAGCTCGGGAATATCCTGGAAGAGGTCGCGCTCCTCCGTGCGCCGCGGACGCACGGATGATCGGAGAGGGGCTCTGGGACTCACGCGGTAGCCATCGTCCGGCGGCCTAACGGGGGTTGGGGGCGGTGATACGAGCTCCCCGAATTTGCTACAATCCTCGCAGAGCGACAGGACGGATCCCTCGAGCCGGACTCGATTCGTTAGCGCAACTTCCTTGCCGCACATCTCACAGATCGCGGGCGTCTCCATTTTTCCCATCTCTTACACTCCTACATCCCGGGTCCGGGAATGCCGACGAGCTTCCATCCGTTGTCGGCCTTCCTCGAATAGCCGTCGCTCGTCCTCGTTCGTGAGTTCGAGCGGGGGGATTGGCTCTGGGCGACTTCGCTCGTCCACCCCGACCATCGATACGAAGGCTCGCCCAACGAAGCGCGACCTTCCCTGTTTGAGACCCTCGGTCCGAACCTCGACCGAGATTTCCATCGAGGATCGACCGACGCTCGTCAGCGCGGCGTCGAACTCCACGATCTGACCGTCGTGGACGGGCGATAGAAAGTTGACGCGGTCGAAGGAGGTCGTCACGCGAGTCAGCTTCGAATGTCGCGTGGCCGTGAAGTAGGCGACGGGGTCGATCTTGGCGAGAATTTCTCCCCCGAAGACGGTTCCCGTGAAGTTCGCATCCGTTGGCTCCATTAGGCGGACGACCGAAGCCCGGCTGTCAGCGACAAGTTGAGGAGACAGTTCGGTCACGGAATACGCGCTCGTTGCGGAGCGGCTATCTTACCGCTTAGCAACGTGGCGAGTGCCCGAGGAGGTAAAGCCTTTCGGAAAACGCCCCTCAACGCGATTTACCGGCGGGCGCGCTGACGGACCAATTTAGACAACGCCTATATAGGGGCACCTTTTGGCCGCGCCCGGAGCCCTATCGCATGGCACAAAAGCCACACCTCAACATCGTCTTCATTGGGCACGTTGATCACGGAAAATCGACGACCGTTGGTCGTCTTCTGTTGGACACCGGCTACATTCGCCAGGAGGAGATCGACAAGTTCCGGGCGGAAGCCGAGGCGAAAGGCAAGGCAACGTTCGAATTCGCGTGGGTCATGGACGACCTCAAAGAAGAACGCGAACGTGGAGTCACGATCGACATCGCCCACCGCCGGTTTGATACCCAGAAATATTACTTCACGATCATCGACGCCCCCGGCCACCGTGATTTCGTCAAGAACATGATCACGGGGACGAGCCAGGCCGATGCGGCCGTGCTCGTCTGTTCTGCGGCGGAAGGCGTGCAGGAGCAAACTCGCGAGCACATTTTCCTCGCCCGGACGCTCGGCGTTGCGCAGCTGATCTGCGCGATCAATAAGATGGACCGGCAGGAGGTCAAGTACGCCGAAGCCAAGTACAATGAGGTCAAGGAGGAGCTGACCAAGCTTCTCAAGAACGTCGGGTTCAAGGTCGATCAGCAGGTCGTCTTTGTTCCCATCTCCGCGTTCAAGGACGATAACATCAACAAAGCGTCTCCCAACATGCCGTGGTTCAAGGGACCGACTCTCCTCCAGGCGTTGGACAACCTCAAGGTTCCCGAGAAGCCGACGGAGAAGCCGCTGCGCCTGCCGATCCAGGATGTCTACACGATCACGGGCATTGGTACGGTACCGGTTGGCCGCGTCGAGACTGGCAAGGTCAAGATCGGTGACAAGATCATTTTCGAACCCGGAGGCAAGGCCGGCGAAGTCAAGTCGATCGAGATGCACCACGAGGCCGTCACAGAAGCGACGCCCGGTGACAACATTGGATTCAACGTCCGCGGGATCGATAAGAACGATATCCGCCGGGGCGAGGTCGCAGGACCTTCCTCGAATCCGCCCACGGTCGCGGAGAGCTTCATCGCAAACATTCAGGTGCTCAATCACCCCTCGGTGATCACGGCGGGCTACACGCCCGTGTTCCACTGCCATACGGCGCAGGTCGCGTGCGAGTTTACGGAGCTCCAGAAGCGGCTTGACCCGAAGACGGGGCAGGTCGCGGAGGAGAACCCCCAGACGCTCAAGACGGGAGACGCCGCCGTCGTCAAGATCACCCCGAAGCGTCCGCTGGTCATCGAGAAGTACAAGGAATTCCCCCAACTGGGTCGGTTCGCCGTCCGCGATATGGGACAGACCGTCGCGGCCGGGGTCGTCATCGATATCAAGAAGCGCGAGTAGACCCTCTCAGCCGCATTCCCTGAGCGAATCTGAGGAGAGACTATCGATGCCGCAAAAGGCCCGGATCTCGTTGAGCGGTCAGGATGCGAAGAAGGTCGATTCGATCTGCAAGCTGATCCGTGAGATCTCGCAAAAGACGGGGGTGTCGATCGCCGGACCGATCCCGCTACCGACGAAGCGCTTGAAGGTCCCCGTGCGCAAGGGTCCGGATGGGGGCGGATCGAGTACAATCGACCACTGGGAGATGCGCATTCACAAGCGGTTGATCGATATCGACGCGGACGAGCGCGCCCTCCGCCAGGTCATGCGGATCCAAGTGCCCGACGGTGTCAATATCGAGATCGTGTTGACCAGTTAGGCGCCGTACGTGTTCGCCCCTCACACGGGCCGATTCCTAGGTATCGCGGCGGCCGCGCTCGTCGCGCTGACGCTGTTGTGGGCCCTCGCGGGCGAACGAGTTCCGCTCGTCATCGTGCCATTGCTGGTCGGTCTCGGAGCGCTGTGGGTCTTTCTGGCCGCGTTCTTCCGTGACCCTGAGCGACGAACCGGCGCGGGGATCGTCTCCGCCGCCGACGGTCGGATCCGAGAGGTCGTCCGGGACTCGGATCGCTGGCGAATCTCAGTGTTCATGAACGTCACGAACGTGCACGTCAATCGATTTCCGATCGATGGCCGCCTTGTTCACCTCGATGATTCCGGGGCCGGCTATCGGCCGGCGTATCAAGTCGATGCGGCCCACAACCGGCAACGTCGGTACACACTCGAGACGGCCCTGGGCCAAGTCGATGTCATTCAAATGACGGGAATCCTCGCGCGTCGGCTCGTCTCGTTTGTGAAGGTAGGAGAAGCCCACGTCAAAGGAGACCGCATCGGCATGATCATCCTGGGATCGCGGGTTGACGTCCTGCTCCCCGCCTCCCGCGCCGCGCCCGCGGTCCACGTCGGGGAGCGCGTTCGAGCCGGAGTGACGACGATCGCCCGGGAATTGCCGTGACCGATCGCTGGCGGGTCGCTGCCAATCTGGCGACGCTCGCGAACGCCTGCGTCGGGGTCGGCGCGATCGTCTACACAGTGGCGGGAAATCGACTTTGGGGGCTGCTCCTCATCGTTTGCGGCGTTGCCTTCGATGGGATGGACGGGCTCCTCTCTCGGCGGAGCACCTCGGGGAGCGGCGGATTCGGGCGCGTAGCGGATTCGATCGCCGATGCGATCACGTTCGGGCTAGCTCCGGCGACGATCGTGCTCGTCCACACAAATGACACCCCACTATGGAGTCATTTCACGGTCGAGGCCTGGGTCGTAGCGTCCCTCTACTTCGCGTTGGCCGTGGCACGTCTGAGCTACTTCACCGTTCGAGGATATCATCGGCCGGATTTCCTCGGAGCCCCCACGCCTCAGAGCGCCCTCGCGGTGGTCATCGTGGTTCTCGCGCTGGACTACCCAGGATTCCTCGGGACGACGCCGCTCCTCTTCTTCGGATTAATCGCCGTGATCGCGATCCTTATGGTCGTGCCGATCCCCTTCCCGAAGATCCGCCGGGGTAGCCCGCTGCGCACGGCGTCCATCGTGACCGGTATTGCGTTGGTGGTGGCCCTCGTTCCGCTCCAGTTCCGACCGCCGGTCGGGTCGTTCGTCTACGAACTCGCGGGCGTCGCGACGGCGATCGCCGGGGCGGGCACCGTGCTGTATTATGCCTGGGGACCGCACACCGTCGCACCGTCCACCCCGATGGCGGGAGGTGCCTGATCCGATGGTTTCCGTCCGGCGCTCTTCGGCGACCCGGTTTCACCGCGCGTCACTGACCGAACGCGAAGCTTTGGTCTTCGAAGCAGGGGTCAAGCTGGGGGGCGTCTTCCATCAGTATCTCGGTATCCCCGTCACCTCGCGGACCGCGGCTGGCCTCGCCCGTTCGGTCGCGCGGGCGATCGGCCTCCAGCCCTTCGTGGTGACGGCCCGGGTCCAAATCGACCCGAAGCGCGGCCCCCCTATCGGACGGGGCCGGTTCGCTTACCGATATCTCACGGCCGAAATGCTGTACGTGCGCGTGACGCTCCGCGACGGACCCGTCGAGGTGATCGCGGAACTTCGCCACCGGCCCGAGCTTCGGTATTCGCTGATGAACGTCACGCACGTACGTGATCGGCGCGCGCGTCACCCGCGTTCGGCAAGGGGCCTGTAGACGAGGTCCGTGGGGCCGATGTACTTCGCCGTGGGTCGGATCAGTCGAAGATCCTGATACTCCTCCAGGACGTGGGCGGTCCAGCCCGTAACACGGCTGAGGGCAAAGATCGGAGTGAAAAGGTCCGTTGGGATCCCGAGCAAGGCATACACCGAACCGGAGTAGAGATCGACGTTCGGGTACAATCCCTTCTCCCGGTGCACGACCTCTTCGACGCGGCGCAGTAAGTCGTAGCAATGGAGATCGCCCTTCGCGGTGCCCAGCCGGTGGGACCACTCTCGAAGGATGGATGCTCGGGGATCCTCGACCTTGTAGACTCGGTGGCCGAATCCCATGATCCGCTCGTGCCGCGCGAGCCGCGCGGTGATGACGGCCTCAGTCCGGTCCGGGGTCCGAATCTCGTCCAGTAGTTCCATCACGCGTTCGTTCGCCCCCCCGTGGAGCGGACCCTTGAGCGTACCGATCGCACTCGTGATCGCCGAATAGAGGTCCGAAAGCGTCGACGCGGTGATACGAGCTGCAAAAGTCGACGCGTTCAACTCGTGGTCTGCGTGCAGGATGAGCGCGACCTCCATCGCACGGATCTCGAGCTCCGTCGGCGTCGCGTTGCCGAGTGCGAACAACACATACGCGCCGTGGCTCAAGTCCGGACGCGCGGGCGTCGGCGGTAGTCGCTGGCGCCGACGGTGGACGTGGCCGAGGATCGTGGGGAGGACGGCCGTCAGCCGCTGCGCCCCGCCGATGGAACTAGGCCCGGCCTGCGTTTCGCCCGGTTCGAAAAGAGCGAGCGCCGAAACCGCAGTGCGTAGGATATCCATCGGGGCGCTGTCAGTGGGCATCGCGTCGAGGATGCCTGCGACGGTGGGGGGGAGTGCGCGTAACGAAATCAGCCGCTGCTGGAGCTCCTGCAACTGCGCGGCATTAGGAAGTCGACCGTACCAAAGGAGGTACGCGACCTCCTCGAACGTGGCATGGGCCGCTAGGTCTCGGATGTCGTACCCCTCGTAGAGAAGACGTCCTTCCTTCCCATCGATGAAGCATATCCGAGATTCGAGGGCGACGACATCTTGGAGGCCGTGCTGCACGGCCTCCGGAACAAGGGGGACCGTCATAGGCCTAGGAGTCGTCAGACGCTTAATCCGTTTGCCGGGTCGCGGCCGATTTCGCGTCGCGGGACTTTGCCTTCGGTTCGATGATGAGCGCCGCGTCGTGTCGCCGCGCGTGCGCCACGCTTGCCGCCGACCAGAGCGGGAGCGACACGAGGAGGGCGCCGGCCGAGACCAAGAACACCAGCCGGAAGCTACCGAAAATCGAAATCAGTTCTGACGTCAAGGCGCCTCCGACGGCCGCCGCGCCCCCCAATGCACTGTTGATCCCGAGCAGCGACCCGGCATCCCTGTGTTGAACCGCCCGGAACAGGATCATGGACGACGCCGTTGAATAGAGCGCGATGGCGCCTCCCAGAACGCCGAAGACGATCAGATTCGCTGCAAAGACTCCGCCCCCAAACAACGTGACGAAGGTGAAGGCGCCCACGATCAGGTACCCGACACTGCGAACGTAGGTCGACCGTTGGACTAGCCGATCGGCGCCCCAACGAGCCGTCAGATTGCCCGAGATCGGGAACATGATGCCCTGCGCCGTGTTGTTCGAGAAGTTGACCAGAAAGATCGACGCTGCGCCCAAACCGAGCGCGTAAAGATACGGCGTGTAGCTGATGTTGAACAGATTCGAGCTCAGGTTGAACAGGAACATCGCCCCAAAGATCAAGGGGAGCTCGTGGTGGATCTCGGCTCGAGCCCATTTCCGGAAGCGAGTAAACGCATCCGGGGTGACTTTGGGGCGCTTGGGGAAAAAGGGAATCGAGAGGTGGAAAGCACTCGAGAAGCGAATGCGCGAGCCCAGGCTCTCGGGATGCTGGGCGACATTGGCGATCTTCAAGTTTCGCTCGGGATCTTTCACGCCGAACCAGATCACGACGGCCGATACGGCTGCGAGTCCTGCCAGCACGAAGAGCAGCGATTGCAGCGCGTCGTCGCGTACCACCCAGAAGTAGCCGATCAAGAGGCCCGCCATCGAGCCGAGGATGCTCATCTCCTGGAACGAAGCATACGCGCTCGCCCGCTCCTTTTCGGTGAACTTCTCGAGAATGAGCAGATTCGAGGCGCTCGTCCCCGCGGGGGCGAGCACTCCCACCAAGGTGTACACCGTCAGTAGTAGCGGTAAGGAAGGAAGGTGGGCCAGAACGAGATACAGCGCCCCAAATCCTGCATAGTTCACGACGAGGAGTGCGCGTCGAGCGGGAAACCGGTCCGATACCCACCCCCAGAAGAACGACGAAAGAATCACGGCGGTATTGAAGAGTGTAGCCGCGAGTGCGACGCTCGCCCAACTGGCATGGAGCGTGATCAGAATGAGCAGCGGTAAGGCAACCCCGAATCCGCTCGTCGCGGCATTGATTGGCACGAATCCCAATAGCCACGGGCGTGCCAGGAGCCGGCTTGGCCAGGTGCGGATGGAGTGGAACGAGTGTGCCATCGCGGTCGCGGGTGACGACTCTTTAGCGTTCGTTATTTAAGCGATGTCGAGCGGAGTGGCGGAGGTGCCTCGCGCGCTTTTTTCTCTCAATAACCCTTATAAGCGGGGGCAGTTGTCGCGAACTCGTTTAGGCGAGGTTCCGACGGTGGCCATTGGATTCGTATTGATTAGCACGGCTCCGGCCAAGGAGCATGAGGTGTATACCGAGCTCCTCCGAGTGAAGGGGATCGTCGAGCTGCACCCCCTGTTCGGGGAGTACGATCTAATCGCGAAAGTGGAAGCGGAGGATTTTAACGCCCTGGGTCAGCTGGTGGTGGATAAGATCCGGTCCGTCCCCGGGGTCATAGACACCAAAACCTTGACAGGCATCAAATTCTAAGGAAGAGGACAACAAATGATGGATCTTGTGGGAATCGGGGGCTCGATCGCGATTGGCGGCTGGCAATTCCTCACGATCTTGCTGCTCGTCTTTGGGCTGTTCCTAATCCTGGCCGGCCTGTTCACCGCCTACTTTGGCAGTGGAAAGAGCCGAACTATTGGCGTCGTACTGCTCGTCGTGGGATTGGTCGTCGGCCTGTTGAGCGGCTACCTCTACCACTCGATGTTCACCGGTCAACTGGGAACGCTCGTCTTCGAGGCGTTCTTGGTGATCATTGCGGCGGTCATTGGGGCCCTCATCGCTGTGGGGATCTTCCTCGTAGCGATCATGAAGTCGTAGACCGACGCCCCGCGCCGGTACGGTGAGTCGGACCCGCCAGTGCGGTCGCAACGTCGACCCGCCCTGATCACGCTGACTACCGACATTGGCTGGGCGTACGCCGCCCAGATGAAAGCCGTTCTGAGCCGGTACGTCCCACTGGCAAGGGTCGTCGACTTGGCCCATGACCTCACCCCCCATCGGATCGACGAGGCCGGGTTTCTTCTGGAGGTGATGGGCCGGGAATTCCCCCGCGGAACGATCCACGTGGCCGTCGTGGACCCGGGAGTCGGAGGGAACAGGAGAGCCCTGGTCATAGCCTGTCGGGACGGTACGCGCTTGCTCGGCCCGGACAATGGCGTGCTGATGCCGCTGGCGCGAAGCCTCGGCATACGCCGGTCGTTCGCCCTCGAACCCGTTCAGGTCGGGCGACGTGGACGGGTCGGCACTACCTTTGATGGGCGGGATCTCTTCGCGCCGGCGGCTGGACGGCTGGCGCAGGGCGAGCCGCCCGAGCGATTGGGCCACCCGGTCCGCCCCAAACCATACCGCCTGCCGGTGGCCCGCATGTCCGCGTCGACCTGCCACGGTTCGATACTTCACATCGATCGATTCGGAAATCTCATCACCAACATCCCTTCGACTTGGGTCCCGCGTGCAACGAAGGAACTCCGTATCCGACTAGGCCGTCGGGTCCACCGGACCGTTCCGTGGGTCCGAAGTTATGAAATGTTAGGGCGCGGAGTATTGGGGGCGTTAGGGTCGAGCTTCGGACGTATAGAGCTCGCCGTGGCCGAGGGAAACGCGAGTCGCCGGGTTCGCGCCCGAATAGGTGACGCGGTCGCGTTCTCGAAAGTCAAACCCAAGTTCCGTTCGCGTGCGAGAGACGGTAAATAGCGCCGACTCTAGACAGCGGTGGAGAATCGATTCCGGACTAATCGGGATCCCCCGTCGCATGGCGAAGCGAGATTACTACGAGGTGCTCGGTGTGCCCCGCACCGCGACTCCGGATGAGGTCAAGGCTGCGTATCGTAAGCTCGCCCGCCAGCACCACCCGGACATGAACAAGGACGACCCCAAAGCGGCGGAGGAACGCTTCAAGGAGCTTTCGGAAGCCTACGAAGTCCTGGCCAGTCCGGAAAAGCGCCAACGATACGACCAATTTGGGTCGGCGGGGGTCGAGAGCGATTTCGGTCCGCAAGGGTTCACGTGGCAGAATTTCACTCACGCGGGAGACCTCGAGGACCTGCTCGGCTCGAACCCGCTCTTTCAGCAGTTCTTCGGAGGCGCGTTCGGCGGGGACCTCTTCGGCGTCCGGGGAGGCGGGAGAAGTCGGGCTATTCGGGGTTCCGATATCGAGGTCTCAGTGCGACTCCCGCTTTCGGCCGCCATTCGGGGGGCCACCCCAACACTCGAAATTCCACGAGCCGGCCCATGCCCCGAGTGCGACGGGACCGGTGCGAAGGACGGTACGGCCATGGAGACGTGCTCCGAGTGCCATGGGCAAGGACAGGTCCGACGAGCTTCGAGCCGGGGTCGCGCGCAACTCATCACGATCCTCGAGTGTCCCAAGTGCCACGGAAGCGGCCGTACGATCCTAGAGAAATGCCCCAACTGTCGGGGATCCGGGGTCGTCCGGTCGGTGAACAAGCTCCAGGTCACAATACCACCCGGGATCGAGGACGGAGCCGTGCTTCGACTCTCCGGTCAAGGAATGGGCGGACCCAACGGAGCCACGCCGGGCGATCTCTACGTCCAGGTCCTCCTGGAAGGGGATGACCGGATTCGGCGCGAGGGGGAAGATGCCTACACCGAAACGTCGATCCCGCTGGCCTCGGCGCTTCTTGGAGGCGAAGTCCGAGTCGGCACGATCACCGGGGAAGCTCTTCTCAAGATCCCACCGGGTACCTCCCCCGAAGCGCAATTTCGACTCCGCGGCGAAGGCTTCCCACGACTGCGGGGGTCGAACCGAGGCGATCTGATCGTAACGGTCCATGTGGATTTTCCGAAGACGCTTTCGTCCCGTCAAAAGGAATTGGTCCGAGAAGCGTTCGGCGCGGACGGAACAACAGGGGCCGGACGGAAGGGCCTCTTCTCGCGTCGGTCGTAGGCCATGGAACCGGATTCGGAGGAACTCCCGCCCCCCCAGCATTACTTTTCGGAACGCCCTCGGTCCCGTTCGGCGCGTCGCGAACTCCGTTTCCTCTACCGAGGCGAGCTGCTGACGTTCCTCGTCGACGCAGGAATCTTTGCTTCCCACGGACTCGATCCGGGCACGGCTCTTCTCATCGAGAACCTCGAAGTTCGCCCCACCGACCAGGTCCTCGACTTGGGATGTGGATGGGGAGCCATTGGGATCGCTGCGGCAAAGTCCGCACCGCAAGGACACGTTCTCTTGACCGACATCAATCGGCGAGCGGTAGGCCTCGCGCGCGCCAATATCGCGCGCAATGGAATCGGCAATGCGGACGCCCGTGTTGGCCCGCTGTATCGGCCGGTGCGCGAGGAGCGCTTCGACGTGATCGCCACGAACCCTCCGTATCATGTGGGACGCTCGACCATTCTGCAGATTCTTGAGGGGGCCCCCGGTTTTCTCCGGCCGAGCGGACGCCTGATCGTCGTGGGGAAAGGAAGTCAGGGCGTTCGGTTCTACCAGGCCTGGCTGACGGAAAATTGGCCCGGCCGGGTTGAAGTGCTCGGGAGGCGATCGGGTTACCGCGTGCTCTCAGCAACGCGCGAAAGCGCCGATTCTGGGAAATGAGTTACGAAAGTACTTCGCTCGATTCGCTTGCTGATCACGGCTCAGTGGGTAACTCGCGGATCTCACGCAAGGGGACGACCTTCGGGGGGCAAGGCGGGTGAACCTTCCGAACTACCCAGGTCTTGGTGCGCCCTTCGAACGCCGATGCCACGTCCAAAAAGCAGGCCGAGGCTCGCCCCGTACAAGAGATCGAATCCAATGAGAATGGCCAGGAGAACCACGGGGAGCGACGTGGGCAGCGTGAAGGTGAAGAGGGAGGAGATTCCGAACAGGACGACTTCAATCCCCAGGCGCGTGACGAAGAGAACGAGGTAGAGCACCGGAATCACCCACGGGAGCCGGCAGTAGAGCTGATCGCCTTCCCGACGCTCGAAGCGAACGACTTGGCGCACGTGAGGAGCCGTCAACCACGCGGCGCCGACGACGACCAAGACATAGGGTGCGAGCAAGGCCCATGCGATCGATCCCCACACGCCGATCGCGACATAGAGAGTCGTCGCCGCGAAGGCTTCAAAGAATACGAGGGTGAAGATCCCGAACGCAACCAACCGCGGCTCGGAGTAGGCGGCCCCTTGGACCATGTTGTACGTTCTTCGTGCTAAGACCAGCACGATAATGACCAAAATAATCAACGAGGTTTCGAAGCTGCCGGCGGGAGGAGATGACACAGCACGACGCCAATCCCCGGGCCATTTATCCGCCGCGGTACCCAGCAATCCCGAGGGTGAGAGCCAGCTGAGCCCTCACACCCGGTGACTCCGTATTCACGGAACCCAAATGCTTAAAAGCCGCCTCCATCTCGGCGGCCCCGCCTTCGAATCGGGGTTGAGCGGCGCCGTTCGTCGACCCTGGTCAGGCAATCTGTAGGGGAGTGACTCTCGCGCCTAAGAATCCGAAAGACGAGCCGGCCGCAGCGCCGGAACCCGCGGCCCCGGAGGCCGCGCCGGTCCCGGAGAAGCCCGGGAGGAAAGAGAAGGGCCCCAAAGCCGGCAAAGACGGCAAGGATGCCAAGGAGTCCAAGGGCAAGGGGAAGCCCGGTGGCCCCGGCGCGCCGGGCGGCAAAGGCGGGAAGCCGATCCCCGACAATCCAAACTTCCGGTACATCGTCCGGGTGTCTAATACTGACTTGGACGGGCGACGGGCGACTGCCCTCGCGCTTACGGGAGTCCGCGGCGTCGGGCTTCGCATGGCGGAGGTGGCCTGCCGACTGGCCCAAGTGAGCCCGATCGAGATGATTGGGAATCTCCCAGAACCCACCGTCGAAGGTATCGAGACGATTCTCGGCGAGCTCCCTTCTAAGGTACCCGCTTGGATGGTCAATCATCCTCGCGATTATGTGACGGGCGAGGTCGCCCACCTGATTGGACCGGACCTTGAGACTTCACGCCGGGACGATGTCAACGTGATGAAGATGATTCGGTCGTACAAGGGCGTCCGCCACGAACGGGGTCAGAAGGTTCGGGGCCAACGCACTCGATCGAACGGACGCACGGGTATGGCGGCTGGAGTGCTCAAGAAGGCAGCCAAGGAAGCCGCGTCGGCGAAGGCCGGCGAGGCAGTCCCCGCGCCGGCGGCCGCTCCGGCGGTTGCGCCCGCGGCCGCCGCTGCGGCGCCGAAGAAGAAGGAGTAGATCTTCGATGGGCGATCCAAAATTCCTCCGGAGGACGTACGACACCCCGAAGCACCCCTGGGAGGCGGTGCGAATGGGCGAGGAGCGCAAACTGCTCCAGAAGTACGGACTCAAGAACAAGCGCGAGCTTTGGAAGGCGCAATCCGTGCTTCGCGGCTTCCGCCGCCACGCCCGCGAGCTTCAAGCGAGCCTGAGAGAAGGGGAACCGCAAGCCATCCGTGAATCGGAGCAACTCCTCGGACGTTTGACGCGACTCGGAGTTCTGCCGGTCGGTGCTCCCTCGCTGGACGACGTGCTCGCACTCACGACCGAAGAGATCCTGAAACGACGACTCGAGTGGATCGTCTTCACGCGGGGCCTCGCTCCCACGGCTAAGGGAGCCCGCCAGATGATCGTGCATGGCCACGTCGCCGTGGGGGACCACCGCGTGACGCGCCCCGGGTATCTCGTTTTGGGTAGCGAGGAACACATCATTGCCTACTCGTCCGCCAGCCCCTTGAATGCGGAGGAGCACCCGATCCGGGTAGCGCTCCGAGAGCGCCCCGCCGCGCATGAGGCGAGCCCCGTACCGATGGGCGAAGGAGCTCAATAATGGCGAAGATCGGTATCGCGCACATTTACGCGAGCTACAACAATATTCACATCACGGTCACCGATATCACGGGGGCCGAGACCCTGACCAAGGCGACGGGCGGCATGGTCGTCAAAGCGGCCCGCGACGAATCGAGCCCCTATGCGGCTATGAAAGCCGCCGATCAAGTCGCCGCGACGATCAAGGAGAAGGGCTACGATACCTTGCACGTTCGCGTCCGCGCGCCGGGAGGAAACAAGTCGCGGTCGCCCGGCCCGGGCGCCCAAGCGGCCATCCGAGCCCTCGCGCGCGCCGGGATCAAGATCAATCGAATCGAGGATGTGACCCCCGTTCCGCATGATGGGACGAAAGCCAAAGGTGGTCGGCGCGGCCGGAGGGTGTAGAATGGAGCTGACAATCAACGAACTCAAGCCCCGGTCGATCAACGTGGAACTCGGGGCGACCTCGGCGGCTCAGGTCAACGCGATTCGCCGTACGCTCTTGGCTGATGTTCCCAAGTTGGCGATCGAGGACGTGGAATTCCACCTGGGACCGATCCGCGATGAGGCGTCAGGCAAGGACTACGATTCGTCAACGAGCATGTTTGACGAGGCGGTGTCGCTCCGCCTCGGCCTTCTGCCGATTCCGACAGACTTGGGACAGTTCCGCCGCAAATCCGAATGCGATTGCGGAGGGGCCGGATGCCCGCATTGTCAAGCAATGTACTCCATCGACAAGAAAGGTCCATGCACGGTCTACGCGAAGGACGTTGTCCCTCTTGGGGACGAGAGCCTGACGATCCTCGAGCCCGATGTCCCGATCGTCCGCCTGGGCGCCAAGCAGGCCCTACTTGCCTACGCGACCGCGATCGTTGGGTCCGCACGCGAGCACGCTAAGTGGGGGGTGGCACACGCTGTCGGAGTCTCGCCGCGCCCGCACATCCGGATCCAGAAGCACGCCGGCTGTACCGACGCCTGCTTGAAGAAGGCGGGCCAGTCGTGTCCCGTGAACATCCTCGAGTACTCAAATGGGAAACTCACCGTAACCGACGAGACGAAGTGCATTCTCTGCTGGGCGTGTGAGAAGAGCTGCGAGCACGGGTCGATCAAAGTTGAGCCGGACGAGGAGAAGTACTTCCTGACGTTCCAAACCGATGGGTCGTTGAGCGCGCGCGACACCCTGCGCTTTGCCCTCAAGGATCTCAAGCGTCGCTTCGAGGAGCTGCGCGAGGCGGTCCAGGCGATCCCGTAACCCGCCTCCCGGCGGACGGGGTCCAATCGAATCGAAGGAGCGCCCCGGTCCCGCCTAAGGACGCCAGGCGTCGACCGGATTCCCCTTCGGCCCGGACAATGAGTACGTGCGCGCGTTGCGTTCGGGCTCGATCGAGGAGCTCGGCCACCGTCGTATCGGCGAGCAACGTCTCGGACACAAGGAGGGTTTCCAACGCCCCCTGCTCGGACGCTTCGCGGACTTCGGCGAGTCCGACTGCGGCCCGAACCCCCCCTCCCAATCGTTCGATGAGCTGCTCGACCAAGTCGGCCTCTTCGGCCGCCACGCTCCCGAGAAGCGCTTGCGAGGCCTTGCCCGATCGAAGGAGCTCGTCCACTCCGACGCGGCCCGACTCCGCGGTCGGGACCACTTTGAGAATCTTCCGTACGCTCGGTTCGACCTCGACAAGGCGTTCGGCGATGTGCTCTTTGAGAAACCCGGGTCCCGCCACAATCACGCTCTTCGCGCCCGGAAGTTCGTGCCGGAGCACTTCTACGACCTCCGCGACGTAGGCGGTTCGATCCTTTTCCCCCTGACCGCCGGGATAACGCTTCCCGGCGATCGTTCGCCGGAGGTCCGCGATGGGTTCGACGGAGCGTCCTCGAAGTCGCACGAGGGAAGAATCCCCCCAATCGACGGCGGCGATGAGGACGGTCGGGTCGCCTCGACTCGCGAGCCCCTCCTCCAAAAGCGATCGGTCCGCGCCATTCAACTGTTCCTTCTGGACCGTTAGCTCTTCGCCTTCGGCCAAGTCCAAAGTATGATGTCGTCCCAGGTCGAAGGGACCTTCGACGATCGGACCTGTGACTCGGACGTGCTTGGAAAACCCGTGAAACTCGACCTGCTCCGCCCGGATCACGAGCCACACCCTTCGTCGATCGCGGTGGGCACCGGGAACCTCCTCGGGGGCCTCCGGGTCCCGGCGTGTAGTCGATGCCCCGACTCGTTCGCCGGGGTGGACCAGGCGCGCAATGCGCCATAAATCACTCGGCGTTTCCAAGCGGAGCTTCAACAAGCCGGTCGATGGGTCTTGATGGAGCAACCGCACGGTTTCCGCCCAGGCGCCGGACTCCCTCCGACTTAATATTCGCTCGTCCCGAACAGTTCGGTGATTTCCCTAACGAGCCCGGTTACGGCGCTCGTTCCTCCGCGCAGGCATTTGCTCGCCGTGGCCCGGTCGGTTTCGGAAGTCTTATGGAGCAGAGCTCGGCTCGGGGGTTCGGGGGACCTTCCCTGAATCGATATGGGGCTCTCCTCAAGAATCGCTCGTTTGCCGCGCTCATAACCGCCGGAGCGACCGCGTTCTCGGCGCCGGCCCTGATCCTAGTCGTGCTCAGTTTCTCGATCACGATTTCATACCCGGCACCGGTCCGGGCGAGCTACGCGGCGCTGGCCCTTTCATTTCTAGGGTTATCCGCTACGATTCCCACTCTCGCCTCCGCCTTCGTCTCTGGTACGCTCGCGGATCGAATCCACCGGGGGGTACTGATGCGCGTGGTCAATCTCACGGGACTCCTGGCGACGATCGGCCTCGCGATCGTGTTCATCGTTCGACCCGGGGGAGACCTCGCGCTCCCCGGTCCGGCCGGGTTCTACCTGCCCATATGGACAGTGCTCATCTATCCGCTCTACGCAATCTTGATCGTCGGCACGACGATTTTTCGCCCCGCCTTCAATGCCGCGCTCCCTACGCTGGTCACGAAGGATCAGCTCTCCGCCGCGAACGGATTGGCCTATGCCGTCGCAGCCGTACTCGCCGGCGTAGGACTGTTCGTGGCCGGCATCCTGCTAACGTTCTATCCGGAAACATGGGCGCTGGTACTGTCCCTCGGTTACTTCGTTGTCACGCAGGTCGCCCTGTCCTTCGTTCGCGCCGATCTTTCCGTGCGTCCGCGGAGCGCACTCCAGTCATTCGGCACCGAGGCCGTGGAAGGCTATCGCTATCTCTTCCGCCGGCGCGAGCTCTTCGAGCTAACGATCGCCGGCCTCCTTCTCAACTTCCTCGCCGCGATTGCCTTGGTCGAGCTCGCGCTATACGTCGTGTCCTGGTTGGATCTTACGCAGGGCATCTGGTACGCGGCGCTGGCGGCGCTCGCGAACGCCGGGACCGCAGTGGGGTTCGTCGCCATTGCTCAATTCCGGTTCGAGCGCTATGCCGGACGAACGATCATCGCCCTCACCTTTGTAATGGGACTCTTCATCGTCGGGCTTGGGGTGTCGCACACGATCTGGCTGGCGTATCCGCTCATCTTTCTGTTCGGGCTCGCGGCAGGGATGAGCTCCACGGTATTCTTGTCGACCGTACAAGCCACCGTCCCGAACGAAATGCTGGGCCGAGTTTTCGCGGCGGACGAGGTAGGATCCTTCGCACTCATCCCGGTTGGCCAGTCCGCCGGTGGTGCCGTTACCGTCGCGGCCGGCGTCCAGGGTGCGTATCTGATTGCGGGAGGCGGGATACTCGCCGTAGCGTTCCTGCTGGTGGCCGGCTTCCGCCAACTCCGCCAGTTTGGCTTCGACCCGCTACCGACGGGCACCATTGTGCCTCCGCCCGGCGCGATGGGCGTCGCCACAAGTGAACCATTGGTCGAAGCGTGAGCTCGGGCGTTGTCAACTCGAGCCCGGAAGGGCCGTACCAGAAATGAGCCCTAAGCTGGTTCCGATTATCGAGCGGTCTGGGGATCGAAACGGATACCCCTACTATGCCGTCGCGCGGACAATGCTTTTCTCCTATGCGAAGCCCGATCTTACTGGCGGTAAACTCGCGACCGTTTACGATTCAGGGGGGGACCGTAGTGGGCCGCACTGCGGACCGGATGATCGGTTGGTGCTCTACCGGAAAGTTGACTGAGTTCGCGATGAAACACTTTCGGTGGGCCTCGGTGTGAAGGTCTATCGCGCGCTGCTCGTCCCCCTGGAGGATCGCTACTTGCGGGTGGAGCGTAACCTGAACAAAGCGACCCCCCCCGTCCGCGTCGGTCTGCATGACGCCCGTCGCCTCATCGGTGTACTCCGAGACCACGACGTCGTGGATGGCGCACAGGTGGAGATACCAGAGCATGTGGCAGGCCGATAAGGAGGCGACTAGCAACTCATCGGGGTTGTACCGGGTTCGATCCGTGAGGGGCGCGATGTCGGAAGACCCTGCTAGATCGGGCTTGCCCGAGAATTGGATAACATGATTGCGGGAGTAGGTTCGATACCCACTCGTACCGCTTCCCAAATTTCCGGTCCAGCGCACAACGGTGGAATACCGGTGCTCGCTCATGCGGAGGGGCCGATACTTCGAAGGGGGATAGGGCTGACGTGTGACGGGGGCAACCGGCTCCGCAATGCCGGAGGACTAACTCGTGGGCGAACAAGGCTTTAGCGCGAGTGGGCGTTCCGTCGTGAGCTACGGAATAATGCCCGAGAGGTCGCGGTGACCGACTCAACCCCACCACATCGCTTCGATCATATGGTGGTGTTGATGTTCGAGAACCGCTCCTTCGACAATCTCCTTGGCTACTTGTATCAACCAGGCGAAGTGCCGGCATTCGAGGGGCTGGAGGGCCGGAACCTTTCCAACCCGATCCCCGAGTACGCCCGAGACGCCGAGCAGGGAACGGTCCCCGTCCACCCGTCGCTGAGAATGGATACTCCCGACCCGGATCCCGGGGAGGAGCATCCGCACACGAACACGCAACTTTTTGGGACTGTCGCTCCGCCGGAAAACCGATTCAAGCCGGTCGAGCAGATGCAACCTCCATTCAACGCCCCGGGGGACCCTACGACAACTCCCCCGATGGACGGCTTCGTTGTGGACTATATCAACACCTTTCGGGTGGAGCGCGGTCGGCTCCCACGGTACGAAGAGTATGCACAGATCATGTCCTGCTTCCGGCCCGATCAGATGCCCGTCATGTCTACGCTCGCCAAGGGATTCGCATGTTTCGACCACTGGTTTTGTGAGGTCCCCTCCCAGACATTTCCTAATCGCTCGTTCTTCCACGCGGCCACCTCCTCCGGGTTCGTCATCAATCGACCAGTTGAAAACTTCCCACTGCACAATGACGCCGAGACGATCTTTGAACGCTTGGAAGCTGCCGGCCTGAGCTGGCGCGTGTACTTCGATCCGCTGCAGTGTGTCTCGATCACGGGGATGCTGCACGCGGCCCGGCTGGGCCCGTACTTCGCCACTCGCTTTGCCCCGATCGATGATTTCTACCGCGATGCGGCGGCCGGCACCCTGCCCGCTTACGCGTTCATCGAGCCCTCGCTAATCCCACCCCACAGCGATATGCACCCGCCGGGCGGCGCACGGATACGACGTCTCCTGTTCTTTCTCCCGCGCCCCTCTGCCCTGAAAGCGGGCGACGCGCTGCTGGGGCGAGTATACAATGCTGTGCGCGCGTCGGCGACTGAGGGCGGTTCGAATTTTTCGAACACTCTGCTGATCGTTACGTTCGACGAGCACGGAGGCACCTACGATCACGTGCCGCCCCCGAAGGCCCCCTCACCGGACTCTTCGGCTCCTGCGGGGCAGCTGGGATTTCGGTTTGATCGATCTGGCGTTCGTATCCCCACTCTCGCAATCTCTGCTTGGATCGACGCTCATACGGTGGTCCAGTCGGAATATCGCAGCACTTCGGTCATCCGAACGCTTCGAGAACGCTGGCAGCTCGGCCCACCGCTCACTCAACGAGACGCGGTCGCCGCGGATGTCGCCCCGACATTGTCTCGGACAACTCCTCGCCCTCGCGAGGATTGGCCCATTGTAGAAGCTGGACCCGAACCCAAGCCGCCGGGTTTGTGGGAAGAGCTAATGAGACCCCTCCCGACGTTAGGTCGCCACCTGTTCACCGCGGCATTGGCGTACGAGGCTCACAAGACGGGTACGGAAACTTCCTTGGATCTCTCTCGAACGTCCCGATGGCGAGCCCGACGCCGGATGAGAAAGCTGACGGCGGCGGCGTTCCCGAAAGTGACTCGCCGTCGGGGGGCATAATATTCCCCGCGAGATTCGGACGACGGTGACGAAGATCTCGAGCCCAAGATAATGCACGCCGAGCCTGGATCCACGTGTGGACACGTTAGTGGCTAGAGGTCCCGACGGCTGAACAGAACCTGCCTCTCGTAAGGTTTATCTCCCGCGAAGCTCATCAGTCACTTGTCAGACAAAGAAACCAATATTGTCTGACGGAAAATGGTCGACACATCAGAGCGGGTGACGGTCCGAATCCCTCAGGACCTCCTGGAGAAATTGAAGCTCATTCAACAGCGCAAGGAAACGCCGACGATCTCCGACACGATTCGAGAAGGCCTCGAGCAATACGTCGAGATGAACTTGCCTCCTTCCAATATCCGCAAGGTGATCGTCGACCTTTCTCGACAGGACAACAGCCAGCTCGAGGAGTTCGTCCACGAAGGTAACTCGGTCTCGGTGGATGATGCGGTCCGATCGGCAGTCCGAGAGTACATCCGTTTACGGCTCGAACATGTGGGGAACTTGTCTCGGCACCCCCGACGGGAGGGGGAGACCGTCGTGACCGCGGAGGACACCCCGCCTCGGTAAGCCGAACGGCAGGGGTGTCATGGACGATTCGATCGAGCACTGGGCGCGCCTCAGTCAGAAAGATTCCTTCGCGATCGTCGGGCTCGGCGGCGCTGGCGGCGAAGCGGTGCACGACCTCGTGGATCTCGGCGTTCCGGGGGTGCGGGCGTTCGCGGTGAACACCGACGCGAAGCATTTGCTCCGCATGCGGGTCGAGGAGCGGATTCTCATCGGCCAGCGCCAACTGCGAGGGCGCGGCAGCGGAGGGAATCGGAACCTGGTACTCGAAGCCGCTGAGGAGAGCAAAGAGGAGCTCCTTCGCCGCTTGCGAGGATTCGAAATCGTCTTCCTGTTCGCCGGCTTAGGAGGAGGGACGGGGAGCGCGCTGCTCCCCTTTCTCGCCTCGGAGCTCCGGGCGACCGACGCGTTGCCGATACCGGTAGTCTTTCTCCCCTTTCAGGTCGAATTGGAGACGAACGCTGAGCGACGCGCGAACGTTGAGGACACAATCGGCGACCTCGAGGAGATGGGGGGCCTGCTGCTCGCGCTTGCGAACGAGAAGCTTCGCCGCTTCGAACGATTGCCATTGAATCGAGTCTTCCAGTTCCGGAACGCGTACCTGCACTCGATGGTCATGAGCCTCGTGGATATGGTGGAAAACCCGTCGCAGCTCAACGTCGACCTCGCGAGTCTGAAGGGCCACTTGCGGGACGCCGGCCTCTCCACGCTGCTCTGTGGGGAATACCACATCTCAGAACCGGAACGCCTCGTAGAGCAAGCGATTCGCGAAACTCTTCTCGACGTCCATCTCGCCGAGTCTCCGTCCGCCCTGGTGCACCTGGACGGCGGCTCGAATCTCACCCTAAAGACGCTCAACCTCGTGCTGCATCATTTGCGAGCCGCGCTGGGGGAGCCCCGGCAATTGATCTTTGGAACCCGATTGCATCCTGAGCCCCTGGAAGTGGTGCGCCTCACGGCAGTGGTGGGAGGTCTCCGATTACGAACCGTCCGGGATGCGATCCGCCCTGCGCCCGATTCGCGGATCCCGCTCGTCAGCTCGTAACGGGGTCGACGGCCAGCTTCTTCGCCAGGCGAAGGTCGCATTCGTTGTGCAGAATATCCACGACCTGGGACGTTCGAAGGGAGTGGGGACCGACCGAGAGCCGTGGAACGCCGCTTCGTTCCAGCAGTTCCTGCTCTTGGACGGTCGGGTCGATCGGATCGCTCAGAACCGCCACGATCCCTTGTTCTGGAGGCTCGTAAGATCGTAGCGGCATTCCCGATTCGGCCAACCAGACCGCTCCCGGCAGCCGAAGTACTCGCTCGAGCTCGGCGTTTGGCTCGATCGGGCCGACCCAGATGCCAGGCGAGGACTCGATGTCGTGGTCTAAAGACGACGAACGAACCAGCGCGTTCTTGAGCAATGCGGCGGTGGATCGTTCGTCTGGATTCAGATGCCGGAGCCGGGCCCCCTCGATCCGTATTCGGCGGGGCGCATGGGGTTCCATCCCGGCGAATAGGAGGGTCATCTCCGTATCCCGCCGGAGGTCGTTCGAGAGGGTGAAGCCGGTCGAAACGGCCCGCGCCACCTCATCCATCCGACCGCCGCCGCCCGCGAGGTCATTCAGGGTAAACTCCCCTTGTACCGGCACCCGGTGGATCAACAGGAGAATTCGACGCACGGGCGAGCGTTACCGCTGGTCAGGGATACCCTTAACGACCATCGGCTACAGGGGGGGCTTTAGGGCCCGGTCTTTCGGCGGGGCTTGGGGCCCGCGGGGGGAGGGCTCGGCGTCGAGGAAGGCGCCTGGCGGCGTTCCAACCAGATCTCGTCCCCCAGCTCGTGGTAGACGGCGTGCGCCGCCATCCCGGTCCCATGCTCCCCGTGGGGCAGCCGGAACCCTGCGGATCGGCCCGCACCGGACGAGTAGACTACATCCTTTTCGCCCGCTTCGGCCATCGCCTGCGACTCCTCGCGGGCTAGGTCAAAGATGCGGTCCTTGCGGAACATCCAGTAGTGGATGCGCCATTCGCGACCGTCGTAGAGCGTTGTCTCGTCCCGTTCGGTCTCCAGGATACCAGTATCTTCCAGCATGTAGAACGTGTCCCGGTCATCCGGTTCGAGCACATTGTCAATGATCCGCTCGTTGAAACCAAAGAAGTTCAGGACATGCGCGGCGATCGTCCGCGCATCCTCGGGCCGCATGCCATCATGGCCCACGGACCTTCGGATGGCTTTCGCCAGGGAATCGTGATCCACGGGTCCCGCAGCCGCCAGAACCGCGTCCACCGGAATCCCGGCTCGGGTAGTGGTGATGTCGGCTTCGGTTCGAAGCGGAACCGGGTTGCGAAGGGTGTAGCCCTTTCTGGCCTCCCGGCGGTTCCCGGATCCACTATGTTCCATGGTGTAAGAACATCGAAGGGTGCTGTATTAATAATTTCCCGAGCCCCCCAGTTGGGCCTCTGACGGTGGCCCCGTCAGGCGGCTCGCCGGACCCGTCCGACCCGCTGGAGCGCGGCCACCCCGGGAGCCCATTCTTCCTCCTCAATCTGGTATTCGACGTCCGAAAGTCGCTCGATCTCCTTTGGTAGCGGTAGGAGCGACTTCGTGAGGTAAACATGGGCAAATCCACCCGAGGAAGGACCTGCCCAATCCTCCCCGCGATCGAGGGTGGCCCGGTACTCGTAATACTCGGGTGCGGGGACCATCCAGAGAAGCGCGTCGGTCGTCCCCCGACCGGCCTTCGGCCCGCGGGAGTACACCTGGATTCCCAGATGCTTGAGGATCGGAGCAGGAATGTTGAATAACAGTCGATCCCCGGGACGCGCCAGCGCCAGGAGCCGGTTGCGCACCGTTTCCACTGCGAGCACTTCGCGCGCTGGATGCGCGGACAGGACGCGAACGACCCCAACCCCTCGGGCAAAGAAGGCGATGGTGCGACTGGGGGTTCGGTCCTTGCCTCCCGCGGGATGATATTGGATCAGCTCCGCCACTTCCTGAGGAAGTTGCATGGTGAGCCACGAGGGGTGAACGGCCCTCACCGCGACGTATTCCATGGAAGACGAGTGCCGGACCGAAACGCCGGTATAATAATCCTCAGACGAGGCGCTAGCATCGTTCATCCCGGGCGAGGGGAGAGTTCCAGGAGCACCTGAACCACTTCGCGCAGGTCGGTCGCTCGGACGGCTCGATCTGCCCGGTCATTTACGCGCGGGTCCGAGCTGTTCAGCGCGATCCCCCCTCCGATGTGAGGAAAAATGTCCGCATCAGATATCTGATCGCCCACGTGAATCGCAGCGCGCGGGGGGATTCCGTGCCGCACCAGGAGGCGGCGTAAGCCTCCCGGCTTGTCGGCGTGGACCCCCCGAGGCGCCCCGATCCGACCCCCGACCATGGATTGGCCGGTGGTGCCCTCGAAATCGTCGAACCCGAACCGCCGGACGTACCACGCGCACACGTAGGGCGGATTGTGAGTCAGCAGCGCGACGCACGCTCCGCGCGACCGAAGCGATGCGACCGCCTCTGAAATCCCGGCAAGCCTCGGGGTGTCTTCGAGAATCGATTCCACCTCCGGAACCGTACGTCCCTCGGCGATCTGCATCAAATTGGTCAAGTGCGCGTCTTCCCCGATTTCGCCCGCCACGAAGCGACGGCTCGTGGATTCGAAGTCGGCGACGCGCCCGAAGCGCTCAGCGATGCGGCGCCACCCGTGGACCGTGGTTAACGTGCCGTCGATATCGAACGTCACGAGCTGCCACGGGAACGGAGCCAAGGTTAGGATTCCCTTCAGCTTCGACTGCCGACTCCCATGAGAATTCCCCCGACCCAGAGCAGGAGAATCCCGGCCCCGACGGTGGCGAGGAAGCTGCCGGAGGGGGCCGAGGGAAGGAGGCGCAGCATCAGAAAGAGCCCGACGAGCGTGAACAATAATCCGAGTCCGATCTTCGTCGCCTTGCTCATTCGCGGCCGAGAACGGAGAGGAGACCTTGCCGCAGGGGGTGCCGAGGTCGATTCCATCTGGGGGGCAATCTAGGACCTGCGGATAACCATACCCGGAGGCAAGCGTACGAGGGGCGGGTCCGGCTGCGTCAGAAGAGAAATAGCGTCGGCGCGTAGACCTTTCGATGAATCGCCGTAATCGCCCGAGTTCGAAGTCGGCTCCACCGAAAGCGCGCTCCGCTAGCGACGAGTCGGCCGCTTCGCGGGAGCGTCAACTTCGGGCGCTGGTAGAGCCGTTTGATGTGCATCGACGCCCTCGAACCTTCTATCCGATCCTCGAGGTCCGCAATCCGATCCACCGGACGGTCTATACGGTGTTGTTCCCCGAGTTTCCGTCGCGCGCCAGAGCGATGTGTTCCTGCCCCGACTTCGGACGACGGGGCCTCGGAACTTGCAAACATATCGAGGCATCGCTCTTGTGGCTGGAAGACCATCCGTCCGAGGCTGCCCCGGACCCGCGAGCGGGCGATCGGAGCCGGGTGGAGGAATGCTGGAAGGAGGTCGACCGCCGGATCGGTCGTTGGAGTTCGGGAGTCCCTCTCACTCCCCTAGGCATCCGAGCCCCCGGCTCGGTCCTCTACTGGAGATCGACCTCGTAGGGGTAGTAGTCCCACTCGAGCCGCTTAGATGAGCGGGGAGTCTTCGACGTCCGGAAGAACGAACGGCGGCGGGCCATCTTCGGGATCGGGAGCCGCGTTGAATTCCCCCGTGGAGGGTCGATCGAGGGCCGAGGCACGGATCAACGGACGAGCCCCCAGGGGCGAGAGATGGTCGTCGTGACCAGTCCCACTCCGGCCACGATCGTAAGGACGGCGGCCGTGAAAATCTGGATCTCCAGCTAGATGACCGCCATCGCGGAATGATCGACGAAAAGGAAGAGGGGGAAAAGGTTGCGGGAGGGGAGAGATGGGACGACCGTCTAGGCCGACATCCCCGGGGCGCCCTTCAAGGCCTTCACCTTGTAGTACTCGGGGTCGACGATGACCTCGCCGTTGATTCCCATCGTTTCGATGGTCTTCAGCGTCTGTCCGCTCTGCGCCTTCGCCTTCTGCCAGTCGGGAATGGGGATCGAGAACTTCTTCTCGACTTCCGTCCGGTAGATCGGGCCCGAGTTATACGAACAGAACGGAATGACCCGTCCGTCGGGAACCGCGTAGTGGATATCGCAGCGCATCAGGCGCTGGATATCGTAGTCGTACGCGTCCTGGAAGTGCATGTTACCCAGGTACAGTGTACGCCACGTGAACTTCGCCAAGGCTTCCTTGTTCCCCTCGGTAAAGATCCCCGCGATCACGCGCACGCAGTTCTTTTCGTTGAGCCCTTCCGGCGCCTTGGAGAAGTCGAAGTACTTCGCCACATCGTGGAGCAAGCGCGCACCCGCGACCGCGGTGCGGACGCGAGCAAAGCGGGCGTCTCGGTACTTCTCGATCATCGCTTCGACGTTCTCGAAGAACCCGTCGACGTCCATGAAGCGCGGCAGCGGCGTGATCGTCTTGCCATCCTTGGAGATGAAGGCAAACGTCGCGCACCCGCAGCCGGGGTGCGTCGTGAGCGTCATCTTCTCTTCGCCATGGATGATCGAGACGAGCTCCGAAATCGGCGCCACGGACGGTACCGGGAAGAAGTCCGATTTCTCGAACGGACCCTCGGTACACAGAATCCGAACCAGGTCCGACTGCGTGAACCGCATCTTGAACCGGTCCTTGTCCGGAATTCGAGCCGTCAACGCGACCGGCTGGAAGTTGACGCCGCGGACCACATCGATGTTGTCGATCGCGAACTTGACCGTCGGCCAGATTTCCTTCTCGTTGAATCCCCCGACCAGTGTCGGCACGAGGACCACCGAGAGCGGCTTGTCCGGCTTGCCGGCGGCGAGCTCGGCTTGAGAGGAGTGGGTCTCCCGCGCCGCCTGAATCGCCTTTTGCTTTACCTTGAGCAGGGGAACGCCACGTACCTTTCGGTAGATTTCGTCGTCCAGCCCGTCAAATTGCAGATACAATGTGTGCAATCCCGAGTCCCGGCACGCTTGCGCGAAACCCGGCTCGTTGGCGACCCGGATCCCGTTCGTAGCGACCTGAATCTGCTTGAATCCGAGGTCACGGGCCATGCTGCACGCATCCAGGAAGAGCGGGCTCAACGTCGGCTCGCCTCCCGAAAACTGCACAGCGACCGTACCCACCGGCTTCTGCTCCCGGAGCGTCTTCAACATGAAGTGAATCTGCTCCCGGGTGGGTTCGTAGACGTATCCGGCGGCGTTCGCATTCGCGAAGCAGACCGGACACTTCAGATTGCAACGGTTGGTCAAGTCGATCAGCGCGAGTCCCGTGTGGGACTTGTGGTGACTGCACATTCCGCACGTGGTCGGGCAGCCGCGGAACTTATCGTAGTAGGGGTTTTCGTATCCGACCCCGTCATGAGCATAGACCTCCATCCGGAGATAGAAGTCCACATCATTCGAAATGATGTCCCAGAAATAACCATGGTTGCGACACGTCTTTTCCATGATCACACGGCCATCCTTCTCTCGGACGACCGCTGGGATGACCTTGATGCACTCCGGACAGACCGACGCGGTCTTCCGCGGCAGTCCTCGCGGGGCTTGGAACTCTTTCATTACCCTTGCCGGCATTGTTTCTCCTCTGTCCAGGTCCTACCCGTAGGTCCAGGACCTAACCGCCTCACCCACTGTGGGCTACATAATCCATCTGTCGTCGAGGCAGCGACAGAATTCGCGTGCCGTGACGTGTGGTGGCACGGTTCGCAGCGCGACAAACATTCCAAAACTACGGTTTTACATCACCCTTTAACCCGGCCCCGCGGCGCCGATTCCTCCGGTTTCTTAATCCGCACGAGTCACATCTTGGGATTTGTATGACCGCTGCAAAACCGGTTCGCAATCGCAACAAGTCGTTGAGGCGCCGGCCCCGCAAATCTGGGTCTAAGATTCCGAAGGGATTCGTCGGCCGCTCGGGGTCGCCCGTGTTGGATCGCTATCCGGCGAAAGACCCGAGCCTCGGAGTCAAGGGTCCTCCGCCCCGCACGTCTACCGCCCCTCCGGCTTTGCGCCCGAGCCCTTCCGCGTCGTCCGTCGCTCCGCCGGAGTCGGGATCCGACACCTCGACTCCTCCATTGAGTCTCATCTCCTTGGAGCGGCCGTTCGATATCGATGAGTTTTCTCAACTGCTAGGCGAGACAGCGATTCGGGTAACGGTGCCCCGAGAAGACCTGGCCGACGCCCTCAAGCGTGTCTCGGAGTTCATGGGATTCGGGATCTACATCTATTCGATCAAGGTCCGTCCGGGAGCCTCGGACTTGTTGAAGGAGTTCGTAGTCGAACTCCAGCGTGTGGACTTCAATTCACAGAAGGGAGACTGGGTACCCTTCGAAGACAAGGGCGCTTCGGACTCCCCCTTTGGTCCGACCGGGCGGCGTTAGGGCCTCTCGCGACGTTGCGGGTCGCAGCCGCGGGGCATCACCTAAGTAGTTCGGACCTGTCCACCCCCCCATCCGTAGGAAGGTTCGGAGTATGACCGATACAGCGGCGATGGAATCGGAAATCCGGGCGTTGCGCGAAGAGATGCGGCAGATGCGCGAAGAACAACGCGAGCTTGTACGCGCCGTCGAGCAGTTGACCCAGACATTCCGTAACCTGGCCGTTCATCTCGGGATCGCGGCCGAGCCGTACGCCAAATCCGGTAAAGGGGAGAAGGGGAAGACGGACCACGAGATCCCCGGCTTTGCGTAAAGCGGTCGGCTTCCGTCATCGCAGTGGGTATCGTTATGGTTCCCGCCCACTCTCCGAGCGCTCGATAAATATCCGGTGAGGTAGTTTGCACTCAGTTGGGATTCGCTACGGAGTCGCCGTCGAGGACCCGAAGTCCCATATCGCGCAGTTTACCATCGATATTTCGGGGATTGCCAGCGACTCCGTCGACCTCGTCCTTCCATCGTGGATTCCGGGTTCGTATCATATCGTCGACCCGGCGCGCCAGGTCCTCGAGCTGACCGCTGCGACGGATCCCGGCGGCGAATCCCTCCAAGTGGAGCGGCGGGACAAGGCGCGGTGGCGCATTCCCTTGGTCGGCAACCCCCAGGTCCACGTCCGCTACTCGGTGTACGGGCGCCGCCCGGAGACCGATGCCCTCGACGTCACGGATGAGCATCTCTTCCTCAACGCCGGTCGATTCCTCCCGTACGTGGACGGTCGCAAGGAAGAGCCCGTGGAGGTGGCGATCCACGTCCCCGACGATTGGAAGATCATCACAGAACTTCGCGAGGTGGGCAAGCAACCGTTCCGATGCCGAGCCGATAACTACGACGACCTGGTCGATAACCCGATCGACTGCGGTACGCCCGTGCTACTCGAGACTCGTCCGCTCGGGATCCCGCATCGGATCGTCCTGTGCGGTCACGGCGGGAATTACGAGCCGCATCGACTGGAGGAAGACATCGGCAAGATGGTTGAGGCTACTATCAAACTGTTCGGCGACTCCCCGATCTCACACTACACCTTCTTCTATCACCTCAACGACGTTTCCGATGGCGGCCTGGAGCATCGGTTTTCCACCTCCATCGTCCTGCCGCGCTCGACGTTCAAGCCGGAGGCAAGCTACCTGCGATTCCTCTCGGTCACGGCGCATGAGTACTTTCATCTCTACAACGTGAAACGGATCCGGCCCACGGTGCTCGGCCCGTTCGATTACACGCGCGAGAACTACACGAAGCTCCTCTGGGCCATGGAGGGGACCACCGACTACTTCAGCGATCTGATCCTCCGGCGAGCGGGCCTCGTCTCCAACTCGAAGTTTCTCGATCGATGCGCGGAGAGCATCCGAGTCTATCAGACGATCCCGGGCCGCCGCCTCCGCAGCCTCGAAGAGGCATCGTTGCTCTCGTGGATCGATCTGTACGGGCCGGACGAGGATACGATCAATCGTAGCGTCTCCTACTATCGAAAGGGTGCGCTCGTCTCGATGTGTCTGGACCTCGAGATCCGGACGCGGACCGAGAACCGATCCTCGCTGGAGCAGGTATTCCGCCACTTGTGGGAAGAATATGGCAAACGTGACCGCGGGATCGGAGAGGATGACCTCCTCCCCATCATGAATCACGTCACGGGACTCGACCTGGGAACTTTCTTTGCGCGGTACGTAGCGGGAACGGACGAGGTCGATTTCGACCACTTTGCCCGGATGGCCGGTCTTTCGTTTGCGCCCAAGCCGAAGCCCCCGGACGCCGACGAGGAGGGAGAGGCCGGTTACCTAGGGGTGCTCTTCGAGGAGCACGATCGACGCCCCCGATTGACTCACGTTCTCTCAGACGGCCCCGGTCGGCGGGCCGGCCTTTCCCCTCGCGATGAGATCGTCGCCATGAACGGCGAGCGGGTCTCGCATGACGGGTTCGCGAAACTCCTCCGGCGCTTCCCGCCGGGCGCCTCAGTCGAGGTTACCCTCTTTCGCCGAGGCTGGCTCATGTCTCGCACCGTCACCATGGGAAAGAGCCCGCCGGAGAAGTATTCGTTCGTTCCGGTCGGCGAGGCGACCGCGCTCCAGAAGAGCGTCTACGAGGCGTGGACCGGAACCCGTTGGGAGCCGTCGAAGCCCCCCGGGAATGAGATCCCTCACTGAGGCGGCGCCCACCGTTCCAACGACGGTTGCGTGCCGGCGTCGGAACGCGAATCGAACGGGACCGCTTTTCGGCCGTACCGCCACTCGCCTTCCATCGCATACAGGCGGCGCAGCCGACTCCCAACCTGATCCCCGATCTCCAACCTACCGGGTGGGGCATCCGATACCTGTAGGGTCACTCGAATGCCGGGGGCGAGTTCGACCAGTACCACTTGATAGCCTCCTGTTAGCTCCACTTGGGAGTCAAACTCCGTGGGCTGGCCACCGGGACCGATCGTGGTCGAGGCGACGATCGTTCCTCCGTCGCGCGGGAGTCCTTCGGGCACCATGCCGTGCGCGTCGTAGCATCGTGGGCAGATCGTTCGCGGTGGCAAGGCGTACGCCCCACAAGCCGAGCATCGTGAGGCTTCGAATTTCCAACGGCTGGGAAGGTTCTCGATATAGCGAGCGCGGGGCACGTACGCTCCTTCGGAGACGGAGTGGGTGGGTCGATCGAACGACCGGCGCCACACATCGTCCGTTACCATCACGCCCGCTCCGGGAATCTCTCCGAAGGCGCCGAGCCATGCGACCTCACCATCTCGTTGGAGAGTCAGTCGGTTGGTGGAGCGCGTTGTGCGATCCTCCAGCCCTCCCGTCGCTCCGTTTGCAAGTTTTCGACCGAGTCGGTGAATTCCGAGACCCGGGCCCAGGGTCGGCGCGTTGCCCCAACCGGGAAGAGCTCGGGATGCGTCCTCCTGGTTGGACGAGGCTCGGCCGGGGGAGGCAGGAATGGAATCCATCAGTCGCAGCGTAGCCTGATCGCTATCACTAGACGCCGAACCCAAGGGGACATTCGTCGTTTCGAGGGGCAGAATTCCGGCGCCCTCGGCTAGGTGGAAGGCGAGCGCTCCCCCGCCGAACGACGGGAGGATGAGATCCTGGGTGGGGGTCGCCACCTCTGCCGCTACAACGACGGTAGGGGCGGGATCGGACGTCGTCTGCGCCGCCGCGACAAGGGCGCGGAATAGCCCCTCGCTCCCCGACGGATACCGTTCTAGGACCAACCCCTCTGAATCGAGATACGACTGAAATCCCCAGTCGGCGACGGGGGAAAATTCCCCGATCAGATAGAGTCGCGAGGGAGGCGTGGCAGACCGAGCTAGACCCTCCAGCGCGGCGATCGCCAGCGTGAAAGTATCTTCGTCGGGACCAGGCACCCGAAGATCCCCCAGCTGGTAGGCGGGGAGGATAGCTATTGCCCGATTGATCGACCGCATCGGCGCTACTCGCGGGAGAACAGCGTGACGGTCGCGCTCGCTCCCGCACCTCCGACGTTGTGGGTAAGCGCCCGCTCGGCCCCCGCGATCTGACGCGGCCCGGCGGCGGCTCGGAGCTGGACGAACGCTTCGTACGCTTGGCTGGCCCCGGTCGCACCGATCGGGTGACCCTTGGACTTGAGCCCTCCGTCCGGGTTGACGGGGAGCGCTCCTTCCCGACGCGTCGCACCCTGCAGCGTCAGGTCGGCCGCGCCACCGGGGGCTGCGAAACCCAGGTCCTCTATCGCGATCAGCTCGGCAATCGTGAAGCAGTCGTGTACCTCCAGGAACGAAACGGACTTCCGTTCGAACGGCGCCGATCGGAACGCGGCCTCCGCCGCCCGGCGGGTCGCCCGGAAGCTGGTCAGGCGCTCACGCTCTTGGACGGCCAGGGAATCCGAGGCTGCACCGGTCCCGACGATTGACACCGGCGAGTCCGTAAATTGGTGAGCACGCTCCGCCCCGGTGATCAGCAACGCGACCGCCCCATCCGAGACCGGACAGCAATCGAGCAATCCCAGCGGGTCCGCCACGCGCGGAGCGCGCAGAACCTCCTCGCGTCGGATCCGCTTCTGGAACTGCGCATTTGGATTCAGCGCCCCGTTGTCGTGATTCTTTACCGCAACCTCGGCCAACGCTTCGCGGGAAACTCCGAACTCTTCGAGGTAACGAGACGCGATGAGTCCATAGACGCCCGCAAAGGTGAGACCCGCTAACCGCTCCCACTCGGTGTCGCCGGAAACGCCCAGCCAATAGCGTCGCCGAGCCGACGACACATCCGTCATCTTCTCCAGACCGACGACCAGCGCGACCCGGCATCGGCCCGTTGCCACCGCGGCCACCGCTGCGCGCAACGCGTAGCCAGCGGAGGCACACGCGTTCTCGATCCGCGTGACGGGAATCCCGGGCAGTTGGGCTTCTTCCGCCAAGATGGCGGACGCGTTCCCGATCTGCCATCCCGAAAATCCCAGCGTGGCCAGAAATCCTTCGTCGATCTCCGATCGGTCGATTCCTTTGTCCACGCTCGCAAACGCGGCCTCCACCGAAGCTCGGATCAGCGCCCGAGGTCCCTCCGCCAGGACTCCGAACTTGGTATGTCCCGCTCCGATCAACGCCGCTTGTCGCGCCCGCATTCTATCGCTTCCCGAACGTTCTTAACGGGCCTACGGTTGAACTCTATTAAGCCCGGGGGAAGAAAATTGCCCAAAGCCCTCCCCATCGTCGTCGGCGTGTCGGGAGCCAGTGGGGCCCCGATCGCACTGGCCGTGCTTCGGGGGTTACATAACGCCCACGTGCCCGTCTCCCTAGTGATCTCTCACGGGGCCGCGGCCGTCCTGAAGGAAGAGTGCGGGATGCAACCGTCGGACCTCGAACGCTATGCCCGGCGTACGTTCGCTGACGACGATCTCGGAGCCCCCCTCGCCAGTGGCTCGAACCTCACGCGCGGGATGGTAATCGTCCCTTGCTCGTCCAATACGCTCGCACGGGTCGCGCTCGGCCTGGGGGACACGTTGTTGACTCGGGCCGCCCAAGTGCATCTTAAGGAACACCGCCCCTTGGTCGTCGTGCCGCGGGAGACCCCGTTGAATCCTCTCCTCCTGCGGCACATGACCACCCTCGCGGAGCTGGGAGTCGTCGTGCTCATCGCGTCCCCGGGTTACTACACCCACCCCCGGAGTGTGGACGAGATGACCAATTTCGTGGCGGGGCGCGTGCTGGACCAGTGGGGAATCACCCATCACCTGTACCCTCGGTGGAAGGCAGGGGAATCGTGACGAGCGATCGAACGCGTCGGATTCGAGAGTGGTTCCCGACCCCGTTGGTCGGCATCGTGGCGTTGCTCGTCGCCCTGATCCTGCTGACGCCCAATCTGCTGACCAATGGATCGCCTCCGGCCGGATCGATCCTGGCTCAGGCCGAGCTGATCGTCGACCGTGCCCCGCAGAGCCACGTCCCGCTGAGCTTCTATGTGCGGGGACTCTCGCTCGTACGCTACTCCAGCATTAACGTGAGCCTGGCTACGAACTACAACTGGTCCCAATCGACTCCCGTCTCGGATCTCCGTTGGACGAACTGGACGAACGAAAGTTACACGCTGATCCTGGCCGCCTCGACCTTCTCCAATCCGGTCGTCCTCAACCTAACCGTGACGTACACTTCTTCCGGGTACGAGGTGTTCACGGGTTTGATCGCGTTCTGGGTGAGCGGTTCGAATCTGTTAGCCCGATCGCTCAGTTCGGAAGTCGCAGCGCCGGGCTCGACGGCGCTTTCCGCGCTACCGCTCACGCTTCTTTTAGGGATCGTTACGGTGGTCTGACGAACATGAAGGCGTCTCGGGTCGCGCTCGTACTCTGGGCGGCATTGATCGTCATCCTGCTGCTCGTGGAGATCGCGGAGATCACCCACACCTTTACGCTGCCGATCGCCTCAGCGATCGGCGATCCGTTGGCGTTCGTTTTTGCGCTCGTCTTCACGACCATTCTCGCCATGGTCGGAGCCATTTTTATTGGCGTGTACGTCTCGCAGCGCATGCAGTACGTGTCCGGATTCACTCCGTTCGAAGAAGAGATGCTGAAGATGCGCTCCGATGTCCGCGAGGTCAAGAACGAGCTCGCCGAACTGCGAACCGAATTCGGGAACGGAACGGCGAAGCACGCCCCGCCCGCCCAAACGGAGACCCCTGGACGGCCATGAAGATCCCGGTGCTCGATAATGGGGGTCAGTGGACCCACCGCGAATATCGGGTGCTCCGCGACCTGGACGTGGAGACCCGGATCCTACCGAACACGACGCCGCTCGAGGAGCTCGATGCCGATGGGGTCGTGCTCTCCGGTGGAGCGCTGTCGATGGAAGGGGCGGACCACGACCTCGGCCGAGTCGCCGACTGGATCGACAAGGCCCCGTTTCCTGTGCTCGGAATATGCGTCGGGCATCAGTTCTTGGGACGACATTTTGGGGGCCGCGTAGCGCACGCGGCGGCTCCCGAATTCGGACGCGTGGCCCTTACGGTCGACCGCTCGGATCACCCGCTCTTCCAGGGACTTCCTCCGCAGTTGCAGGTATGGGCGAGCCACAACGACGCCGTGGTCGAGTTACCCCCCGGCTGGACTACGCTCGCGCATTCCGCCGCCTGCCCGATCGAAGCGATGGCCCACCCCACTCGACCCATCTTCGGCGTCCAGTTTCACCCGGAAGTAGAGCACACCGAAGGAGGACGGGAAATCCTGCGTCACTTTGCCGAGCTTTGCCAGCGATGAGCCGCACGGGCGAACGATAAGTAGAGTCTCCCGCTCCGTTTGGGGGGGGCGAACGAATTGCGGTCGCGGCGCGCCTCCGGGGTCCGGGAAGGAGACCTGATCCGTCGGGCCAAGGCGCTGCGCCAGTCGGTCGATTCGTTACTGCCCACGTTGACCCCGGAGTGCGAGACCGACCGTTTCGACCGATTGCGGGGAGCGCTCGAAAAAGTCCGCGACGCCAAAGACGACGCGAAGCAACTCGAGCGCATGAGCCGTTGGGGAGATCCGATGGCACGCTCGTATGCCGGATTGCTCAAGTTCCAACTCGACCCGCCCGAGACTCCCGGAATGCTGGTCGCGCGTTTCCCGATGGGGGACATCCCGTTCGCCCCGCTCGCCCGGTCCCCGAAGGAGATCGAGATTGCGGTCCAAGAATCCGACGATCCGCATCGGCTCCTGCTCGGGTATCTGGGATGGGCGCGTAAGGGGTTCCACTTTTTCGCGACCAACACGACCCTCTATTGCACGGGTCGCTCTCCGAAACCTCCCGCCGAGTTCGTTCGATCGCAGCTCGCGATCCTCCCGTATCGACTCACAGAAGATTCAGCCCATCACCGGTACGAATGCGGGCACCTCCGGGCGGGGGAAGCCCGGCCATACGTCGAAGTCGACTGGGTCGGGGCGGGCTCCGCGATCCGCGTCTGTCGCAAGTGTACGAAAGAGGACCGCCAGCTCCTCGCGAGCTTGACCGATGGAATCGCGGTTCCAAAACCCGACCGCGCCTTTCCCGCCACCGCTTCGCTCAACGTGCACTGTCATGGCGGGCCGAACTGCGTGCATCAACAGCTGCCCGATCCGTCCCGCGGCCTCCGAAAGCGGTACCTCTTCGGCCGACTTTCGGACGCCCAGTTCATCGATGCGTATCGCAACGAACTCAAGCCGAGGATCGAGGGTACCCGCACGCCCACCTTCGTGGCCGCAGGCGTGTGCTACGGGGCCGAGCTGGAGAAATTCCTCGATGCACTAGGCCCCACGGTCGTCGAGCGGAAGGCGCTCGAGGAAGTGCTCGGCCAGCGTGATGGGCTGTTCGAGATCGATGAACCGTCCGCCAGCCGGGCATTGGAGAAGCTTTGGCACGACCACGCGGAGACCATCGTGGCGGCGATCGTTCCCGACCCCGAAGCTGCCCAGCGGCTCGTCCGGGAGGCCAAGGCGGCGCCGGGCCGGATCGCAGAGATCTTGAAGCGCGCACAGAAACAGAACGTCGACCGCGCGGTTCTGGATGCCCTCCCCCGGTACAGTCATCTCGTTCCCGAGGCTGCTTACGTCGACCGCGTGGCCCGGATGTATCGAACTCACGGCGGGGCGGCGGCGGAGAAGCAATTGATCCAGACCCTTCCCAAGGAAGGTAAGGAGCGAGGACTCGCCTTTGGACTGCTGGCTGCGCTGGGTCGAGAACCGGCCCACTCTTGGCAGTTCACGGATACCGAGCGAGAGTTCGGTACGGCCCTCGCCGCGAAGTCTCGGGAGGTGCTCAATGGCCCTGCGGAGAGCTATCACGACGCACTCGGACGCTTGTTCGCGGCCGCCGGTGTCACCGATTGGGGGGTCGAAGTCCCCTCGTCGGCCGCTGCCTGAGGACGATTCGGCCGTGGCGCGGCTCACACAAATGAGACGCAGTCGGAAATAGGAGGAGAATCATCCTCACACGGGGGGACGAGCCTCCGGGTCCTTGGCGAAGCCCCCACGGTCCTCATGCCGGATTCCGACGCACTTGCGGACGCCACGGCGGTAGTCGTCGCCGGCGACGAGGAGACGCGGGTCCTCTTGCGGGGGCTCCTTCGGCTCCACCACTTTCGGGTCCTGGGCGAGGCGGAAGGGTGCTCGCAAGCGGTCCAGTTGATCCAAGAGCGACGCCCTTCGTTACTCATGGCCGACGTCAGTCTCTCCGAAGGCAGTATTCAGAGCTTGATCCGAGACGCGCGCGCTATAACCCCGACGCTCCGCATCGTCGTGGTCGCGCCGGCTTCACGGCCTCCCCCGGTCAGTGACGCGCAGACCCGCCCGGATGCCGTATTACTCCGGCCGTTCCGGATCCACCAATTTGCGGACGCGCTCTCCCCCCGATCGGGGAGCCCCTCGCCCCCAACCTAGGACGACCCTACCCCCTCGGGTACCTCGTAGCGCTGCAGCGCGGCGACCTCCTCGAAATGCAGCTCGGCGGCAAGCACTACGAGGGCATGAAGCGGGGACCCGAAATCGACCCTCTGCAACGATCGTCGCGTACCGACCCAACCTTGGGCCGACGCGCTCCCCACCCGCGCCACGACGGCGATCCGCGCTCCCAAGGGAAGGACCGTGCCTTCGGGGTCCTGGGCCTCGATCAGCTTCAACGCCACCTCCGCTGTGAGGAACGACGCCTCGTCCGGGCGAAGGTCGAGAAGGACCAGGGTGTGCAGGTTCTGGGATCGGTTCTGCCCCATGACATCCAGCGGCGAGCGTGGGGCGAAGCCGGGACTCGGGAACGGGAGGGAGACCGTTCGACCGAATCGATAGTGAATGAGGCCGAGAAAGCTCGCCGCGGCGGTGAGGATGCTTGCGTTCGGAAGATACCGCCAGGTGTGACCCGCGCGCTCGGCCGCCAGACGGAGCGCGACGTGGGTCGTCGCGGCAAACGGATCTCCAACGACCAGCAAGGCGACCTTCGGATGGGCCGCCAAGGCCTCCAGAACCACCTGCTCCCCCTCGACCTCGAGGCGGGCGAGGACCTGGATGGGTCGTCCGATCTCGCGCGACAGCCGGGCGATCGACCCCTCGGCAAGAATCGCGGTATACGTTTCGGCAAAGACCAGGTCGCAGCCCTTGAGCTCGTTCAACGCGCGTCGCGAGAGGTCTTGGTCATCTCCCAGGCCGGCGCCCACGAACCACAGCTCTCCCATCTCTTCGGGGTCCCGGGGCCGTTCAACTGCGGAGCGCCATCACCGGTCCGGGCGCCGCGCGGAACAACTGCTCGATGAATCGCCGGGTGAGGAGCGGCCCTTCCGGCTGAACTGTCTCCTCTCCGACCAGCAGCAGCCCGTAGCCCTCGCGGGTCGCGTGGCGGACGATCAGATCAGGCAGCTGCGTCCGGCGTCCGAGCAACGCCCGCGAAATGAAGGAGTATTTGTGGGTCATGGGAACCCCCCGGGGGGTGCGTTCCGACCGCTCGCGGGACTCGGAGTCCTCTTCTCCCCGGACAGCAATCGAGAACGTCACGATCGGAGCTCCCCCGTTGTGGAGGGCAATCTCCTCCGCGACGCGCATCGTTTGGGGGGCGGGATTCTCGGCGAACGTCGGCAGCAAGATCCTCGGAATGGCGTTGGCCACCATCGCGAGCCGGTTGATGATGAGTACGTCGCATCGGGCGTGCTGCAGGATGGCGCTCGCGGTGTGACCGACGAAGGGATTCCGACTTCGCTTGTCGCCGCGAAGCGTCATCAGGATCGCATCGACCCCATGCGACTCTTGGCTGTCGAGGATCTCCCCGGAGACGTCCGTGGAGGCGCGGATCGACGGATCGACGCGTACATCCAACGCGGCGCCGGCCTCATGCGCCGGAATCGCCAGCTTGACCGACTCCCGCCACTCCCGGGTCACTTGCGGTAAGCTCCGCGTTTGGATGACATGGAGGACGCGGATCTCCCCGTCGGCCTCGAGCAACATCGCGGCGAACCGGACCAGGGGCTCGACTTCCGACGCTTCCTGGACCGGAATCAGGATCTGCCGATACATCCCTACCTCCCAATCAGCGGTAGTAGGTTGAGATCGAGCTGCAGCACGTCGACGTACGCCACGCCTAAGAACGGAAGCGGAGGATTGTCGATCGCCGCATTGACGAAGTTCTGAAGAAAGGCGATCGAGAGGTTGGTGGCGAGCGAAACGCGCGGCACCTGAACGAGGACGGCTTCCGGGGCGAGGTCCGGGTCGACCGAGGACGCCGAGGGCGATGCGTAGGAGAAGGGAATGACCGTCGTCGTATTGTTCCCATACTCCCGCATGTACTGGATGGTTTCGTTGAACAGCGCAGCTAGCTCGGGATCGTCGTACCCGTATGGGAACGTCGTACCGAGTGTCGTGTTGTAGTCCGTCGCCGACGGGCGCTCCCAGAACAGCCACGGCGCGCTCGTATTTTGCGCGATCAGCGAAGAGCCGACCACCGTGCCGTTCGGGGCGGTCAGAAGCGATCCATCGGCGCCGTAGGGATTCACGACCTGCCCGATCGCGTATACGGCGATCGGATAGACTCCTCCGCCGATGAGGATCGTCAGGACGATGAGGACCAGGGTGGCCCGCACGTGGGTTCCCATTCCATGGGCGGACGGGGGCCGCGCCGATTCCGGCGAACCCACGGACTGCGGGAAGGAGGCCGATGGAGGCGTGCTCATAGCCCTCCCAACGGCAGGAGATGCGAGATGATCATGTCCAGATGTTGGAAGACCGGGATCGCGGCCAGCCAGGCGAGGAGGATGTAGACGAGCTTGATCCCCAAGAACGCGCTCACGAGCCCGCCGAAGCCGTAGTACAACAGATTCCGACGGAGCAGATCGATCGCGCTGCGGGGCCGGAACGGTACGCCTGCGAGCGCGAGCGGGATGAGCAGGGGGATCACGAGAGCGTTGAACAGCAGCGTGGCGAGCACCGCTAGCCGCGGATCCGCCAGATCGAGTACGTTGAGCTCGCTGATCGCAGGGAGCCCCGCCGCGCCGGCAGCGATGAAGATCGCGGGTATGACCGCGAAATACTTCGCGACGTCGTTCGTGACCGTGAACGTCGTGAGCGCCCCGCGCGTGATGAGCAGTTGTTTGCCAATCGAGACGATCTCGATGAGCTTGGTCGGATCGCTGTCCAGGTCCACCATGTTACCCGCTTCTTTGGCAGCGCTGGTTCCGCTGTTCATCGCGAGCCCCACGTCCGCCCGGGCGAGCGCCGGTGCGTCATTGGTCCCGTCGCCGGTCATCGCGACGAGGCGCCCTTGCGCCTTTTCTCGGTCGATGACGATCAACTTCGTCTCTGGTTTCGCTTCGGCGATGAATTCGTCAACGCCACTCTCCTCGGCGATTGCCGCGGCGGTCAACCGGTTATCGCCGGTGCACATGACCGTGTGGATGCCCATCGTCTTCAACTCGTGAATTCGGTCGCGTATGCCGGGCTTCACGACGTCCTTCAGATAGACGAGGCCAAGGACGTGCTTGTCCCGGGCGATAGCGAGCACGGTCATCCCCTGACGGGACGCTTCGTCCGCTGATTTTTGGAGCGCCATCGGCAACCGTCCGGCGTAGCTCGTCATCGCTTGGAGCGAGCCTTTGTAGATCTCGGTACCGCTTTGCAGGACGATCCCGCTCATCCGTCGCTCCGGGGTGAATGGCAGGACCTTGAACGTCCCGGGGTCGAGCCGGGTCGTGGGGGCGTGAAGCCGAGCTCCCAGGCGGATGATCGAACGACCTTCGGGAGTGTCGTCCAGGCTCGAGCAGAGCATCGCGCCTTCCAGCAGCTGCTCGATGGGGACCTCGGGCGCTTGGACGAACTGAACGGCGAGCCGGTTCCCAACCGTGATCGTGCCCGTCTTGTCGAGGATCAGGGTGTCCAAGTCGCCGGCGGCTTCGACCGCTTTTCCGGATTTGGCAATCACATTGGCCCGGGAGACTCGGTTGATCCCCGAGATGCCGATCGCGGGCAAGAGCGCCCCGATTGTGGTCGGCATCAGACAAACGAACAGCGCGACAATCGTCGCCAAATCCACGTAGACGATCGAAGTGAAATTGGCGAGATAAATGAATGTCATGACTACGATCAGAAGCGAAATCGTCAACGCCGAAAGGAGGACCGTCAGCGCGAGCTCGTTGGGAGTGGGCTCTCGCGCGGTACCCTCTACCAGCCGGATCAACCGGTCGAGGAACGAAGCGCCTTGGACCGCGGTGACGCGAATTCGAATCGTCCCCTGCAACACTTTCGTGGCCCCGAGCACGCTTGTCTTGTCCCCGCCGCTCTCCCGCGTGACGGCGGCGGACTCCCCCGTCATCATCGACTCGTCGATCAGCGCCGCGCCTTGGATCACGTCACCGTCCAAGGGGATGGTCTCCCCGGCCTCGACCTCAACCGTGTCCCCGACGCGCAGGACGTCCGCGCCTACCCAGCGGCTGGTGTCGTCCGGCATGATCTGTCGGGCGCGAATCCCGCTCTGGATCTCACGCAGGCTGTCCGCTTGGGCGCGTCCCTGCGCCTCCGCAATCGCTTCGGAGATATGCGAGAACCAGAGGGTGAGGAAGAGGATGATCGTGACGCCCACGTAGTAGCCCGCGTTGTACGTGCGGGCGATATCCGGAAACGCCCGCGGATAGATCGTTAGAACGACCAGCAGGAAGAACAGTACGTAGACCGTGAACATTACCGGATGCCGGACCTCGCGTCTCGGATCGAAAAGCCGGAAGGAGTCGACGAGTACCCGCTGCACTGAGGTGTGCGGCACGCGCCGGACCGACACTTGCGCCCCGGCTTCGATGATTTCGGACAACTCAAAGACCCCCCACCATTTGGGCGAGCGGACCAATGGCCATCACCGGCAGGAAGAACAGCGCCGAGATGATGATCAAAATCAGGGTTAGGTAGATCGTAAACGTCGCGCTGGCGGTGCGCAACGTGCCGGGTCCGGGAGGGAGAGTCCCCTGGCGGGCAAACAGTCCGCCCACCTGCAGCATGGCATAGATCGGTAGGAATCGGCCGATCATCATGATCAACGCCCCCGTGACGTTGAAGAACAGCGTGGTATCGGTGTAGGTGGGCGGGGACATCGCGCTGCCGTTGTTGGCCGCTTCGGAAGTGAATTCGTACAACACGACGGTGAAATTGTACGCCGAAAGGTGCGTGGGGGCGGCGGCGAAGCCAGTAAAGTTACCGAGAATCGCTACGACGAAGGGGACTAGGATGACGGCGGGATGGATCAGAAGCGCCAGGGCGGCCCATTTCACCTGATCCGTGCCGATCTTCTTGCCGAGGTACTCCGGGCTCCGGCCCACCAACAGTCCGGCGAGGAAGATCGCCAGTACGGCGAACAGGAGCAGCGTTCCAAAACCGGTTCCCTCCCCGCCCGGGGTGCTCTGCGTGAACATGCCGAAGAGCAGGACGAGTTGCGCTCCCGGCGATATCGCTGAGAGCGCCATATTGTTCGCGCCGACGTTCGAGTAGACGCTGACGACCTGGAAGAAGGACGCCTCGGGAAGCGAGAATCGCGTCTCCTGGCCGACCGTATACCCGCCCGTTTGCGCCCCGAGGTTGGGCACGGTCGCCAGCGTGGGGTTCGTCGCGGATTGGAAAATGATGAACAAGGCCAGTGCGACGACGAAAATGATCAGAATCGTGCCCAAGTAGGGCCATGCTTCGTTTCGTCGACGAATGATCTGGCCGAAAGCGAACGGTGTGGAGAAGGGGATCAGCATCATCACGCCGGATTCAAACAGATTCGAGATTGCACTCGGGTTTGCAAACGGGTCGGCCGCGTTGGCGGAGTACCATCCACCGCCATTCGTTCCCAGGATTGAGATGGATTGAAACGATGCGACTGGGCCGAGGAAGATCGTTTGGGTCCCGCCGATGATGGGATGGACGACGATCGTATCCGTAAGGGTCTGCGGCACTCCGAGGAGGATCATGACAACCGCGCTCAGGGTCGCGATCGGGAAGAGAATCCGCGTCAGGCTGCGGACCATGTCGACGTAGAAGTTGCCGATCGTTCCATCCTTGCGGACGAATCCTCGGATCATCGCCGCCGCCACGGCTAGACCGGTGGCGGCGGAGAGAAACAGGGCGAGTTGCCAAGCGATAACGGCCGATCCAAGACTGATCTGACTCTCGTTTACAAAGTGGGTGAAGTTCGTGTTCGTGGTGAAACTCATCGAAGAATGGAACGCAAGGGACCACGACATGTCGGGGACGCCGCGACCGTCAAAGGGGAGGCTAGCCTGAAAATAGAAGAAGAAGAACATCCAGGCAAACATCGCCCCGTTGACGAGCACCAGGGCGAGCATGTACTCCCTGACGCCCATGGAGCGCCGGGGCGAAGTGCCGAGCAAACGGTAGATCCCGTTCTCGATCGGCGAGATAATGAAGTCCCCGAACAGGGGTCGATTCATGTAAACTCGGCCCAGATAGCTCCCGAACCATGGGGCGATCGCGATGACCAGGCCCATGACGAGAATGATGTCCCAGAGCGAGCGAATGTCTACCACAGAGTGGGACCCGCCTCAGAAATGTTCGGGATGGATCATGGAATAGCCGAGATAGATCGTGAGTATGACGGAAATTACCGTCAGGGATACCAGACCAAGATTTTGCGAGATCCAGTCGAAGGGGCTCATGGCCCTCCGGGCGGTTCGAGCAAAATTCCTGTATTTAGGCTCGAGGTTCGGGGGGCATTTTTGCCACGTGAGGACCATCCTTATACGGGGGCCCGACTCCGCGGTTTTCGGATCGCGCGCCCCTCGGCGGGCGCATCGGGACTCGCTTCGCGGCGACGACGGGCCTCGGCAGAGAGCCGACGAACGATCTTGCCCATCGACTTTTCGCGTCGGACCTCCGCCCGTTGGTAGCCGACATCTCGAGTTTCTCGCGTCAACAAAACCACGACCCGCCCGAGCGAGGTGCGTCCGGTTCGACCACGCCGTTGGATCGCTCGGATTTCACTCGGAACTGATTCAAAGAATACCACGAGGTCGACGTCAGGGACGTCCAACCCTTCCTCAGCGACGCTGCTGGCGACCAGCACGGGGAACCGACCGTCGCGGAACGCGGTGAGAATCTGGGCTTGTTCGCGTTGATTCATCCCGCGATCCTCCCGATCCCGCGTGGCTTGGCCGACGAATCGACCGATGGTCCAATTTTGGGCTTCGAGGACGCCTTGGATCGATTGGATCGTGTCCCGATATTGCGCAAATATCAGAATGCGAGGGGGATGGCCGGTGGGGCGGGTCATTTGTTCGCGCACGAGTTCGATCAGCGCATCGAGCTTGGGGTGCGAGGCGGTCCTTCCTTCGCGAAGGAAGAGGCGCGCCTCTTCCCGCGCCTGGACGACCTGCGAGATTTTGAGGACCGCGCGGTCGCCGCGGCTTGGCTTCTCCTTCCCACCGACCCGGTCCAGGTATTGTAGAAACGGTTCGATCCCTTGCGTCTCGAGCCGCTCCTGAGCGTGATGCAGATGCAGCAGCACGAGCTGGTGAAACAAGGGACCGAATTTCCGGGTCATCGGACCCGGTCGCGCGAAGATCTCCGCGCGCAACGCGATGAGATCTTTGACGGATAGCGACGTGATTGGTTTCTTTCTTAGATACCCCATCTTCTGGAGTTTTCGAGCGACTTCGTGGGACGCTCGCGTGAGGAGCTCTTGGATTCGTTTCGACTCGGGCGGTAGGTCGACCCAGCTGTATTCAATGTCGACCGGCTGGACGTATTCTCGGACGCCCTCATCTTCGCGCGAGCGAGCTTCGATGCGGGCCACTCCCAACGCGCCCACGACTTCCTCGATCCGCTCGTCACGCCCCCCCGGCGACGCGGTGAGCCCGAGCAGCCGCGCATCGTGCCTCCGATCGAAGCGGAACCGGGCGGCGATCGGTACGTACGCATACCTTCCGACGGCGTGATGGGCCTCGTCGACGACCAGCAGCGCCACACTGCGAAGGTCGTACCTCTCGGCGGCTAGGTCGTTCGCGACGATCTCGGGGGTGGCGAAGACCGCGTCTGCCGTTTCCCACGCCCCCTCTCGGACCGGGTGTCGAATCGTTCCCGTAAATCGACTCCGTCGGATATCGCTGAACCACCGGTGAAAAGAATCCGCATGCTGCTGGACCAGCGGGCGGGTCGGCGCGAGAAAGAGCACTTTGCCGTCCTGGCGGCGGAGCACTTCGGCCGCGACGAGCGCCGCGATGACGGTCTTCCCCAATCCGGTCGGCAGGACCACGAGCAGATCCTCCGTCAGGCCGATGCGCGCGAGGTCGATCTGGAAGGGAAGGGCACGAAGCGTCTGAGGACGTAAGAGGGGATGGACAATGAATCCCTCCTCGACATTCCACACTCCGGCAAGCGGGGGCGGTCGAAGGCGAGCCGCTAGGACCGGCACCCGCGGAGCTTCGGTGAGGGGTTCGCCGGTAGTGAACTCTTCGAGAGACCTCTGCTTCGGCACGATTCACTAACTCGTAGGCCCGAACCCGAGCTCCGCTTAGTCGCTTTCCTGCAGCACGGGATTGATCAGAGGAAATGGACGTCGGGGGGAAGTTCCCCCGTGTAGCGTCGGAACGCGTCCGGCCAATCCTGGGGGTCGAGCCCCTTCTGCGCCAGGAACGACGTCAACCAACGCTCGAGGCCGATCCCCGAACACCCGGACCAAAGCTCCCCCTTCTGGGCTCGGATCGTAAAGGGCCGGGTGTACTTGTCCCCGACGATCGACAGGTTCTGGAACTCCAGCCACTCGGAGTCGGTCCGGCTCCCCCGATAGGGGAGATAGGCTTCGAAATCGATCGTTCCCTTGATCTGGCGCTCCGCGTCGTCAACCCCGACGCCCCCGCTTTGCTGCATGTAGAAGGGGGTGACCCAGGCCGTCCTCCACTCTAGCTCGAGGATTGAGTCGAAGACTCGGGTATAGCGGTCGAGCAGCGCGGCGCGAAGCGAGACGAGGTCGTCCGGCGCTCCGACGAACACCGGCTCGATCCGATGGAATTCATCGACCCGTTCTAGGCCGTGTCGCCCCCCGCTCTCGTAGCGGTTCGAGATCGCCGCTCGATCGTAGATCTTTAGCGGAAGGCTCTCGGTGGCAATCGTCCGGCCCGAGAGCCACCAGTAGATCATGGGACACTGGGCGTAATTTAGTACCGCGGTGGGCCCGGTCACGAGTCTTTCGAGCTCCTCGCGCGGCACTTGCCGCGTGATCTTCACCAGGTCGGTGAAGCGTTCCCATTCTGCCGGGTCTCGGCTCTTCGGCTCGACGACGTAGTAGAACTCCCCGGGGAGCCCTTCGAGGTGACCGGTCTTGAGAAGGGTGTCGAAGGCGTCGAAGTGGGAGGCGACCACCTCTTGGAATCCCAGCGGGTGGAGCACCTCTTCTCGGGCGATCCGTTCCATCGTCCGCAATAGGTGTGCGGCGGTCGGTCCGAGGAACCACTTGCCTTTCGTCGGGCCATTGCGGACCCAATGACGCCGGAGCATCGCTTCTGTCGGGTCTTCCATGTGGAGCTGGTCGCGCGGAGGTCGTTGAGTGAGGAGTGCCCAGTACTGTTCTTTCCCGGCGTAACTCTGACGCCGGGCCTTCTCCTGAACAAGGGACGCGACTCGATCCATCCAGTTGTCGCGGATCGCCTCCTCGGGAAGGTCGTACAGCTCCAATTCGGCCGATCGTTCGAGGACCCTTAGTTCGTGGGGGAGCGGCAAGGAGATCGGTCCCTTGGGAAGGGGGTCGAGCGGGAGCTGGATTCGATATCGGGGTACTCGGAGCGACCGAATTCCAGTCTTTTCGGATTTTCCGAACTCCTCGCCAAAACGCCGTGCAAAAGCGAGGAGCGCCTGATGGGGCCGCGTTCCCGTAGATTCCAGTACGAGCATGAGCCGATCACCTTGCAGCGACCAGTCCGCCAACCGGGCCTCCCCTCGCTGACCCATCGACCGATGGAGGACTTCCGCGACCAAGGAAGGAAGCCGCGCCTGGATCACGGGCGGATTCGGTGGCGCACCGCTGAGGACGAATTCTGCCTCGATTCGGTGCTCCATCGGGCTCGCGACCGGGGGGCGTGTTATAATCTTGTGCTCAACGTAGGTCGGGGAACTGTAGTTGCCCCCGGTTACGCTTTTGAAGGGTTCCCGTGTCCGCTGCTCGAATCGGATCAACTATGGCGCACGAGGTACCTGCACACGGACTCTTCATCGACGGAAAGTGGCTCTCTCCGCCTGACGCAAAGCGCTTCACAACGACCAATCCCACCACGCGGGAACCGATCGCCTCCTTCGTTTCGGGAACCGCTCGCGACGTGGACAACGCCATCGGAGCGGCCGCGCGGGCGTTCCCACGATGGCGCGACACGCCCGCCCCCATACGTGGAGAGATTCTCCTGACGGCGGCGACGGTTTTGAAACGTCGGAAGGAGGAACTCGGACGCACCGTGTCCCAGGAAATGGGGAAGGTGATCGCCGAGGGTCTCGGCGATGTCCAGGAGTCCATCGACTTCGTCGAATACATGGCGGGCGAGGGAAGGCGAATGTTCGGCGAAACGGTGCCTTCCGAGCTGCAATCCAAGTTTTGCATGACGATCCGACAACCAAAGGGGGTCGTCGCGTGCATCACCCCTTGGAACTTTCCGACGGCGATTCCTAATTGGAAGATTGCCGCCGCGTTGATTTGCGGGAACACCGTCGTGTTCAAACCCGCTTCGAATACCGCGCTATGCGCAACCGAGGTCGTCAAAGCGTACGAGGAAGCTGGGATCCCCCCCGGGGTACTGAATCTCGTAACCGGCCCCGGATCGGTGGTTGGCGATTCCCTGATCAGCGACCCGCGCGTCCGGCTCATTTCGTTCACCGGCGGGATCGACACCGGGCGCGAGGTCTATGTGCGCGGTGCTCAGAGCCTCAAGATGGTACATCTTGAGCTCGGAGGCAAGAACCCCGTGATCGTGATGGACGACGCCAATCTCGACCTCGCGTTCGAGGGGGTGCTCTTCGGGGCATTTGGCACCGCCGGGCAGCGATGCACCGCGACGAGCCGACTCATTTTACACGAGAAGGTCTACGACGACTTCCTCGGCCGACTCGTCGCGAGATTGGAGAAGTTCAAGATCGGAGACCCACTCGATCCAACGACGGACATGGGTCCCGTCGCCTCGTCCGATCAGGAAAAGAAGATTCTCCAGTACATTGAGGTCGGTCGCTCCGAAGCGCGATTGCGAACCGGTGGAAAGAAACTCACGGGAGGGGCGTGGGATCGAGGGTTTTTCATTGCACCCACGATCTTCGAGACGGAGCACGGGACGCGTATCTCGAAGGAGGAGATCTTCGGGCCGGTCTTGTCCGTGATCAAGGTCGGGAGCTACGACGAAGCGATTCGCGTGGCGAACGACGTCGAATACGGACTCTCCTCTTCAATCTACACGCGCGACGTCAATCTTGCGTTTCGCGCTTTGCGCGAACTGGAAGCAGGCATCACCTACGTCAACGCGCCGACGATCGGGGCAGAAGTACAGCTCCCGTTCGGCGGGGTCAAACACACCGGGAACGGTGGACGTGAGGCGGGCAGTACCGCGATCGAAGAATTTACGGATATCAAGACGGTCTTCATCGACTTCTCGAATCGCCTTCAAAAGGCCCAGATCGATACCCCGTTCACTGTATGAGCGCGTTTCGTGGATCGGACGAAGCCCTCGATCGGGAGATCGAGACCTTGGAGTGGATCGCGCGCCAGCGCGTACGCCGGTACGCGAGCGAGCTCAAGAACCTCGACCAAGAGCTCCGCGAACTGCGCCGCTTGAGGACCCAGAGAAGGGTGGAAACCGAGGTCGTCGCTACCGAGATGGAAGCGATTCCCGACGTGTAACGCTACCCGCGGGGCCTACCGTGGACGCGACGGGATAAGCGCAGTGGAACGACATTCAGAACGTGGGGCCGGTGCGGTCCGGATTATCGAAGTTGGTAAGCAGCGTTTGATTGCGGAAACGCGGCCGCGCGAGTGGGGAGAGGAGCGGATCCTCTTCGAGGGCGGGCAGGGTGTCTTGGATAGGTACGTCGATCAGAATTTCCCGCGTTCGTCCGCCTCGGCCGCGCGATACGATCGTAGCTTGGATGAGCCCAAGAGATTCGAGCTCGGAAAGATAATTCGAGATGCTCCGGTTGTGCAGTGGCTGGAGACCCAAGCGCTGCGCGAGCTTCGTATAGCCGGTATAGACCTCGCCCGTGAGGACGCCGCCCCTCCGGCGTTCATACGCGAGCAGGATCGCATAGAGCAGGACCTTGCAGTGCGAGGGCAACGTGCGGCAGCAGTCGACGATTATGTCCTGCTCCACCCGATTCTTGGCCTTGACCACGTGGTCCGGTGTGATCCGCCGAGCGTGATCGCGCTCGGCCATTTCTGCCGAGAGGCGGAGCAGGGTGAGGGCACGGCGAGCATCCCCATTCTCGAGTGCGGCGTACGCGGCACACCGCTCGATCACGCCGGCGTCCAGCACGCCCTCTCGGAACACCTCGACAGCGCGATCGCGCAAGATGTCCTGCAATTGAGGCGCGTCGTAGGGGGGAAAGAGGATCTTCTCCTCGTTCAACCGACTGCGGACCCGCGCGTCGAGATTGTTGGTGAACTTGAGGTCGTTCGAGATCCCGACCAGCACGATGCGGGCGACGTTCAATTCGGTGTTGAGCTGGCTCAATGTGTAGAGCACGCCATCGCCGCTACGCGCCACGAGGCGATCGATCTCGTCGAGCACCAGGATCACCAACCCCTTGCGCGCGTCGATCATTTGGCGCATGAGCGATTGCACCCGGTCGAGGGACCATCCGGTCGGGATGCGATCCGATTCAGTCGCCGCGAACGTGTTTCCGATCGTCTGCAAAAGGCTGTACGGCGTATCGATATTGCCGCAGTTGATCGTGATGAACGTCAGGTGACGGCTCTGCTCCGCGCGTCGCTCCATGTCCTGACGGACTTGGGCGACGACGGCCGTCTTGCCGGTCCCGATCTTTCCGTAGATCAGAAGATTGGATGGAATCTCGCTCTGCAGTGCGGGAGCCAGGACTTCGGCGACCTGGCGGATCTGATGCTCGCGATGTGGTAACCGGCTCGGAATATACGAATCTCGGAGGATTTCCCGGCTCCCCTTGAACAGCTCTCCCTTGGTCTCGAGGATCGCATCGAAGAACTGGCTCGCGGTGCTCTTCGGGAGGGAGGGCGGAGTCGAGGCCGGCCCGTTGCTGGTCGGCAATCCACCTCCTCCCCCTATGCGCTCTCCTCCGGCGATGGCCGGCTCATTCGACAGTTCGTTCGATTTGGGCTCCGTCGGTAGATCCGACGGCTGGCCGATGGGAGTAGAGGGCACCGCTTACGCCTACCCGGGCCTCGGGCGAAGGTTCGCAGGCGAGCGCTCCATATCTATCTTTGCACAAATTCGCAACCGTCGGGCTCCGACGCGACGCGGAATCGACAGAGTCACTCTCCGGAACTAGATTTTCCGTCAGTCCGAGCCCTCGGTCCGATTTTTTTCATTCGGCGACCGCCGAGGTCGGCTCCCGAGTACGAGCCAAGCCATTTGAAGGGGCGCGCCCTCGTCATACGCGTGTCGGATTACGGAGCGACCCACTCGGATTCCCCCTCGCAGCGGGGCTCGATCTCAGTGCCGTTCGTGATCGCGGCGGCGGTTCTCATTGGAGTAGGAGTGTTCACCATTTCGTATGCGTTGACGATCTTCGATGGCTGGTATCTCGTTGGGATCGCCCCGCTTTTCTTGGGAGCCATCCTGCTCTTCAGTCCGCGTACCGGCCTCGACCGAGCCTGAGCGCTCGAATGCCTGGGCCGGTCGCGACCAAGTCTTCCGCAGGGGCTTCCGTGCCCGAAGTCGCTCTCACCATCGTCAAGCTCGGCGGGAGCGTCATAACTCGGAAAAAGGAGGTGGAGCGCGTCCGCTTGAAAGTTCTCAACCGACTGGCCACCGAGGTGGCGGCGAGTCACCCGAGCCGGTTGATACTCCTCCATGGGGCGGGCTCGTTCGGGCATCCCGGCGCTCATCGATTTGGGCTGGCGGTCCCACCGAGCCCAACGGAGTCACGGAGCGCCGAAACGCGTCGGCGAGGTGCGGCGATCGTCAGCGCCGAGGTGCGGCGGCTGCACCTCGTGGTTCTTTCAGCGTTGCTACGAGCGGGAATTAGCCCCTGGTCGGTCCCCATCGCGCTACACGCGCGCAGCCGGGCGGGGGTGCTCACCAAATTGGATTCGGCCCCCTTCGTGGACGCACTGACCCGATTGATGATCCCCGTCTCCTTCGGCGACGTAGTCCCCGACGACGAGTGGGGATTTTCGATTCTCTCGGCGGATACGATCGCCCGGGAACTGACCGCTCAACTCCACGCGCGGCGGGTGATCTTTGTAAGCGATGTGGAGGGAATCCTCCGTACCGAGCCCGGCGGTCGACGGCGCGCGATTCCCGACGTGTCGCCGGAAGTGCGGGATTCACTTCGCCCTTCGGCGGGAGCGTCGGACGTTACCGGAGGGATTCGCGGGAAGGCCGATGCGATGTTGGCCATCTCGAAGCTCGGCGCGGACGCAGGACTTATTAGCGGACTGACGGATGGGGCGCTCTCGCGAGCGATCCGAGGGGAGGCGGTCTACGGAAGCTGGGCCAAATCCGAGTCCCCCTGACCCCAAGCCCGATGTTTCTGGGATCGATCTAAGCCATCGGAAGGCGGAACACGTCAAGGTGGTTCTCGGCCAGGAAGTCGAGGGACGCTACCGTTACTGGGACGATATCCAGATCGTCCATAATGCGCTCCCCGAGATCGATTTCGATGAGATCGACACCTCGCTGACGCTCTTTGGGAAGAAGCTGGAAGCGCCTTTGATGATCACCGGCATGACCGGCGGATTCCCTGACGCCGTCAAGATCAATGGCAACTTGGCGCAAGCCGCGGCCGACGTGGGGATCGCGATGGGTGTCGGCAGCGAGCGCGCTGCGATCTTGAAGGGACAGTTTCCCGACAGCTACTCGTGCGTCGCTCAGTATGCGGTGCCCCTTAAATTTGCGAATATCGGAGCCCCTCAGATCATCTCCCAATCGCCGGGGGACCGTGTCCTCGGGGTGGAGGAGGCACGCGCCGCGATGGAGCTCATCGGGGCTCACGTACTGGCGATCCACCTCAACTTTCTCCAAGAAATGGTCCAACCGGAAGGCGATCGTCGAGCGCGAGGGTGTCTCGAACGGATCGGAGATTTGGCGGCGCAACTTCCGGTCCTCGCAAAGGAGACGGGCACCGGACTCTCGCAATCGGTCGGCGAGCGTTTGAAAGCGCAAGGGGTACGAGGGTTCGACGCCAGCGGGACGGGAGGAACTTCTTTCGCGGCCGTCGAATATTACCGGGCGCAAGCTCAGGGGGCCGAACGCCAAGCCCGAGTGGGCAAGACCTTCTGGGATTGGGGGATCCCTTCCCCGGTATCCGTCCGAGAGCTCGTCCCGCTGGGCCTTCCGGTGATCGCGAGCGGCGGGATCCGCTCCGGCCTGGATGTCGCCCGCGCGCTCACCCTTGGAGCGACCGCCGCCGGCACCGCCGGAGGTGTCCTGCGGGCGGCCTCCACGGGGTATGCGGAGACCCGCCGTGAGCTCGACCAGCTCATTCACGAACTCAAAGTGGCCATGTTTCTAACCGGAAGTCGGTCCGTAGAGGAACTGCGCAAGGCGCCCTACTTGGTGACCGGGGAGACTCGCGCGTGGCTGCACCGGTAGGCGGGAATTCCACCGACCCAGCCCCCTCGCCGACCGTCTCCGACCCCGAGCGCATTCATCGGGCGAAGCTCCAGTGGATGCGGCAGGGACATCTCGGCTCCCTCCCCTCGAATGTCGATTGGATCGAGCAACTCGAGGCAGGTGAGCGCGCCCGGTACGACTCAGTTATTCGTCGCAAGCCCTCGCGGACGCTATCGGGCGTCGCGATCGTAGCGGTCATGACGGCCCCCGCGCGGTGCCCGCACGGTCGCTGCACGTACTGCCCGGGCGGAGTCGACAACAACAGCCCCCAAAGTTACACCGGGGAAGAGCCGTCCGCCCTTCGGGGAGCCCAGTTCCAATTCGATTCCCGAGTGATCACGGAGCACCGGATCCAGACCCTGGAGGCGATCGGCCATCCGACCTCCAAAGTAGAGGTCATCGTGATGGGCGGAACGTTTCCCGCCCGGCCGCGATCCTATCAGTCGACCGTGTTCCAGGGCGTGTTCGATGGGCTGAATGGGGCGCGGGCATCCAGTCTACTCGAAGCACAACAGTCGAACGAGACCGCTCGGCATCGGTGCGTCAGTCTCACGGTCGAGACACGCCCGGATTGGTGCGACGGACGAATTCTGCCGTTCCTACTCGACGCGGGCGTGACTCGAGTCGAGATCGGCGTCGAATGCCTCCAGCCCGACGTCCTCGCCGCGGTCAACCGAGCCCACGGAGTACACGACGTGGCCATAGCGACCCGGGAAGCTCGGGACCGCGGGCTCAAGGTGTGCTACCATCTGATGTTGGGCCTCCCGGGGATGGATCCGGGGAAGGATCGCGCCGATTTCGACCGGCTCTTCCAAGATTCCGACTTTCGCCCGGACATGATCAAGATCTATCCTACGCTAGTGCTACCCGGGACTCCTCTCTTCGAGGATTGGAAAGCGGGGCGGTACACCCCCTATGACCTCGAAACCGCCGCCAGCGTGCTCGCGGATGTCAAGCGTAGCTTGCCCCCCTGGGTCCGTATCCAGCGGATCCAACGCGATATTCCCGCTCGATTGATCGCAGCCGGGGTCCGGACGAGTAACATCCGTCAAGTGGCCCTTCGGTTGCTCGCGCAACGGGGAGAGCACTGCCGATGCCTGCGCTGTCGGGAGGTGGGAAGAGGAGCTTCCCCTCCTGCTGACTCGTTTGCGCTCACAGAGACCTGGTATGCCGCCTCCGAGGGGCGCGAACTATTCCTCGCGTGGGAAGAGCCCGTGAGTGATACAATCGCCGGTTTCCTGCGGTTGCGATTCCCATCGGATAAGACCGACGGGGGCCTTACGGCGCCGGTCGTCCGCGAGCTGAAGGTGCTGGGGGCCGAAGTGGCCGTGGGGGCGGACGCTGGAGGCCCGACCGAGTACCAGCACCGGGGATTCGGTCGACTGCTGATGGAGCGCGCCATCGAACACAGCCGAACCCAGGGATTCGATCGAATTCACGTTCTCAGTGCGGTCGGTACCCGCCCCTATTATCGCAAGCTCGGCTTTGGGGCGGATGGACCCCATATGACGAAACCCCTTTTCGCGGAGCGCAATTCCTGAGGAGAGTTCCCTGCTCCGCGGGGGAGTTTCAGGTCGCAAGGGTTAAACCCACCCCAGTCTCGGCCGAGCCCAGAGACCTCTATGGTCCGAAATATCCACGTCGAGCCCCTGCGGACGGTCCCGATCGAACAACAGGATGTCGAGCTCGTCGAGCGGAAAGGACTCGGGCACCCCGATTCGATCGCCGACGGCGTTGCCGAATCCGTTAGCCGGGCGCTTTGTCGGCTTTATCTGGATGAGTTCGGGCGGATCTTGCACCACAACACGGATGAGACCCAGGTAGTCGGCGGAGCATCCGAGCCCAAATTCGGTGGTGGCAAGGTAACCGCACCGATCTACATCCTGATGGTCGGACGCGCTACGACGGAGGTCAACGGAGAAAAGCTCCCCTATCGCCAAACGGCCATTGATGCCGCGCGGAAATACGTGGGATCGGTTTGCGACCATCTCGACGCCGAAAAGCAGGTCGAGTTCGATTGCAAGATCGGACAGGGGTCGGTCGACCTCCGCGGGGTCTTCGAGCATGCAAAGGTCCTCTCGAACGATACGTCGTTCGGGGTGGGATTCGCTCCGTTCTCGGACACCGAGCGGCTCGTCCTCGAGTCTGAGCGGTATCTGACGCTGAAGCTGAAGAAGAAGGTCCGAGCGCTAGGGGAGGATGTCAAGGTCATGGGTTATCGGGCGGGGGAAAAGATCCGCCTTACGGTGGCCGCCGCTTTGGTCGATAGCGAGGTCGACGACGCCGATGCCTACCAGAACGTCTGTACGGAGATTCGGGAACGGCTCGCAGACCACGCCTCCAAGATCACGAACCGAGAGGTCCAGATCGACGTGAACACCGCCGACGATCCTGAGCTCGGTCGCTACTACCTCACGGTCACGGGTCTTTCGATGGAAGCCGGCGATGACGGTTCCGTGGGCCGCGGGAATCGGGCCAATGGCATCATCACGCCGTGCCGGCCCATGAGTCTGGAAGCCACGGCCGGAAAGAACCCGATCAACCATGTCGGCAAAATTTACAACCTGCTCGGGAATCTGATCGCCCAGGACATTGTCAAGGAGACCGGCGGCAACGTGCAAGAGGTCCAGGTCCGCATCCTTTCGCAAATCGGTAAGCCGGTCGACGAACCCCAAGTCGCGAGCCTCCAGATCTTGCCCTCGAATGGCCTGAAACTTGCCCAGGTCAAATCCAAGGCCGAAGCGGTGGCGAACGGATGGTTCGATAGCATCGACACCATCCCGCAAAAGCTACTCACAGGGAAGCTGTCGGTGTTCTGAGGAACGCCTCCTCCTCGGGTGGCGATCCTTTGGTAGGGTTTCCCCGTGCGCGTCTACGTTGAATCCTACGGCTGCGCCCAAAACCAAGGAGAGGGTCGCGGCCTCACTCGTGACCTCGCCGCCGCGGGGCATTCGATCGCCGAGGACCCGTCCCATGCGGATGTCGGGGTGCTTGTGACGTGCGGGGTCATCGGACCCACCGAAATGCGAATGGTCCGTCGGTGGGAGGAACTCAGCCGGCGGGTCCCCCGCATGGTGGTTACAGGGTGTCTGGTACCCCTACGAACCGATCTACTCCAAGGGCCCGGCCTCGACCGAACGACGTTTCTGCCGATCCGGGAGCAATCCCGCCTTTCGAGCATGCTCGCGGAATGGGCGTCCGACGATGCTGAGCCGGTTCGACCCACGCTCGACCCGACCCTGCCGATTCCCCCTGCCCTCTCCGTGGCCGAGGAGGTCGTCATCGCTCAGGGGTGTACGAGCCACTGCTCCTACTGTTACAGCCGATTAGCGCGTGGGCGGCTCACGAGCGTGCCCATGGGGGAACTCTTGGAACGCGTGCGCGACGCGTTGGCGCGCGGTGCGAAAGAGATCCGGTTGACCTCGCTCGATACTTCCTGTTGGGGAGAAGACCTCGCGGGCGAAGCACGACTTCCGGACCTCGTCACGGCCGTGGCGCAATTGAGCGGCGATTTTCAGTTTCGGATTGGAATGATGAGCCCTCAAAGCCTGCGACGGATCGGCGACCGCCTGCTCGACGCGTTAGTAGGCGAGAAGGCCTTCCATTTCCTGCACATCCCAATCCAGAGCGGGTCAGACCGGATCCTGCAGGAGATGCGACGGGGATACACCATCCGAGAGTTTCGGCAGTGGGTCGACCGCGCTCGCAGTCGATTCCCAGATCTGATGCTTGCCACGGACGTCATTGTCGGCTTCCCGGGAGAAACCGAGGACGACTTCCGCGCGACGACGGAACTGATCGAGGAAGTGGAACCGGAGATCGTCAACGTGACGCGTTTCTCCGCTCGGCCTTTGACTCCCGCCGCCCGCCTGCCCCGCCTTCCACCCCGCGTCGCGAAGCGACGGTCCCGCGAACTGACCGCCCTCCGCATGCGGGTGGCGCGACGTCGGTTCGAGCGATGGATCGGCTGGCACGGGTCCGCCCGCGTCGTGGAGTGGGGAGCGGAAGGCAGCTCCGTCGGACGCCTCCCGAACTATATTCCGGTAGTTCTCGAGGGCCGATATGCCTTGGGCACTGTCGTTCCGATTCGGATCGAAGGGGCACGCTCGACGTACCTGCTAGGCGCAGCCGTCGGTTCGTGAACAAATCCCACCCCACCTACCCGGAGACGACGCACTCCGCGGGCTAGGGTTGCGGGGTCTCGAGACCTGTCGAACGACGCGGCCCCAAGAGGCCCCCGCGCCCTAAGGGGGTGCCGGCCCCAGCGGGGCGAATAAATACTCCCCCTCGCCCTAGTATGGACGACCCGGGGCTCCAACGAGCCGCGGAAATGAGCTGCTCGTGGCCGACTTGAACACGCTGATCGTCCCACTACTGATCATCGTCATCCTTGTCGCGGTGGCGCTGGGAGTGATGTTGTACGCCATCCGCCGCTTGAAGGCGCGGCGCGCCCATCTGCTCTCGCAGCTCCAAGACTCCCCCGACCTGGTCGAGGACCGGGCGTATAACCGACTCCGTATGGCGAAGTCGGAAGTCGATATCCTGGAGCGACAGGGGACTGACGTCACTCGTGCACAGGCGCTCCTGCAATCCGCCCAGGAGGCGTTCGACCAGCACAATTATCCCAGTGCGCTATCGAGGGCGCAGTCGGCTCACGAGACCATGATCGCGTTACGCCAAGGTGCGGGATCGGGTGGATCCCGTTTACCGGACCGATCTAGCTCCAGCCTGCGGCTGGATGATCCGGGGCTTTGGTCCGGCGCATCCTCTCTCCGACCCGCGGTCGATCTGACCCAATCCTCACCTGCGGCAGGCAGATTTGACGACTCCGGAGCGAGCCTGGGATTGCAGAACGCACCTCCCAGGAATCGCGCCGAATCGCGCTTTCAGATCTCGGTTCTGACGGATGAGATCGCGCAGGCCCGCCAGACCCGCCCGAAGGATTCCGCGGTCGCCGAATCCGATGCGATCCGCGTCCAGGCCTCCGCGGCTTACGACCGAGCGGAGTACACCGAGGCGCTCCGATTAGCTCTGAAAGCCCGGCGACGCATCGGCGGCCACCTCGAGACACTTCCTCCGCCCACCCCCACGGGACGCAGGGTCGCGGATGCGCTGGGCAGCGCGTCCAGCTCCGCGATGGATGTGGCGGTGCGGACGGCGGAATCAGTCCGATGCCCCCAGTGTGGCGCCCCGATGACCTCGGCAGACAAGTTCTGCCGAGGATGCGGCGCTCCGCGCTCAGAAGGGAACTGCCCTCGATGCCATCAGATCGCGCAGCCCGGCGACACCTTCTGCGGGAACTGCGGATCCGCGCTTCCGTAGGCGAGCCCGGCGGCCGGCTCGGGATACTTAGGAAACGTACTGATCCAGCCGCCGTTGGGTGCGCGCTTCGTGGAGCAGGGCACTCTGCCGGAGCCACCGCTCGGCCGGTATCGCGAAGGCGGTGGCAATGCGTTGGGATAGATCTTGAAGGGTCGCCAGCCGTTCGGGGCGTTGCAGCAGCGCGGCCCGAACGTGTTCCCGAACGTTCCAGACGCCGAGCGGTAGAATCTCCCCGGGATGGACCTCTCGGAGCACGAGTGTTCCCGCTTGGCGGCCACTCCGCAGCAACATCTCCGAGGTGGCAAGACGGGCTGCGTAGTAACACCCTCCGATCGATGCGTAGGTGGTCCTTCCGTGGAATCCCTCGTGATCCCCGGCTATCACGATATTTTCCGAACTCGGATTCCACAGAGTGTTCGGATACCACGCCTCGATGGATTCGTAGCGATACGAACCCGGGAGGAAGACCAGGAGCCATCGATTGTCGAGTGCCGTATAGGAATAGACCAAGATCTCCGATAGTTCGGGCAAGTACCGAATCCGCTCCAGATTCGCCTTACTCAGAAGATCGTCGACCGCGGTGATGCTCCATCGAGTCGGAACAAGCCGGCGTCGACCTCGACGACCCAAGGTTCCCGCACTGAACGCGCGCTGGATCCGGCTCACTCGGACACCCCGACCGTAGAGTTCGCCGACTGCGATACGAGCGTTCGCGTCCGTGTCGGAGGTGAGGCGCTCGAGATGCTGGTCCACGTGACGGACATCCAAGCGAACGCGCTCGATCGGGGCCGAAGGACCGTACGGGGGTAGAGTGTCGGAAAGTCCGATGTTGCCCCGAGGGGGCCGAGTGAAGCGCGCCTCGATTTCCACCGATTCTCGTGCAATGGCCAATATCTGAAGATCGGAAAGCAACGGGATCGGTTTCTCGGCGTCCGTAACGCGGATGGGGTGGGTGCCCCGCACCAGTCCGGTCCGGAAGCCTACGACCTCCTGGACCGTTCGGCCAACCCAATCTTCCGGCGTGTCAAACAGGAGCGTGTCCCCGTGCAGGGGCGATACGAGCGGGCCGATGGAAACCTTCGGATAACCGAACCGCCCAACGAAGACCCCGGGAGGAGCGGTCCCTTCTAAGTCCACCCCTTCCAGCAGCGGCATCGTACGCGCAAAGGCCTGGTACTTTACGAGAATCGGGCAGACGGGCTTCCCGCAGAGCAACTGCGCCGATCGGCAGCGCAGACACATCGTAGGGTCCTCTCGAAGCCCGGGGATGCTCCAGGAGAGCGACTGAATCGGATCGAGGCCAGGGATTGGAGGAGTTCCGCCGGTAACGGCCATACATCTTCCATACTTGGGAGCCAATACTTACTGTCCCGGGAAGGGGATGAAACACCCCGTCTCCCCTCTCGCGCACGCGTTTCGTTCGGCTGGCTTTACGTTTGTGCCGATGGGCGAATCTACCCCCAACCTGAGGTTCGTAGACCTCCCGTTGTCGAAGACCCCTCAACTTGATGTGTGAAAGACGCCAACGAAGTCGACAACGACTTGTAAACACCGAGTATGACGCGGGGGGCAACCGATGCGGACAGTGCTGGTTCGGCTGGAGGTGGGAGTCGAGGACCGGCCTGCCCTCCTTCGCACAATTGAGGCGATGAACCGTGCCTCCGCCGCTATAAGCGAGGTCGCGTTCCGCGAAAGGGCCCGGCGCCGCACCCACCTCCACCATCTGACCTACCGCATGGTCCGTGAGAGATTCGGCCTCTCCGCCCAAATGGCGGTCCGGGCAATTGGCAAGGTCGGGGGCGCGTACGTGCGAGATTCTTCGCGCAGACCGACCTTCCGTCTTCGAGGCGCAGTTCCCTACGATCCCCGCATCCTGTCGTGGAAGGGAAAACGTCGGCAGCGGGTTTCGCTGCTGACCCTCGACGGGAGACAGGAATTCCGCGTCCGCTGGTCCGAATACGGGCGGCACGCCGTGGCCCATCATCGCCTACGAGGGGAGGCCGACCTGATCTACCGCGACAGCGCCTTCTATCTTGCGCTCGTCGTGAAAACGAAGGACCGGAAGCCCTACACTCCCAAGGGCGTACTAGGAGTTGATGTCGGCGTCGTGAACATCGCCACGGACTCAGACGGCGCGAACTACAAAGCTGATGGGATCGATCAGTTTCGCCTCCGTATGGACCGGCTACGCGGGCGACTCCAACGCGCCGGCACGAAGAGCGCGAAGCGGCACCTGAAGGCGCTCGGCCATCGAGAAGCCGGCTCCCGTCGGCAGATTAACCACTACGTCTCCAAGCAGATCGTCGCGCGGGCCGAAGGCACGGCGCGCGCGGTTGCCCTCGAAGACCTCGGGGGCATCCGCGAGCGGACCACGGTTCGGCGCTCCCAGCGGCGGCGACACTACTCTTGGAGCTTTCGCCAGTTGCGCGTCTTTGTGGAGTACAAGGCCGCGGCGAAGGGCGTCCCGGTTTTCATCGTGGATCCGCGGAATACGTCGCTCACCTGCCCCTCATGCGGGGCCGTGGACAAGAAGAACCGACCGACGAGGGACGAATTCCGATGCGTGTCGTGCGGCCTCGCTGGGCCGGCCGACCGCATCGCCGCGATCAACATCGCGGCGAGGGCCGGAGTCGACCGGCCCATCGTGGCGGGAAGTGAAGAGGCGTGGGTTACACGTTTCCGACCTCAGCCACAAGCCACCGATTTAAGTCGGTGGTAGTTGACATATCGCGGAACGATGGTGACCTTGTTTTGACATGGGACTGTGGGGTAGCTTGGTCCATCCTTCGGGGTTCGGGACTCCGAAACGCCAGTTCAAATCTGGCCAGTCCCATCGCCCGACAACGCCTGCTGCGGCCTCGTCCCGGGACCGGGTGGCGGCCGCCCTCTCCGAGGCGCGTGTGTGACGCCACCCGAGAAGGCGTTCTTCAGACGGATTCCTCGATCTCCCCCGCGTGCGGAGTGCCTGCAAGTTGGTCGGCCATCTCCGCTACGACAGCAATGTACTGGTCGACGTCTCCGTCAGTGTGAGCGACCGATACCGTCCACTGCTCATCCGGTCCGTTGCCCGAAGGGATTAATCCTCGATTAAGGCAGAGGAACTGAAACAGGAGCGACCGGTCGGGATCGACCTCGAGGAAGCTTCGCCAATTCCGCACCGGCTGGTCGGCAAACAGGATGGCGCCTGACGGACCATCCGACGGCAGGAACCCCCGCACGTGTCGATCGTGAAAGATCTCCGCAAGTCCCTTCGCCAAGTGCTGGCTCAAGCGCGCGGACCGCTCCAGACCTTCTTCTGTCAGTACGTGTTCAAGGGTCGCCCGGCAAGCCGCAATCGAGATTGGATTTGCGTTGAACGTCCCGGCATGGGCGATCCGCTTGGGTCCCACGTTGTCGAGCAGCCCCTTCCGAGCTGCAATGGCGGAGAGCGGCGCGCCACAGGCGATCGACTTGCCCAGGAGTATGATGTCGGGGGCCACGCCAAATCGGCCCGCGGCTCCGTGCAGGTACTTGCCACCTGTCTTGATCTCATCGAAGATCAAGAGCGCCCCAACTTCCTGACAGAGCTCTCGTAGGCCCTCGAGAAATCCCGCCTCAGGGAGGACCAGCCCCATGTTCATGGCGATCGGCTCGAGGATTACCGCAGCGACATCGCCTCGATGCTCGTCCACGATCTTGCGCGTAGATTCCAAATCGTTGTACGGGGCCACCCGAGTCCGGTCGGCGACCTCCTTCAGAATCCCGGGTCCAGCGGGGACGGAGTTGGGACGCTGCGCGGGTCCGCTCGCATCGGCGCGGGGCTTGACGCCGACCAGGAGAGTATCGTGCGACCCATGGTACCCCCCCTCGAATTTCACGACATATCGATGGCCTGTCACCGCGCGCGCAAATCGGATCGCGTGGTGAGTCGCCTCGAGCCCGGTCGAACTGAATCGAAGCTGCCCCATCCCGAACCGCCGGCACAGCTTCTCCGCGACTTCGGGAGTGCCTTCCCACTCGTAGCCATAGACGTAGCCCCGCGCGAGCTGTTCTTGCAGCGCGCGCACGATCTTCGGATGGGCATGACCGCTGGCCAGCGCCCCGTAGGCCATGTTGAAATCGAGATACGAATTCCCATCCGTATCCCAGAGATGGACCCCCTCCCCTCGTTGCGCGTAGAAGGGGTACGGTTCGAGAAATCGGTAATTGCTGTGTACTCCCAGAGGGGACCAGCTCCGCGCCCGTTCCCACAATCGCGCTGAGCCGGGGGTCCGACGCGCATATTCCTGTTGGGCGGCCAACAGCTTTGGATCGGCCATGACCTGAACCTGGAGTCGACCTCGCTGCTCGACCGAACCGAGATGGCCGAGCCTGGCGACCCCGCCACCCGGCAACCGCTACATTAACCCTCGGGAAAAAAAGGCGACCCCGCCGACTTCGGCGTCGGCGACATCCTATATCTTCGAGCGCCTCGGACCGGACGGTTCTCGATGGCTTCGGAATTGCCGGTTCTTCCTAACTTTGTCGATGGCCAATGGGTGAGCGCAGCGAATTGCGACCTCCTCGACGTTCCCGACCCCTCCTCGGGAGAGATTCTCGCGCGCGTGCCGCTATCGGGCTCCGAGGAGGTGGACCGGGCGGTGGCGGCCGCACGACACGCGTTCCCCTCGTGGCGAAATACGCCGGCTGCGGAGCGGGCACGACTCCTTGCCCGTGTCCGGGAATTGCTCGACCAACGCGCCGAAGATCTCGCCGCGAGCATTACCCTCGAAAACGGCAAGATATTGGAGGAAGCACGTGGCAGCGTACGGCGCGGGATCGAGGCGGTCGAGTTCGCGATCTCGGCTCCGACGCTTCTGCAAGGATCGCTTCTGCAGAACGTGTCCCCAGGAGTAGACGCAGAACTGTACCGGGAACCCGTCGGCGTCGCCGCGGGTATCACTCCGTTCAATTTTCCGGTCATGGTCCCTCTCTGGATGGCCCCGATCGCGATTGCGTGCGGGAACTGTTTCATCCTCAAACCTTCGGAGCGGGTTCCGATCTCCGCAGGCCTGTTGGGTCGATGCTTCTCGCAGGCCGGCCTGCCACCGGGGGTCTTCAACCTGATTCATGGTGGCCGTGCGACGGTCGAAACCTTGCTCCACCATCCGCAGATCGACGCCATTGCCTTCGTCGGCTCGGCCCCCGTCGCGAGATCGGTCTACACGATCGCGGCGGCGGAAGGGAAGCGGGTGCTCGCCCTCGCCGGCGCGAAGAACTACTTGATCGTCCTACCGGATGCGGACCTCGCGCGGACCGTCGACGCGATCATGTCAAGTGCGTTCGGCTCCGCCGGCGAACGGTGCCTGGCGGGGAGCGTGGTCGTAGCGGTCTCGTCGGTAGGGGAGCCGCTGGTCGAGGCGCTCACCGAGCGCATTCGGTCGCTCAAGTTGGGCAGCGGGCTTCGTTCCGACGTCGAGATGGGGCCGGTCATTCGCACCGACCATCGCGCCCGCGTTGAATCCTATATCGAAAAGGGGCAGGCCGAAGGCGCCCGGCTCGCCGCCCGTGGGACTTCTCCGAAGCCCGAGCAAAGCGGATTCTACGTCGCGCCAGCCCTATTCGACCATGTACGGCCCGAAATGACGATCGCGCAAGAGGAGATCTTCGGACCCGTTCTGTCGGTGATCCGAGTCGCCTCGCTGGACGAGGCGATCGACGTGGCGAACCGTTCACGGTTTGGCAACGCCTCGGCCATCTTCACCCGCGATGGGGGGAGCGCCCGCGAATTTCGACAGCGCATCGAGGCAGGCATGGTGGGGATCAACATCGGCGTGCCAGCCCCCGCCGCCTACTTCCCGTTCGTGGGTTGGAAAGGCTCCGTCTACGGGGACTTGGCTGCGACCGGGCGCGATGCAATCTCCTTCTACACGCGTCCGAAGACCGTGACGACGCGCTGGTTCTAGCGCGCCGCCTCCACCTTCTCGTCAGCGACCTGGAGGGCTCGGTCGAGGACCTCCAGTCCGCGGTCGAGTTCCTCGCGCGTGATGATCAGCGGAGGAGCGAGAATCAGGTGCTGGACCCACGCAAACGCGTAAACGCCCTCCTTCATCATCGCGCGAGTGACCTCCTCGGTCACGAGCAGTCGGCCGGCGATTTTGTCGGCATCCGTGTTGAACGACGCTTTGGTCGCCCGGTCGCGGACCAGTTCGACAGCGGCGAACAGTCCCAACCCTCGGACGTCCCCAACCGACGGGTGACGGGAGGCGATGTCTTGCAAACGACCGAGCATGTACTCCCCTTCGCGGCGCGATCGTTCGATGAGTCCCAACCGGCGGTACTCCTCGATCGCGGCCACGCCCGGAGCGAGCGTGAGCGGGTGGGCTTCGTACGTGTGACCATGCGGAAAATATCGATCCCGGAACGCATCATGGATCTCCGAAGTGGTCGCCGTGATTCCGAGGGGAGCGTACGCGCCGGTCACTCCCTTCGCCGTCGTCAATATGTCCGGAACGACCTGGTAGTGATCGACCCCGAACCAGGCGCCCGTCCGACCCCAGCCGCTCATCACCTCATCGGCGATCAAGAGAACGTGGTGCTTCTGCGTGATTGCCCGGATCCGCGGAAGGTACTCGGGGACGGGAACGAGCACGCCATTCGTACCGACAATCGGCTCGACGATCATCGCGGCGACGTCGCCCTCCGTCTCAATCTGCTCGTCCACGTACTCGGCACACTCGACGTGGCAGGAGGGATACGTCAGCCCGAACGGGCACCGATAGCAATAGCAGTCCGGCGCGAAGACGGTGCCCGAAACTCGCTGATGGGGCTCGATCTCCTTCCGTCGGAAATCACCCGTGACGGAGATCGACGCTGCGGTGGCTCCGTGATACGAATGGGGGCGGGCAAGGACCTTCGACCGGCCGGTCACGAGCCGAGCGATCTTGAGCGCCGCCTCGTTGGCCTCGGTGCCGGACGTGCTGAAGAAATAGCGGCGTAACCCGGCCGGCATGACCTGGTCGAGGGCGGCACTGAGTTGCGCGCGGACTTCCGTCGCGAATCCGGGCGCGACGAATGGGAGCGACTGTGCTTGGGCCACAATCGCGTTCTGGACGGCCTTATTGCCGTGTCCCAGGTTCGAGGCCATCAACTGGGAAGCAAAGTCGAGATAGCCGCGGCCCTGGCTATCCCAGAAGGTCGATCCTTCGGCCCGCGTGATCAGGAGGGGTTCCCATCCTCCCTGGCGACGCCAGGTCACATAGGTGGACTCGACTACCTTCCGTCGCGCGGCCTCAAGGTCCACGACGCGTCGACCTCAGAGCTTCTGCACGAGGGATCGAACCCGCGCACCGCCATTCTTCGGATGGGGAGGACAATGGTAGCCGAGCAGCGAATCGACGCTCAGTTGAGCCATGCGCCGAGCCGAGATCATCGCGGTAGGTACATCCTGGGTGAACTCCTTGGGCGTGAGACTGACCTCGTCGGCTCCCTCCGGAAAAAAGAGGTCCCCGGAGAAGAGGATCTTGCGCTCGGGGTGATAGTAGGCGGCGTGGCCCGGCGTATGGCCAGGAGTGTGATAGATGCGAAGGCCCCCGGCGACGTCGATGGAATCGCCGTCTTTGAGGGGTTCATCGATCGTCACCGCCTCCTTGGGAGGGGATCCGGGTCCGACGTAAGGAGGGTGCTGGGCAATGTAAGCGGCTTCTATCCAGTGCGAGAAGGTCTTGGCTTGGGTCAACTCGATCATGTGCTTCAGATTCCCGGTATGATCCAGGTGGAGATGCGTGATCAGGATCTTCTTGATCGACGTCGGGGCGATCTTCTCTTTCTGGAGGTAGGCCTCTATCACGGGGCTTTGTCCGGGCATCCCGGTGTCTAGGAGCGCCCAATTCGATCCCTTGTCCTTGATCAACATCACATTAGTCAGAAAATCCGGATAGGGGCTGGCTCCGTCAATGACGTGGATTCCGGGTAGTATTTCGGTCACAGGGCACACCGTCCTACCGACACTCCTCGGGGTTTAATTCGGTTCGGTATTCTCGCGGAGAAGACACACTTCTCGAAGCGGGTCAAATCCCTCCGGAGGCTACCCGATGGGGGAGGCGTTCAGGACTCCGGCCGCGAAGGACGACCCCCCGTTCGCGTCGAGGGTCCGCCCGATTCAAAGGCCAGGAACTCGTTTCCATCCGGATCCTGGAATCGGATCTGCCGCCCGCCCCAGGGTTCCGCCTGCGCGGACTGCGTCACTTGGGCTCCGGCATTTCGCAATCGAAGCTCTAGCGCCGCCACACTATCGGTCTGGAAGGCGATCCCGGTACGAATACCGATTCGGGCTCGAGTTTCGGAATAGTGCGGCTCGCCCCACTCGGGACGTGGGGTGATGAGTGATAGGGCGACGGTTCCCGTTCCCAGAGCGAGCTCCACGTAGCCGCTGTCGGGATCTTGCACCCGCACTACGAAGCCTAACACATCGCGATACCATCGAACGGACTGGGTCTGGTCGCTGACCACGACGGCGACGCGCTGGACCAGGGTCAATCGACCCGACCCCCGAGCGGGAGGAGGGTCTAGATTGACGCCGCTCCCGAAGGTGGTGGGGTCCCACTCTACGACTTCGTACTGGATATTCGGAACATTCCGGATTGGGTCGGTGCGGAGGACCCGGTTCGCTTCGGCCGAGTCCACCGCTCGGATGATGAGGAGGTCTCCCGGAGGCTGGTCGAGTGGACCATGAGCCACCAATCGACCGACGCGTTCGAGATTCTCGAGTGTTTCCCGGATCGCTCGTCGGCTCGGGAGCTCGGTCGGATCAGCCGAGGGCCACCGGGCGACGCGGATGAACAACCGCTTCGGTTTAGGCCCCGGCCTCCGGTTTTCGGACATCGCGGAATCACGGATAGAATGCCGGAGCTGGTAGATAGCCCACTACCCGCAGATACCGGAACGTTTCGCGCGCTCCCACTGGTTTAAATATCAATGCCAACGCATCGATGGCTAATGCGTCTAAATGGATTGGCTCTGGCCACGGTTCTCTTCATTGTTCTGACGGCCTTTGTGGTGTTTCCCGGAACGGTCCGGGGTCTTCCCAGCGTCGCGCCGTCCCCCGCCCACCCCGCCGCCACCATCACCATCCAGACCCTGGACGCGGACGGCATCCCGCAGACTCATTTCTACAGCGAGACCGGATTCGAAGGCAGCGTCTACTTCCAAGTCGAAGACTCTTCTCCCGATACTTCGGCCACCATCACGATCACCGATCAAAATGCGACTCGCGATACGGTCGCGTCGCCTGCGATCGCTTGGACAGTCACCCTCCCCGCGGGGGGGATGTATGACAGCGTGAACTACGCCCAGTACTATCAGATCCCCGTCACGGTCCCATACGGGGGCGACTGGAACATCTCGGTCACCGCCGCGCTGGGAGGAACGTTCTCCACGGTGTTCTCCGTCCAGACGTACGCCGTCTCGATGTTCATCGCCCCCGAGCTGATTCTACCGGCCCATACCGCCACGGTTTCGTTCCTGGTGGAGTCCGCGTCGAATGCGGGCCCCTACACGAAGGTAACCTCAGTCGTCTTCGGCGGCACGTTCCTCAATACCTCGTTCGAAGAACAACCCCTTACTCCCGTCGTGAAGACGTTCCCCGCCGGAACGGCTTCGGGTACCTTCGAAATCACCATTCCGAAGAATGCCGAGCCCAACTCCTTCTCCGAGACGTGGATCTACGCCAATGTCAGTATTCCCGGAAGCGTGAACACTACCTCGACCGAAACGTATGGGATCGGGGTTGCCGCGCTCGACACCCCCACCACACTGTTCCAATGCCTCGAGTGTTCCGGGAACGCCGCTCCGGCCAACGCCCAGGTCTTGGTCGGAATCGACGCAACGGAGTTCTACGACACGTATACGCAGCCAGCGATAGGCCTCCAGGCGGCCTTCCACTTCCAGAGCGGCACCACTCCGCTCACGTCCGTCCCCGGGAACCCGCCGACCACTCTCACGACGAACTCGCAGGGAATCGCCGAGGTTCTCTTCAACGCCTCCCCCTCGGTCTTCTTGACGAACGCAACCAACCACGTGATCATCAACGTCACAGACCCGCTCAATCCCGCCGTGTCGTTCAACTTCTCCATCTCCTTTACCGTGATCGCGTCGAGCGTGGCAGGTGTCTACCTTAACGCGCAGCTTTCCCAATTGTTCTACTACGCCGGTGACGTCGTAACGGTCAACTGGGAGTTGGGTGGCGACACCAGCGGGGTCACCAACGGGTGGACGACCTTCCAGTATCTGGCGGTCATCTTCAGCCCGCAGAGCGACCTTCTGACGAATATCACCGGATCAAGCGCTCTCACCAGTACCGGCTTGACGGGTTCCTTTACGGTGCAGTTGCCGGTGGGGCTCAGCGGCGAGCTCGAGATCCTGGTCTTCGCCCACAACGCAACCCAGGCCATCGCCGTCGAGGTGGTGGCCACGGTGACTCCAGCCTTGATCATCCTGTATCCCAGCGTGAATGCCTACAACCCCGGGCAGACGGTCACCTTCACGGTCGTTACCGATGGTTCCGTCTTTACCGGCGCTACCCTCACGTATGCTCTGTACTCAGCCTCCGGCTTCACGCTCGAATCGGGAATCCTGAGCGGTACGTCGTTCTCGTATACGGTCTCCTCGACGGCGCCGACCGACTTCTTGCTGGCGACGGTAATCGCCCAAAGCCCCACGCTCGGAGTCGTCGGGGTAGGCGAGACCGAAATCAACGAGAACATCGGCTATCAGATCACCGCCGGTATTCAGACCAAGTCGAACTACGCGGACAACAGCTACCAACCCGGGCAATCGCTGACCCTGAGCTACAATGTGCAGGGGATCAACGGCGCAGCGCTTCCGTCCTTGATCGAAGTGGGGGCCGCCCCTTCCGGGCTCCTGATCGGTAGCCCGACGATGTACTTCGTCACGAGCCAGACCTCCGGTACCTTCCAGTACACCATACCCTCCAACACCCCTACGGGGACCATCTCGGTCGAGGTCGGTGCCTACCTGCCCGACTGCCCCTACGCGTCGTGTTTCGTTACGACGAACCTGACGGTCTACGTCAATTCGAACCCGTCCGTCTTGAACATGGAACTGGGCGCGGGCTCCGGCTTGACGGTCGGTTGGCTGATCCTGCTGATTGTGGCCGTTCTGTTGTTTTTGATCGCGCTCTTTTTCGCGCGCCGTTGGAGCCGCCGTTCCGGGCCGCCGGGGCCCCCGATCGCCTACATCCCGCCGACGCCCGGCGAGGCCAGCTCCACGTCTACCGCACCCCCCGGGGCTACGGCAGGCGGAGGAGTCGGTCCCTCGTCCTACGGCGAGGCCACCGACAACTCTCCTCCTCCTCTTCCCCCACCGAGCTCGTAAGCTGATCCAAGTTGGTCTCTCGACCAACCCCCCCGCTCGTCAACGGGGGTGGAGCGGGGTTCTAAGGGCTACTGAGCGCCCAGTGACTCGACGGTTTCCTGCACGTATTCGAACCGTAGACCGCCAAAGTCGAGGATCCCCAGAATCTCGTCGACGCCGATCGCTCGGTACGCTTCGAGCCCCTTGCGAACCTCGGGCGGGCTTCCGATCAACGCCAAGCCGCTCTGCTCGATGGTTTCCGCTGAGGCGTGGCGGGGGTCGTGTTGCACCTTCTGCTGGTAGAACGTGGACTGGGTCGTCAATCGCCCGTCCAGGTACTTCTGCAGGCTGGCGTGGGCTTCCGCAACGTGGGGTCCGGCGTAGAGGTGAACGGCGACCGCGACCTCAGCGCGGCCCCCGGCCGGTACGTGTCGGCGGAACTCGCGGATCTGCTCTGCAAGTTCGTCCAAGCCAGCGACCGTCGCATATGGGATGAGTGCGACCGACAATCCCTTCTGCGCAACGAACGGCAGCGCCTCCCGACGCTGCACGGCGATCCAGACCGGCGGATGCGGTTGCTGGATGGGCCGAATATTCAAACGGACGCCGGTCGAGGAGGCTCCCTCGCGAGCGATCTCCTCGCCTTTCAACGCGGAGAGAAAGAGCGCAAGCGATCGATCGAACCGTTCCCGCTTGGTCGATGGATCGATCCCGAACCCTTCGAATTCGACCGGAATGTAGCCGCTTCCTAATCCCAGATTGACGCGGCCCTGCACCATCCGATCGAGAAGCGCATACTGCTCGGCTAATCGGATCGGGTCGTGGAAGGCAAGAACGCTCACCATCGAACCGAGGCGAATCCGTTCGGTTCGCTGGCCGCACGCCGCCAGGAGTACTGGCGCCGAGGGGCACGTCCCCCCTGGATGAAAATGGTGTTCGGCAACCCAGAATCCATTCCATGCGAACCGATCGGCGTGCGAGGCCAAACGTACGACCTCCTCGTGCCGATCTCGGGCCGGATCCGTGCCGGGGGGGAAGGCGTCAACGATTGTGAACGCGCTGAGCTTCAAGGGGCGGGACCACACGGGGAGGGTAGATTTGCTTTGGCCCGCGTCGCCTCCCGCGGCATCCTCCCCGGTGCGGGCGTTCGGAATTTCGCGAATACAGCACTGGTCCGAGCGGCGCCCAGAAATAGGGGCCGGCACGTGGCGTCTGCTGTGGGCTGGTAGATCAGCGGAAGATCGCCGGTTTTGCAAACCGGAGGTCTCGGGTTCAAATCCCGACCAGTCCATTTCGACTGGTAAGGCTTCCGGCACGGAGTCCAGAATTTCTTCGGCCACACGCCAGGACGAGTACCACTGAGGGGGCGCTTATCACCCTCCACGCGTCGTCTCGATAGTTCCAAGTCGGGTATCGGGGGACCTTCGATCGTGAGAGACCTAAGGCCGCTGTCCGGATCGACGTCGCCAAGTTCCTGAGATGAGTGACACTGTCCGGAAGCACTGATTGGAACGCCCTGGGCAAACGATGGTGGGCTCACGTTCAATTTCTCGCCGCCGACCGGCTCGAGGGCCGAGATACGGGGAGCCGTGGTCACGAAGCGGCCGTCGACTACATGGCCGACCAGTTTCGGGCCGCGGGTCTACAACCCGCGGGCGTCACTGACTATCGACAACCGATAGACTTCGATGTCACCCGGGTCGACGAGACTCGCTGTGCTCTCGACCTCATCCTCGATGGCAAGACAGTGCCAATCAAAATCGGGGAGGAAGCCCTGCTCGGCGTCAGCTCCCGATCGACCGAGAGCCTCGAAGCCGGAGCCGTGTTTGTCGGGTATGGCCTCAAAGTCCCAGAACTGCATCACGACGATTTGGCAGGGCAGAGCCTCAAGGGGAAGATCGCAGTTTTTGTGACCGGCGGTCCCGCCGAGATGCCCGGCACGATAAAATCGCACTACCAAGCGGACGAAAGAACACGAGCCCTCCGAGAGGCCGGTGTTCTTGGAATCGTAGTCCTACTGAACCCGAAAGGGGTTCCACTTCCTTGGTCGCGTCTTGCATCGTCGCGCTTGGAGCCGAGCATGGAACTGCGTGACCCCGGGGACGACGTTCCTGTCCCCCTCCCATTCGGGGCGCTATTCAATAGCGACCACGCCGAGCTGCTCTTTGCCGGCAGTGACCATACGTATCAGGACGTTTTGACGGCCCTACGCGACGAGGCGCCTCTTCCCCATTTCCCGCTGGCGGTGAGCATCCGGGCGCGCGTCGGAACCACTCGATCGGCCGCGAGGTCGGACAACGTGATGGGCATTCTTCCTGGGAGCGACCCGGTCCTCAAGAGCGAGTATGTGATCGTAAGCGCGCACTTGGATCACGTCGGGGTCGGCGAACCGATTGAAGGCGACCGCATCTACAGCGGCGCTATGGACAACGCGTCCGGCGATGCGTCGTTGATTGAAGTCGCCCGCAGCATCCGGGACTCCGGCGCCCGGACCCGACGTTCGATCGTCTTCCTCTCGGTCACCCGGGAAGAGAAGGGCTTGCTGGGTTCCCAATATTTCACGACCCACCCGACGGTGTCGGGGCGGATCGTCGCGGATCTGAACATGGACATGTTCCTCCCGCTCTTTCCACTCAAGTACCTGGAAGTCCAGGGACTCGCCGAGTCCACCTTAGGCGATGACATTCGCGCCACCGCCGAGCTCGCGGGGGTGCAAGTGCAAGCCGACAAGGAACCGGAACTGAACCGCTTCATTCGCAGTGATCAGTACAGCTTCATTCGGAGAGGGACGCCCGCGCTCGCGTTCAAGTTCGGTTACATGCCCGGCACTCCGGAAGAAGAGATCTTCAAGGGCTGGTACGCCAAGCGGTACCATGCCCCCTCGGATGATCTCGAGCAGCCGGTCAACTTAGCGGGGGCCGCACAATTCAATGCGATCCTTGAGAATCTGATACTTCGGATTGCCGACGCGGACGAGCGCCCTCAGTGGAAGCCCGACAGCTTCTTCCGCCGTTTCGCCCGATAACGGCAGATTGCCGGCGGGCGTCAGGCCGCCTCCGGTGGATCTTCCCAACCGAAAAACGGTGCGGGGGCTCTGAATCGGACCCTCGAGGGGCGAGACTCCATCCAGTCCGACTTCTAGCAAACCCGCGCGGGCGAGTCCGGTGGGTCTGGGGATCAGGTCGAAGCGCTCAGCAGGCTCGCCGGCGGAGACCCGCGGGCGAGCGCGCGACGGTAGCCGAGGAAGGAAAATGCGTTCCCCAGGACCGGGAATACCATGAGGATCGCCCCGGTGCGGAGCGTGCTCTCCTGGTATCGCTGACCAACGCGCCAACTGCCGACCGCTTGGCCGAACAGCCCCACAATGGAGAGGATCATTCCCAGGAGGAGCAACGGGACTCCGAAGAGAACGGCCACCGGCGCCAGGGCGTACGAGGTCGATGTCAAGGCGACTCCCGTGAGGAGAAGGCCGAGTCCGCTCGCGGTCATCGCGACGCCGAGAATCCCCACGAGGGTGAGGAACGCCGGGGTCGTGAAGTCCCGCGAGGACGTTGCCAACTTCCGGAAGCCGGAGAAATACAAGAGGAACGACACCGCCCCCGCGACGGCCGCCGGCACGAGCAGTAGGACCGCGAGGAAAGCGTGATGGTAAAGTCCGACGGGATTCCACGCCGCACCCGGATAGGCCAGCAGGCTCTGAGTGAGAAGGAGGGCGCCCCCAAGAAAGAGAATCTGCGCGAGAGAACCGGATAGCGAGGCGGCCCGCAGGGCCCGTACCCCCTCCCGTTCCGGGGCATCTACGGCTTGCAATAGAGCTGTCTCGCGGAGAACCCCCATTCCCCGAATGCAGACATACTCAACGAAGACAATCCCCACGATGAAGAAGCTCACCGGGTACGGCTCGTACCAGCCGATGAACAGCCCCGCCCAGGTCGCCGTCACCGCCACCACGATCGAGACCAGGACCGCGCTCGCCGTGCGTCTGGTCAACCGCACCGCGATAGCGGCCGGTGTCACCATCAGAGCGAAAATGAGGAAGACCCCAATGATCTGAACGGCGATCGAGATCGTCACGGCGAGGAGAATCATGAACGAGAGGTTGAGGAATCCCATCGGCAGTCCCTTGGCCTCGGCTACATCTTCGTCCAACGATGCAAACAGGAGTGGGCGATAGATCATCGCAACTACCCCGAGGACGATCAGGCCGGTCCAGATGGTGAACGTCACTCCGGCAGAACTAATGCCCAACACCTCCCCAAAGAGAATGGAGTAGGCCTCGGTGGCGTACCCTTGATAGAGGCTGAGAAACAGCAGTCCCAACGCCAAGGCAAACGCCAGCACGGTCCCGGTCTCTACATCCCGGCTCGATGCTTTGTTTCCGAGAAAGGCCATGCCGCTGGCCGTCGCGATGGTGAAAAGTAGTAGCCCGTACACGGGATCGACCCCCACGAGGACCGCGGCCGCCGCGCCCGAAAAGCCGGTGTGACCGAGTGCGTGGCTGGCGAACGAAGAACGTCGTAGCACGACAAAGTAGCCGACTATGCCGGCCACAATGGCGATCATCGTACCCGCCATGAACGCGTTGCGCATGAACTCGAATTGCAGCATCGCGCGCAGATCGGTGATCAGGTTCCAGCTGAAGGGCGGCCCGGCCGCTGGACCGCTCATGCCCCCTCCTCGCCTCGATCGTCTTCTCCCCCGACGATTACGATATTATTCCGGGAATCGCGTAGTACTTCGACGTGCACTCCGTAAAGCGCCGTAAGGCTTTCCGAGGTGAGAACCTCGTTCGGTGTGCCGGTCGCGACTTTGCCGTTGGCGATGTAGATCACTTTGTTCAGGCACTTGATCATGGGATTGATGTCGTGCGCCACGAGCAGGGTGGTGACGCCACGAGCCTGGACCAGACCGTGAATGGTCTCGACTAACTCCCGACTTCTGCGAAGATCGAGATTCGACAAGGGTTCATCCAGCAGCAGCATCTCCGGATTCCCGACGAGGGCCTCGGCGAGGAAGACTCGTTGCAATTCGCCGCCGGACAATGCCCCTAGGGACTTGGAAGCCAGATCCGAAGCTCCCACATCCTCCAGTGCTTTGGCCGCCGCATCTCGCTCCGCTCCGAGACGAAATCGCGGACCCCACGGGCTGGGGCGGAAGCGTAGCCCTGGACCCCATCGATTCCCCGGGAAACCCAACCGAACGAGCTTGTCGCACTCGAGATGGGTATCGCGGTCGATGGTGTGCCGCTGCGGTACGTAACCGATTCGAGGGTTGCCTCGGTGGGGGGGGCCACCGAGTACCGAGAGTTTACCCGTCGATGGCCAGTGGAGACCCAGTAGCATTCGGAAGAGGGTGGTCTTGCCTGCTCCATTGGGGCCGATCACCGCGACGAATTCTCCACGTTGGACGTCAAACGTGGCGTTCTTCCAGACGACCTTGTTTCGATACCTTACCTCGACCCGTTCGGCCTGGATCGCCGGCGGGCCGTCGTGACGGGGGGGGCCCACGCCGTGGTACGAGAATATTGAAGGGGAGGGACTGCTAGCTTCCACGCGCCATCATTGTCCTAGCTTGTAGGCGTTCAGCGCATTTTCGAGGTTGTTGTACTCCCCGTACATCCAATCCTGGAAGGTTGTGTCCGGAGGTTGAATGGTCTCGCTGACGAACGTGACCGTCACATTATGTTGCGGGGCCAGCGCCTCCATGGTAGTCGTGATCGGAGTCACGGTCTGCACGTTGTAGACCAAGACCCGCACATTTCCGCTCTCGAGCTGACATTCAAAGAGCGACACGCTCTGGGCAGGTGGGTCATTCCCTTCCGCGATCGCCTCCATGAACGGTTGCGGCGAAATCAGCGCGAGCCCCGTATAGTTCGCCAAATAGACGAATATACTCTCGGTCGAGGCAACGACGGTACCTGCGAATTCGTCTCGAATCTGATTGGCCCGGCTGTAAAGCTGGTCAATCGAGACGCCTCCGGAACTTCCTCCGGTGGATGAGTTCAGATTCGCGAAGTTATGCTGGAAGATGCTGGCCGATGCGGGCTGGAGAGCGACGAGGTCGCCGTACATCGCGAGGAGCGTGTGATTGACGTAGATCGGGTTGTACCACTGGTGGGGATTGCCGGTGACGATCCCTCCCGTAACACTGACACCGTTCAAATTGCCAATGTTCAGGATTTCCTGGCCGGGCGTGTTCGAGGCCGTGATCAACTGAGTCGCCCAGTCGTCATAGCCCACCCCGTTAACGACCACGAGGTTGGCGTCTGCAATCGCAGCGGCGTCGGACGCATTCGCTTCGTATTCATGAGGATCCGCGTTCGGATCGCTCACGATGCTGAGCACCGAGGTAAGATTCCCACCCAACTGGCTGATCAGACTACCCCAGAAGTTCTCGGCGGCCACGACTTGGATCGTCTGGCCGGTGGGCACCGGTGCAATGGGCCCGTTGGTCGTTGTGCCCGCGGCGAAGTTGGGCGTTGTGTCGCCAGATACCTGACCCGCGGTCGCATTCGCCCCCAGCTCCGCGGGAGTAAAACTGGCACAAGGGTTGCCCGGGGCCTGGCTCGTGACCACTTCATAGGCGAGGGCGCCCCCCGCGACGAGCACCACCGCTACGATGGCGAAGTACTTCAGAGTCCATTGTCCAGATCGGCGTGGCTTCTTCGCACCCGTCGAGCTCGACTCCATCGTATCGTTCGGCCGTCGTTGGGAACCTGTACTCGACCGCGAGTCGTACCCACGGGTCGGCGTATTGGGGGAACTCATTTCTTGCAAACCCCGTTCAATTTTGGTCCGCACAGGGGGTAATCGGCTCGCCGTGAGGGCACACAGAGGGATGGCCCTCGGCGGCGCACACTTTTTCGACCGTTTTGTGCGAAAGGGAGAGGTCGACCTCTCGCGCCGCCACGCAAGTCGCTTCGGGTGTTAGGCCTAGTTGGCTGAAGAGTGTCTCTGCCACTCGGTGATGACGTTGATACTCGAGGAGGGTCGCACGGCCACGGTTCGTCAAGCGAGACTTTCCCCGGTATCGCTCGAGGAGCCCCAGCTGCTCGAGAGGAGTGATGTGAGCGAGCGCCGATGGGGGACTCACCTTCAGGGACGCGGCGATGAGCTTGAGCGACACTCCACGCTGGGCAGTCTCGTGAGGGGCGATTGCGCGGAGCGTATCGACCTGACGGCGAGTCAGCCGCTCCAGGGTCTCCATGCCCTACCCTACCCAGTGGCCATATAAATGGTATACTCTAATAATTAGTACTAAGGAAACAATTGCCATATTTAGACACCTCTCCGACGCTTGCTGCCTGGGGAGCCGCCGGCCGAATCGTCGATGCGGACCACGGTCGAAATCCTCTGAATCGCTCCACGGAACGGCTTACTAGCCGCGCTCGATTACGTGCGGGGATGGCCCGCAATCTGCGCGCCGAAATCTGCGTCGGTGCCGCGATCTTTCGAGAGGGCCGAATGCTCCTCTTGCGCCGGTCCGAAGCGCTCACCGCGTTCCCCGGAACGTGGGACATTCCCGGCGGCCACGTAGAAGAGGGTGAGGATCTCCGCGCCGCGCTCATGAGGGAAGTACGCGAAGAAACGGGTTATGCTCTGATCGTCGGGCGACCCTTCTACGCCGGAACGCTCGATTATCCGCTGGCCAACGGCCGAAGCGCTCGGACCGTCGAGGTCGAATTCCTTTGCACGCTCCCTACGGGTCGACCCCCCAGGCTTGACCCAGCCGAGCACACCGAATTTGCTTGGATTCGACGATACAACGCACGAACTCATCCGGCCCCTCCAGTTCTACGCGAAATCATCCGAAGGGCGTTCGACGCAGTGTAACGTCAGGCGACTGAACCAAGGTGCGAAATGTTGGTGAGTAATTGATGAAGTCACAATCGAGAGTGGGACCCACTTGACGAGGCAAGAACAGGGAGCGTTTCGTCACTCGTTCCTTGGAGAGGGTCGCTTCGGGTGACGACCCCGGGCGAGTTCCCGTTCCCCCAGGAACGGGTTCGCTCGGAGCGTTCGCTGATCGGCCATCAAGGGGCGGAGGACCTTCGGAATCTCGATCTCCCCTTCCGCGGTTTGGTAGTTTTCCATCAAGGAGACCACTAGGCGGGGTAGCGCCACCCCCGACGCGTTCAAGGTATGGAGGGGCTCGGCCTTGACTCCCTGCGAGCGGCGCCATCGAATATTCGCTCGGGATGATTGGAAGGCCTCGAAATTCGAGATGGAACTGACCTCCAACCAACGTCGAGATCCCGGCGCCCAGAGTTCCAGATCGTAACACTTCGCCGCTTTGTCCGGAAGATCCCCCGTGCAGAGACTTACAATCCGATACGGCAGTTCGAGTCCTTGGAGAACCAATTCGGCCTCCTCCCGGAGCGCTTCCAACTGCGCGTAGGAATCTTCGGGCGTGGAGAAGACGACTAGTTCTACTTTGTCGAATTGATGGACCCGGGCGATCCCCCGCGTCTCCACTCCGTGACCCCCGGCCTCGCGTCGAAAGCAGGGCGTGTAGGCCATCAGCTTCAATGGAAGGTCGTCGGGAAGCAGTATTTCATCGCGGAACAAATTCGTAACGGGAACTTCGGCAGTCGGCGCCAGCCAAAGGTCGTCGAGCTTGACTTGATAGGAGTCCTCGGCGAACTTTGGCAGTTGGCCGGTTCCGATCATCGATTGGGAGTTGATCAAGATCGGAGGAACGACTTCGACAAATTCCCGCGCGGCATGGAGCTCGCGCATGTACCGGATCAGGGCATGTTCCAGACGGGCCAGGTCCCCCCAAAGGACAAAGAATCCTTCCCCCGCGACTTTCGCCCCCCGTTCTTCGTCCAAAAGGTTGAGGGCGTGACCGATGTCGTCGTGCGTGCGTAGGGCAAACGTCGGTTCCGGACGCGCGCGACGTTCCGCCAGGACCACGTTGTCGGCCGCAGTCGTACCACGGGGGACAGACGTATGAGGGGCCACGGGAAGCAGGAGGAGGGCGTGGGCGCGTTCCGCCTCCAAGCGACGAGCCTCCCCCTCCAGTTCTCGAATCTCCTCGCGGAGGGCGGCGAATGTATCGTCGGAGGCACCTTCGGCAGCGGTTGGACGATCAGCTCCGCGTCGCGCCGCCGAGTTGCGCTGGGCGCGCAAGCGGTTGATCCGCTGATCGATCTCCTTCCAGCGGGCATCGAGTGCCAAGAGTCGGTCGACCTCTTCCGGGTCACGGTTCCGCGCGACCAGGCCGTCCTTCACGAGCTCCGGATGCTCCCGAAGAAAGCTCATCGCGCACACGGGAACCCCCACAAGCCCCTGCGCATTAGTGCTTCGCGGTTCCACCGCCAGCTCGCCACCAATTGGCACATCCGACAAAAGTTCGCTTCGGCTACGGTGCCTGCCGCTGGGTCGGCCACGACGCAGCGCGACCTTCGAAATCCTTTTGCCCGGCACCGATACGAGTGCGTTGATGGAGACGTTCCCGTTGCGATTCCGAGTCGCCACCGCGAGCGACGTGGCTACAGCGTGTCAAATTCTCACGGAGGCAACCGATTGGGAGGAGTCCAAAGGATTTCCGGCCCCCTGGCCCCGACCGTTTCCCCCGGAATCGCTCCTCGCCGCATCCGCTGGGGGCGATCTCTTTCTGGTGGAGGATCCCGCCGGCTCGCCCGTAGGAACCATCACTCTTCAGTGGGCAGACGTTCGGTTTTGGGGAGAGCGGCCCCCGGACGCCGGCTACGTGCATCGATTCGCGATTCGACGGAACTACGGCGGCCAAGGAATCGGACGTCAGATGATCGAGTGGGCCGGAGTACGGACAAAAGAGCGCGGTCGATTCAAATTGCGACTCGACTGCCTTACTGCCAGCAAACCCCTTCACGAGTACTATCGGTCGTTGGGATTTCGACGCGTGGGGAAAGTCATACAGGGTGGCTTTCCTTGTACCTTGTTCGAGAAGTCACTTTGACGGCGCTTCAGTGGCCCTCTAACGCTGACTGCCTTTACGAGCACTAGACCGGCGACCCCGAGTGCCGCGAATACTCCGCTTTCCGGTGAGGTCCAGCCGCATCTCGCGACCGAGCACGAATCCCAGCCGCTCGTACACGGGCATGCCCATTTTCGACGCGTGAAGTACGAGGCGCGGGTAGCGGTGGCGCTTCCCCCACTCGATGCATGCCTGCACGATCGCCGTTGCGACCCCGTGACGTCGCCCTCGGGGTTCGGTGTACATCGAGAGGATGTACGGGAGTTCACGCGTGAATCGCTGAACCCGAGGGTGAGTCGGGAAGAGCCAGATTGCTCCGCTACCCAGGGCTCTCCCGTCCCGATCAATGGCGAGGAAGGCGAGGAATTTGCCCCGACGCCATTCGGCGCGCACCCATCTTCGGTAGGCGGGGAGGCTACTGCGGAGCTGCGAATCCCTCCAGCCGCCGATATCCCGCCACATCTTCTGGCGGTGCTCTAAGAGCAGGGGAAGGTCGTCGGGGCGCGCCCGTCGGAGGTGGAACTCTACCTCCGGCCCTCCGCGGCGCGCGCGACGGTCCGATCGGCCCGCCCGTCGGGGGGTCTTCATGCGGGGCCCGAGGCGCCGTTCATCAAAAGCTTTCAACGACGGTCCTCTCGATTCTGGGACGACAGGAATCGCCACTTCGTCCTACGACGCAAAGCCTTTAGCGCTCATTCGTGACACGCCGATCGTGCTCGACGAGGCGCTCGACCCGATCTTGATTCAAGTGACGATCCCACTCCCGATTCCCATGATCTTCTCGGCCTTCCTCGATCCGACTCACCTCCAGGGTTGGTTGTGCGATCGCGCCGTCGTCGAGCCGACGGTGGGTGGTCGTTACGAACTGACCTGGAAGGACGGCACGGAATTCACGTCCCATGGGAAAGTCACGCGGTTGACCCCGGATGTCGACCTCGGATTCACGTGGACCGCGCCCCCCGAATTCACCGCGCTCATGAACGAGCCCACGCCCAAGACGCACCTATACGTTCGGCTCGCCGAATCGCCGGAGGGAATCGACATCACCCTTGAACACGCCGGATGGGAGTCAGGACCGGAGTGGGAAGAGGCCCGCTCTTGGCACTTCCATCTCTGGGACGACCGACTCCATCGCTTGAAGGACTACCTCATCCACGTCGCGTACGGTTGACGGTCCGTCGCGAGGACTCGCTCGCCAATCGAATGTCACGTTCCGGCTCCGCCGGGAGAAAATCGCTTGCAAACCGATTCTCCGCAGAGCGAGCAAGGCCCCGCGGGAACCAACCGGAAGCTTCCGCCGGTCGCGGCCGGTCGTACGACCATGTGATGGGTGGGTAGATGGCCGCACCGGCATCGGGTCCGCGAGAACGCCGGGGCGGACGAAACTCCACCGGATCGTTCGGCCATAGCGCGGCCGGACGTGCGAACCATGCGATAATGACTTCGGGATTCGCGGATGGAACTTCGTCACCAAGCGGTAAATCCCCGGAGACGTTCTCGCGTCAGTGGACGTCGAGGGATGCTTCCTCCCAGAGGATCGGCTCTACGACCTCGACGCCGGGGTCTGGCTGAAAACCGAGGGAGAGGCCGATGCCGCGTTGGGGCTCATGGCCAGCTTCGCGTCGTTCGTCGGGCGCGTGCTCGCGGTCACATACCGGCCCCCGGGGATTCCGATCGAGCGGGGACGGAGCGTGGCTATGCTGGAGAGCTTGCGGTTTACCGGACCGGTACGGACCCCGGTCCCCGGAACCGTTACGGAACAGAATCCAGCGTTACGCTCGACACCGAAGCTCATCAATAACGCCCCCTACGATCAGGGCTGGATCGTACGCCTCCGCCTCGCGGAACCTGGAGCCACTTCCCCCACGCTCGAGCCCGCCGTGGTTGTTGAGCCACTGCTCCGCGAACAGATCCGAACCCAACGCATCCGCTGCTTTCCCGCGGTACCTGATGGCGAACTGATCGAGATCGGAGCGGAATGTGCCGCCATCCTGGCACGATTAGATGAGGAGCTCGCGCCGCGCGCCCCCGGCGACGTCCTCTTGCTCGTGACCGACGACCCGACGAGTCCGATCGAGATGGTGCGCTGGTCGGATCGGACCGGCAACGAGGTGCTGCACCATCGGACCGAGGGGAACCTACATCAGTTTCTCGTGCGGCGCGCTCGCGAGCCCAAGGACCGCTCGACGAGGCGATAGCCCGGCGCTGGCCTTCACGCGGTCGCGGTGGTTCTACGGCTTCTCGATGGGGCTGCGGATCTGGTTCCCCCATTCGGTCCACGACCCATCGTAATTGCTCACGTCGGGGTAACCGAGGAGGTACTTCAGGACGAACCAGCTGTGGCTCGAGCGCTCGCCAATTCGGCAGTACGTGATGACCGGATGGTCGGGGGTTACGCCCTTCGACCGGTAGAGGGTCTCGAGCTCCTCGCGGCTCTTGAATGTCCCGTCCTCGTTCACGGCCTGGGCCCAAGGAATGTTCTTCGCGCCCGGAATGTGACCGCCGCGCTGCGCGTGCTCGGTGGGATACTCGGGCGGAGCCAAAATCTCCCCTGAGAACTCCTTCGGACCGCGCACGTCGACCAGGCTGAAGCCGCCCGCCTTCACCTTCGGGAGCGTCGCTCGCACCTGTTCGTAGTACGCGCGCAACTTCTCGTCCGGGTCGTGGGCGCTGTACTTCCCTTCCGGAAACTTGGGCTCCTCTTTCGTGAGCGGGCGATCTTCGGCGATCCACTTCTTGCGCCCGCCGTTGAGGAGCTTGAGGTTCTGGGCGCCGTAATAGGTGAAGACCCAGTAAGCAAAGGCGGCGAACCAGTTGTTGAAGTCGCCGTAGAGCACGACGGTGGTGTCCGGATCGATCCCGACTCGGCGGAACAGATGCGTGAACGCCTCCTTCGAAAGAATGTCGCGCGCTGTGGGATCATTGATATCCTTCTTCCAGTCGATCAAGACCGAGTTCGGAAGATGACCGGTTTGGTAATTGGCTGCCGGATCATAGTCGACCTCAGCGATCCGCACTTTCGGGTCATTCAGGTGCGCGGCCAGCCAGTCATTGTCCACAAGCGTTTCCGGGTGGGCGTACTCTGTCATGATTCGACTCCGCGTCGTTCTATTTCGGCCGCTTATAGGGTCTGCGCCCCGCAGGATTGACGCCGAATCCGTCCACATTCCCGCGCAGTTCATCGAAGGGGGGGGCGCCGGAACCCGGCCGGGGGCTCAGCCGTGGCGTCCGCGCTTCGGGAGTTGGGCGTTCGAAACTTCCACGGTCTCGGGGTCGAAGCCGAGCTTCTGCAACTCGTCTCGGATCCGAGCCCGATGGTCGCCTTGCAGGTACACTTCTCCGTCCACCACGGAACCCCCGGTTGCGAGGCGATTCTTGAGCGCCTTCGTTGTTTCGGGGAGGTCCACGCCAGGAGGGAATCCCGAGATTACGGTCGCAGGCTTGTTGTAGCGGCGCGGCTCGACTCGGACTCGGATCCGCGCCGTTTCACGGTCCAGCGCGGAAAGAATCTCGTCGAACTCGTTATTCCCCATGCGTGCGATCTTTCCTATCCTGCGATCCCAAAAAGAGCGCGAAGCAACGACCCGCGTCGTCCGGCTTCCAAGAGCGAGTCGACAAGTAGGCCCTGGATTCGGTCGGTTTCGAAGGGACGCACCACTCCTTCCATACGTCCGGAGCGGATGAACGTTTGGGGGGAACGGACGGCGGATGAGGGCTATGGTTCCCCCCATTTGTACCAGCGCAGCGCCAGAAGGATGCCGGCAAGCGCGGTGACGACCAGGAGCCCTGCGTAGAGAAGCATCGAGGTGACACTCGCTGGCGTGATGCCGAGCACCCCCTGGATCAGGAGGGCGGCGTAGGTTGCCGGCAGGAAGTGAGCCACGACCTGCCAGGCGGGCGGCAGATAGGACAGAGGGTAGTACAGCGGAGAGAGCATACCGAGAAGGGTGAACGAAAGATTCCCCACCGGCCAGATCTCCCGCTGGCTTGTCACGCGGCTGGAGATGGCGATCCCGATGGACGAGAAAAGCACCCAGAGTATGAGGAGACAGCCGACTATCACGAACCAGGAGTACCACGGAACCGTCCGCCCCAACTGGCCGCTCTCCCACAGGAGCAAGCCCGCGAGAACGGCGAGCGCCGGTATCATGGCGATCAAGTTCGCGAACGCAATCCCGAACAGGTACCGGACGCGCCCGAGCGGAGAGGCGACGAAGAGGTCCTGCAGTGCGCACTCGACCCGGTAGGTCGCCGAGTCGCCCAGGACCCAGTTTCCGACGTTCTGCATCGTGAAGAGCATCGCTCCCACGATCTCGAGGGGGCGCAGGCTGGGCGGTGAGATCAAGCTCAGGAAATAGAGAAAGATGAAGGGCAGGAGGATCGGAGCGATGGTCACCGCGGGGTTTCGGCTGATCCAACGCCATCCGACCAAAGCGAAGGCCGGGAGCGCGCGTCCCTGCCGGGGCACGTTCGGGAACGCGCGCTCGTCGATCGTCGCCATTTAGTTCTCCCGGGCCGTCCGCCGGGCCCAGTAGATCGCGAAGGCGAAGACCAAGGCGGTCTCGACCGCGAGCCCACCGGCGGTCAGTGCGAGCTCGTTTCCCGTGAGGGAGGTCACCCCGATCGACCACTGGAGCAGCGCCGCCGCCGCACTGGGGGGAATGAGGAGGGCCGCGGGGCGCAGGGCCAGGGGAAACAACGCAAGCGGGTAGAAGACCGGCGGGAGCACCCCGAAGAGATTGTAGAAGAGGGACGCATACGGCCATATGGCCCGGTTGTCCTGGAACAGGGTCGAAAAGAAGTAACCGGTCGACGAGGAGAAGATCACGAGCGTGAGGGCCGTGATGGCGAGGAGCGCGGCAGTGACCCAAGTGAAGTGTATGACGATCAGGGCCAAGACGACCAGGACCGCGATCGGCGGAAGATAGGCGACCAGGATCCCGAGCGACATGCCCAAGAAGTAGGCTTCGGGAGTCAGGGGCGAGGCGAGGTACAAGTTGTTCAGCTTGTGGTCGATCCGGATGTACGCCGCCTCGTTCTGAACCCGCTGGCCGATTCCGAACGCCGAGAACAGGATCGCTCCTAGCAGCGCCACGCCGAGGAGGGAGGGATTCAGGATCCAGACGAAGACGAGGATGACCCCTTGGACGATCACCGCGGTGGCCATCGCGAGTCGTTCATGCAACTGGACCCACAGTTCGGTGTAGAAGAACGATGCCAGTCCATGGAACGGTCGGATTCTCGGATGCGCGTCCATCTTACTCCTCCGAGTCGATCTGACGGCCCACGACGCGCAGGAACGCTTCTTCCAAGGTAACCGGCCCGACGGAAGCGGTCAGATTCATCGCGAGCGCGGTTTGCATGATCTCGGGTAAGGTCCCCGGTTCCACGATCACATGCAACGTGCTGCCCTCGGCGACTCCCGTCCCGAACGAGGCAAAGGACGCGCGATGCGGGACTCCCTCGTGAATCGATACCTTGATTGACCCGCCGACCTGGCGCTTGAGTTCGTCCGAGGTTCCTTCTACGAGCACACGGCCCTCCTCGATAATGTACAGACGTTGGGAAAGGGCCTCCGCCTCATCCAGATAGTGCGTGGTCAGCAAGAGCGTGGACCCCTTCCGCGTGAGCTGGCGGAACGATTCCCAAACGCGGCGGCGAGCAAATGGGTCCATGCCAATCGTTGGCTCATCCAGGAAGAGGAGCGGCGCTTCCGTCGCGACTACGGTGGCCACCATCGTGCGTTGCCGCTGCCCCCCCGAGAGCGTCATCGAAAGCCGGTCCGCAAAGTCCGTCAGGTCCATCTGGGCGAGCGCTTCATCCGTGCGCTGCCGCGCCGTCTTCCGGTCGATCCCGCGAGCGCGCAGATACGTGTAGACCTGCTCGCGGGGGGTTAGGTGGAAGAACGGCTTCCCCTCTTGCGGAACGACGGCGATGAAGGGCCGTGCCGCTTCGGGATGGCGGTCGACGTCGATGCCAAGGACCTCGATCGATCCGGAAGTGGGCCGGAGGAGAGTGGAGGCGATCTTCAGGAAGGTCGTCTTCCCCGCCCCGTTCCGACCGAGGAGCGCGACGCGTTCGCCCCGCGCGACGAACATCGAGACGCCCGCCAGCGCTTCGGTCTCCGGGGCGCCGCGGGAGCGGTAGATCTTCCGCAGATTGACCGAACGCAGGGCATCCCCCGTCATGAGCGCGAGCCCACTTCGAGACGATACTTAACGAAGGGCGCGCTGAGGGCGCCACCGTGGCGACCGATTCGAGGCATCCCGCGACGAGGGTCTAAAACTCCTCAAGGCGGATCGGTTCTCGTCCCCGTTCACGGAGGCGCGCAATCGCGCGCTCCACGCGGAGCGATACGGATCTGAATCGGAGGCCCCGAACTGGGTTCGGTAGTGATCGTTCTAACCGCAGCCGCAGCCGCCACCGTTTGCGGAATTGCTTCCGCAAGACGTGCAGCCCCCCGTTTTGCCCGCGTCGTCGGGCTCGGGCAGCGAAGGGTTGGAAATCTTGAATCCGGACTCACTAAGATTCTCGACGTAGTCGATAATGGCGCCGTTGACCAATTGAACGCTCATCGGGTCCACGATGATGGAGAATCCATCAACCTTGACGACCTCGTCATCGGTACGTGGCTTCGCGAAGGCCATGCCGAATTGAACGACCCCACTTCCCCCGCCGCAGCAGGAACCCCCTCCTCCGCCGGCCTGGGCATACACGCGAACCCCGATCTCTGGCTTCTGCCCCGCGATCAGACGCCGGACCTGCTCTACGGCCGCGGGTCGGATTTCGACTTGCACCATCGGCAATTGCCTCGTCTTCAAAGAGGGGCCGCCCCCCCTTAAGCTCTCTGCCGCAGGGTCGACGACAAATCGAACCCCGTTGGAGCCGTAGGCCTTGCTAACATCCCGCACGATGGCGCTCGTGGCCCGGCTACGATTCCCCCGTAGGGGGGCCGGGGAAGGACTCCTCATCCGGGGCGGATGGCCCGACGGGGGCAAAGACGTCTGCATGCTCCCCTTCGCCCGTAAACGTCTCCGGGAGTTCGAGCGGGCGCAGCCCCCTCGCGTGGCTCAAATCGGCGGCATTGACGGCCGGAGAGTCTTCGCGCCAACACAGCCGAGCAAAGGGATCCGTTAGGCGACGTGGTATCCCAATGGAGCCACCGATCAGGCGGACATCTTGGCGGCTCAGTTCTCCAATCAAGGCGAGGATCAGTAGGTACGCCGTATAGCCGATCAGGACGCCTAGGAGCAGCTGGTAGTAGCGGTTCACCGGTAGGTGTGAATTGAACTGGGAAACCGCGAAGAAGCTCACGCCCGCGCTGACGACGATCGAGACGATGGACCGGAGGCGGATCCGTACGGCCATCAAGCGGTGCATGAAGTAGGTATTGAGGACGAGGGCAACAATGGCCGACGCGAGCGTCGCGACGGACGCTGCCACCACCCCACTCATCCCGGGGTAGAGGGTGATCGGGGGAAACAGCAGGAAAGCGGTTCCGAACAGCGCCACAATCTGGGCCGCCGTCAGATACAGCTCCAGGCGTTGTTGCCCGATCGAATTAAGCGCCGTGCCGATCACTTGACTCAACGCTAACGGAACGGAAGAAATTGCGAGAATCGCGAGCGGAGTCGCGGCCGAGTGCGCGTATGACGCGTTGGCGAGGATATTCAGAAAGTTCACGCGATAGACGACCAGGGCGACGACCCCTGGTACGATGACGATCGCCGTATACCGGAGCGCCTGCCAAGTTCCGGACCGGACGGTCTCGTACTCGGCTTGTTTGTGCTTACCCGACAGATACGGAAAGAGGGGGACGATAATCGCGGCCGGGATCGACAGCGCGAGAATCCGAAAGGCGTTGGCCGCGAGAAAGATGTTGAGCTGTTGCGTGTTGAATTTCGCCGCCACTAAGAAGGGGATCGAGTTCGTCGCGAGGAACCCGAGCATGAGCCCGCCCATCAGGGGCCACGCGTAGCGGAACATCAGGCGGGCCTCGGAGGATTTGAACCAGCTTGCGAGTCGGAGGGTTGTCGGGAGGGAGACCACCGCCGAAGCCGTGGCTCCGATCGCGTAGGCAATGGTGATCGACCAGATGGAAGGAGAGTAGATCGCCACATAGACGAGGATCGGCGTGCGCACGCACGCTTCCACCAGACTCGGGACCTGGGCCCGGAGCGAGTTGCCCTGGGCGACGAGGAGCTGATTGTAGACGGTGGATAACGACCACAGCAACGGCATTGCGGCGAAGGCCCCCACGATTTCGAGGTCTTGGGGGGTCGGGGCGAGTGTAGCCCCGAGGACTGAGACGGGCGCCAGGGCAAAGATCGTCAGCCCGGCGAGCCCCACCATCAGGCTTCGCAGAATGAGATACGTCCCCGTACTGCCGCGCGGATCCTTCCCACGCGCCACAAAAAAGACGAATGCGGACCCGATCCGCAGATCCGCGACGTTATTGATCGACGAGCCGATGAGCAAATAGAGTTGGACCGTGCCCAGTAGCGTCTGGCCACTGTTCCCGGTGCCGACATAGTGATACAACGCAACGGTCGCGATGAATCCGATAAACTGAATGGCAAGACTGGCCAGGAACACCCCGGCCGAGCTCAGGGTCAGCGAATGCCGCAGAATTGGAATGCCGGGGTTGGGGGGACTCCCGTTAGAAGAAACTTGGGCGGAGCCACCCACGGATAACCTGCGTACTCAGAGAACGTGCGTCCCTTAATGCCGTTGGTGGGAGAGAAATCCCTGGGGCTGCATTGGCCCTCACCCAAATCAATCGACTGCTTTCGATGTCGGCGGCAGATCGCTGCCGACCGATTCATTGAGCTCGATCCAGATGCCATCCGGATCCGAGAGGAAGACCAGTCGATCGCTCTCTCCACGAAAGGGGGCGATCCGGACCTTCGCGCCGAGTGTCTCCAGCTTCCGGACCATTCCGTCGAGATCGTGGACTTCGAAGCCGAGGTGATCGAGCTCGTCACCTTCTGCATACGGCGGATCGCCTGGATAGAAATTCAACTCGAGCAATGCGTGCGTTTCCGGATCCTCGAGCTCTTCCCAGATCCCGCCGGCCGCCATACGACCACGCGCTTTGAGGCGAAGACCCAGTCCTTCGGTGTAAAACCGACGCGACCGTTCCAGGTCACGCACTCGTACCCCGGTATAGATCAACATGCGACACACCTTCTGTCGTCGGCCCCCACTAGTTCGGCTTCAATATAATGAGGAAGTCACCGAAATCCTCGGGTCGGTGCGCGTACCGACTTTATTCCGACCTAAGTTCGAAGGCCGTGGCAACCATTCAGGCGAGTTCGTCTCTCGAGAGACCATGTACATCGATCCGGGTCCCTGGGAGGGATGGGTCCGGCCGGCTAGCCCTGAGCCAATCGAGGAACTTCATCTCGCGGTCGGAACCGATCCAAGACGGTTCTCGGTTGGAGTCACTTGAAAGACGGTTTGCGATTGCGAGAGTATCGGCCTCGAGCACGACGATCTCGGGCGATAAGGTCCGTCCGAAGAGGTCTCTTACTCCCCGATTGAAGCGCTGGATCTCCTCCGGGTCCCGGAAGTGTGCCTCGACCAGTACGCTCCATCCATCCGACAACTCGTTTCCGACCGCCCATCCGACGAAGTAGGGTAGAAGTCCCCGAATCTCCTCCCACGGCTTCCTGGGGTAGCACGCAATCGTAACTCCGATGAAATCGTCGCCGTGTAGGATAGTCCAACCAGGGCCTAGTTGAGGCCGGAGTATCTCCGCAACGGCGGTTTTGCCTGTCCCTGGAAGTCCGGTGATGACGAGCAGTCGCACAGGACGATTCACTATAACGGCCAGTCGGGAGAAAGGCTCGGCTATTACCGTCCTCCCCGGGCCTGTGCACGGAAACAGATGGGTAACTTTCCAATTGTGGACCGTGGGCAGCTAGGTCGCGACCGGGCCGATAGGAGGGGGCAGTGGGAGCACGGGGATTTGAACCCCGATATGCGGGTCTCTCCGCGCGCTCCAGTCAATCGTCACAGGAACGCGACGCGTTCCTCCGCAGACCCAATTCCCAGAACTCCATGACGGAGTCCTGACTGGAGCCCGCTGGTCTGCCAAGTTAGCCTATGCTCCCTCCCTGAACGCGCTCATACCACGGGGACTTAGCCTTTGTTGTGCGGAGGACGCCGGCGACCGCCTACGGCGCGGGCGCTTCCGCGAGCACAATGTTTATGTTAAAGCACGTTTGCACGGAATCCAATGGAGTTGAACCCGAACACCCCGGTCGCTCCTCGCCCCCGAACAGTTTCCGCGGTTGTCTTCGTCGTGGCGCTGCTCGTGGTGGCGGGCGTTGCCGTGGCGGCGACCGCCCTCTACTACGAGCTCCAGCCGTCGACCACTCCCGGCAATCTTGTCGTCACCGATGACCTGGGGCGCACCGTCACGGTCCCAACAGATCCGGCGCGCGTTGTCGTACTTTCCCCCAGCATCATGGATTCGATGTTCCGTTTGGGACTGCGCAGTCACGTCGTAGGGGTCGACTGCTATGCCCCCAGTTTGGGCGGCTTGTCCGACGATTACTCGCCGGATCAAATCTCGCTCTGGAATCTGAGTAGCTCGATGTGCGTCCAGATTGGCCCAACCTTTGACGCGGAGCAGCTCCTGAACGATTCCCCTCAGTTGGTCCTCGCGTCGACCATCGTTTCTGTGGCCGACGTCGAGACGATCAGCGTGGACTTTCACATCCCCGTCGTCATGCTGCAACCCCCCACGCTGAGCGGCATCCTCGTCGATATTACGTTGCTCGGCGAGATCTTCAATATCCCCTCCAAGGCCAGCGCCCTGAATGTGCAGCTGCAATCGGTCTTGGGAGCGGCGAACGGGTTCCAGCAGAATCTCACGGATAACGGGAGCCAATTCCCCACGGTCTTAGTGACGTACGACGTTGATTCCAACGGCTACTGGACCTATGGTCCGGGCACGTTCGGTCAATCCCTGATCGAACTTGCGAGCGCGAGTAGCATCTCGGCCAACGCGACATTTCCCTATCCCGAACTCTCGCCCGAAGTCGTTCTGGCCAGCACGCCCGATTTCCTGATCTACGGTCTCGGATTTGGATTGAACTTGACCTATTACCAACAGTTCGGCCCCGAATGGTCGCAGATTTCCGCGGTCCAAGACGGAAATGCAGTGGGCATCAACTCCAATTTCCTGACGGAGCCTGATCCGACGATGATCTTGGACGGGCTACCCCAATTGGTCGAGATCCTACATCCGGGCAACACGGTTTAGGCCGTGCGCGAGGCGAGGGCGCCGGAGGGCGCCCCACCTGCGTCTTCCTCCATCCCGACGGGGCCGGGCCACCGGACGCTTCTGCTGACCCTCCTGATTGCGATCGGGGCGGGGGCCGTATTGCTATCCCCGCTCATCGGCGCCTATCCCATTCCGGCCTCGACGGTGCTGCGCATTCTTTTCCATCAGCTCTCGGGGGGCGCCTGGTTTGCGAATCCGTGTGTTGGCGCGACATCTTCCGTCGTCCAGTGTCAGGCGTTTGAGTCGATTGTCTGGCAGGAGCGAATTCCGGAGATCCTCCTGGCGGTCGTCGCCGGCGGGGCACTCGGAATCTCGGGCGCGACACTCCAGGGCGTGTTTCGTAACCCCCTGGCCGACCCGTACTTGCTGGGACTCTCGACCGGCGGGGCTCTGGGAGCCTCGATGGTGTTCGTCTTTAACATCGGGGAGCGCGAGGCGAATCTGGCGCTGCCGCTCTTCGTCTTCCTGGGCGCGATGGGAACCGGCCTCGCCATCCTCGCCGCCGCCCGGGGTCGCTACAGCTCGATCGAGACGCTCCTCCTGACGGGGGTGGCGCTGAATAGTTTCTTATCGGCGATCCTCACGCTGCTCCTGCTGTACAATCCGACCGGAAGCCTCCAGGTCGACTTCTGGCTGTTAGGAGGATTGACGGCGTCGTGGACGACGGATGGACTCGCTTTCGGCGTCGTCTTGGTCGGCGGCACGTTGCTCGTCCTATTTGGCCGTCAATTGAACCTGATGCAACTCGGGAACGATGTCGCCCAGAGCATGGGAGTCGACACTCGGAAAGTTCGCATTCAGCTGCTCTTGCTCACCTCCGTTGTCACCGCCATCGCCGTCGCCTTCACGGGGATCATCGGCTTTGTGGGGTTGGTGTCGCCCCACGTAGTGCGACGCGTAGCGGGCCGAGATTATCGTATCGTATTGCCCGGCGCGGTCGTAGTGGGGGCCACCTTTCTGGTCGTCGCGCGAGATCTTTCGTACATCGTGTTGCCCCCGAGCGTGCTACCGATCGGCATCTTCACGGCCTTCGCGGGAGCGCCGTTCTTCCTCTATCTCCTTTACCGACGCCGGCGTTCGACGACCATGGGAGACCTGTGATCCCCCCCGCGGGCCGCTCGCCCGCGCTTCGCCTCCGTCACTTGACCATTCACTATGGAACGCGGCCGGCACTCCGCGACGTCGACCTGGTCGTTCCCGAGGGAGAGTTCGTAGCGCTCGCGGGGCCTAATGGATCCGGTAAGACCACTTTGATCCGCGCGGTGTTAGGTCTCCTCCCCTCCCCGCCCGGCGCGGTGGAGCTGTTCGGAAATCCCACGGAAACTCTCACGGTCCGCGAGCGTGCCCGACGGGTGGCATGGGTACCCCAGGAGGAAACTCCGCGCGACGACGTGCCGTTGATCGACTACATACTCTACGGCCGGAACGCGCATTTGGGATGGCTCGAAGGGGAGTCGGAGGCCGACCGCCAGCACGCTATGGCCATCCTCGATCAGATGGGACTGGGCGACCGCGCCGGCGACGGTGTCCTCTCGATCAGTGGCGGGGAGCGACAGCGCGCCATCCTCGCGCGTGCCATTGCCCAGGAGGCGCCACTCCTCCTGCTCGATGAGCCTACTTCCCACTTGGATATCGGTCACCAGCTCGATCTCCTCGTTCGCGTGCGAGGTCTGATCGAGGGGCGGCGCGTGGCGGTGATCGCCGCGATGCACGACCTCAACCTCGCGGCTCGATTCGCCGACCGGATCGTGGTCCTATCCCGTGGACGCAAGTACCAAGAGGGGACCCCCCGCGAGGTCCTCTCCGAAGAGCTGCTGGCCCGGGTGTGGGGGGTATCGGCGGACCTACGTCAGGACCCGCGGAGCGGCGTCCCATACTTGTTGCCGCATCATGTGCTCGTGAACCGGGGTCCCGCAGTCACGCGCCCCGAGGGGCGCTCCGTCCACGTCGTTCCCGGGGGCGGGGCTGCTGGACCCTACCTTCGGGCGCTTGTGGACGAGGGGTTCCGCGTTACCGTCGGGGCGCTCCATCTGCTGGATTCGGACACCGAGACGGCAGAACGACTCGGCTTGCCATCGGCGGTGGAGATTCCGTTTGCGCCGATAGGCCCGGAGGTTCGCGCCCACAATCGGCAGTTTCTGGACGCGGCGCGCGTCATCGTGGTCGCACCCTTCGCGGTGGGTCCTTCCAACCTTTCCAATCTCGAGGATCTGGTACCCTACCTCGCTCGAGTGCCAATTCTACTCGTCGCCGAACCGCCACTTTCGAAGCGAGACTTCACTCAGGGCAAGGCTCGCGAGCTCTGGGAGCGTCTTGAGGTAGCCGGAGCCGTCGAAGTTTCGAGCCCGGAGGCCGTCGTTCGGGCGATCCGGGCGCTACCGGCCGATGGTCCTTCAGGCGCCCCGCTTTCCCCGCCGCCGGCGTCGAGCGGGGCGCGGCAACGGTAAGACCTCAAGGGGCGGCGGATTAGTCTCCGCGAACGACGCCAGCAGTCGCGGGAGCTCGCTCTCGATCACGAAAACTGTGCTCGGTACGCCGATCTGCGAGGCCTCGCGACTGCTCGCCGCCACGGCGAACCGCTGGATCGATCGATCGGTGGCCGATCGAAGAGCGTGGTACGCTTCAAGCCCCTGAGCCCCGAGCAGACCCGGGCGTTTTCGATCCAGCTCCGTGCGAAGCCGTTCGGCGAAGGCAGGGTCCTGCAGGTCGCTTTCGGAAAGAGTGCGGACGGACACCGTAGCGGGGAGCAGCGGGACTATCCCTTCCAAGCCGGAGATGGTGACGAGCGACCCGCGTCGGCCGCCCTTCGCGACCCGCCCACGGGATGCTCCCCCGCTTCCGGCGGCAGCAGATAGTAAGCCATCCTTCAATTCGATCGATACGGGATCGCCTTCCGCCAGATCCGCGAGCGCGATCGCGCGGCACGATCGAACGACTTGCAGGCGATTTAGGCGCTCCCGCACGTCCTCCCCCAAGCCTCCGAGCGCCTCATGGAGCCACGCCACGCCGCGCACCGTTGGGCGATATCGACCGTTGCGATATTCGACATATCCGCGTCGCGTGAGCTGGCCGTAGATGTGCGACACGGCTTGGACGGTCAGTCCCAGCCGATGGGCGATTGGTTTGAACTGTGTCGGCTCGAGGGTGGCACATTCGTAAAGGAACAAGAGCTCCGTGACCGTCCCACTACGCCGTAACGCGGCGAGCGAATCCCCGGGAACGACGGGCGCGTCGGGCGGCATACCCGTGGGGAACGACAACAGCGGATAAATCTCTCTTGACCGGTGGTGCAAATGTCGTTTACGCGGACCGTGCTTTGGCGGTGCGTCGTAGGAGCCCGCTGTCCTCGGCCTCGCGGCTCAGCTGTCGAATGCGGTCCCGGATCCGGGCCGCTTCCTCGAAATCCAGCTGCTCCGCTGCCAAGCGCATCTCCTCTTCGAGGTTGGCCAGCAGGAGCGGCAGTCGTTCCTTCCACTTCTTTCCAAGGCCCTCGACGGAGAGCGACCCGCTCGGCGCCTCCACCTCGGGAGCCAGGATCGAGCGCACATCCTTGCGGATGGATTCGGGCACAATGTCGTGGGCTTGATTGAACTCGACCTGAGTGATCCGCCGACGCCGCATTTCGGCGATGGCGCGCTCCATCGATCCGGTCGTCCGGTTCGCATACAGGATCACTTTCCCCAGCACGTTGCGTGAGGCGCGTCCCGAGGTCTGGATCAAGGATGTCTCGCTCCGCAAGTACCCCTCTTTGTCCGCGTCCAAGATGGCCACCAGGCTCACTTCCGGAAGATCGAGTCCCTCACGCAACAGATTGATTCCGACCAAGATGTCGAATCGCCCAAGCCGCAGATCCCGAAGGATCTCGATCCGCTTCAACGTCTCTACATCGGAGTGCAGATACCGCACCCGCAGCCCTTGGTTGGTGAGGTAATTCGTGAGATCCTCGGCCGTCGCTTTGGTCAGGGTGGTGACGAGCGCACGATCGCCTCGAGCCGTCACCTGCTTCAGCTCCGCAATCAGGTCGGCGATATGGCCCTTAACCGGTCGTACCTCGACCTCGGGGTCGACGAGCCCCGTAGGTCGAATGATCTGTTCGACCAACTCCGGGGACAGTTTACGTTCAAACGGTCCCGGAGTCGCGGACACGAAGACGATCTGTTGGACGCGTGTGAGGAATTCGGGGAACTTCAACGGCCGATTATCTCGGCACGAAGGAAGCCGCCATCCGAAGTCGACCAGATTGTCCTTGCGGCTTCGGTCGCCCTTGTACATCCCTTGGAGCTGGGGGATGGTCACGTGCGACTCGTCGATGAAGGTCAGCATATCCTGGGGGAAAAAGTCGAGGAGCGTATACGGCGGCTCGCCCGGCTTGCGACCGGCAAAGTAGCGGGAGTAGTTCTCGATTCCCGAGCAGTACCCGGTCTCACGGATCATCTCCAGGTCGTAGTTCGTTCGCCCCCGGAGCCGCTGAGCCTCCACGATCTGCTCCGCGCGCTGCAATTCCGAGACTCGGGAATCGCGCTCCCGCTCGATCTCCGCGAGTATGCCGCGCAGACGCTCATCGACGGTGAGAAAGTGGGTCGCGGGAAAGATCGATAACTCGTGGAGCGAGCGGACCTCGTCCTGCGTGATGGGATCGATCTCGAAGAGTTCGGAAACCTGGGTCCCCTCGAGCACAATGCGGAACAAGTTCTCCCCGGCCCCCATCACATCGATCGTCCCCCCGCGGACTCGAAATCGCCCGCGCTTCAGTTCGAGATCGTTCCGGACATACTTCATCCGAACCAGTTGTTCGAGGAGCTCGCGCCGGTCGCGGGACTCGCCTTGGCTTAGGAAGATCACCGAGGCGCGGTAATCCTCGGGCGACCCCAATCCGTAGATGCAGCTCACCGACGCGACGATGAGAACGTCCCGTCGTGTGAGCAAGGCTTGCGTCGCGCGATGGCGGAGTCGGTCGATTTCTTCATTGATCGACGCATCCTTCTCGATGTACAGATCGATCTGCGGAACGTAGGCCTCGGGCTGATAGTAATCGTAGTAACTCACGAAATATTCGACGGCGTTTGACGGAAACAGTCCTCGAAATTCGCTGACCAATTGCGCCGCGAGCGTCTTGTTCGGCGAGATCACCAACGTGGGCCGCTGGAGCTGCGCGACCGCGTGGGCCATCGTGAAGGTCTTTCCGGAGCCGGTCACGCCGAGCAACGTGACATAGTTCTCTCCCCCACCGACCCGCCGGACGAGCTCGTCAATCGCCTTCGGTTGATCGCCTTGGGCGAGCAGCTCCGTTTCCAGGCGAAACCGCCCGGGGAGCGGCGGGGAGGGTGCGGCCTCAGGGGTTGGATTCTTCGGCATGCACTCGTTTCAAGCGCCGGGCCGCGCCGGGTATCCGTGCCGATCGATCTCGACCTCCGTGAATCCCTCCGACCGGACGGCGGCCGTTACCTCCGTGGCCAGGGGTTCCTCCAACAATCGTGTCACCTCGTCCGCATCGACTTCGATTCGAGCGCTCTGGGCGTCCACTCGGACCCGGACGCGCCGAAACCCCCGTCCGAGGACATGATTCTCGGCTCGCTCGATCTTGCGCAAAAGCTCTGCTGTGATCGGCATACCATGGCGAACCCTGGAAGCCAGGCACGCGTCCGATGGCTGGTCCCAGTTTGGCAGTTGCCGCAACTGAGCCAGCCGACGCACCTCAGACTTGCGCCATCCGGCCCAAACCAACGGATGGTCAAATCCGGCTTCCTGCATCGCGCGCAGCCCCGGACGATCAGCCCCTAGGTCGTCAAGGTGCACCCCGTCGAGATACTGCTGGACCCCGCGGATCGCCCCCAATCGAAGAAGCGCCGCGGTTTCTGTAACCCGGCAGAAATAGCATCGATTCGCCGTATTCTCTCGATAGCTGTCGCTCGCCAAGGGATCCGCTTCCACTAGTTCGTGGGAGATGCCGATGGATTGCGCGACTCGGAGGGCACGACTCCGCTCCGGCTCGCTAACCGCCGGGCCGACCAACGTGACCGCGATTGCTTGCGGACCGAGCGCCTCATAGGCCAAGGAGGCCACGAGTGAAGAATCGACACCCCCGGAGAGGGCAACCAGCGCGGGCCCTCCATCGGTCAGCCGACGCACCACTTCCCGGACATCGCGTCGGCGAGCGGCGAACTCAGCGGAGGAAACAACGCTCGTCACGAGACTCCCGGCACCCGACGCTCACGGAAAACCGTTTGCCATCCGGTGAGCTCGCGGGGCGCAACTTCCATAGACGACGCCCGGTTGGGTGCGTGCATGCAATCGGTGCATGACGGCTCCCGTTGGATGCTCCGCCTTGATGACGGACAGGACCTCTTCGATGCGTTGCGCACACTCGCGGAAGCCGAGGGTCTCCGAGCGGCCGTGGTGATCTCTGGCATCGGAATGCTGAAGCGCGCAACCGTGGGCTATTGGAACGGGAGCGAGTATCAGCCCCAAGAACTCCGGGAGCCGCACGAGTTGATCTCCATGCACGGGAGCATTGCCGAGAACGACGGGGAACCCTCCGTTCACGTACACGTGGGGCTCGTCGGTTCGGACCACCGATGTGTCGGAGGACACTTGCTCCAGGCTACGATCGGGGTGTTGGCCGAGGTGTATCTTGAAACGTTCCCGGGTCGTGTCTTCGGACGCCCTCTGAACGAGAGCTTCGGACTGCGCATGCTCGATCTCGACCCGGGAAGCTCCGCGTAGGCGGCGTGGGCGACACCCGGTTCCGCCATCGTTATCGGACGCAGGTATTCCACCCCGTTCCTCCTCGCAATGTCCGTGGATGCCCCGGCCCTGAGCGATCGACTTGATCGACGCATCCTCGTTGCGGCGCGTCAGTTGGGAATCACCGAATTTACGGAGATCCAGCGGCTTGCATTTCCGCTGTTGCACACTCCCTCCGACGCGCTCCTAATCTCCCCCACAGGCTCCGGCAAAACCGAGGCGGCCCTCTTTCCGCTCCTCTCTCGGCAGCTCAAGGATCCATCGCCGGGCGTGAGCTTGCTCTACGTGACCCCCTTGCGGGCGTTGAACCGTGACCTCGAGCAACGCCTCGTGCAGTTGGTGCGGGAGATCGGACTCACCGCGGCGGTTCGCCACGGGGATACATCGGCCGCTCAGCGGCTGGCCCAGTCGCGCCGGCCCCCGGACCTGCTGCTGACAACTCCCGAGACCCTCCAACTGCTCTTGGTCGGTGCGCGCCTACGAGAATCCCTCCGAAATCTTCGAGCCGTCATCATTGACGAGGTGCACGAGTTGGCCCCGTCGGACCGGGGCGCCCAACTGGCGCTCACCCTCGAACGATTGGATGCCTGGGTCGGACGTCCGGTGCGCCGAGTAGGGCTCTCGGCCACGGTTGGAAACCCGGAAGCCGTCGCCCAGTTCCTCGCCCCACCGCCACGTCGCATCGAAATTCGGATCGTGACCCAGCCGCGCACGATTGAGCTTCTGGCCACCTTGCCTGAGGTCGGGGCCCCAGCGCTCGAGCCCGCACTTGTGAGCGAACTCAAAGCGGAGCCGATCTTGCTCGCGGGCCTTCAGCAACTCGAGAAGGAGATTCGGGCCCACACTACGACCCTCATCTTCGTCAATACGCGGCCCACCGCCGAGGGATTGGCGGCGCGTCTCATTCGGATGGCACCCGACCTCGCGATCGCGGTCCACCATGGATCGCTCTCGCGGGAGGTCCGCGAAGAAGCGGAGCGCGCCTTCCGCGCCGGTGAACTGCGTGCCCTCGTGGCCACGTCGTCGCTGGAGCTCGGCATTGATATCGGCGGCGTCGACCACGTAGTCCAATTTGGGTCGCCGCATCAGGTCGGCCGACTCGTCCAGCGCATCGGCCGCTCCGGCCATCGACTGGATCGAGCGATCCATGGCACGGTCCTGGCGCTCGATGAAGAGGATCTCGAAGAGTCGGCCGTGCTCGCCCGACGCGCGCGCGCCGGCGAGCTCGAACCGATCCGGTGGCGTACCCGCAACCGCCTCGCGATCGCCCAACAGGTCCTTGCCGCCCTGCGCGCCGGGGGAGCCCAGGACCCCGCAACCCTGTCGCAGACGTTGCGTCACGCGGCGGTCGCCTCGGAACTCTCTGACGGCGAATGGTCCGATCTCCTCCACTATCTGGAACGTCTCGGACTCGCGCGGGAGGATTTGCCGGGCCGCATCCGCCCCGGACGCGGCACGCTCGACCGTTTCTACGCGACGCTCTCCCTCATCCCAGATGAGCGGACGTATCGGCTCCGCGACATCGCCACTCGTCGACTGATCGGCACGCTCGACGAGCGGTTCGTGCTGACTCAGATTCTGGCCCAACCGCAGGAAATCTTTCTTTTGCACGGCCGGACTTGGCGGGTCGTAGAGTATCGGGACCAGGAATTGTTGGTCGAGACGGTGTCCGAGATCGGACAGGAGCCCCGGTGGGCGGGCGAGGACCTCCCGGTGCCGTTTGATGTCGCACAGGAAATCGGACGCTTGCGTCGAGAAGGCGACTACGAACGGTATCCGGTGCCCGACTTCGGGCGCGCCCGACTTGCGGCTTGGCGAGACGAGGGGCGCACGTCCGGAGTGATCCCCGATGATCGCACGATCACCATCACGCCTCAGGGCCGCGTCGTCGTCTACGGGGCCTGCTTCGGAACGCGAACGAACGAAACCCTCGCGCTGGGAGCGGCGGGGGTGCTCACGGAGCGGCTCGGGGCGCGCGTCGAAGTACTCGCGGTCGAGCCGACCTGGTTCATCCTCGAGCTACCGATCGCCGTCGACCCGGCGACACTACGCGATGCGCTGGCGATTGACCCGCAGATCCTCGAGGGGTTGATGGACCGACTTGTACCGACCGGGCTCGACTATCGGTGGGTGTTTCTCTCGCTCGCGCGGAAGCTCGGGGTCCTTCCCTCGACGGCGGACCCTCGCGACCTCCGCATGCTGGAACCTCTGCTGCAGGAAGCTCAAATGACGCCGCTCGGCCTCGAGGCGCTGGAAAAGACCCTGCACGATCGCTACGACGTCGAGCACGCGCGCCAAGTGCTCGAAGCGATCCGAGACGGAAGGATTGGAATCGCGCCATCGGCCGCATCGACCTGGACCGACCACCCGATCGGACGACTGAAGTGGCGGGTCGTGCTCGATATTCCGCCGCCGACCCTGTTGCGGGCGGTTCAGCAACGGCTCTCGAAGGAAGCGCTAACGCTCGTCTGCCTACGGTGCGGATTTGTCCGGACGACAACTGCCGAGCAGTATCGGAGGGAAGGAGGAAGCCGGTGTCTCCTATGCCACGGGTCCCTTTCCGCCGTGCTGTCACCCCGACGCACGGACGAGATCGATCGCCTATCCCGGTACGCGAAGCGGAAGTGGAAGGCAAAGGAACGTCCGAAGAGCCGCCGAGCGCCTCGCGACCTCCCCCCGGGAATGGAGAACTTGGTTCGAAGTGCGTACACGTCGGCCGAACTGCTCGCTAACTATGGCGAGCGGGCCCTGTTTTGCTTGGCCGCGCGCGGCGTGGGTCCGGATACCGCGCGGCGCTTGCTCATGCGGCTCTATCGGAATGAGGACGACCTGCTCACCGAGATCCTGCGAGCCGAGCGAAGCTATGCACGCACCCGGGCGTTCTGGGAGTGACCCCTCAGGCGCGGGTCCCGGGCGATTTCCTCGACGGTGGAACGCGGAGCCGTGGTACGGAACGCGCCGTCGCGGACCCGAGTTCGCGCCACCTGGAACCCTCGGGCCTTGAGAGCCGAGGTTAGAGCGTCGACCGGGGGCGGATGGGAGAGAGATAGGGTGCGGGCCAATTCGTTCGACTCATAGAAGAAGGGCCGATCGGCGAGAGTTTCCTGGCCCCAGGTTTCGATCCAACGTCGCACTCCCCATGGATCGGCCGGTTCCACCGGGGGTTCCAGAGCTGCCACGACGTGAACGTCTAGTAACGGCCCGACCCAAAACGGCCCCCACGGGCCCGGACCGGGAAGACGGGGGCCCTCCCACTTCTGGGGGTCGATGTTTTGGACGGGGTCGGCGACCTCAGATTGCTGGTCGGTGATTTGCACGTAGGTGCGGACGTGGTGGTCATGAACATACGCGAGCCATGGAACGATGCGACGCCCACCCTCCCGAGCCCGGCGAGCGACTGTGGCGAGGAGGATTCGTAGCCCGGCTTCGGGCGCCAGCCTCCCACGGATTGGCCGAGAACCGTACTTACGCTCGGCCGCGCCCGGTTCAACTCCGGCGAGCACCATCATGTCCGTGGCGGTTACTCCCAACACCCCTCCCTCCTTCACGGCGCGAATCGCAGGTTGGAGGAATGGAAGTGGGGAGCCGTACGGGTCGAGGTCGACGTAATCGAACGGTGCCCCCTCCGGAGCGCCCCGCGCATCCCGACGATCGGCTGCCGCGCCTTCTCCGGCATAGCGAGCAACATTCTCCCGGAGCACTTGAAAGGCCGCGCCATTTTGCTCGGTCGACAACATCGACCGGAACCGGCCGGATTCGTGGAGCAATCGAAGCCCGCGAACTCCGGTAGCAGCGAGCATTTCCCACCCGCGCTTCGGAGCGGGGTCGACGCGGCGCCACGCTCGGGCGAACGCGACCCCCAGATCGCGGTCCAACGCCATCGCGGGGTTGTAGAAGATGGCCGCCCGCTTGGCCGGGCCCCGTTCGCCTACGGTCAGTGGAAGAGACAGTCGAGTCCCTCCCTCTCGGGATTCGCGAGTTAGTGCGATCGACCCGTCAGGAGATGGACGATCTTGAACGCGAGGAGGTTCTTGTTCACCGGGGTCACTTCGAGCAGGCGTAGTTCGTCCCTCCTTCGAATGTCCTGGAGGAGAGGGTTGCGCGACTTCTTATGGAGGGTCATGACGATCGATTTGTTCGTGTCGAGGGTGTCGACCACACTCTGGGTGAAAAGCTGACTCTCGACCTCCATTTTGCCCACTTCGTCGATCACGATCACGTCGGCCTGCTCCCGCGCCTCGGAGAGCGCGCGGGTGCCGAGTCCTTCGAGTGCCTCGAGGTTGACCCCGTACCGACCGGAGCGCACCCGCGATTTCATTCCCTCGTGGGCGAACACTTCGTGCTCTTTCGTGAGCCAATTAATGATCTGAAATCCGGACCGTCGCTGCTTTTCAATGATGGGTTCGGTCACCATCCCCCCCACGGTGATCCCTTCCTGTTCGAGCAGCTGGATGATCCGCAGGAGGGTTTGCGTCTTGCCCGAGCCCGGGAGGCCCGTAATGCCGATCTTGACCGGTGCAGCGAGACGACGAGGCACAGCGAATAGACTCCGTTAACGTTCTCTGCAAAGGGCCGATGAAATAAGAAGACCACCCCCGCTGAACTGTGACACGAGATCTCCATGAGCGCTGAGCCACCGCGAGTCGATTCCTCAGAGTCGATCTATCCGCCGCGAGAGGATACGGCCCTCCTCCTCCCGTTCGCGGAAGCTTCGGTCCCCGGTCGCCTGCTCGAAATCGGATGCGGGAGTGGGACCCTGTCACTCGCGGCCGCGCGACGCGGGACGCGCGTGGTTGCGACGGACCTCAATCCCTATGCGTTGAAGCGACTGCGCCAAGCGGCCGCGGGCGAGCGACTTCCACTCGACCTCGTTCGCACGGACCTAGCGCGTGGGCTGGGCCGATTCGACCGGATCCTCGCGAACCCTCCGTACCTCCCCACGAACCCCCAAGCACGCGACCCGGATCCCTGGCACAATCTCGCAATCGACGGAGGAGCGGATGGCTGCGCGGTCACGGCACGGATCCTCCACGCGCTCCCCGAGCATCTGACGAATACCGGCGCCGCCTACGTGCTGGTTTCTTCAATACAATCAGCCGCCTCGCTCCGGGCGCTCGACGACGAGTGGAGGGCGCTCGGGGGCCGGCGGCGCACGGCGGCCACGCGCGCCCTCGAAGGGGAACGTCTCGAGGTTTGGTTGCTCGAACTCGGGACTCCGCGGACGGTTCGGCCCTAAAGATGTTGTTCCGCGTACTGGAGGATCGCTTCGAAAAACCGCTCGCCGTCTGCGAAACCCTCGCCGGTTCCGGTGCGAGTCCAGTCAGGAGTCTGATCTCGAAAGAATCCCCGTTCGGGGTGGGGCATCAATCCAAAGACGTTCCCTTCGGGATTGGTGAGGCCGGCGATGTTCCCCTCCGTCCCGTTCGGGTTCCACGGATAGGTCGCCCACGACCCGTCCGGCGTCACCCATCGGAAGAGGATTTGACCTCCTTCTTCGAGGGACCGTCGTTGGGTGTCCCCCCCAGCGAGCACCAACTTACCCTCGGCGTGCCCGGAGGGGAACAGGTAACGCTCCCCGGCCGGCCGGCCCCAAAGTGGAGGGAAAATGCCACCCTCCCACGCCACGAAGGTCGGTCGGCATTCGTAGCGCCCGGAGTCATTCGTGAGCAGCGCCGCTTTCGGAGGACCCAGGTGCCCTCCTCGACGGCCGGGGAGGAGGCCCAGCTCGGTAACGACCTGAAATCCGTTGCAAATACCTCCGACCAACCGGCCGTCTCGGACGAACTCTTCGAGCTCCGGACCGACCGCCGCCCGGACGCGGGCCGCAAAGATAGCTCCGGCGCGGACGTAATCGCCGGCAGAAAACCCTCCCGGGAAGAGGAGGATCTGATAGTCGGAAAGGCGGCGTCGCTCGTCGGGTTCGACCTGATCGCCTTGCATCTGTTTTAGGTGAACTACCTCGGGCGAGGCGCCTAGTTTTCGTAACGCGACGTGAAGCTCCTCGTCGCAGTTGGTTCCTTCGATCGACAATAGGGCGATCCGGAGGTCGCGGCGGGCCACGAAGCGCCCATCGAACGTCTCGCTAAATCCTTTGGTCTTCAAACTGGCTCCCACCGGCGCCCTTACTCGGACGTAAAAGTGCCGGTGCGTTGTGCCTTCTCGGGGAGTGCCTGTCGAAGCTGCTGATCGACGAACCTCTCTGTTCGGTCCACGACGCAAGGCCAGCGATCCTCTCGCGGTCGGAGGGTCAGGGCGCCTTCCGAGCGACGTTCGATTTTCTAATCGGGGGATTTCTCGACTCTCTCCTTCGATCAGATGGGTTGCGCCGAGACCCACGAAACCGAGCGATTGGTTCGGTAGTGGGGCCCGAGGGCGTGTCGAATCAATATTCCTTTGCTCGCGAACGGTGCGCCGCAAAGCGCGCAAATGAATCCCGGGGCGCCTTGTTGCGGGCCGGGCGCGCCTCTCGCGTCCGAGGGTTCGAGCCCGTGCTCCTTCTGGGCGTGGTAACTTAGTTCTTCGACCGATCGGAGCGTCGCTCCGCCGTGGGCACTATCTTTTGCCATGTTTCTTTCCTCTTCTCCATTGTTAATCTCCCGGAGCTTTCGACCGGTTCATGAAGGTTTGCCTAATGGACCGGCGGGAAGCGTCCCGCGAGGCACTCACGTCGTGGGCCGCCCCTCTAGCTCGGACGCCGCCGGCTGGGGGCCCTTGTACGGGATCGGGACCCGAACCTCTTCCTCCGGTAGCGAGGTGCGCGAGTAGTAATCGAAAACTAGCGCGGCCACGTAAGCGCTTGCATAGTAGCTCAGCCAGGCCAGCAAGAACGCCTCGGGGAGCGTTGGCAAGTGCTTCGCAAAAAGTCCCCACCGATAGGCCGAATAGGTGATGATACCGATCAATCCGGTAAAGATTGACGTCTCGACCCACGTGGCTCCCACGGCGGCCCGAAACGCTGCCGCCCGGCCGGGTGCCCGCTGGTGGGTCTTCGGAGTCCGCACGAAAGGTATCCGGGCCCCCAGCCATCCGCGGAAGGACGCCCGTAGGTCGTTGAGCTTGATCGCATACCAGAACGACATTACGCCCAACGCTTCGCGGACGCTCACATGCGTCGACGATCGTAGTGCGAGACGGAGCTTGAAGATCCCGTCAAACATCAGCAGTAAAGGCGCCGAGGCCAAGATCAGGACGGCCGGCAGCGAATCGATCGCCAGCGTCACGCCAAACCAAGAGGCGATGACTAACGTGGCCAATGTAGCGGTCGCCGTCAGCAGAAAGATCCCGTCGACCCAGAAGACTTGGCTCATCCGGAAATCGATCCGCTGGCGCTGCGTGAGCTTATGTGAGACGAGGTTCCCGCGGTTCATGCGGAGCATCTGCATCCCCCCGAAAGCCCAGCGACGATGCTGGGAGCGAACTGCGCTCATCTCGGCTGGGGCGAGCCCCATGCCGAGTGTTTCTTGGAGATACACGCCGCGCCAGCCCCCCGCCAGTAACCGCATTGATAGCTCGGCGTCCTCGGTAACGCAATCTTCTGACCATCCGCCCACGCTGGTCAACGCGCGGAGGCGGAGTACGCCCATCGTGCCGCAGAAAATGAGCGATTGCGCCCGCGCGCGGACAGGCTGCACGACTCGGTAGAAAAAGGCATCCGCGAGTGCGTACCAACGCGCCAGCGTTCCCGGTTGGGCATTACGGTAGGCCTGCGGGGTTTGGACGAAGCCCACAGCGGATTCGACAAAGGGAGCTGTGGCCACGCGCAGGAACTGTGGTTCGACGATGTAGTCGGAATCTACGATGGCCACGAGTTCCACATTCGAGGGAAGCTGCCGGGTCGCATCGTTCAGGGCGCCGCCCTTGAATCCACGACGATTGTCTCGGTGGAGGTAGGGAACGCCTCGTGACTGACAGAAGGTCCGCAGTTCTTCCACGACCGCGCTATCGGTCGAATCGTCGGCCAGCTGGATGACGAGCCGCTCCTGGGGGTAATCCAGGGCCAAAATCGACTCGATGCACGCTTTGACGATGGATGTAGGCTCGTTGTAAGAGGCGACTTGGACGGCGACCACCGGCAGAGGTCCGTTGTCCGCAGCGGCCCCACCGACTCCCGCCTCGGATTCGCCGCGGGGGTGACCCGTGATGAATTCGAGCGTGTAGAATTGATACACCAGGAACAGGAACATGCCGAAAATCTCGACCCCTAACAACCAGACACCGAGCGCCTGGGCGAGACCGGCGCTGCTGCCCTCGATGAGCAGGGCCGAGAAGATGAACAACCCTAGCGCCAGGAGATCGAGTCCCATCCAAGTCATCACGCCGGACATTTTCCATCGGGATGACGTGCTCATCCAGCCCGCAAATCCACCGATCGCGGCTGCAATCCCCAAGGCGATAGTGTTGACGATTCCGAAACGGGAATCGGTCAGCGCGGCGTGCAGCCCTCGAACGGCGATTGTCGGGAATTTGAGAAAGAGCCAGCGGAAACCCAATTCCGCCGCGCCGACGGCGCGCACAGGATCGTTGTACAACACTCGGCCCGCAAAGAGCAGGCCCGCCACGGCTAGGCGAGCCAGATCCCGCCACGGGGTTCCGACCAGGAGCGTCCAGATCGCGGGGAGACTCGCCCCTTTGTCGAGAACGAACGCCGCAGTGATCATCGCCGCGATCGCGATCGCCGCTCCGCCGATTACCCGCAAGAAGCCCGATGTGTATTGATTTCGAATCCAAGCGGGTCGATCAGGAGCCACTTTGGGGAGAAACAGCCAGCCGGCGAGGAACAGAAACAGACCCGCGACACAAAAGGTGACTGCGACAGTGATCGTGACCCAGGAACTCCACGATAGGCCCGAGGAGCCACTGGTCGCGGCTAGGACCAGGAGAGCCAGTAATCCCTGTTCCATACTACGCTGCCTCTTGTTGACCCTACGAAGCTTCGATTTCGACTGAGCCGTCCCGCCCGGCCACCCCCGGTAGCTCCTACGGCTACCGATGGTCGAGCGATTTGAACCGACCATGGGATATGAATTTTCGTCCAATCAAGCGGGTTGCAAATCAGACGGCGGGCGGCGTAGTTAATCGGAACCGAGAAGTTAGATTGATTCGGAATGCGAGCGTCGGCGCACGTGCGAGTCGAGCAGACTATTGTCTCTCCGACACGTCGAAGCAGTCCGCCGGCCGCACTCGCGTTCGAGACGCCCGAGTTCCCCGACACGAAGGGATACGCACGGTCTCCCAGAGACGCGCAGACCAATCGGGCGACTACAGAGGGTGCCACCACGAGAGAACCGGAACGAGGAGGCTAAATTGACCGAAGAGGTACCGGCGTAGCACTCCCCCGAGGATCAGCACGATGCAATGAAGACTCTAGGCAGTGGCGATGTGTTGATTTACGTCAAGTCGGAGGACATGATTCGATGGGTCCTCCCTCCGGATGCGCAGGATGAGGGGCTCCGGGGTTTTCGAGATTCGGGATACTATACCTGTCCGGTTGCCGGGGGGAAGTGGGGCGCACATAGCGCGGGACTCGACCACAACGCGGGCTACTTCGGCAACCGGCCCGTGAGGGACAAGGAACTTCCGGAAGAGGAAGCGGCGGCTATCGACCGCGCGTGGGTCGCTCTTCGTGCCAAGGGCAAAACTATCCATATCGTCGACGTGGGGAAGGAGTCCGCGCTCCGACGGGTGATCGAGGAGCATCGCCATCATCTCCGAAGCTTTCCCGCTCTCGTTCGGCCGGATGGCCGGCGACTGGAAGGCACGCCGAATTTCACCAAGGAGAATCTGGATAAGTTTCTCTCGGACTGAGTGCCCATACACGCGAGACGTGAACGGGATTTGACGAGGGCGAAACGGAAATCCAAATGGACCACGTCCGAGGAGTCGTGGTCCCAGACTCGGGACCCCTAGTCCGTTTACCAATCGATCGTCGCCGTTGGGCTCCAATCGGCTACGACCTGCTCGCCTTTGGATGTGAGCGTCATCTCTTCGATCGGATCCGAAGCGGTGATCAAATTCTGCTCGGTCGCCCAACGATAAGTGTCCCGTAACTGAAGCGGAATTTCTGCGGGGGTTCCGAAGGCAAAAAATTGGATCAGTCGCACTGCGGGATCAGGGGAGCGGGAGAGCGCCGCGTGCGAGTGTTGGGCTCCGAGCTCCCGTAGTACCTTGGGAGCCATTTCGGGTGGAACCCTTCGCAGATCGTAGAGGCAAAGGAAGCGGGAGTTCGAGCGAGGCTGTTCTTGGAACCAAGATTCGTATTCGACGTGGTCGGGAATGTTCTCCGGGGTCCAGTACGTGGTGAGCGTTTCCCCAGCGGCTGAGACGCCTTCGGGGTGCGCGCGAATGAAGTCCGTCACCTCCGATACGGGACGGAGTTTTCCTTGGACTGGTTCAACTTGTTCGTGGCCGAGGATCGCGACGCACCCTACCTGGTCTGGTGCTCGGGCGGAAAGCCGATCGGAGTAATAGTCGGCGATCCTCGCGTCCGTCACCCAATACATCGCCCCATGCCGGGCAGATTTCCGGCCAAGAAACTTGTGGCATGCTCCGATGCCTCCTCCCGGCTTACGTGAAAACTAATGCAATGCGAACCTAACGACAGCTCGACGAGATCATCCACGATCTCTGGCATAGTCGCCAGTATCTAGCCCGTTTTCCCCCCTAGATAGCTTCGCAAGCGCCTCGCGTAGGAGCAGGCCGCGGCGGTATTCCGCCCGAAATGGCCGGCGGCGGACATACCAATTTCGGGGGTTCGAAATCTCGGTCTTACTACTGAGCGTGGAAAGACCGAACCTAGGTACGGGACTCGACCCTGCATCTGCCGACCGTCGGTCTGGTTCAATCAAGGAACGATGGGAGAGGATATTGGCGGATACAGCCGGTGGACCCGAATCGTTCGGCCCGGTGGTATCGTTCGACCCCCCGGGGGGAAGATCGTGAACGCATCCACGCCCCGGAAGTGAGCGATGGCGTGAGTGTGCGGGGGCGGTGGAGTCGCTTCGTTCCCTTCGACGTGAAACAGGACCACCGTGGAGAGGGAAGGGTTTGGCTCTATGCTCCGTCCAGCGAGTCGGAGCGGGATATCCACCCATCCAGGGCCGCTCCACCGGGCCAACTTCCGGAGCGTCGGCATGAGGAGCCAAAGCGCATTTGCGAAACAAGACGTGGGGTGACCGGGCATCCCCACGAGCAGTTTGTTCCGCCATCGAACCGCAAGCGTCGGCTTGCCGGGCCTCACGGCAATTCCGTGAAACAGCAACCGCCCAATCCGCGGAAAGATCGCCGGCAGGAAATCGTGCTCCCCGACCGAGCTACCGCCGGTCGCGATGACCAAATCGCTCTTGCGCAGCGCGTCGCGAAGCGTTGCCTCAATCCGGCGCGGGTCGTCCGGCACCGGGGGCGTGGTCCGGACAACCCCACCGGAGGCTCGAACGATCGCGCCGATCGTGGCATTGTTTCCCTCGAAGATCTGGCCCGTCCGGAGTCGTTCACCGGGAAAGGCGAGTTCGTTCCCGTTCGGCACGATCGTCACGATGGGGCGTGAATATACCTGCACGCGACGAAGGCCACAAGCGGACAGTGTTCCCAAGGCGGCTGGCGTGAGGACGTCACCCGGGGCTGCGACGCGGCTCCCTTTGTGGAATTCTTCCCCCGGAGGGGCGATGCGGCTTCGCGGAGGAACCGAGATCGGAACGCGAAGAAGCTTACCTCGAACTCTCGCATCTTCGAACAATACGACGGTATCGGCGCCCCGCGGCATCATTCCCCCGGTGGCGATCGCAACGGTTTCACCCGGGCGGATCCCCGGCAGGTACTGCTCTTCCGCATGAACCTCGCCGACTATCCGGAATATTGCCGGGGCCGCCGCAGAGGCGCGTGAAGTCTCGTGGGCGCGTATGGCATACCCGTCCCACGTCGCCCGCGCAAATCGAGGAACCTCCGCCGGGGAACGGATCGGTTTTGCCACGACCCGTCCGAGCGCTTCGACAACATCGATTGGTCCACTCCGATCGATCGGAATTGTCGCTGCCAACAAACGATCGCGAGCCGTTTCCAACGGCAGCAATTTTCCGAACGGACGCATCTTCATCGTGATCCTCTCAACGCTTCTCGGACGGAATATTGCGTCGGGTTCGCTCCGAGCGATCGGGCCCGCCCTTTTGGATCCAACGCGCCGCGGACCGGGACCCCGCTTTCAGACAGTGTTCCAACGTCTCACCGGCAAACCAGGCCGCATAGAATCCACCGCGGAATGCATCGCCCGCCCCCACTCGACTCGATCCTCCGCTCGTCGGCACCGCCCGAACTCGCTGGACTCCTCGCCGGTGATATGCCGTCGCGCCGCGGCGGCCATCCGTTACAATGGCTAACGGAACTATCTTCGTCAGTGCCTCCGGCGTAGCGAGGCCCATCAGTGAAGCGGCTTTCTTCGCCTCCGCTGCATTTCCAAAGAGAATCTCCGATCGTTGCAGCAGGGTGCGCAGTTGACGCGCGGACCAACGAAAGTGGATCTCCTGCGCCGGATCGGCCGCCACGCGAAGGCCGAGCTGTCGCGCGAGTTCGGCGACTCGCAGTTGATACACAGGATCCCCAGTCGTAAGATGGACCCACGAATACTCCTTGATGAGTGACGTTGAGATCGGTGCTTGGGCCGCGTCGCCCATCGGACCTTGATCGATCAAGGTCCGTTGACTGCCGGAGCGCGATTGAACGATGAAGCAGGTCGGAGAGGGGGCATCCGGCACGATCTCGACACCCCGCAAATCGACTCCTTCCGCGGCCATCTCGCGCAAGAACCCCGATGGAAAGTCCTTCCCGACACGGGAGAGAAGCCCCGTTGGAACCCCCCAAGCGGCCGCGGACCTCGCGATATTCGCCGCCGTTCCTCCCAGCGCCGTTCGCTGCCCGAGCACCGGGACCGTGCGGTCGGGTCCCGGAAATTCGGCGACCGATAGGAATCGATCCAGATTCGTGTGACCGACGACCAAGAGATCCCTCGCAGGTGAACTCATCTTCCGTCGGGGGTCTCCTACTTCCCGGAACCTTCGGCCCCCTTAGCCATTTGGAGGTCCCCCTCGCTCGTGAGGATGTCGTCATCACGCGCTTGAGTTGAAGTTTAAAGGGAGAAGAGGAGTCCGCTCGGCCCGAGGGGCTCTCGTGATTGTAGAAGGCGCGATCTTCGATGCCGCGGGGACGCGCAAGGCCTACGTCCGATTCCAACGGGGCCGGGTCGTGGAAACCGGTCAGATCGGGACGGATTCGACCCGAGGTCGCGTTCGGCGCGTTCGAGGCATCGTAGTACCACCCCCCGTCAATGCCCATACGCACCTCGCCGACGCGATCATCACCCGAGAACCTCCGGACCGAACGCTCGAAGAGATCGTCGAGCCTCCCGACGGGATCAAGTTTCGTGCGCTCGCGGAAACGCCCCCCGCTCAAAAACGACGCGCGATACATCAAGCGTTAGCTCGCATGGCGCGGGAAGGTATCGCCGCGACGGTGGATTTCCGGGAAGAGGGTCTCGCCGGCGTCCATCTCTTTCACGCCGCTGCGCGAGGGTTGGCCATCCGAGGTCTGGTGCTCGGTCGACCGCTGCACCGTCCGATCGATGAAGAGGAACTGGACGCGGTGGTACGGGCTTCGGATGGAATTGGCATCAGTTCGGCGCGCGAAGAGAATCCGTCGACCCGCGCGAAGATCGCCCGCGCTTGTCGCCGCCAGGGAAAGATGTACGCCCTGCACGCGAGCGAGGGGATCCGAGAGCGTCCGGAAGATTACTTGGCCCCGCGTCCCGATCTGCTGGTCCACTTGACCCTCGCCAGTCGGTCAGACCTGGAGGAGGTCGCCGAAACTCGGGTTCCGGTGGCCATTTGCCCACGTTCCAATGCCTTGTTCGGCCGCCGACCGGATGTGGCGCTCATGGAACTGACCGGGATCCGTCTCCTCGTAGGAACCGACAACGCCATGTTTCACGCCCCCTCGATCTGGCGCGAGATTGAATTTGCCTATCTCACGAGTCGATTCGCCCATCGACCCGCCTCGGCGAGCTACCTGGCACGGGCCGCCTTCGTTGAACCGTGGCGATGGCTGGGAATCCCCGAAGTGGCGGACATCGGCAGTGATTCCCCCATCTCCCCGCTCGTGATTCGCCTCCCCACGGAGGACCCGGCCTACCAGCTCGTCACTCGCGTAACCGAACACCTTATCATGCGGCCACGACCGGCAGCGAAGTGACCGGGATTCGGGCATGAAATACGACGAGCTTTTTGCCTTGCTTCGTCGGCGCGGGGTTCTGTGGCCCTCCGCGGAGATATACGGCGGTATCCAGGGTCTCTATGACTACGGACCGCTCGGAACCGCCCTCAAACGAAGAATCGAAGATGCGTGGGCGGCCTGGTTCCTCGGCCTCTCTACGGATTACCACCTCGTTGACCCGGCCGAGATTCTTCCCGAAGCGGTGGTCCGGGCCTCGGGGCACTTGGAAAACTTCACCGACCCAGAAGTGACGTGTAGCCACTGCGGAGCGGCATTCCGCGCCGACATGGTCCTGGAAAAGCAGCGGCCCGAGGGACTCGACGGGTACTCCCCCGCCCAGATCGGTGAGCTCCTCGTCCAATTCCAAGTGAAGTGTCCCAGCTGCGGGCAGGCAACGCTGTCGGTTCCACGCCCCTTCAACATGATGTTCGGCCTCGACTTCGGCGTCACCGGGAAGGAACGCGCCTACCTCCGCCCGGAGACCGCGCAGGGAAGTTACCTTGGATTCGCCCGGATGTGGGACGTGGGTCGACGCGCCCTCCCTCTCGGCATCGCGGTGATCGGCAAGGCGTATCGGAACGAGATCGCCCCTCGGCAGGTCCTCTTTCGCATGCGGGCCTTCACGCAGGCCGAGCTCCAGATCTTTTTCGACCCGGCCGACTTCCGAGTCCCCTTCGCTGCGGTCGCCGAAGAGCGGCTTCCCGTGCTCCGAGTGCCGCGTCGCGAGGCGGGCGAAGAATCTCCGGAACTGGTGCCCGCCGCCGCGCTCGTCGCGCAGGGGCTTCCCGAATTCTACGTCTTCCATATGGTCCATTGTTTCCGATTCTTTCGGGAGGTGTTGGGCTTCCCGACCGATCGGATCCGATTCTTCGAAAAATCCGACAAGGAGCGTGCGTTCTACAATCGCATCCAGTTCGATATCGAAGTCCATCTCGCGAGCCTCGGCGGCTTCAAGGAGCTGGGCGCCGTTCACTATCGGGGCGATTACGACCTGTCCCGTCACGCGGCAGGGTCTGGGAAGGATCTCTCGGTCTCCGTGGAAGGTCGGCGGGTTTTACCGCATGTACTGGAGCTAACCTTCGGACCGGATCGAAACGTTTGGGGCATCGCCGACGTGCACCTCCTGCAGAGCGGCGAACGAACGGTGTGGCGTCTGCCTCCTTACCTCGCGCCCTATGCAGTCGGAGTCTTCCCGCTGCTGCGCAAGGAGCATTCGGTTCGGGCGTGGGAGCTGTTCCATCAACTTCGGGCGGCGGGGGTCGCGACGCTCTATGACGACGCGGGAACGATCGGCAAACGGTACGCACGCATCGATGAGGCAGGAGTTCCCTTTGGTATCACAGTCGACGGCGCCACGATCGATCCTACTTCGAAGGACCACGACACGGTCACGCTCCGCGACCGCGACTCGAAAGAACAGGTACGCTTGAGGACGGACCAACTTCTCGACCGTATTCGCGCCGCCGTACTCGTGCCCCGTCCTAGGTACCCTCGCCCCGACGAATCGCAGGAGCCCGGGACCGCTGCGCCTCGTCCCTAACGGCTATAAGGCCCGCCTACCCTAGTACGCTACCATGGCCTCCGGCGGTGGCGCCCCCACCACGTCGCGGCCGAGCACGACGCCGCTCCAACATCGACAGTCTCGCTGGCTCGGCCAAGAATACGCGGACATCACCAAGCTTCGCGAGATATCGGCGAAGCACGACCGTGTCTCTTCCCGATTCCAGCAGCGAGCGGCCCGCACCAACACGAAGATCGAAAAGTTGCGGCATCAAGGGACCGTGCTGCGCGAAAAGGCGCAGACGGTGTTGGGCCAGATACCTGAGATCGAGGCGGAAATGGCGCAACACGAACGAGATATCAAAGCCCACTCCGAGAGATCCGGGGGAGTCCAGATCGGCTCCGATGTCACGGCACTCCACTATCGCGTGCGCAAGCTGCAGCAAAAGATTATCGACAAACAGCACCGGGCCCGCACTCTCGAACATCGCGCCGCGACGAAGACTCAGAAAACCGCCGAGCTCAAGATCAAAGTCGACCGCTACCTCGAACAGGCCCGTTTGGCGGAGCAAGAGGCGATCTCCTACCGCGAACGGGCGGATCGGCTCCAGATGGCCACCGAGGGCAACGTCGCGGCTCGGATCGCGCCGGCCAATGCCGGCGAGTCGAACGCACCGAGCCACGACCGTCCTCGGCCCCAATGAAACTCATCGTCACCGTAGGCATGCCCGGCTCCGGGAAGGATGAGTTGGTCGAGGTTGCCCACAGCCTGGGACTCGCGACGCTCAAAATGGGGGATCTGGTCCGGGAGGAGACCCGTCGTCGCGGACTGCCCTTGTCGAATGCGAATATTGCCCGCATCGCCTCCGAGGAACGGGACAAGCATGGGCCCGGGGTCTGGGCTCAGCGCGTGCTTCCGAAGTTGATCGAGACCCGGAACCTCGTCGACGGCTGCCGATCGGATAGCGAGGTCACCGTCTTCCGCCACCACTTCGGCGACCTATTCGTGTTGGGAATATTTTCGAGCCCCGAGCACCGCTACGATCGGATGGCCCGACGGGGCCGGGGGGACGACGGAGCTGATATGCAAGAGTTCTACGACCGCGATCGGAGGGAACTCAAGTGGGGGATCGGAAACGCGTTCGCTTTGGCCGACGGAATGCTCGTGAACGAAGGAACGTTGGACGCCTTCCGTTCCAACGCCCGGGAAGTTTTGGTAAAGATCCTCGAACGCGACGAGTGACCTACTCCCCTGGGTGACGTCAATGTCGCGCCTCGTGATATTCATGCGCCACGGGCCAGCAGAAACGCGGGATCCTATCCGTTGGCCGGACGATCACCTGCGACCCCTGACCCGCCAGGGCCGCAAACAAACGTCGGAGGCGGCGAAGGCCCTCGGCAAGCTGAAGTTACGATCGACGCTCGTAGTCTCGAGCCCTGCCAAACGCGCGCGCGCAACGGCCGAGATTGTACGCAAGGAACTTCGCATCGAACCTCCCCTTGCCCTCTGGGACGAGTTGGCCCCGGACAAAGGACCGGAGCCGGTGCTCCAACGCCTTACTCGACTCGGTCCGCGCGTCGGCACGCCCATCCTCGTGGGTCACGAACCGCAACTCGGTGAGCTCCTCGGGCTTTCCCTCGTCGGGGAGGCGATCTCAGTCACTCGATTCGCCAAGGGCGGCGCCGGCCTCGTGCACTTTCCCGGAGCCGTGACGCCTGGGGCGGCGCAGATCGAATGGCTCGCCACCCGTTCGCAACTTATTCGGATGACTCGGTAGAAGCGGGGACCGGCGGCAATTCGTCTGCCTCCTTTTCGGGAACCCGGTTCCCGTAGAGAGGGGCGACGATCTTCCGCACGTCGCGATGTACCAGCTCGGGGCTCCGATTCGCGTCGACCCGGCTGAAGCCGAACTCGGCGGACATCCAATCGAATTCATCCTTCAGGAGCTGCTGGTAGCGGAAGAAGCTCTCAAAGCGGTCACGCGAGAGCGACATATCCATTCCGCTTTCCCAATAATCCAACGCACCATACTTCGCGATCGCGCGATGCAGCAAGATCTCCGACTTCGCATCCATGAGGATCGTAAGGTCAGGAATGAGCGCAAATCCGTACAGCTTCTGGGCCCACGCCCGCGTGGCGCCGCGTACGACGGCCCGAGCCATGAGCGTATAGATGTACCGATCCGCGAGGACGGTGCTGCCCGCTGCTAGCGAGGGCAGGATCTTATTTTCTAGCTGGTCGGCGAAATCGACGGCGTAGAGGAGGGCCATCGTCGTGGCGCCCAACGTGTGACCCTGCTTCGCCTCATCGATCTGTTCGCTGATCAAGGTGGAACGGCGGAGACCCGTATCCACTACGGGATGACCCTGCACTTCCAGCCATTCGCGCAACAGCTCCACCTCCGTGGTTCGACCCGAGCCGTCGGGGCCTTCGATCACGATCAGGTGCCCACTTGGGTGATCGTTCGGCATTCCCGGCAGCCGTATTCCAAAGGTCTTACGCATGGGTCAATCGCTCCGCTGTCGGAAAGGCGGTCAAGAGAGGTCGGACTTGCTTGCGGATGGTCGTCAAGATCTCCTCCACCGGTTTGTTCGCGTTGATCACGACGAAACCGTCGCGCGTCGCGAGCCGGTCGTACTCCCGTTTCAGTCGGGTCTGGAAGCGCTCGTAGCTTTCGATCACGTCATCGGCCAAGTGCATGTCCATACCGGCCTCGTAGTAGGAGATCTTCTGGCGGGAGGCCAGCTTGCGTTGGAGCGATGTATGGACCGGGACCTGAAAGTAGAACGTCTTATCCGGGGGCAAGGCGAACCCATACAAGCTCCGAACCCAGACGGGATCGCATCCTCGCGCGGCGTCGCGCACGAAGGCGGTATAGACGTACCGATCGCAGATGACGATGTATCCGGCGCGGAGCGGCGGCAAGATGTGGCGCTCGAACCGATCGGCGAAGTCGGCGGCGTGCAAGAGCGAGAACGTGGTCGGGGTCAACAGGCCTTTCTTCTTTCCGCGACGGATCGTGTCCGAGACGAGGTCGGAGGAATTCCATTCCGTGAAGAACACGCGGTATCCGCGCGATTGTAACCATTTGACCAAGAGGCGAGCCTGGGTGGATTTGCCCGATCCGTCGAGCCCCTCGAATACTAAGAGGCGGCCAGGCTGGCCGTGCGGCCCCGTGGCTCCTTCAGTGACCATCCCAAGCGACCTCCCGGTCGAGGACCCGGTCGAACACTCGCACCAATCGATCGAACGAGCGATCGCTCAAACGGTCCTTCACCGATCGGGAGGCGCTAAGAACGATTCGCTTCCCCCCCCGCATCACTTTCGAGGAGACTCCCGAGCCGATAAGCGTCTCCGCTAGGAACAGCAGCGCTCCCAGCTCCTCCCCTAGGTCGATCTCCTTGTCCTCCAAGATTCCTCGGAACTCTCGACGCCAACCTGGTGGAGCCTCGTCCCCCTCGTGTAACTCGGCCGCCATCGACGACAGAAGGGTCTCTCGATGGAACAGTCCCAGCACGGTAGCGTGCCGCAGGATGTACGCAGAGTGTTCGGCATGTAGCCCGGGGTCGATCACCGTACCGCTGTCATGCATCCATCCGGCGACCCGCAAGGCAAGTCGCGCCCCGGCGTCGCGCTCGCGCGTAGGGTGGAGCTGATCGAAGACCGAGGTTGCCGCGTCGGCGACAGCTTCCCCGTGAGCGAGCGAGAAACCCAGAGCGCGCGCGTAGGCGCTCACGCTGCGGTGCGCCAACTCCTCCGCCGCGGCCGGTAGCGGAATCCCGAATGCTTCGTTCGCGATTCCTTCGCGAATCCCGGTGCCACATACGTACAGATGGTCCGCCGCGGTGGCACGAAGTAACTCTTCGACGATCACGATAGCCGCGAGGATGACGTCCGCGCGTTGGCCGCTCAGGCCGGCCACGCCCTTCCGCCGGTCTGAGGGCATCTCAAAGAGTAATTCCCCTAGCGCGCGAAGGTCCCGGACCGTGATCGGGTAGCCGTGCACCCGCTGGACCGGGTAGTTCTTCAGCTGGATCGCGACCCGTCCCAAACTTCGGATCGACCCACCCACCCCGAACAGCCGCCCGTGGCCGGTGGTAGGGAACTTTCGGAATTCTCTGCGGACATGTTCCCGCAGTTCGTCGATCTCCTTGCGCTTCGGAGGGTCATGCTCCAAGAACTCCTCCGTCATGCGCAAGGCGCCGAGAGGCCTGCTGACCGCGTTGACCAGGCGCCCTTGATGGACCCGGGCCCCCTGGAGAGAGCCCCCGCCGAGATCCACGACCAGGTCGCTCGAGAGGGCAAAAGCGGAGGAAACTCCGAGGTATGCGTACCGTCCCTCCTCTTCGCCGTCGATGATTTCAGGGGTCAATCGAGCTTCGCGGCGGACGCGTTGCAGGAACTCCGCTCCATTGGGAGCATCGCGGACCGCGCTGGTCGCCACGGCGATGGTGCGAGGATTACCGGAGGCAGCGAGCAACCGCGCGAACCGTCGCAGCGCTCCAATGCCGCGCTCGATCGCGTCGCGGGACAAGGAACCGTCCGACAGTCGCCCCATACCGAGTCGGGGAATCTCTTTCGATTCCAAGAGGAGCCGAAGTCCCCCTTCGGGTGTGCTCGCGTAGACCACCAGCCGGGCGGTGTTGGAACCCAGGTCAATGATTCCGAGCTCGGAGGAAAGCGCCGTGGAAGGGCGAGGCGCGATCAAGTTCGAGGTCTGCACGTCCTTCGAACCCTCGCGTGCGGGGGGAACGACTGAGCAGATAAAACTCGACGGCCCGAACGCGAGGCGGGGCGCCCAACCTTGCGATCCGGTCCGATTCGGGGCGGTCGGCTGGTCGTCCCGCGCCGATTCAACGCCCGCGCGCGGGCCCCTGATTAAAGAGCTCTAGGACTTGCGAAAAGCGCTCGCGATCGACGAGCACCGCGGTCCGGCCCTTCCCTTCCCCGAAGTGCATCGCGGCTTGGACGAGGATTTCGTCTCGTGCGCGTGCCAACCGTCGGGAGCCTTTGCCTCGAGCCACCCCGTGATCCCAATCGAAGGCATATTCGTCGGGGGTGGCCGGGGTGGGGGGGTTCCGGGTCAGGCGGCGTTCGCGTACGGTTCGACGGACGAGTTCCAGATAGCCGATATTCGATGCAAAGAGCGTGGCCGACCGCTCGTCCGATGGGTCGAGGGGTTCCACGGGCACTTGATGGGCATCGGCCCACTCCACGGCGCCGAGGAAGGAGGGGTTGGGAACGGCCACTTCCCCGAAGCGGACCAGACCCTTGGCCTCGGCGACTTCGTTCGAGGTCAGGGGAACTATCGGTTCGGCCGCCGTTCCTACAAAGTACTGTCGTATCCCCCCCAACTCTTCGAAGGAAAGGCCGATGCCGACGGCTTGGGGCGAAAAATTATCGAGCTCCTGCAGCACCCGGGTCGCTTCGGGAAGCAAGCCCCGAACCGCTCCGATCACGAGGAATCTACCGTCCGACGCCACCGGGGCGCGGATCACGAACCCTCACGCTCGGTGATCAGGTCGAGCAGTTCGTCCCGATCACGGCGTCTCCGCAGTTCCGTGACCGTAACGATAGGCATTCCATCCACCGAGGTCCGGCTTACCGAATCGCGGACGACGAAGAGTGCGTGCCCTTCCGTGACCCGGGCCAGCTGATGCAGCACTTCCGCTCGATGTTGAGCAGTCCGGAGACTGCCGACTCCAGTGAGGAGAAGTTCCGGCGGGGTCTCCTCGGCGGGAGCCTTCGTCAGCGCATCGAACGGGCAGCGGATCGTCACCACGACCTCCCAGCCCATTCCGTCGAGCTGCCGAAACACGCCGTCTCTCAATGAATCGCCGGTCGAGGGTCGCTCATGTTCGCGCTCCTTGCCCCCCGTGCGCTTGGTGGTACCCGAAGGCGGTTCGCCCCTCTGACGGGCGAGGTCCCGATTCGATCGCACGGCCGTGGTCACGTGTCGAAAGATATCGATCGGAATCGCGATCGGCTCTCCGAGAAACGACTCGATCCGCTCGACGACATCCACTTCGGCACCCGCTCCGTCTTCGTACAACTGGATCGTCCGCCGCGATACGCCGGCGACGGATGCGAGTGCCCCCAAGGAAAGCTGGCGGCTCTCACGAAGGGAGCGGAGCCGCGGGCCATCGATCCGAGCGAAGATTCCTCCGGGGCTGGAGAACAGGAATGGCGGAAGCGCCTTGTCCAGATACTCCTGAAGCGTCTCTTCGGCGAGAATCGGAACGCCATACCGGTTGTAAACGACACCTGCTTCGAGTTTGCTGGCACCGGAACATTGACCGATGACTAGGGCAGTCGCCGGAAACAGCGCGCCGAGCTCGAGGAGTCGTCGCGCTTCGCCGGCGTCGAGCGCATCGATATTCTTGAGAACCTTGACGAGTAGAAGCGTCGAATCGCGTCGAGCCGCGAGGTCAAAGCTTGACGGTCGGATGCCATGCGCGTCCGAAACGTAGAACCCCGAACGCTCAAGCGACTGGCGCACCCGCTCGATGGTGTTCTCGCGCGTGCGTTCCATTTTTCTCGGGCCCGACAATCCTATTATCGCTTCTATATAAAAGGAGATGGTCCGTCTCCTCGAGCAGCTCTCGTTCGCTCCGCGAAGGAACCCTTTAGGCTCGGTCGCCTGTCTTCCAGTCTGTGCGAAGGGCGTTGCTCCGACCGCTGCCCGGTCGTCCCGCCCTTGTGATCTCTCGGACGAAAAGAGGAGAGGAGCCGATTGTTGTCGTCGCCGACCTGCACCTGGGATTAGGGGCGCGAGAATCTACGCCGGGAGGTCCGCCGGAGGGGTCTGCCGAATCTCTCGCGACCGAGCTCGTTGCCGCGGCCCACGAAGCTCCCGCGACTCGATTCGTGATCGCCGGCGACGTCAAGCACCCGATAGTCGGCGTCCCCCGGGCGCTCCGGCCCGTCCTGTTCGATTTCTTTTCCCATCTTCTCGAATCGGGTATGGACGTTGAGTTGGTACTAGGAAATCACGATGTCGGCATCGTGCCGCACCTTCCTCGAGAGGTCGTCGTTCACGGGGCGGGCGGAGTCGTACGCAACGGAGTCGGGATCTTCCATGGGCACCGATGGCCGTCGGACGATGTACTCGCCGCTCCGGCGCTCGTGGCGGGGCACCTTCACCCCGGTTATCGATTCGCGCCCACTCCGCGGGATCCGACGGGTAAACGTCGTTGTTGGGTTCGAGTCGAGCCGGTTGCACGACGTCCCGAGCCATCCGGCCGTTGGAGGCACGCTCCTTTGCAGGCTCGGGAGGTAGTGATTCTGCCTGCGTTCAACCCTCTGGCCGGTACCGAGGCCCTGAATCGAGAGGCCCCCCGCCGCAGTCGCTCGTTCCTATACCAGCGATTTCTGACGACCGGGCCCGCACGCGTGTTCTTACTGGATGGGACGGACGTGGGTCGGCTCCCTATGCCGCTGGCTCAGCTCCGCCCGACTCCAAGAGCGAAGGTAACTGGCTCGGATCGGTGATCGGGGCCAGGCAACGCGTTCCGAAGCAGACGAGGGCCCGCGCCCCCGTCGTTCCCGAGGAGGCCGACATCAGCTCCTCGGGTGAGGAGAACGGGGCGGGGGGAACTCCCTCAAAGACCCAAAGATTTGGATGCCAGCTGGTCCGCGCCACGCGTAGGAGCGCCGCCGCAATGGACCCGCTTCCTTCGACGACAATTCGGGCGGACGGCGTTTCGAGCAGCCCAACTCCCAGGGCACTCCCCGAGGCGAAGAGACCCGCCGTCCGGATGCGGGGTTCGATCGCACGAAGTAGGCGGCGCGCTTTCTCTCGGTACTCCTCCCGGCCGGTGAGAGATGCGAATCTCTGCAACGCGAGCGCCACCGACGCGTTTGCGGAGAGATGCGGGGAATCTTCGAGAGGATAGCTGGGCTGGGCGAGCGACGGTAAGGTCGTCCCATCGTAGAGTGAAGGCGCAACGTCGCGAAGGAGGCCCTCTTCTCCTTGGAACTCGCGGTCAATGAGCTGGAGCAATTCCTCGGCGGCACGAAGATAGCGACCGTCCAATGTGATTCCCGCGAGTTCGACCATCCCGTAAGCGAATTCGGCTTGGTCTTCCAAGAGGCCGAATCCTGTTGGTCCCGACTCGTCGAGGCGGTGCGCGACCCCACGCGACGCGTCGTACGCTGTCTCGAGGAATCGAGCTGCGGCGCGGCGCGCATGCGCGACCAGTCTCGAATCATCCAGGAATTGACCCGCGTGCGCAAGCGCTCGAATGAACGCCCCGTTCAGGTTCGCATACAGAGCGCGATCGACCTTGGGGGTCGGGCGACGTGCGCGGACCGTCCGGAGTTTTCCAATTGCGCGATCGAGCGCGTCACGAGATTGCGACTCGTTCCACGACAGACCTTCCGCGGCTTCGGATACCGACATGAGACGGAAGAGCACATTTCGGTCCGGGTCGTGCGGCATCCGACCATCGCTCCCGACTCCAAAGAACCGGGAAATCAATCGAAACTCCTCAGCGGAAAGGCCAGCCTTGAGCTCGCCTCGAGTCCAGGTGAAATAACCCCCATCATCGCCCGGAGCATTGTCCGCATCTTGGCTCGCCGAGAACGCGCCTTTGGGGTCGCCGAGCATATCGACGATCCAGGCCGCCGTGCCTTCCACAGTCTCGCGGAGCCGCGCGTCTCCGAATCTTCGGGCGCCTTCGACGTAGGCGCTCAACAACGCCGCGTTGTCGACGGCCATCTTTTCGAAGTGAGGAATATGCCATCCCTCATCGGTCGTGTACCGATGGAACCCCCCTCCGATCTGGTCGTAGAGCCCTCCGTCCGCCATTCGAAGGAGCGTTTCGTGGGCCCGCGCCGCAGAGACCGGTTGCCGGGTCGCGAACGTGTCAAACAACAGAAAGGAGATCGCCGTCGGATGAGGAAACTTCGGGGCGAAGCCGAATCCCCCGTGGATCGGGTCGTAAGATTGATGGATTTCGGATCGGACCCCGTCGACGAACGCCGAGGGGGAGGTGGGGGCCGCTCCGGTCAGGGACTTCGCGCGCATTCGCACGATCGCGTCGCCGATCGCAGCGGTCGTCTGACGAACCTTTTCGGGCTCTTCCTTCCAGAGGCGGGCCACTTCCTTCAAGACCCGACGGAAGCCGGGTCGCCCCAGACCGTCCTGGGGAGGAAAGTAAGTGCCGCCGAGGAAGACCTCTCCCTCGGCCGTCAGAAACGCGGTGAGGGGCCAGCCCCCTTCGCCGGAGTATGCTCCCACCTGGCGTTGAAACCGTCGATCAATCTCCGGATTTTGATCGCGATCGACCTTTACGGCGACGAAATGCTGTTTGAGGAGCCGCGCGACTTCGGCATCCGAATACGTTCCCTCGTCCATGACGTGGCACCAATGGCACCAGGATGCCCCGATGTCGAGAAGGATCGGACGATTAGTGCGGCGGGCTAGCTCGAACGCCTCTTCGCCCCAAGGGTACCATTCGATGGGTTGTTCGGCCGCGCCCCGAAGATACTCGGAGCCAGTGGACGCTAGTCGCCACCCTCCGGTTCGCTCGGCCAATCCCGTCATCGGTCGGTACGCTCGGGAGGTAGCTATACGGTTGGCGGCTCAGCCTCGCGCCGAGGTTTGCTCGCCTGTCCTCTCGTAATCGACCTACCGTACCACCAGTCGCTTCGTTTCGCTTATAAGGCTCCCGTTGGTGCCCCGCGTCCGAGGACGCTCCATGGAGATGCAACCCGGCCAAATGGCCTATGACCGCGCTATCACGGTCTTCTCGCCCGATGGGCGACTGTTCCAGGTCGAGTACGCGCGGGAAGCGGTCCGCCGGGGGGCCACGACGGGGGGCGTCGTGTATGATTCCGGCGTCGTACTGATCGCAGATCGTCGGATCCCGAACCCGAAGCTCGCCGAACCCGCGAGCCTCGAGAAGATCCACCAGATCGATGAAAACATTGCGTGCGCCACCGCGGGACTGGTCGCCGACGCCCGCGTCTTGGTCGATTTCGCCCGATTGACCTCCCAGATCAATCGCGTCACGTACTCCGAACCGATGAGCGTTGAACTGCTCGTGCGACGTATCTGCGATTACAAGCAGCAGTACACGCAGTTCGGTGGTGTCCGCCCCTTTGGGACTGCGTTACTCGTCGGCGGATACGACGAGGGCGGCATCCGGCTGTTCGAAACCGAACCCTCCGGGTCGCTGACCAGCTTCAAGGCCACCTCGACGGGTGGGAACAAGGGCCCGGTCATGGAGCTCTTTGAACAGAAGTATCGACCCGGCATCGACCGCGACAGTGCCATCCTTCTCGCGCTGGAAGGACTTCGCCAAGCGATGGACGAAGGAGCCAGCTTGTCTCAAGTAGAAGTGTGTACCGTGCAACAGGGTCAGGGCATGACGCGCCTACTCCCCGAGGAAGTGCAAAAATTCGCTGCCCGACTTCCCGCCGCAAACCCCAAGTCGTCTGGGCGATCCTAAACGGAGTCACGCGCGGCTCCCGGAGCCCTTCGATGGTCAAGGTAGAGGATGCGGTCGTAGCCCGCTGGGAAACCCAAGGTTCCCGATTCGAGGTCCTGGTCGATCCGACGGCGGTGCAAGAGATCAAGGATGGAAAAAATGTGGACCTCGCCGACAAGCTCGCGCTCGACCAGGTCTTCAAGGATGCGAAGAAGGGCGACAAGATCTCCGAAGAACACCTCGAACGGATCTTCCACACCCGAAATCTAGTCGACATTGCCCGTCAGATCATTCAGAAAGGAGAGGTGCAGGTTACCACCGAGCAGCGGCACCTTCTCCAAGCGCAGAAGCACAAACAGATCGTCACGATTATCGCGCGCAACGCGATGAATCCTCAAACGGGAGCTCCCCATCCCGCGGCACGCATCGAAGCGGCCATGACCGAGGCCAAAGTCCACATCGACCCGTTTCGCCCGGCCGATGTCCAAGTCCAGGAGATCCTGCAGAAGCTTCGTCCCATCCTACCGATACGATTCGACACCGCTCGCGTGCGGATCCGGATCCCAGCCCAACACTATCCTAAGGTGATCGGGGAGCTCAAGGCCCTCGGACGAATCTCCGACGAACAATGGCTCTCGGACGGTTCGTGGAGCGGCGTGATCGAGATTCCCGCCGGAGTCCAGACGGAACTCTACGAGAAGTTGAATGCGCGCACGAAGGGCGCTGCCGAGACCGCTTTGGTTAAATAGCGACCTTTCGTCGCGGCGCCCGGTGCAGCAACTGCAATGGGTAATGGACATCGGCCGGGCCACCGGAAACGTGGCCGCGAGGAAGATTCCTCGCATCCCTCTGGGGACCGGGTACTAGTTCTTCCGGGCGAGGAAATCGATTCGCACGGGCTCAAGCCGGGTCCCGGGACCTACCGGGTCCAAGGCAAGGTCTACGCGAGTGTGCTCGGACTGCTTTCGGCGCGTCCCCCGTTGGTGCGGGTCATCCCGCTCTCGGGCCGCTACATTCCCAAGGCCGGGGATACGGTAGTCGGGACTGTGACCGACGTTCAGGGGACATTCTGGTTGCTCGACATCGGCGCCCCCCGTTGGGCGCCGCTGCACATGACCGGGACCCCTTGGAAGATTGAGATTGGCGAGACGGAGAAATACTTGCATGTAGGCGACGCCGTGCTGGTGCAAATCGAGAATCTGGATGTCACCGGGCGCATTGGTGTCACGATGAACGGCGAAGGCCTGGGAAAGCTGAACGGCGGAACCATCGTGTCGATCTCCCCGGCGAAGGTTCCGCGCGTCATCGGCCGGGGGGGATCGATGATCCAAACCCTAACTCGCTTGACGGGCGCCGAGATCGCGGTCGGTCAGAACGGTCGTGTGTGGGTCGATGGGGATCCCAACGGTATTCTGCGCGTCCGCGAGTGCCTGCGAATCATCGACGAAGAGGGTCAGCGCCCCGGGCTGACGGAGCGGATCGAGCGGTACCTCGCATCCATCCCGGAAACGTCGTCTGCGTCGAACAACGCGAGCCGCGTTCCTCGGTCGCCATCCTCGGGGGTCGCCTCCGAAGAGGAATCCGGCGCACCGGATTATCGTTCCATTTCCACCGGTTCCGTAACGAACGGGAACCCGGGGGAGTTTGCTCCCGAACCGAACGATTCGGGAGATCATGAAGAATCCAAGGAGTAGATTATGGGAAGCGTGGGAGCCAAAGATGTCCCGGTCCTGTTGAGCCCGGAAGGACTGCGGATCGACGGCCGTCGATTGAATGAGCTGAGACCGATCAAGATCGTCGCTGGAGCCCTACACCAGGCCGACGGATCCGCATACGTGGAGTGGGGTCAGAACAAGGTGATGGCCGCTGTGTACGGCCCGCGCGAGGTTCACCCTCGACATCTGCAAGAGAACAACAAGGCGATCGTACAGTGCCGTTACAATATGGCGGCGTTCTCCGTTGACGAGCGCAAACGCCCCGGCCTCGATCGTCGATCGCAAGAGATCTCCAAGGTCATCGCGGAAGCGTTCGAATCAGTGATCTTTGCGGAAGAATACCCTCGGACGAGCATCGACATTTACATCGAGGTCCTCCAAGCGAATGCCGGTACGCGTTGTGCGGGAGTCGTTGCGGCATCCGTCGCGCTCGCGGACGCGGGCATACCGATGGTTGACCTTCTCCCCTCCGTAGCCGCAGGTAAGATAGCGGGCAAGATCGCGCTCGATCTGAAGAAGGAGGAGGACAACTTTGGTGAGGCCGATATGCCAATGGCCCTCGTGCCGCAGTCCGGCCGTTTGGTTCTTCTCCAGATGGAAGGCCACCTGTCGCGCGAGGAGCTTGCCCAAGCCCTCGACCTGGGCGTCCAGGGCTGCCGGGACATCTATGAGAAAATGAAGCAAGCCCTTCGGGACCGCTACGCGGTGACCGGAGCGCGCGCCTCCCAGGCGGAGGCGACGGCATGAGCGAAGAAGTCACGGCCGAGATCTTAACGACCCACATCCTGGACCTCGCCGCGGGGGGCAAGCGGCTCGATAATCGGGGGACGGACGAATACCGCCCCATCACAGTCGAAGCCGGTTTCGTCACCACGGCGGACGGCTCGGCGATGGCACGGATTGGCGATACGGCCGTTCTCTGCGGGATCAAGCTCGAGATCGGAAAACCGTTCCCGGACACCCCCAACGCGGGCGTCCTGACGACGAACGCCGAACTCATCCCGCTTTCCTCACCCACGTTCGAACCCGGACCACCCCATCCGCGCGCAATCGAGGTGTCACGCGTCGTAGACCGTGCGATCCGTGCGGCCGAGACCATCGACCTCACGCGGCTGTGCGTCACGCCGGGCGAAAAGAGTTGGATCTGTTACACCGACGTGCACGTCTTGGACCACTCGGGCAATCTGATCGATGCGGCATTGCTCGCGGCCGTGACCGCCTTGGCCCATGCGACCGTGCCCGCCAAGCGATTCGGGGTCGGCGAGGCGGATTATCCCCTCGAAATACAACACTTCCCGATCGAGAGTACGTTCTGCCGGCTGGGTGATACGTTGGTCGTCGATCCCTCGTTCGAAGAGGAGCGTGCGGCCCAGGGTCGTATCACGGTCGCGACGGACGAGGTCGGGAACGTCGTGGCGATGCAAAAAGGTCTTATCGGTGCCTTCTCCCCCGACGACGTGAAAGAGGTGGTCGACCGGGCTTTCACCCACGGCGACCGACTCCGAGCTCTAGCGAAGAAAGGATAGACGATGAGTAAACGGACGAAGAAAGTCGGGAACACCGGCTGGATGGGCCCCCGCTACGGAATCCGCATCCGGCGGCGGGTGCTCGAGATCGATCGCTCTCGGGAACCGCGGGCGGCCTGCCCCAAGTGCGCGACGGTGACCGTCGCGCGCGTCGCAAGTGGGGTCTACGAGTGCCACCGGTGCGGGAATCGATTTGCTTCGGGTGCCTACGTCTTTTCGGCCGCGCCTCCGATCACACGTTCCGAGAAGCAGGTACTTCCCACCCCGGACGCGGGAAAGGGTTAAACACCGGCGACCGGTGAAACGACGACCATGTTCCGATGCATTCGATGCGGCGAAGCCCTTCCTTCGGACGCGAACCTCTTCGGGGTCCGATGCGACAATTGTGGCGGCAAGATCTTCACGAAGGAGCACCCCAACGTGAAGAAGGTCCTGAAAGCCCGTTAGCCCTACTGCGAGTTCGGCACCGCCGTGGGGGGCGAGTTCCTGGGCCCCAGGCCTGATCGTTCCCACTTTGGGGGGGGCCGCTCCGCAGGTAGCCGGGGCAGTTCGGGCTTTCTCAGGCGAGCTGAGGTCCGCAGTTCCGGCAGTAAGTTGCATGGGGGGGCGTGGGGCGTCCGAAGGACGAGCAATAGAACGAGCTCAGGGGAATGGGAGGAGAAGGCGGTGGAGTCATCGCGGGCGATGCGAGCACTGGAGTACCGGGACTGTAGGCGAAGCGCGCAGGCGGTACATAAGGAAGTGCGGTCGCCGATGCGCGGGGGGCGGCCGTTCGGGCCTGCTCCTCATCGAGCGCGTCGCCCAGGTTCACGTACGCCACGATGTAGAGTATGCCCGAAATGAAACCTCCGGAAATCAGCGTGAGGATCCCGAACACGAGCGTCGGCGTGCGAGCGTCCTCGAAGTCCCGGTTCCGCGCGGGCGCGTACGAGAATATGTAGACCAGCAGTAACCAAATCAGCGAGATGAACGCGAGGAAGAGTACGATACCGCCAAGGATGGGAATGATCAAGAGGAAGAAGCCGACCCCCAACAGGATGAGGAACGAAACTAGCTGGAAGATTAGCCCGATGAGGATGAGGGTCTGGGCCGTCTCACTCGATCGTCCGGCCACGGGACATCACGAGCGTGATACCATCCCCCCCACTCATAGACCTGCGTGTCGACGGCGATCATCGCCACACCCCGCAAATCCGTAACTCGGGGGGGGGGCTCCGCATTCCAGCATCTTCATTTTCTCTGCTATTCAACGTGAGCAAGGGGCAACGCCCTAGTAATTGAAGCTGATTCGTCGGAACGTTTTGGGTTTCGAGATTCCCTTCTACGAAACGTCTATAGCCGGCATGAAGTGGCGCTCGCATGGCCGGACCGACGATCACCTTTCTCGGCGGGGTTCGCGAGATCGGGGGTAACAAGATCCTCATCACTGATGGACCGGACCGGATTCTCTTCGACTTCGGTCCCTCCTTCTCGCCTCGGATGGAAGAGTTCTACGTGGATTTTCTTCAACCTCGGTCGACCAGCCGGGTCAAAGATCTCCTGGAATTCGACCTCTTGCCGCGGGTCGACGGGTTGTACTCGGAGGCAGCCCTCGCCGACGCCGACCTCCGTTATCGGGCTCCCGAGATTCACGCGCTATTCGTGTCGCATGCCCACGCGGACCACGCCGGATATCTCGATCTCATCGATCCAGAGATTCCGATCTATATCGGATTGGGAACGCGCCGACTGCTCGAAGCGATCGAGGCGTCGGGGACGCGAAAGTACGGGGCGCATGATTGGAGGATCTTCGCGGATCGGGAACCGATCCGGATCGGGCGTATTGAGGTCGTGCCGTTCCCGGTCGATCACTCGATCCCCTGGGCGTACGGCTTCCTCATCCGGACGTCCGCGGGGACAGTGGTCTACACCGGCGACTTTCGCCGTCACGGGCCTCGCGCTCGCGATACCGATGTCTTTCTGAACGCGGCCCAAGCGGATCGGCCCGTGGCGCTGGTTATCGAGGGTACACGTGCCGGCCCCGATCCGCGGAGAAATCTCTCCGAACAAGAGGTGCGGTCACAGGTGGATTCCGTGTTGCAGGGCACGGATTCGGTTGCCCTGGTCTGTACCTATCCCCGCGACGTAGATCGTTTGACGACGCTCTACGAAGCTGCGCAGCAAGCGGAGCGCGACTTGGTGGTCTCGCTAAAGGCGGCCCACTTGCTCGCTACGATCGCTCCACTTTCTCCCAATCCGGCACTCCCCGTGCCGGGGAAGAGCCCCGGCGTTCTCGTCTATGGTCGGTCCAAGCGACGCTACTACAATTGGGAGAAGACGTTCCTTCCCGACGCCATCACGGCGGAGGAGATCCGGGCCCACGGGTCTCGGTATCTGCTCTCACTCGACCTCATGCATTTTGCGGAGTTGATCGACATTCGTCCCCCTCCGGGGAGTCCTTTCATCCACTCGATGAGCGAACCCTTTTCGGAGGAAGATATCAACGACCGAGTCCTCCACAATTGGCTCGAACATTTTGGACTTCCCTTTCATCAAATGCATGCGTCGGGGCACTGCTCCGGCCCCGAACTTTTGGAAATCTCCCGAGCACTGGCCCCAGAGAATCTCTTCCCCGTCCATACCGAACACCCCGAGGCATTCCTAGGCCTAGGGGGCTCCGTCCATCCTCCAGAAAAAGGGACTCCCTACACCCTCGCTCACTAGTTGTCTCCCGCCACTGGATTAAGAAGGACCCGCTTGTCGGAGGCACCATGGTGGACGGTCGGACCCCGACGGGCATTCGTTCGATTGACGCCCTCTTGGGCGGGGGCCTCGAACCGGATGCGCTGACGGAGCTCTACGGGGAGGGCGGGAGTGGGAAGACCCTCTTCTGTCTCCAGGTAGCGACCCGCGTTGCTCTCACGGACCGTTGGGTCTTCTACATCGATACTGAGGGCGTCTCGGTGGATCGGCTGGCCGCGATTTCCGGGGGCGAACTCGATCGCGTCTTACATCGCATGCTCCTCTCTACCCCTAAGAATCTCGAGGAGCAGAGCCGGGCCGTGACGACGGCATGCGATCTGGCCCGGGACGGTAAACGACCGGTCGGGCTCATCGTCTTGGACTCGGCGACCTTCTACTATCGGCTCCAGCTATCCCAATCCGACGAAGACGAAGCCCGACTCGCTCTGAGTCGAGAGCTGGGTGATCTGGTAGCCACCGCCCTCGCGACGGGCATCCCGGTTCTGTTTACGAACCAAGTTTGGCGCAACATCCGGGAGGGAACCCTCGAACCGCTCGGCGGTTCCTTCGTCAACCACGTCGCGAAGACGATCCTCCGTTTCGAACGGCGCCCGGGGAACCATCGTCGGGTCGTCCTGACCAAGCATCGAGCGCGTCCCGAAGGTTCCGCCGAATTCACGATCACCTCGCACGGCCTCGAGTAGGCGAACCCCGCCTTAGACTCCCGGTCGGGAACTCCACCGGGTTCAGGATCCATATTGCCGAGCGCCACCGATCGCGCCACCCAATCCCCTTTAAACTCGAAGGCATCTCGCTCCGCAATGGCCGATTCTTGGCAAGTCTCGGACGTCACCACCCCGATCGGAACGTTCCGGGTCGTCTACATGGGGAAGGCCGTTCGAGTCGTGGATCTGGTGGAGCACGGTCTCTCCCAAACGGGGGTGCCCCTCGGCACCCAACTTCGGAAGGCGCCGTTTCCCGAGGGAAGCCCGCCGCGCCAGGTGTCCGATTATTTCCGTGGACGAAGGTCGGCCTTCGATGTCGCGATCGACCCCGAAAGCGCCTCGGCGTTCGATCGCTCGGTGTGGAATGCGCTGCTCAAGGTCCCCGCCGGGCGGACGATCACCTACGGTCAGCTCGCCCGACAGGCGGGCTATACCGGAGCCGCTCGCGCGGTCGGCGGGGCGATGGCCCGCAATCCGATCCCGTTGATCATTCCCTGCCATCGAGTGGTCGGGAAAGGCGGCTCGCTCCAGGGATTCGGCATGGGTCTGTGGCGGAAACGGTGGCTTCTCGACCACGAAGGGGCGTGGCCCCTCCGATTCCGCTCGGCGGAAGGCCCCCGAGGAAAATCCCAACGTACCCTCGACACGTTTCCAGGATCGAAACCGGAGCGAGCCGGGCAGTCCGCTCGTTAACTTACTACGGTTTGTAGTAAGTTCTGACTCTCACCGGGCGTAGGCCCGCTTTCGATGGAAGGATTGGGGGCGAGCCGAGCGCCAATACCTACTACCCAGCGTAGTAGCTTGCGTCGTACGGTTCCGGTTTCAGGCCCCGCCGTTGGCGGACCTCGGCGACAACCTTGGGCTGCATCTCACGGGGGATCGGCTCGAAGCCCATGGACTCAGTCGCCCACAAAACTTTGCCCGCGGTCGCGCTACGAATGTCGGAGGCGAACCCAAACAGCTCCGCGACCGGAACCTTCGCGACGATCGTCTGCAGGTCGCCGACATTCGTCATGTCGAGGATCTCGCCGCGCCGACGCTGAAGTTCCCGTGTGGCGCCCGAGAGCACCTCTTGCGGCACGTTGACGGTTACTTTCTGGAACGGCTCCAAGAGCACCCGATCGCCGAGCACCATCGCGCCGTACATCCCGGAACGGGCCGCGGGAATCGTCTGGGCCGGCCCGCGGTGGATGGAATCCTCGTGCAATTTGGCATCGACCAACCGTACCTTGAGCCCGTAGACCTTCTCGTTCGCGAGCGGGCCGCGATTCATCGCTTCCTTGAACGCGTCGATGATCAGGTCCATCGTTTCGTTGAGATACTGAATCCCTTTCGTCACGTCGACCAGCATGTTCGTTCCCTCGACCGCGACCAGTCCGCGCCCTTCTTCGCGGGTGATCCCCATCTCGCTCATCTTGGTCACGAGGGTTTTGAGGTCCTTGAACGACTTCCCTTGCGGGATCTCCCCCTCTTTGATCGCTAGAACGATCCGTTCGGGCAAAGGTTCGACCTCGAAGTAGAATCGATTATGCTTGTTCGGGGATTTCCCCTCGAACGGACCCCCCGGACCTCGGTCGGTCTCCCGATAGACGACGATCGGCGTCGAAGCTTGGATCTCCACCTTGTAATCGTTCACGATCCGGTACTGTGTGATCTCGAGGTGGAGCTCGCCCATCCCCGAGAGCAGGTGTTCTCCCGTCTCTTGGTTGATCTCTACGCGAAGGCTGGCGTCTTCCTTTCCGACCTTTCGCATGACCTCGATGAGCTTCGGCAAATCGCCCATGTGCTTGGGTTCGATCGCTACCGTAACCACTGGTTCCGAGACGTGGCGAATCTCTTCGAAGGGGGTCATCTCGGGGACGTTGGACATCGTGGTCCCCGCGAATGCATCCGTCAGGCCGATCACGGCGGCGATGTTTCCCGCCGTCACCTCTTCAACCATCAGCCGCTCGGGCCCCATGAACAACGAAACGTGCTGGACGCGATTTTTGAGCTTCGTGCCAGCGACCTGGAGCTCCATCCCTTTCACCAAGCGCCCGGCGAAGAGCCGCCCCGTAGCGATCTCGCCCGCGTTCGGGTCCATCGTGATGTCCGTGACCATGAACGCGGTAGGACCGGACGAATCGGTCGCCACCATCGCCGTGCCGATGATAGACCCGGGCTCGCCCTTCCAAATGTTCGGGATTCGATACTTCTGGGCGACGGCGGGACTGGGCAAATGCCGAACCACCATGTCGAAGATCACATCGTTAATCTTCGCCCGTTGGGCGATTTCCTTGGAGCGTCCGGTCGACACGAAGTCAAAGATGTCCGGGAACTTGACCCCGGTCTTTTGCATGTACGGTACACTGATCGCCCAGTTCTCGTAGCCCGACCCGAATGCGACGGACCCGTCGCGGGGATCGACCGACCATTCATCGACGAATTCTTCCGGGGCCATCTTTCGGATCAGTTCGTTGACCTCCGTGATGATCGTCGTGAAGCGCCGTTGCATCGAATCGGCGGTGAGTTTGAGTTCCTTGATGGCGCGGTCCACCTTGTTGATGAACAGAACCGGCTTCACCTTCTCGCGGAGCGCCTGACGCAGCACGGTCTCGGTCTGGGCCATCACCCCTTCCACGGCACAGACGACCACGACCGCCCCGTCCACCGCTCGCATCGCGCGCGTGACGTCCCCGCCGAAATCGACGTGGCCCGGCGTGTCGATGAGATTGATCAGATACTGCTGGTTGTCGAACTCGTGGACAATAGTGACATCGGCGTTGTTGATCGTAAGCAATCGCGCCTGTTCCTGCTCGTCGAAGTTCAAGTACAACTGCTTGCCCGCGAGCTCGTTCGAGATCATGCCGGCGGCGGCGAGCAAGTTGTCGGAAAGCGTGGTCTTGCCGTGATGGATGTGGGCTACGATCCCGATATTGCGGATCTGATCGAGGTTCCGCATCATTTCGGGAATGGCCTTCGCCAATTCCGCTCGAATATGCGTCATCCGAAGTCCCCTCTGTCGTTCAGCGCGCCGACTGGGCGACGCGCTCGACCTCTTCCTTTCGCCCGACCGCGAAGCTCGTCAAATCTCCCTTCGCCGCGAGGGCGATTTCGTTCGCGAGACAGGAGTAAATGGGCTTGGTGGACTTATGCGACGCTTGAATGGCCCCTTGGGCGATGTTCCGGATTGCGACTGCCACGCGGCGCGCCGGCGAGGAATCAACCGCCCGGGGAACCGAGATGCCGCCGAACTGGAGGCGAGTGACCTCCTCGCGCGGTGCGGCGTTCTCTACGGCATTCACCAGCAATTGGAGTGGGTTCTGCTTCTCCTTCTGCGCTAGCTCATCGAAGGCCTTCCGCACTGTGTTGAGAGCCTTCGATTTCTTCCCGGTAAATTTCCCCCCCTTCATGAGGAGGTTCGCGAGCCGCTCCACGAGATGCATGTGGGTCTTCATGAACGGGCGCCCCGACAGGCGACCCTCGGTGTGTGGGGCGTAGATCGGATGGAGGTACAGATAGGGGAGCAGGCCGGGATCGTGCACCTCGATCCCCTCGAACGAATACTTCCCGAAGAGAGGGGGGAGCGGGAACGGGGGCGGAGGGGGCGGCTGCGTTCGAACGACCGTCGGTCCGGCTCCTTCTTGCGCCGGCTCGGGAGGTCGAAGAGCTTCAAGATTAACGCTCATCTCTGCGGCTTCTCCTTACGGCCCCGAACGAGCTCGTCGAGGGACGTTCCGTTTACTTGGATAACCTTGTACCGGACCCCGGGAATGTCACCGTAGGAGCGCCCCATACGGCCCCCGATCCCTTCGACGAGTACTTCGTCGTGTTCGTCGATGAAATTGATAGCACCGTCTCCGACCGCGAACGCCGTAATTTGTCGGCCATTCTTGATCAGCTGGACCTTGACGCACTTGCGAATGGCGGAGTTGGGCTGTTTGGCCTCCACACCCACCTTTTCGATCACGATGCCCCGCCCCTGCGGTGCCCCTTCGAGCGGGTCCGAGCGTTCTTTAAGATGCAGCGTACGCCGCTTGTAGTACCGATCGGACCAGCGTCGCCGCTGCCGGAGGCTTTGCAGCTTGCCCGCAGTGTTGATTCCGGACGGCGGCGGCATCGATTACTCTCGAGGGTTCCGAGCCACAGGGTGCCCTTATTTAACATCCGTGCCGAGAATTTTCTCATCATGAAGGCTCATCCGTCCAGAGAGGGTAAAGCGCGTCGTGCGCTCCGCTCGTGAACTCCGCTCCATGGACCGTGGCCCCCTCATTTCCATCGGATTGACGCTGGGACCTGAATGGGAACACCTCAGTGCCGAAATCCGATCTTGTACACGATGTTCCTTGCACCAACATCGCCTCCACGTGGTGATCTATCGAGGAGGACCCGCCCCCATGGTCGTCTTCGTAGGTGAAGCACCCGGGGCGATGGAGGATCGCTTGGGCCTTCCATTCGTCGGCGCGTCGGGCCGGCGACTCGATACCGCGATCGATCAGCTGCGTCTGCAGCCGAACGATTTCGGAGTGCTCAATCTCGTGAAGTGTCGCCCTCTGGGAAATCGATTCGTTGAAGAGGCGGCCCGAACATGTCGCCCCTATCTCGACCGCCAGCTCGATCTGCTGCGACCTCGCCTGATCGTGACGCTGGGCGCCCACGCGTTGCAGGCATTCGACCCTACGGCACCGGCAATAACAGCTGCCGCCGGACAGATGCGCGACTGGAAAGGGCGGAGGCTGTTCCCACTGGTACATCCCGCCGCCGGCTTACACTCGCGTCGGATGAAGGAGCGCTGGGAACAGGATGTTGCGACCCTGGCCGCTCTCCTTCCTCAGTGGTCGAACCAAACCCTATAACCCGGATTCGGGTCCGTAATTCGTGCGTTCTTTCGACCTCTTCCTGCTGGGAGGATCCTATCAATCCGTCGACGACGGAGTCGTGGTCGAGCTCTATGGCAAGACCCCGACGGGAGATGCCGTGGTCGCACGGTACTACGGATTTCGTCCCTATTTCGAACTGACTACCCCCACCGAAGAGACGAGATCGCGCCTGAAGTCTGACCCACAAGTGGTCGGGATCGAGGACGTACATCGATGGGTGTCAGGATCGGATGTGCCGGCGATTCGCGTTACCATCCACTCCCCCTGGCTCGTCCCGGAATATCGCGAGCGATACCGAAAACCGGGGCAGGAGGCGAGCATCCTCGCCTGCGACATTCCCTTCGTTCATCGTTTCTTGTACGACAAATCGCTCGGACTCGCGATCCGCTTCGATGCCGAAGACGAACCGCCCGAAGTCCGGCAGCGCTACACGGTCTCGACGGTCGTGCGGATCGACCACGATGAGGGTCGCGACGTTCGGCCCATCGAGCCGTTTCGGCCCCCGCTCCGGACCCTGGCCTTCGACATCGAGAATGCTATTCGCGAACGAACGATCTTCACGATCTGCGGGGTGGTCGAAGGAGGACTTGCTCCGCGGCGCACGTTCCGCCTCTCGAACGCGTCGGAGAAGGAGATCTTAGTTCAATTCGCTCAGATTGTAACTGAGGAGGACCCGGACGTAATCACCGGGTACAACATCGGCGGTTACGATATTCCCCTGTTAGTCGAACGCGCGAAGGAACTTCGACTTCCCGAGCTGGCGCTCGGTCGGGATCGTACCCCGATCCGCGAGATGGGGGAGCGAATCTGGCGCGCGTCCGGGCGAATCGTGGCCGACGCTTGGTGGGCCGCTCGTCGGGACCTCCGACCCAAGCAGGAAACCTTGCAGTTCGTGGCGCGCACCTTGCTCGGGGACACGAAGCTGGATGTCGATCGCCGCAATATCTCCGCCGAGTGGGCGCGGGACCCTGAGCGCGTTATGGAGTATTGTGAGAAGGACGCCGACCTGGCCCTTCGGATTCTGCAACGACTCCGGACGGTTGAAAAGGCGGCCGACCTCGCGACCGTCGCGCATCTCCCTCTCGAGGAAGGTCTGAACGGACGAACGTCCCAATTCATCGACGCGCTGCTGATCCCGAGGGCGGACCACAACCAAGTCGGGGTTCCCCCGAGTAATCGGGCCCGTCGCGACAATCCGATCGAAGGGGGGTACGTGCATACCATCAAGGCCGGGCTCTATCGATGGATCGTAGTGCTCGACTTCAAGTCGATGTACCCATCGATTATTATCTCGAAGAACCTTTGTTTCACCACGCTCTCTCCGCAAGGCACGACGATCAGCCCCTCGGGAGCTCGATTCCTCGCGCCCGAAGTTCGGCGCGGGCTGATTCCCGCGATCCTCACCGACCTCCTCGCCGATCGGGACCGCTTTCGAGGGCTGGGACGCACGGCCGGCACCCCCGAGCTGCAACAGTACTACGATGGATTGCAGAACGCCGTCAAGATCCTGATGAACTCGTTCTACGGGGTTCTCGCCTCGAGCTTCTACCGATTCACCAACAAGGACATTGGTTCCGCTATCACCTCCTTCGCCCGGGAGGCGATCACTTCGATCATCTCCGCGCTCGAAAAGGACGGGTTCGAGGTCGTCTATTCGGACACCGATAGCGTCTTCGTGCGATCACCGGTCGAATCGCTCGCCGGTGCTCGCGAATTTGGGGAATCGATCGCGAAGCGCTTCACCCACGCCGGCGTCACATTCGAGTTCCAATCGATTTACGAATCGCTCTTCTCGCATGGTGCCAAAAAGCGCTACGTGGGCCGGGCCGTGTGGCCCCGGGAAGAGCTGGTTATCCGTGGGTACGAAACCCGCCGAACGGACGCCTTCGATTTCCAGTCGGACGCGCTCCTCGAGATTTTCGAGCTCGTGCTCAAAGGCGATACCGAGGCCGCCGTGCGGCGTTCCCGCGAACTCGTTCAGGAGTGCCGGCAGAAGTTGGTTCCGGTCGCCAAGCTGGTGATCTCCCGCTCGGTCCGGGCGGAAGAGCAGTACAACGAATCGACACGCGACGCGCTCCCGTTCCTCCGTGTGTACCGAAAACTGAAGGAAGAGGGCTACGATGTAATCCCGGGGATGCGCGTTGCGTGGGTCGTCACAGATTCCCGCAAGAGCCCGCAGGAGGTCGAGCCCTGGATCGAAGGTCGACCGTTCCAGAAGGAGCCCGATTGGGGATACTACGCCGACCGGGTCGCGCAAACCTTGGCTCGGGTGACGGAGGTCTTCGACTGGGATGCCGCCGCGCTGTTACGCGGAAGTCATCAGAAACGGTTTGAGTCCAGCGACGCGCCCCCGCGGCCGCCTGCCGACCAAGAGGTCGCGACGCTTGATTCTTCCGTCGCGGCGGTGGCCGACCCTCCGAAGCGGCGGCACACGACCCGATCGCTCACGGAGTTCGGATAGCCCGACGTCGCGCAAGCTGGACTAGTGCCCAGCCTGCTCGGATGCCCCATACTTGGGGGTCCAGGGAGGATGCTCGCCCTGGATCGCGAGAATTCCTCCTACGACCGCTATCGGTACGCCTGCGGCGGACGCCAGTGTTGGGGTGATTCCCAAAAACACCGCCGAAAGCCCCAGGGTAAAGACTGGGATCGATGCCATCAATAGCGCGGAGAGAACCAATCCCCCGAGTTCGATCGCCCGAAAATACAGAAGCGGAGCGAGGAAGAAGCTGGTGACTCCGAGCACGATGGTCCAGACGACTGTCGTGGGAGCCCCGAGACTTAAGCTCGAGACTCCCCCCGGGAATAAGGGGCTGAGGGCGAATACCGCCACGGCGCCCCCGATCGTGGCGTGGGCCACGAGCGCGGTGGAGGGGATTTCGCGCGCCGTGCGCGCGACCGCGAGAAAGTAGAAGGCGACGGTCAGCGGGACGATCGGCGCGACGAGGATGGCCACTCCTCGTAGTGGTGCGACCGCGCCTCCGCCCACGATGGTGAGCGTGGCCCCCGCGAGACTGAGGGTCATGCCCAACGGAAGGGTCCGGGAACGAAGGCGTGCTCCTCCCTCGCGGAAGAGAAGAAAAATCAAGAGCGGCGTGAGCACGACGTCTGCGATCAGCGACAGCAGCGAAGTGTCGACCGCACCGGTCTCGTAGGTAGCGACGAGGATCGAGACCTGCATCCCGACGATCAATCCAATACGCAAGTAGGCAGTAGGGCTCCGAAAGAGCGCTAGGAACGCTCGGAGGTGACCTTGGACCGTAGCAAGTGCTAGGTACGCAAGTCCGCCTGCCAGAAACGGGTAGGCCACCAGGCCGGCCGGTCCCGCGCCGGGCGTACCTCGCAAGACGATGATGTAGTAGGTTGCCCAGATGAAGGCGGCTCCGAGCGCGAGGATCGCCGCCGCGATCGGACCCGAACGAATCCCTGCCACAGGCGACGGACCTAGCTTATTCGCATAACGGTTTGCAATTCGTTGCGCCGACGCGTCTCGCGAGGGAATCAATAACTCGAGAACTCGAGATGAGTCTGGGGAAGGACTACCCCGGCGCCCCGTTCAACCCGTCCGATGACTCGGGCATCCGAGAACCCGACCCGGGACAATCGTCTGCGAACCTCGGTGACACGACGGGCATCGAGGACGATCACGAACCCGATCCCTACGTTGAACGTTTGATAGAGTTCTTCCGCATCGATCCCGCCCAGTCCCTGGATCCAAGCGAATAGCCCCTCCGGACTCGGCCAACCGTCGAGTCGGAATCGTACTCGAGCGTTGAGTCGAATGAGATTGCGGACGCCGCCCCCCGAGATGTGGGCGAGGCCATGGATCGCCGAGAGCCCCGCAACCGCTTCGCTGGCCGGAGTGTAGATGCGTGAGGGTTGCACGAGTTCCTCGCCTAACGACGTCTTCCCCCCCGGACGAGCGAGGGAGAGATCGGTACGGGACTCCTCCAACAGACGACGGACCAGGGTCCAGCCGTTCGCGTGGAATCCAGTGGAGGGCAGCCCCAGGAGAATATCGCCCGGGCGAATACGTCGGCCCGTAATCGGTACCCGTCCTCGAGGGAAAAATCCGACCGCGGTTCCTCCGAGATCGACGCCGTGAACGATGTCGGGCACGACCGCCGTTTCGCCTCCGAGCAAGGAACAGCGGGCTCGACGGAGTCCACGGGCCAGCCCTCGGCCGACCGCTTCGAAGACTGCGGCATCCGGCTCGTCGCACAAAATCACATCCACGAGTCCGCAGGGTCGGGCTCCGACGGCAGCAAGGTCATTGACGTTGACGGCTACGATGTCCTCGCCAACCGGTTCCCAGCGGCCGGTAGAACGGGCAAGCAGCACTTTCGTTCCGACTGTGTCCGTGGTGACGGCGATAATCTCGCGGCCAATCCGAATTAGTCCGGCGTAGTGACCGGGGAGGTCGATCGGGCGCCCATGGCCAGTTGGAGGCCGGTACCGAGTTTGCCTGAGGAGCGCCGCGAGTGCCGATCGGATCGCGCGCCGATCGACCCCCGCTGCCGCGTACGACCATTTCGCCACCGGCCGGAGCTCCATCGACGTACTAGGCAGGGAGGAATCCAGAAAAGGATGTTGTCAATCGCGGGTGTCTCATCCCCCGCGTGTTCCTCCTAGGGAGACGAGTTCTTTACGTTCCGAGAAGTCGGGGCGTCAATGGCCCCGCCGCTTGTCGAGCGAAATCGGGAGCGGGAGGGCCGATCTCGGGCCTCCTCGGCGAGCTGGGTGTTGGCGGGCCGAGCGTGGGTCCGAGACCGCCTTCAGCCGGTCGAAATCGGTATCGATGACATCGGACGAATCGTCCGCATCGGAAGGTCGATACCGGGGATCGAACGGCACGACGTAGGAGACTCGATCATCCTTCCGTCGGCCACCGACCTCCACGTACACTTTCGAGAACCGGGGCCGCCGGGAGCGGACGAGAACCTCGCCACCGGGACCCAGCAAGCGGCGCTGGGCGGGGTCGGGCTCGTGGCCGACATGCCGAATAATGTTCCCGCGGTTGCGAGTGTCAATCGAGTCGCGGAAAAGATCGATCGCGCGCGGGGACGTTTGGCCGTCGATCTCCTGATCTACGCTCTCGCGAGGGAAAGTCGGACGATCACGCGGCTGGCGCAGGTAGCGGGAGCGTTCAAGCTGTTTCTTGCCCCGACGTCCGAGGCGGAGGACGCGCCCGCTCCTGAGGTCGTTCGCGCAATCTTGGGAGCTGTGGCAACGTCCGGACTTCCGCTCTCGGTCCACGCGGAGGACCCTCGGAAGTTTCGGGCAATCGGACCGATCCGGGACCTGGAGGATTGGGACCACCACCGTCCCGTAGCGGCCGAAATGGGGGGGGTCTCCGAATTGGTACCGAATCCGGAATCCTTGCGCCTGCATGTGGCGCATGTGACCGCGGCGCGGGTCGCCGAGATGGTCGCGACCAGCGCGAATTCCTTCGAGGTCACCCCGCATCACTTGCTTCTCTCGTCCCGCTCGGCTCCGGATACCCACCGGAAGGTCAATCCCCCCCTTCGCTCCGAGCGCGAACGGGCCGAACTTTGGGAGTGGTTCCGTTCGGGCCGAGTTCCGTGCCTCGCGAGCGATCACGCTCCGCACCCCCCGTCGCTCAAGGATCTCGCGTTTGCTCGCGCGCCGAGCGGGATGCCGGGCGTCGAAACCATGTTGCCGCTCCTCTTGGCCGAAGTTCGCTCCTCCAACCTGGACTTCGCGACCCTGCTCCGCGCCGCCTGCGATCGTCCCGCGCGCTGGCTCGGTATGCCCCAGGGTCAACTGGCGGTCGGGTATCGGGCGAATCTCTTGGTCGTCGACTTTCGAGCACGGGTCTCGCTCGCGGCGCGACACCTGCATGCCCCGTGCGGATGGACCGCATTCGAGGGCTGGGAAGCTATCTTTCCGGTCGAGCACTACCTCGACGGTCGCCGCCTCGTCGCAGCGGGGGAATTTCAGGGCACGTCGACGGGACGCGTAGTCCGACCAGAATACGCCCCCGGAATGTCGCCATCAGTCCCGATCGCGCCGGCCGAGACGGGGCGCAGGTGAATCGGACGAATCAAGGCTTCGGCGGCGCGAGGGGGGAATCCTCGGCCCGCGGCACGCGCCGAGGGGGCCATCCGGGCGTGACCACGTTCTTCCACCGAAGCAGGAGATAGGCACCGACGAGCACGAGCAACACCACCACGAGGATATCGAGATACTCGAAGTAACCCGTGATCACATCCCATCGGGATTTCAAGATCATCCCCACGTAGAGGAAGGCGAGGGTGAACGGAATCGACCCCAATAACGTGTACACGCCGAATCGTACGGGATCCATCCGGGCCGTCCCAGCGGGATACGAAATGTAGCTGCGAAGAATCGGAATCACCCGGGCGATTCCCACGACCTCCTGACCGCGACCCGCGAACCATTTCTCCATACGGTGCAGGTACTTCTCGTCGAGCCTCAGGGCTCCCATACGGGGCGAAATGATCCAATGGCGGCCCCAGCGTCCGATCCCGTAGGCCACAAACGAGCCGAGCACTGCCCCCGCTAGGGCCGCAACCAGCGCTGCGACAAATGAGAAGGTTCCGGAGGCGACTAGGAACCCGGCGAACGTCAAGATCACTTCGCCGGGGAGCGGTGGGATCCCAATGCTATCAATCGCCATCAGAGCAATCAAGCCCGTCAGACCGATGGCGACCATCACGGTCGTGATGAACCCAACGGCGCTGCCAATGATGGAGAAGGTCATCGTGGGCCAAATCTGGGGAGCGGGAGAGGTCCCCCCCCTCACGAAGTGGGCTGTTCCTGAAAGACGAGTCGGAAGGGTTGGGACAAGTGTAGGTTCGTTCGAGTAGGAATCCCCTCGAACTCCAAGGGGGTGGAACATCCCCCGCACGAGACTGCAGGACGCTGACGGCCGATGGCGATCGACAGGGTGATGCCAATCTCGATCTCTTGCACCGGCCGGTCTGCCCGCTGGATGGCGCTTGCCAGCTCCGCCAGCAGATCCTGTTCGTTCGGTGCGGGGGTATTCAGGGCCATCAGTACGACGAGCGGTCGAGAGTTCTTAAACGGTGCCCCTCGAACCGAGTCCTCCCCTTGGACAGGGACGGACTAATCCTCGGCCTTCCCCGCGTCGGCGGTCCCTTCCGTGGAGTCGCCATTGCCTTTCTTCGGGGATTGACCCTTCTTGAGGATCTCGCCGCTGATCTTCTCGAGCTCGGCCATCAGGGAATCGATGTCGCCTCCGCCCGCAGCAGAACCCTCAGCGTATCCGGCGGCTGCGCCTCCCGCGGTGCCTGCACCGACAACCGCCGCGGTGGCGGGAACCGTCCCGATATCCGAGGCCGACTCAACGTACGCCGGACTAGTGCCGCCGGCGGCCCCCACTCCGGTTGTTCCCGTCGAGGGAGGCGATCCCGGCGCCCCTCCGGTGCTACCGGCCCCTCCCGGAACCCAAGGCTGGGTCGAAGCGGGCGGGTTTCGGCGGCGTCGGCTGATCAGGAGCAATGCAAGAATGATGGCGGCGATGATGATGGCAAGCCCCACGAAGAGCCAGGTCCAGGGGAACGCGCTCCCGCTTCCACTCGTGCAATTCCCGTAGGGACAGCTGGACTGGGCCGCCACGGAACCGAAGTTGGGCGTGAGTGCGGCCGCAAGAACTACGACCAGCATCGCCGACCCCAGTATGATTGGGACCAGCGGGTGACCCTTCTTTTGAACTGCCATCCGTCGAACCGCCCCAGGCTACGGCTTACAGACAGGTGGCGCTCTATGTAAAGCTGACGAATTTACCGTAGCACGTGATTGGTTCTCGGTCACAGGCTTCGTAGACACCCCTGGCCCGGCAATCGGCCCCATCTCCGGGAGGCACAGAATAGTGTCGATTCCCCAACGATTTTGAGAAAGAAGCCGCTAGTCCTCATTTGTGCAGCTGCCGCTGGTCGGGATTTTCCTTGCTCTGCTCTTCTTATACATGCTGTACTCGGAGTGGCGGCGGCTGGATTCCCGCTACCTGATTGTTGCGGCGTTGGTCCTGCTCGTAGTTACCGCGGTCGTCGACGCCGGGGGAAATCTGAATGCCGCGAACACGCTCGCAGAATTTGTCTTCTTCCTGCTCGCCGCGGGCGTCATATTGCTCTTGGTGGACCACGTGCGAGAGGCGCGGCGGCGACCCGAGCTGCTCGGGGGCCGCGGTCGCTCAGTTCGTGCCGACACGCCACCGCCCGATCCGACGGAGCAAACGGAGCGGGCGTCCGATCATCCCCTCGATCGCTTCGAGCAGTAAGCGGTCCCCTCGGTCGATGCTGCCCGTCAAAAGTACGACCAGTACGAAGAAGCCAGCACACGCGATCCCGATGCCGGGGAGCAACCAGAGCGCAATCCCCGGGGGCACGACGAAGTAGAAGACGAGCCCCAAGGGAATCGAAGCGCCGACGAGTGGGATGAGAAAGTGCGGTCGGAAGGGGTGGACGTCCTGAAGGATCGCAAGCTCGATCATCGAGAGGAGCGGCCAAAGCGCATTCGACACGCTCCAAGCGATCGCCGCACCGACCATCCCGTAGTGCGGGATCAGGAGTAATCCAAGTCCAATGTCGCAGCCGGCCGAAATGGCCGTGTTGTAGGTAAGTAGCCGGGCCTGGGCGAACGCGATCTGGGCGGAATTCGACGGGCCGGCGAGCGTGGCGATGAAGGCACCCACCACCACGATCTGAAGCGGGAGGGTGACGCTTGCGTACTTCGTGCCGTACACGAAGTCCAACGATGGCCCCGGCAGAAAAACGAACAGCATGAAAAGAGGAAGCGAGGCCAAAATCATCCATTTCGTCGCCGTCGAATAGATCGTCCGAACCGACCCGGGATCGCGCTCCCGGAGGAACTTGGCCGAAACGGGGAGGAAGATGTAGCCGAGCGAACTGATCCCGATTTGCAGCAGCCGAGCGAGCGTGAGCGAAGCCGTATAGGTCCCGACATCGACGTTGTGGTACACGCCGAGAATGAGGGTGTCGGCGGAACCGGTTAGGTAGCCCAACACCCCCGCGGCGAACAGCGGCACCGCGAACGTCAGGAGCTTGGGCAGGACCTTGGTGTCCACCAAACCCCGGGCCAGATGGCGGGTAAGCCTCCGGCTCGCATACGCGATCGCGGCGAGGAGGGCGCCGATACTGGCGGCCACGTACGCCAACAGCGCATCGTTGTACGACAGTACTCGCGGGGGGACTGTGAGCAGGGCAACCAGGAAGACGATGAACAACGTCGGATTCAGAATCAGGTTGAAGATGGCGTTCGGTCGGACGTCTTCGAATCCCTGAAAGATCGCCAATACAATGCCGGAAAGGATCGTAAATCCGACCGAGATCGCGAAGAATTGGATCGCGATCCCGAGCAGCGAGGACCCCAACGCCTGACCGATCGGGGGGCCTAGGACGAAAAGGGTCCCGCTCACGACCACGGAGGAAAGGATCGTGACGAGGAGGGCGACGCGGACGATCCCGCGACGCTCGTTATCCGATGAGGAATACGGAAGGCTGCGCGCGACGGCCGATGGGAGCCCGAGACTGCCGAACGAAACGAGCAGACCGGCCATAGTCAGTCCGAGCGAAAAGGCGCTCCATTGGAGGGGAGAGAGGGAGCGGACGAGAATTACGCGCGAGATGAAATTCTCGCCAATGTAACAGAGGGTAGCGATCAGCGTGAGGAGAGTGCCGCGGGTCACGGCGCTCAGTCCGTCGCGAACGCCGGTCCCCTGGGCCAAGAGGTTTGCTCCGGGCGCGAGCAGACTTCGCCATACCAAATACGTAGCGCATCGGGGGAACGAGGTTCTTTAGAAGGAACCGCCCTTCCTGCGCCGTGAGCTTCCCCGGGCCGGAGGGCGCCGCGTGGGGACTCGCGCTCGGCCTCCTGGCGCTCGCTGTCCTGGCAATCGGCGAAGCGATCCGAAGCACCCTTGCCCCTCGCGTCCCATTGCTCCGGACCCCGGAGCCGTTCGAGCGTCTCCTCGTCGATCTGTACGTGGGGGGTGGGGCCTTCTTCCTTCTGGCCGAGGTCCCGGGGCAGTTCTTCTCCCCCGGCTCGGTTCAGATACTGCTGGTCCTAGGAGGAGTGGCGACCCTCTTCCTGGCCGTACGGCACCGACGGAAAGCGGGCGACGGAGGCGTCGCGATCGAACAGTGGTTTCGACTCCTTCTGCGCCCGAGCCGGGGGCTGGTCCTCGTCGCAGTGCTCGGGCTGTACGTGCTGGAGGTGACGGCGGCGAGCGCCGCTGCGACGGGGAACACCTTCGATTCCAGCCTTCTTGCGACCTATACGGCCCTTCTATTGCACCAGCATGGGATCCCGCTCTCGTTTGCGCCGGTGATCTCCCAAGGTCTTCTGTATCCCCAGGGGACGACGGTTTGGCTGGGGGTAGCCCAGGTCCTTTTCCCGCTGGAGCCCGCCCGGACTCCACTTCTCGTCACCCCCCTCTTCCTCTCGTTGAGCCCTGTCGGCGCCTTTGTAGTCGGTGCTCGATACTTTGGAACCGAGCGGGCAGGGGCGGCGTTCGGACTCACATTCGCGCTGGTCGGTTCCTGGACCCGCGTGATGACGGCGGGCAGCAACGATTTCGTCCTCGCCTTTCCTCTCGTCCTGATCCTAATCGCATGGAGCCGGGAATGGTGGCGCCTCTCCGGAATTTCATGGAGCAATGCGCTCGCCTTCGGGGCATTGCTGGGATACTCCGCCGCCCTGAATCCGGTCGGCGCGCAGTGGCTCATTCCTACCTTGCTGATCGGGGGTCTTCTCGGAGTACCCGCTTGGGCGGGCAGCGCGCGGCGATGGTTCTCGCGGTGGTTCGCGGCGCTGACGGTCGCGCTCGTGGCGCTCGCTCCGACCGTGTATGTCTTCGTCGACGGTATCTCGAGTCCCAACTTTCAAACCGGATCCGCCGCGGCGCCGGCAGGGAGCCCGACGGGAATCTCGACCCCTCATTTCATCGGCGCGATCGACCCGTATCTGTTTCGCCCTACGGACGTCTGGCTTTCGCCCCTCCCGGGTCTCCGATTCGAACTCGCGGTATTGTTGACCCTCGGGATCGGTGTTCTGTTGCTCGTGCCCCGACGCGCTCCGGGGGGTGGTGTCCTGGACCCGTTTCGACGATTCATGACCGCGGGATTCGTCTCGGCCGTTCTACTGATCGGAATTCTGTGGGCCGCTTCTGCGCGGGTTCCTGGCACGCTAGCATTTTCGGCCGTGACGAACGGCGATGAGCTGTCGATCTGGCTCTTTACGCTCTACACGATGTTCGCGACGCTTCCACTAATCTTCCTCTTCGAGTGGCTCGCCCATCGATCGGGAGGGGCCACCGCTTCTCCTGGACCCCCTCCTCCGAATCGATCGCGGTCCGCGCGTCGGACTCGCTCGCCGATCCGCGTGGTGCCCTTGATCTTCGTCGCGCTGCTCCTGATTCCGGGGGTCGCGTTGACCGCGACGGAATTGTCCCCCGTCCTCGGAAACTACTACGACTCCTTCGGGAACGTCACGCCCGCCGATTTCGCCCTCCTGCACTACGCGACATCGCTCCCCGGCGGCTCGCGTATTCTCGTCGCACCCGGGAGCGCGGCCGAGTTCTTGCCCGGCTACAATGTCAAGCTGGTCATCTTGTATCCACTAGCCCCGGGCTTTCCCTGGGTCAATTCGACCTATCGACAGGTCGCCCAACAACTGGTCAACGGCACCCTAAATGCCACGGGACTGCGCGACCTTTCGATCCTCTTGGTCAATTACATCGCCGTGACGCAGGCGAACTCGATTCTCTTCCCCCCCTTCTCTCCGGCTCCGCTCCTGGCCGATCGAGCGGCCTTTCTCCCCGTGTTCGAAGAGGGCGACGCCTATCTCTTCCAATGCGTCGGTACGTAACCGACGCCGGCACCCCGATCGCTGGGCGGCGCTAGACGAACTCGTCCAGCACCGACTCGTGGCCCCGGATTCCCGCCGTCTGGTGGGCGAGAGGTCCCGCGCTGAGGACCTCTTCGAGATCTTCGTACGTCGGTTTATCGGCCTTGTAGAACAACCCGATCGGAATCTTCTCCCCCCACTCCAAGGAGCGCTCCCACGCCTGCACAATGTTCGAGGGGTCGTGACCCGCGCTTTCGAGCTTGTAGACCCGCTGCCGGAAAAAGTCGAACGTATTGATCTTGTTGTACGTGACGCACGGCGAGAGACCGTCGACGAGCGCGAATCCTTTGTGCTGGATCGCCCCGACGACCAGCTCCGTGAACTGTTTGACCTCCCCGGAGAACGCGCGGGCTACATAGGTGGCCCCGCTCGCCAGGGCCAGCGCGATCGGGTCGATCGGATTCTCGATCACCCCGAAAGGCGTGGATTTAGTCTTTTGGCCCATCATGGAAGTGGGAGAAGCTTGCCCGGTCGTGAGGCCGTAGATCTGGTTATTCATCGTGACATAGGTCAGATCCACGTTCCGTCGCGTGGCGTGCACGAAATGGCCCGCGCCGATGCCATAGCCATCCCCATCCCCACCGGTCGCGATGACCGTCAACGAATGATTGGCCCATCGGATGCCCTCGGCGACGGGGAGGGCGCGTCCGTGAATTCCGTGGAATCCGTAGCTCGAGAGGAAGTGCGGTAGATTCGAGGAACAGCCGATCCCCGAAACGATCACGACATTGTGGCTCGGGATCTTCAGCCGCTTGACCGCCATCTCGATCGCCGCGATGACGCCGAAGTCCCCGCACCCGGGGCACCAGGTGGGTTTCGTATCCGACTTGCCCACCATCGGGAGGGCGACCCCGGAGGCGCCGGGGGCCACCGCATCACTACTACCGGCCATTCTTCAGCACCTCCAACGCTCGGTTCACGATCTCGTGTGGATAGAAGGGCTCGCCGTCGTACTTCAGGAGGCGGTTCGTAAGGTCGAACCCCGTTTCGGCGCGAATCAAGTGTCCCAGCTGACCGGAGTAGTTGGCTTCGACCAGGAGGGTGCGCCGGCTCTTTCCGAGCAGCGCGAGCAATTGCGCCTTGTGAATGGGATACACCGTGGGAAGACGCAGTAGATTGGTCCGATGGCCCTGCTCGCTCAGCAGCGGGATCGCATCGCGGATCGCACCGATCGTCGAGCCCCATGCCACGAAGGTGAGCTCCGCATCTGCCGATCCCTCGACCGTCGGGGGGTCCGTGGCGCCGACCAGCCCATCGAGCTTGCGCATGCGCTTTTCCATCATTTTCCGTCGTTCCGCGACCCAGATCGGGATGCCGGCCTTCACGTCGCCGATGAGATGTCCCTTCTCGTCGTGCTCGTCAGACCCCGCCACGTGCTGCAATCCGGGCTGACCCGGGAGCGCGCGGGGAGAAACCCCGGTCGCCGTGTAGAGATACCGTCGGTACTCTCCCCCATTTGGTTCGACCGTGAACAGCGAGGGAATGGAGACATCCAGGGCCAACTCCTCGCGATCGACCGTCGCATAGTTCTCGGACAGATGCAGGTCGGCTGCCAGGAGGATGGGAGTCTGCCAATCCTCGGCCAACTGGAACGCCTTGACCGCCGCCGCGTACGCGTCGACCGGGTGCGACGGAGCGAGGATCGCCCGCGGGAATTCGCTTTGTCCGGCTCCGAGCATGAGGTTCAGGTCGCCCTGCTCCGTCTTGGTGGGAAGTCCAGTCGATGGCCCCGAGCGTTGCGACTCGACGACGACGAGGGGAACCTCGACCATTCCAGCCATCCCCAGCGCCTCGACCATCAGGCAGAAGCCGCCGCCGCTTGTAGCGGTCATCGAGCGAACTCCTCCGAACGAAGCACCGATCGCCATGTTGATCGCAGCCAGCTCGTCTTCCGCCTGCTTGACGACGATCCCCAATTCGTGCGAGTGGGCGGCCATCCAATGCATGATCGACGATGCCGGGGTCATCGGATATTGCGACAAGAATTTGCAACCCGCCGCGGCGGCTCCGAGTGCAATCGCTTGATTGCCCGTCATCAGGAGCTTGGGCGCCCCGTTCTTGGCGAGCGCGTGCTCATTCGACGGCGTATGTTCTTGCGCGAACTGGTATCCCGCCGCGCTCGCCCCCAGATTCCAGTTCACGACATCACCGGCCTTGCGACCGAACGAGTCGGTCAGTACGGAGCTGAGGAGGTCGACCGGAATGCCGGAAAGGTACGAGATCGCCCCAAGGCCCGCGGCGTTCTGAAGAATAGATTGCGACGTGTACTTTCGAGCGATTTCGAGGGTCGGAACCGGAAGCAGTCGGGTTCCTGTCGGAATGACGGCGGGGTCCAGCGAAAATTTCTCCGGATCGTAGACGATCGTTCCACCGGCGGCCAGCTCGGGGGCATGGACGTCCACCGTCTGACGGTCGAGGGCGTAGAGGACGTCACATCGATCGCCCTGCGAATAGACTCGTTGGGGCGACGCGCGGACCTGGAACCATACGTGGCCTCCTCGAATGACGGATTGGTAGGCATTGATGCCGAAGATGTGGTGGCCCATCCGCGAAAACGATCGAGCGACGATTTCGCCGATCGATTGGATGCCGTCACCGGCGGCACCCCCAGCTCGGACCGAAATCTCCGCCATCGTCCGTTTTAGCGGCCGTTCATATTAAGCGGTTGTGCCGTCTCGGAATATCCTCGGCGAATCGAGGCCGCGGGCAAGGAGCCGGGCAGGTCGGGAAAGCGGACGATGTCGACCATAAGCATCCTCTTGTTTGCGACCGCTCGGGAGGCGGTCGGGAGCTCGAGCCTGCGACGCGCGATTCCGCGTCAGGGGACGTCACTCGCCGAACTGCTCGAATCGCTTCGAACGGAATATCCGCGCCTCGGACCCATCATCAAGATCAGCCGCATCGTTCGAAACGGTTCATATGTCGCCCACACCCGTATCCGGATTCGCCCGGGGGACGAGATTGCGATTCATCCTCCCTACAGCGGGGGCTGATCCATGTCCATCCGCCTCACGCCGCTGCCGCTTCGGGTCGAAGCCGCGTTCCGCGAGCTGGAGTCTCCCCTGGCCGGGGGGGTGACCGTCTTCCTCGGGCGCGTCCGCCCCGACCGCTCTCGCTCCGGGCGCGTGGTCGCTCTTTTCTATGAAGCCCATCGGAGGCTCGCCCTCCGGTCGATGCGTTCGCTCGCCCGGGCGGCCGTAGCGCGTTACGAGCTACGACGCGTGGTGCTCTGGCATCGGCTAGGAATCGTCGCCGTGGGGGAGGTGTCGGTCATCGTGGGCGTCGCGGCCCCGCACCGCGCGGACGCGTTTGCCGCCGCGCGTTTCCTGATCGACCGCGTGAAGACCGAGACGCCGATTTGGAAGATGGACCGAGTACGACGCGCGCGTCGACCGCGCAGACGCCGCGTCCCTCGGGGAGAACGAGGAGCGGATTGATATCGAGTTCGAGCACGCGTGGAATTTGGACCGCGAGTTGGGAAACCCGTTCAATGACCCCGTAGAGTGCGGCGAGGTCGCCGGAAGCATCGCCCCGAACTCCTTGGAGCAACGGGAATGCTTTGACGGAGGCCACCATGCGCTCGGCGGAAAGGGGTCGGATTGGGGCGAGGCGAAAGGTCACATCGCGCAGCACCTCGACGTAAATGCCCCCCAGACCGAATACGACAATCGGACCGAAATTCGCGTCGCGCTGGAGTCCGACCAGGACCTCCTTACCACCCGCGATCATTTGCTCGACCTCGAACCCATCGATGCGGGCCTTCGGGGCGTGTCGGGCTAGTTTCTGCTGCATGGCGGTCCATGCGGCATTCAGCTGACCCGGATCCTGCAGTCCGAGGGCGACGCCGCCGACGTCCGTCTTGTGGGAGATGTCCCGCGAGGCTACCTTGAGCGCGACGGGGAAGCCGATGCGCTGCGCCGCTTCCGTCGCCTCTCCCAAGTCGTGCACTATCATCGCTCGCGGGGTTGGAATGCCATATGCCGCGAGTAGCGATCGAGCGAGAAATTCCGGGAGTACCGTCGTCTCGTTCGGACGGGCGGACGCAAAGATCGTGCGAATGGCTGCCCGATCGACGGCGAAAGAGCGAAGCTCCGTCCGCGGTCGAGTCTCCCATGCCCGATATCGGGCGAGGCTCGCGAGCCCGCTGATCGCTTCCTCGGGAAACGTGAACGTCGGAACTCCTTTCGTTTCCAGAAACTTCACTTCTCGGGAGAGGTCGGTCAACCCGAAGAGGCAGGCGATCACTGGCTTCGCGCTCTGGCGACTCCCTTCCAAGATCGCTTCGGCGACCGACGACCCGGTCAATGTTCCGGTCGGAGTCGCGATTACCAGGGCACTATCGATTTCCGGTACTCTCAACAGACGTCGCAACGCCCGCCGGTACTGCACGGCCCCCGAGTCCGCCGTCATATCGACAGGATTGCCGATCGACGCCGAGGGAGATAGGAACGTTCGAAGTTCTGTTCGGACCTCGGTCGGCGGGAGCGGAAGTTCAAGGCCGTGCCGCTGAGCTGCGTCGGCGGCGAGGATCCCAGGCCCCCCGGAGTTGGTCAGGATCGCGAGACGTGGCCCGGTCAGGTGGAGGCCGGAAGAGAATATCTTCGCCATCCGAAACAGATCGCCGATCGACTCGGCTCGTAACACTCCCGATTGCTCGAAGAGCGCGTCGTACAGCTGGTCCTGCCCGGACCGAGCGAGCGACCCTGTATGACTGAGCGCCGCGCGTTCGCCGGCGGGTGTACGACCGCTTTTGATCACGAGGATGGGTTTCCGCTCCGTCACTTTCCGAGCCGCTTCGAGAAATTTCCTGCCGTTCGAGAGACTCTCGACGTACAGGAGGATCACCTTCGTGGCTCGATCCCGTCCGAGTGAGTAGAGCAGGTCGTTCTCGTCGACCCCGGCGCGGTTCCCGACGGAAACGAAGCGGGAGAAGCCGATCCGCTCTGCGATTCCGTATTGCAATATTCCGGCGCATAACGCGCCGCTCTGCGAAACGAAGGCAATGTTGCCACGGGGCGGCAGTTCTTCCGAAAAGGTGGCATTCAAACTACGAGTTGGATCGGTGTTTATGACGCCAAAGCAGTTCGGTCCGACGAGAGACATCCGATGGGCCGCCGCGATCGCGCTCAGCTTGTTCTCGAGCACGAGGCCGTGACCTCCCACCTCGCGAAATCCCGCAGAAACCACCACGATCCCCTTCGTTCCTCGTTGCCCAAGATCGCGCACGACGGGATTCACTTTGGCCGCGGGAACGATGATCACGGCGAGGTCCGGAACTTCCGGCAGCTCACGTACGCTGGGGTAGCACCGGACGCCCGACACGCTCTTCCACGAGGGGTTCACTGGATACACGACCCCCTGGAAGCCAGCCGTCAGGAGGTTACGGAACAAGCTCGCCCCAACCGTCCCGACCTTGTTCGAAGCGCCAATGACGGCAATGGACTGCGGCGTGAACAGCTCTTCCAACCCCGGGGATCGGCCGACAACCACGCGCGTTGACCCCCGTCGCCGGTCGCACGGGTCCGCCGTTATATAGACTGGACCCCGTTCGAACGATCGATGTCGGGGGATCCCACGTCACCGCCCGCCCGACCCACGTCGACTCCCTCCATCCCACCCACGCGACGGGGAGGCGCTCCCGGAGGAATGCTCCAACGCATGGACAAGGGGTCGATTCGCCAGATCGTAGCGGTCGGATCGGGAAAGGGAGGCGTAGGCAAGTCGTCGACGACGGCGCTACTCGCCTCCGAACTCCAACGACGTGGGCTGAAGGTCGGAATTCTGGACGCCGACGTCACCGGACCCTCCGTGCCCAAGCTCTTGGGGTTGGCGGGACCGCTGGCCGATCGCGGCGAGGGAATCGAGCCCGCGCATTCCCATCTCGGGATTCCGGTCGTCTCTTCCCAATTCCTTGTCGAGGACGAGCAAACCCCCGTGATCTGGCGTGGGCCCCTCGTCACACGGCTGATCCTCCAGTTCTTCGGGGGGGTGAACTGGGGTCCGCTTGACTTCCTGCTGATCGACATGCCGCCGGGGACCAGCGACGTACCGCTAACGGTCTTTCAAACGATCCCGATCGACGGGATGGTATTCGTGTTCACCCCGCAGGATCTCGCCGCGCTCATCGTGAAGAAGGCGATGAACATGGCCCGCGATCTACACGTGCCGTTGCTCGGCGTGGTTGAGAACCTAGCCTATCTCGACTGCCCACACTGCCATGAGCGGATCGAGCTGTTCGGACCCAGTCGAGTCGCGGCCATCGCCGAGGAATACGGAATCCCATTGCTCGCGCGACTTCCCGTCGACCCGCGAATCTCCACGCTCGGGGACGCGGGCCGGATCGACGAGTACCAGAGTACCGAGCTCACCGCTCTCGCCGACACGTTGCTCGCGCAGGTTGCATCGCGCGTGAAGGATCAACTTACGGTGCTCTAGTCGCCCGAAGTTCCCGGAACGCCACCGTTTCGACCGGCACTCCGCGGCGCCGCAAGGCGTCGGCGAGACCCGCGACGTGCGCATCGCCGACGACCGCCGCGACTCGCCCGTATCCCCGAACGCGGAGTTCGGCGAGCCGGTCGGCCATGTGTTCGTTCCGGTCGTCAAGCAACACGCGCGCGACGGTGGGGTAAAGTTGCCGCACCTCCTCCATGTACTGGGTGGGGGACTCTGTGTACGTCTCCAGTTGATGTTCGACCAATCGAGAGGGGACGAACAGCCCGACGACCGCACCGGCTACGATGGAGACTCGTTCCCGCAAGCTCATGGACCGCACCAGACGCGCGAGCGTCTCTCGGATCGGATCGTCGATCAAGAAGAGGGGAAGGCTGCGCTCTCGCGCAATGTCAGCCGCCGTCTTCATCTCGGCGCCGGGCTCGCCCGCCCCAATCGAGGACCCGAGGCGCCGTTGCAGCAGCGCCCACAGTTTTAGGAAAAGCGGACCACCGGAACCACGATGCCCCTCGGGATGCGGAGCAAGCAAGTGGCTCGCCCGCTCGGCGTCCAGCTCGATCGCGATGGCGTCCAGGGTCCGCTCACGGAAGAGCGCTCGAAGGGGCGCATTCAGGTCGACGACATGAGCTGCTCCCACGACTAGAACGGGAGCCTGGGTCGTGCTCGCGTACACGCTCCCGATACCCCTCGATACGGTAAGGCGGTTTGCCCTGCGGATGCGGTGCGGATCGCCGGCGGAGAAAGCCCTTATAGACTGGGACGGTCGCCGCCGCGATGCCGTGGACCCTCTTCGTCGTACCCGGTACAAGAAAGGGCCAATTGGACGAGATCCTGAGGGACGATCAAGTGTCGCGTCAGAGCCAGAAGATCCGGGATGCGGCGTCCATCGGGGGTAAGTCCGGCGAGTTGTACGTGATGGTGGAGGGTCTCCCCGATGCCATTCACCGGGCGGAAGAACTCTTGACGCAGGTGGGGACGAAACTGCCCGGTCCCGAGGCCGAAGCGCTCTATCAAAGATTCAAGGCAGAGGAAGAGTCCGCCTCGGCAGGCATGGGACTGTTCTTCACGGAAGAGTGAGCGGCGCGCTACGCATCTGGAAGTCCTTGGGAGGCTTCGACGTCCTCGCCCGATGCGAACACTTGTTGGCAGGACCGGTAGAACGCCTCGAGGCCGGTTCCTTCCTTGCTCGAGGTAGGGATCAACGTGGTCAGCGGCGACATCGCCTCAATCGCCCGGAACAACTCGGTCGAGAGTTGCACATCCGGCGTCGGGGTCTCCGCCGTCACCGTATCGTAGAGACGACTGGGTTCGTCGCCCCATGACGCGATCTCTTCGAGCTGGCTCGGGTTCAGGAGATCCGCTTTGGAGAGGAGGTTCAAGGTCGGGAGTCGGAACCGGAACTCGACCGTAGCCGAGAGCAGGAGCAACGAAACGAATCCGCCGGGGGTCCGGGCGAGCGCGGGGTCGAACAGGAAGGCGATCAGCGATCGGTCGCCGCTGAGCGCGTCGACGATCGCTTTGGAAGATTCTCGGAAGGCGAATAGCTCAATCTGGCCCGGCGTATCCACGAGGACGTAGTCTCCTTTCAACTCCTGCACGGCCTGTTTGACTTCGAAAATCTTCAACGCGGCCATGTCCGCGGCGGCGACCTGGGCCCCGTTAGGCCCCAAGCCGTATTCGTCCATCACCTCGGGGAGGCGGACCCATTCCCGAATATCGACATCCGGCGCGTTCTCGGATTCGTCGGACCCCGGATCCATGTTCACGATGATCGCGTCGTATCCAGCTGTCTTGAGCCAAGTTTGAAAGGCGCGCACGAACGACGTCTTGCCGGCGCCCGCAGTGCCGGTAAAATAGACGGTGGCGGGCTCCTCCATCTTACTGCTTCCCGACGACCACGGGTCGATGACGCCGGATCTCCTGAGCGAGCTGCGCGAGAAATCGACCCTTCGTGATCCCACTCTTCTTGACAACCTTGACGCGACCGGCGTACGTGTAAAACTGGCGTGGATACTGCTTGCCGGCCTCGACTTCTGCTTTGAACCCTAATGCGCGGGCCGCTTGCACGATCTCCTCCGCGGTCACTTCGGCGAGCGCCCCGCCGACCGGAATGCGACGGCCCAAGGCACGGGGAAGGTCCTTCGATAAGTAGGCCGGATAGACGTAAAAATGGTCCGGCATCGGACGGACCGCCGCCGCTAGCTCGGGCTCGAGGCTTTGTCGACGCGCACCCCGTTGAGGATGCCGTCCTGACCGGGACGGGAACGGACCTTCACGAGTCCGAGCTCCGTCTCCAGCAGGGCACCGCGGGTGATGATGTTGCGTTGCACGTAGTTCGGGTTTGCCGGATTCTCGCGGACGGTGATGATCCGGGTGGACTTAGTGGACTTCGTGGCCGGATCGTAGACATTGATCGTTTGTGCGGTGAGGATGCGCAGCTTGCGGTTCGCCCCGCGCACGCGGTATTTCTTGACGGTGCCCCCTCCCAGCGTGGCGTGCTGCAACTCGCGCGCGATCTCGAACCGACGCTTCTTCCGGATAGGCCGGAGTCGCCCCCCGGTGCGTTTGCGTCGTGAACGGCCTTGCCAAATTCCCATGGAGATCTCGTGTGGGAGCGTGCGAGCGGGGTACCGTATATGAGGTTTGTCGGGAAGCGGTCTTCGAGGGAAGGATTTCGAAGGAAACTCCGGCGCTCGTCGGCTCCGGGGCAGCGGTGGCTCCCTAGGGGTTCGGTTAGCGCACACCGACCGGGCCTCTAAATGGGACCGGGACGTCGCCTGGCACGGTGCCCGGTGAGGGAACGGTCGGATTCGGATCGCACGGACAAATCCCGACTCGTGCTAGGACTTGACGAAGCGGGAAGAGGCTGCGTGCTCGGACCACTGATCGTCGGCGGATTCGTGTTACGCGAGGACCGACTCCCCGAGCTGACCTCCCTCGGAGTGCGCGATTCGAAGCTTCTCGCGCCGGCGAAGCGCGAAGCGATCTATGCCGACCTTCTGCGCACAGGGGCCTGCCACTCGATTCCCCTCCAACCCAACGAGATCGATCAGTGGGTGGCTCGCGGCAAGCTTAACGACCTCGAAGCGGAGGCGTTCGCATTGATTGTTCGGCGCAGCCAGGCCGCCCTCGCGATCGTAGATTCGTGCGATCCAGTACCGCGTCGGTTCGGACGTCACATTCGCCGCCTGGCGGGAGTCCCTATTCAAGTGATCTCCGCGCATCATGCCGATCGCGACTACCCCATCGTCGGTGCGGCGTCGATCATCGCCAAGGTCCGACGCGACCGGGCGCTACGCGAGCTCGAAGCGGAGCTGGGGAGTCCGCTCGGCAGCGGATATCCCTCCGATCCGGCCACGGTCGCGTTTCTACGCGAAACGCTCCGAAGAGAGGCGCACCCTCCTTCCTGGGTACGATCTTCGTGGGCGACGACGGAAAGAGTTATGGCGGAACGCTCGGCTCACACCCTCGACGAGTTTGGACCATGATCGAGGAAACGTTGGCGTCCCTCGTCGAACGATTCAATCGGCACGCCGAGAAGAATCCGGCGATGCACGAAGAGTTAGACGGGATCGAGCGCACCATCGTCATTCGTCTGACCGACGAAGGTACGTATGCCGTCGACCTCAGAAAGGGACAGCTCACGAACTTACGTACCGCGGCTCCAACCAAGGCCGACGTGACGATCACCACGGACACGCAGACGTTTCAAGGACTGATCAAGAAAGACATCGGCCCCATGAAGGCCCTGGTGACCCGCAAGCTCTCGATCGACGGATCACTCGAGGATAAGCTCCTCTTCCGCAAGTTACTGTGACCCACGCATCCAGCGGGGTCTCGCTTCGCCTATGGAAGAAAGACGCAGGCCGCAATGCAGACGCCGTAATGGTCCATCGGGATGGACAGCTCCTCCGCGACGTACCGGATACGTCGCAGCTCAACGCCCCGAAAATGCGCGATCTCCTCCATCCGCCACTTGAGGAACTCTTTGAGCGATTTCTGCGTCCCGTGGAGATGTCCTTCTGCGACATAACCGCCCTGGCCGTCCGCGCGAAATCCGTAGGCGATCCCGGCGCTGATCACTTCCCCCTCGCCGCCTCCGTGCCGGGCCAAGACCGCGTGCGTGATCGCCCCCCGTGCGATTCGCGTGCGGTCGACTTGACGAATCCCGATCGGCAGCACGGACGAGACCGAGACGAGATTCTGCTCCCCGATACCGGCTTGCAGCAACGCGAGGTCGAATGCGTTGAGCTCGCTGACTTGATTGATGCCCTCCCCGCTGGTAACAAAAAATCGGGTTGGAACGGGGATGAGGGTCAAATCGGGGGACGAGCGCGGCGGCGCCACGAGCGCCGGGGACGCTCGCGAATGCATAAACCTTGGCACAAATTAAACCATGATTGCGTGCCTACGTCGCATCGACTCTTCGGTTTCGCCACGGGCGCGTAGCAATTCCGCAATAAGCGCGTCGGTGAGGCGCAGGCTCGCCGATTCGAACAGGGTACCGAGCGGGGCGAGCCGTCGTTGCTCCGCATCATCCGGAAAATCGAGCGAGAGGAGCACGGTGGCGGCGTGCGCGAGCTTGGACGTCGCGCGGCCCGTCAAGACGATCAAGTCGGCGCCTTCCCGGCGTACGATGTTGGCCGTCAGGACGCTGGAGTTGCTCTCGCCGCGTCCAGATAGAATGAAGACGACGTCCCCGCGGCGGACGATCGGGGTGACGCTTTCGCCGATCACGTAGGCAGTGAGCCCGGTCTGAACCAACCGCATCGCGAAGGCGCGGCCGATAATGCCGGATCGACCGGCGCCGTAGACGAAGATCGCCGGGGCCTTTTGGAGCAACTCCGCGGCGCGTTGTACGAGCGCCGGGTCGAGCCGGGCAAGGCCGGCGCTTACGCGTTCGCCGATGTACTGCTGAGCGAGCGCGAAAACGTTCGATTCATCGGTGGCGACTTCGACCATGCGTTCGGCCTCCGGAACGACGAGACGAGCTCCCGGGTGACGAAAGTTTGCGCGCCGGCGCGGCGCCGCGGGGCCGCACCTTCGCCGCGACCGCCACCGGGCGAGATGCCTTGATGATCTTGCCCACACGGCTATCCGCGGTCGGTTTGACTCCGGCCGACGGCGGGGTCGAAGGCGTCGGGGCGTGGCGTTTGGCCCAACGCCGAGTCAGGGCGCGTTCGTAGAGGAGCTTCATGTACATCGCATCGTGCTCCAAGAGGGGCGAGCTCGAAATCACGGTTGCATCATAATCCCGCTCCGCGAGGATCTCGGCGAGCGGGTCAAACCGGACCTGGCCCCGCTTGATCGGTGTTAAGCGAAACTCACCGGGAGCATAGAACTCGACCCCGGAAAAATTGAGATAGAGGTGCCCGCCACTGGCCGCCACGAACTGTTCGATGACGGGGGCGAGTTGCTCCGCTTCCTCGAACGTAGTACGTTCGCGAGCAGCCAGATGCGGAAGGTTGAGCACCGGCACGAGCCCCTTCACCCGATGCACGAGGTCGAGCACCTCCTCCCGCGATCCGAAGACATCCGGATGGCCGCTCGGTTCGATGCCCAACCGGACTCCCCCACGACCGAATTTCGCGAGCCACTGGCTGAGGTCAGTCACGATCTCCGTCAGCTCCTGAATCGAGTCGGCTCGGTTTCCTGTCCCGTAAAAACCGAGATGGGTCACCGTCAGACGAGCGCCGAGCCCGTCGGCCAAGACAGAGGCCCATTGGATCTGACGTGTGGAACGTTCACGCGCTTCCTGACTTCCGAAGAAATCGACGTAGTAGGGCGCGTGTAGCGTCAGATCGACGTCGAGCGCACGAGCCAGGGCTTTGGTCTGCTCCAGATCGGCTCGATCCTTCGCGAGGCTCCATGTTAGCGTCGTCAGCGAGTCGCGTCGCTTGAGCGGAGCGGTGAGCGCCGCGATCGACGGGGCATCGCCCGGCTCATTTCCGGGACCTACGTTGACGACGAGTTGGAGCGCCAGATCGCGGGCGACTTTTCCGATCTCCTCGTCCAGGACGATGCGCGACAAGGGATTTACCTTGATGAACTGCACCTCCATCGCCGTGAGCCCGAGGTGATGGACGTCGGAGATGCCGTCGCGCAGGGTGCGTCCCTTGCAGGAAAGAGGAATCCCTGCTGGTCCGAACCGAATCACAAGTAACCTACCCTCAAAAATGGCAGGCCCCCCGTAGATAGCGGGTCTATATATCGGATGGCCGCGCGGGCCGCAACGGGACGAAACGACACCCGGGACCGGTTTCGATACGATCGGAGGATCGGTCGCGCCTCCAACGGAGAAGCTCTTGCTCCGATGCGGAACCCACCGGCGCGACGATCACACCGCCGTCGACAACCTGCGCCTTCCAGGTCGGAAGAATCTCCGGCGCCGCACACGAGACCACAATCCGATCGTAGGGAGCGCACTCGGCCCACCCTACCGCACCGTCCCCCGTGCGAATTTGAATCCGCTTCCCGTAGTCCAGGTCTCGGAGACGAACCCACGCCGCATCGGCGAGCACGCGATCCAACTCCACGCCGTAGACTTCTCCGTCGGGTCCTGTCAGCTCGGCGAGAAGCGCGAGAAGGTAACCGGAACCACTCCCAATCTCGAGCACTCGCAAGCCGGGACCGAGCTCGGCCCAAACGAGCTGGAGCGCGACCATCGAGGGGGCAGACAGTGTTGCGTGACGGTCGAGTGGGACCGGTTCGTCGATGAACGCCAACGAACGATAGGCATGGGGTACGAACCGATCGCGCGGCACGTGTCGCATCGCATGGGAGATAGAGGTCGGTAATGGCCCCAGGCGATCGACCATCTCCGCGAGGTCACCGGTGCTAGGGCTGTCCTTCATGGCTGCGCCGCACCTGATCGTCTCTCGGAGTGGAAGCCGAAACCCAGCAAATAGAATTCCGAGGAGCGCTCCCGAGACGCGGGCGGCTTCGTTCGAACGACCCGGTCGAAGCGCGCTTTCATCTCGCCTTCGAGTTCGGGCAGCAGGTCTCCGTCGAATACTTTGGCGACGAAAGTGCCACCGTTGCGTAGCACGGAGCGGCTCAGCGCGAACGCGTCACGGACCAAGGCTACGCTTCGGGCGTGGTCCGTCGAGTACGCTCCGCTGATCGCCGGGGACATGTCGGAGAGTACCACGTCGAAGGGGGTCGCGCCCAATCGGGGAACGAGCCCGGGATTCCCCACGCGTCCGCGGACGACGGTCACGCCCGGGATCGCCTCGACCGGCCGCGGGTCGACCGCCACGATCGAGCCCGACGTGCCGAGACATTCCCGCGCAACGATCGACCATCCCCCCGGTGCCGCGCCGAGATCCAAGACCCGGTCCCCGTGGTGGAATACCGGAAAACGCTCCGCCAAGTACGCGAGCTTAAAGGCCGCACGGGATCGAAGGCCTTGGTGCTGCGCGGCGCGGTAGAACGGGTCGGCCCGCCGTTCGGCCACGAATCTTCGGCCCATCGATCCCCTCAGCGGACGCGCGGGCTTAATGCAGGCGCTGAGGGTCCCGGCGCCCGGAGTGGGGCCGTCCGAATTTGAATCGGAGTCTCTTGCACCCCAAGCAAGAAGGATGGTCCAAGCTACCCCACGGCCCCATTGGGTCGCCGAGCCCGCCGACCGAGATGGGGGAGATAATGATTGCCCCGGCGCAGATCGGTCAGTGCCAGAGAATCCAGGCGACGGCCCCGACCACTCCGATGATCACGTTGTTCAGGAGCGCGATCAACGCAAAGAACCGGACATCCTTGACACCCGCTTCGGGGGTTACGCTCGCCGCCGGCGTGGAACCGCCCGGGTAGGAAGTGTAGGGAGATCGATATGGGGTTACAGCGGCCGACATTCGAATCACTCAGTTCGAAGTTTTCGAGGTTCTTTAAGCCTGCGTTCGTCCCGATTAGGCGGCGAACCACGGAAGCCGGGCCGCGGGGCCGGTCGGTTTGAGCACGAGGAGATGCAAATTCGCGGAGGAATCTCCTGGCGCGTACGAATCTCGCTGGGCGAGTTGATAGAGGATGAAGAGGGCATCCTCGTCCGAGGTCACGTTGAGCGACCGGTGCACGTCCAGACCAAATCGGAGCCGGAGCAATTCGAGGATCTCTTCGAAATCGATCTGCGAGGATCCGTCGGTCGTCTGCGCTCGGCGGAACAGTCCGACGACAATTCCGGTCGCCAGTCGGAGGACCTCCTTGGGGTTCGCCACTCGCGCGTGCCAATGGGCAACCCCCTCGGCATCGGGAACGGGTGGAATCACCAAGATCGACAGTTCCGGATCGATCGGACTTCCCGTCGAACGGGTCAACTGCTTCCACGCTTCCTCGGCCGCATTATCCGTCGCCACGACTACGATCGCCCGATGGGGGCCCGAACGGGCGACCCCCTCGGAGCGAAGCCATTGATCGAGGGGCGGTCCATGTGCCACCGCCGACTCCCCTGCGAGGAATACAGGAAACGTCCGGCGGGGGACACCGGCCTCTTGCACCCAGAACGCCGGTTCGATTCCCGGCGCACCCGCTGAGGGTTTCACCCGGGAATAGCCGAATCGCTTCAACGCCGTCTCGGCGATCCGTGTTCGATCCGGCCCGGACCCGGCGGAAGTGGGCAGTGCGCTCGAGGTCATCGGCGCACTAGGAACGCTTCCCCGCTTAAGCTCGACGACCGAAGTGGAGCATCCTCGCGCGACCCACCTATGCCCCGGCCACTAGAGCCCGGGGCGCCACCCCGCCGCGAGCAATCCCCCATTCGCGATACAGGCCAGGAGAACGAGAAGAAGATACGGGCCGGAGTAGATGAATCCCCGCCGTGCGACGCGGCGCGATGGCTCGCGCCAGAGCGGGGCGGTGAGCCCCACAAAGATACCCCCGAGGACGAGGAGCACGACCAAGATCGGCCAGATGATCGCGCCGGTCCAACCGATCAACGCGGCGGCGGGGACGAGCAAGGCCGCCGAGACGACGATGACCTTACCCGAATACGCCAAGTCATCCATCTTGGGCAGCATTGGCAGTCCCGCCTTCGCATAGTCATCCTTCAGGACGAACGCGAGGCTCCAAAAGTGGGGCGGCGTCCAGAGAAAGACGAGCACGGCGAGGGCAATTACTCCCGGCGTCCAGCTGCCCACCGCCGCGGCGCTTCCTGCGAGGGCCGGCGCGCTCCCGGCGAATCCCCCGATCACGATGTTCCAGCTGGTCCGGCGCTTGAGCCACGCCGTGTAGACCACGACATAGGTGGCGCCCCCGAGAAAGATCGAGAACCCTGTGAGCGGATTCAACAAATAGCTAGCGCCCCCGATTCCCAACGCCGAGAGAATCAGGCCGCCCGCGGCGACCGCGGAACTCGGCGCGATTCGATCACCGGGAAGTGGTCGGTGCCGCGTCCGACTCATTCGGGCGTCGAGGTCGCGGTCCAGGTAGTGATTCAGCATCGCCGCACCGGCGGATGCGGCCGCTCCGGTGGCCACGAGCAGGCCCAAGCGTACGGCGTCGATCGACCGAGGTGAAGCGAGAACGAAGCCCGCGATCGCGACCATCACGATCAGGGCGGTGATGCCGGGTTTCGTGAGGGTCACCACGTCGCGCCAGACCGCTTTCGGAGCGGGGGGAGGAGTAGCGGAGAGCGGAAGAGTCGGGACGACACTCGCCATTGTTCCCTCGGGAAATCGGGCAGTCCGTAACGAGGTTTAGCTTCCTCGGGATGCACCGGCGGGTCCGGGGACGGGTTGCCCGGTCGGCTCGGGCGCGCGCTCGGCATAGGGCGCCTCCGGCGGAAAAGCTGATTCGTGAGCCTCGGCGGCCCGATACGCCCAGTCAGTCCAGCGACGCGGGATCTCGCGCAGGTTCGCGAGCAACGCCAGGATGAGCAAGAGGCCGAACAGAATCGTCGCTAACCCGAAGTGGGCCAACACCAACCAGACGACGAGGCCACTCTCGACGACCAGCCCGCCCAAGAGCGCAAGCGAAAGCACCAATCCTAGCGCGATCAAGCTACCGCGCAGCAAGACGGGGCGCCCGCGCTCGTAGGCGACCCCGAGGAGCGCCAGAACCGTGATGGAGATGGAGAGGAAGAAGGCCGCGACGCGGTGGCTCCACTCGATCGCCACCCCCCCCGTGAACGTGGGGAGGAGATTCCACCCCGGCTCGCACGTCGGCCAGTTCGGGCATGCCAGTCCGGAACCGCTCGCGATGACGTTGCCGCCGAGCAGGATCGTGATGTAGCAGAGTAGACACGCACCGAGCGCACTGTATCGGAATAGATCGTGACCCCGCATGCGACCCTCGAGTCTACGCCGATCCTTCGGACTGGGCGCTGATGGGGATGGGAACCGGGACCGGGCGCGGGACGGAGGAGGGAGCCGGGCCCGTCATCGTGCTCGGGAGCGGCTCGCCCCAGGGATCTGGGCCGACCACGGGCTCGCCTCCGTAGTAGCTGTAGACCATGTTGAACGCGAACACCAGTTGGCCCACGCCGAGGATGTAGGCGCCCAGGCTGCTGAGGAAGTTCAACGCCTGGAAGTTGCCGGTCCACAAGTACGTGTACACGCGTCGGGGCATTCCTTCCGCGCCGAGGATGAACATCGGGAAAAGGAGGAGATTGACCCCGACATAAGTCATCAAGAAGTGCACGTGCCCGAGACGTTGGTTGTACCAGCGCTTGGTCAAGATGGGGAAATAGAAGTAGATCCCCGCGAAGATCGCCATCAGTGTTCCGCCCAGCAGAATGTAGTGGAAGTGCGCGACCACGAAGTACGAGCCGTGGTACAGATAGTCGACCGGGATCGAGGCGAGCATCACGCCCGACAAGCCGCCGATGACGAATCCGGTGATGAACGCCACTGAGAACCACATGGGAACGGCCATCCAGATGCGACCGCCCCACAGCGTGGCGACCCAGTTGAACGTCTTGATCGCCGAGGGGACCGCCACCGCCATGGTCGAGAGCATGAAGACGAACCGGATGTTGGTGCTGATGCCCGTCGTGAACATGTGATGCTCCCAAACGGCGAACGAGAGGATCGCGAACACGCCGAGAGAGACCGCCATCGCGCCGTAGCCGAAGATGTCCTTGCGCGCGAGCTTGGGGATGACGGTCGAGATGATCCCGAAAGCCGGGAGCACCATGACGTACACCTCAGGGTGGGCGAAGAACCAGAAGAGGTTCTGATACAGCAACGCGCCGCCGAGGGGCGTGCCGTTGACCGCCGCGAGAATGTGGGTCCCAAAGTTTCGGTCGGAGAGGACGAAGGTCAGCGCGACCGAGAGCGATGGCATCGCGAAAAGTAGCAGGATGGAGTTGATGAAAGTCGCCCAGACGAAGAGCGGCATATTCCAGTAATGAACGCCCGGCGCGCGGTGCTTGATGATTGTAACGAGGAAGTTCACCGAGCCGAGAATCGTCGAAACCGTGAGGATGTGCAAACCGAGGATCCACAGGTCGATCCCGTACGGATTTGCCGCGTTCGGTTGGACCGAGAGCGGGACGTAGCCGGTCCAGCCAGCATACGCGTTCGACAGAATGAGAATGACGCCGGCGGGCGGGAGGAGCCAGAAGGCGATGGCGTTGATCCGCGGCAAGGCCATCTCCCGCGAGCCGATCATCGACGGGACGAGGTAATTTCCGAATCCCGCGAGGGTGGGCATGATGAACATGAATATCATCAAGACCCCGTGCATTGTGAACAGGGTCGAATAGACGTCCGGAGTGATCCCTAGCGTCGTCTGCGGATCAAGGCCCAGCCCCTGAATGATTCCGAGATCCGTGCGGATCAGAATCGCGTAGATCCCTCCGATGAAGAAGAAGATCAGGCCGAGAACGATGTACATCCAGCCGATCTTCTTGTGATCCGTGGTGAAGAGCCACTTCTTGATCGTCCGGACCGCCCAGGTGCCGTGGTACGTGAAGAGCCACAGGAAGAACGCGGTGATCACGACGATCAGGCCGATGATAGTGAAGGGAACGGTTAGGTCGGCCACTGAATTCTCCTTACCACGTCCCGATAAGGCTCCCGAGTATGTACGCGATCGCGGCCGCGGCGATCACGAGGATAACTACCTTCACGAACGTCGCAGTACTCTGATCCGTGATGGGCTTCGGCTCCCTCGCCGCAACCTTGCGGCCGAGGGGCCAGGATCGGTACGTTCGGTCGACCACGTGGAAGATCACGGCGGCTTGGATGAACATCAGCGCTAACGCGATCCCGAACGATTGCTCAACCCCCGGGCCTACGAGCGAGCCGAGCCGGATCGAGTAGACGATCAGGACGCCGATCCCAATCAACATCAGAACGATCACGGCGAAGTACAGGTCCAACGTCTCACGCCGGAAGTTGGCCAAGGGCGGAGACTCCGCAACTTCACTCAAAGAGTCGCATCTCCTTGTGGGGAGTGCCACGGAATCGATCGACGCGATAGAGGACGCCGACCATCAGCATGAGAGCGATCACGGATACGACGGCGCCCACGCCGATCGTGAGTAGCGCGATCCACCACGCCCCTCCCAGCAGCCAGTTCGTCACCCCGTAGACCACGGCCGCGGCCGCCACCGTCCCGACCACTAGAAGGATCGCCAAGACTCCCCAAAGCGCCCCCGTACGAAATTGGGGTACGGCTTCCGAGTCACTCACTGCGCCTCACCTCTGAACTGACACTTGGACGCTTTTGTGGGGCGAGGAAGGACGGTTTTCGATACAGCCCCTCCAATCGGTCGGAGCGACCGGCCATCGCCAGCCGTCGGCGGTACGACACCTGATACCGCCAGTAGAAGAGGAGAGTGACGACCCCCGTGACCAGGAAGAGCGGTGCGATTCGTTCGACGATCTCCGGCAGGGGGATCTGAATGCCGGGGGTCTCTCCGCCCCAGACGGTCATGACGATGAAGAATTCCAGTAAGGACGTCGCGATCCAAATGAAGAGCGGCCGGTCGCGGGGATGCGTGCGCGGGGAGCGGTCGAGGAACGGCAGGAATAGGACGTAGAGGATTAGGACCGTCGTGATCCCGATGGCCAAGACCGGCGTAATGCCGACAAAGTCCAGGAACTTGAACAACCAGAGGAAATACCAGTCGGGTTCCGTGACGACCCCCACCGCGGAGAGGTTGCCGACATAGGTCGGAAGGTTCCACGGCCACAGCGCGGCGATCCCGAATAGAATGCCGATGTAGAGGAGCGCCCATTTGGTGATATAGAAGAAAATGTGGGGCATGAACGGCACCGCTTTCTTGTCGTCTCGTTCGTTGAAGCGTCGCCGCTGGATCGGATCCGATGTGGCCGGCGGGGCGATGCCGTGGGATTCGAACAGCGCAATATGCGCGTAGAGCAGCGCCCCGAGCGCGAGCGGCAACAGCAGCACGTGGGCCGCGAACATCCGCGATAACAGGCCTTGGGGAGTCCCGTCGCCGAGGATGAACGGCCCGAGCAACGGGCCGAACGTGGGCAGGCGCAGGGCTAGGACGAGCCCCACGTTCGTGGCATTGAAGGAAATCTGAGTATAGGGGAGCAGGTAGCCGGTGAATCCCATCCCGAGCGTGACGATCATCAGGAGGGATCCGACCATCCAGGAAAACTCACGCGGACTCTTGTAGACCCCCAGGTAGTAACCCCGGAAGAAGTGGACGAACATCAGGAAAATCATCGCGTAGGCGCCGTACAGATGGGTCGACAGCAGCAGCGATCCCATCGGAACGGAGTTGATGATGTAGTACGTACTGCACCACGCCGCCGGGGCGAACGAGGGCGCACCGACCGCCTGCCCGCAAGCCGAGAGGGTCGTTCCCGTGCTCGGCTGATAGTACAGGAGAAGGAGCAGCCCGCTGACTACTTGGTAGAAAAAGGCGTTGGCGACAAACGCACCGGTCCAGTACGACGGTTTGAACGTGAATGCCGGCTGCGGACGCAACGCCCACTTGCGCATCCCGGTCCGATCTTCAACGAATCCCCAGAGCCGATTGAGGGTTCGGTTAAACCAGCGCTCGAACCCCACTGACTCCTCCTACATGATGTTGCAGGCCACGATCGGGGCCTGCCGCTGAATTTGGGAAGTGGATCCGACGCCGTAGTCGCCCTGCAGCGTGTCTAAATGTCCGTTGACCGGCGGGCCGGTCACTCCGATCGCGTAGATGTTGTCGTTGATGACATCCAGGGTCACCTGCGGAAGCGGCAGGACCGCCGGCCCGGTGAGGTTCGACGCCCCATTGGTCACATCATAGGTTGAACCGTGGCAGGTGCAGTGAATGTAGAATTGCTTGCCCCCCGGCGTTTGCGGACAAGTTCCGGGGGGATAGTACGAGATGGCGGGAGCGGGACAGCCCAAGTGTTGGCAGATCGCACTGAAGGCCACAATCGATTTCTGATCGCCGACCCCCCCCACGACGTCCGTAGCCCCAATTCCTCCCGTAGCCGGCGGAGCCAGATTCAGGAAAAAGTTGGGCTCGTTTAGCAACGGGTAGAAGAAGGTGAAGACTTGGCTGCTGTAGGAGTTGTACTCGCTCTGCGCCTTGGTCACCGTCAGATTCGATCCATCCAGATCAAGCAGCTGCACCTTCGGGTAACTCGAGATACCGATCGTGGGCGGTTGCACGAATTGGAGAGAACCGCCGACAAGCCCGCCCCCCGCCGCGCCGATCACGCCAGCCACTGCGAGCAACTTGATCAAATTCCGTTTCGTTTCGTCCACATCTCCACCGGCGGGCGAGGTCGGCGCGAGGCGGCGCAGCTGGCCAACCGGAAAATCGAGCATTGGCTCACGGGCGGCGACAAACGGACAGCCGCTCGGACATCCCACGTTCATTCGAGACTCCGGCCGCGCATGTCGGGAATCGTGTCATCCACATCGGTGGGATCGGGAATCGTCGCGTCGCCGGGAAGTTCGGCCCGGTCGCTTCCGTAGTACACCGCCCAAGTGATCGCGATCCCGAGCAGGATCACCAGAATCTCGGTCAGGTTAACGAGCTCATCCGGGGTGAATGCGCTCATCGGTCCACCTCCGTTCCGCCCGGTACGGCCGGCAGAGCCACGGACCACGTTCCGAACGAGCTGCTGCCCACCCATGGCTCGGGGACCGCGAGGGGCCGAACCGGTCCGGAAGGAGCGGTCGAGACGGCGACCGGAATCCCGGAGCGGTGGGTCGCCGGCGGGTCGAGGCCCAAGAACGCACTACGAATCGACAGAGACTGCCCGGGGGGCGGTAGCGGGAGGTCCGCCGCTTTGGTGACCTCCGCGAGGAGCTCTTGCTTGAGCCGCATCGCCCGTCCGTAGTAGCGACCGAGTTGCCGGACGAGCGTGCCGTTTTGCTGACCAAACAGAAGGAGGGCGCCGACGGCGAGGATGATCAACCAGTCGATGTCGGACAGGAGCGCCATCGTTAGTTTACGCCCCCACGATCGACTTCGGTCGATCTACGTGGTCGCGACGGTTTTCCCAACGGCCCGCGAACCACGCTCCGCCGAGGTAGAGGCCGATCATCGGCGTCGCGATGATCAGCATCGTGATCCCCGAATTGTCCGGAGTGACGACCATCCCGAACAGGAGGGAACCGATGACCGCCGCCCGCCAGTGCTTGCGCCACGCTGCAGCGCGCACGACGCCCAGGCGAGTGAGGGCGTAGACGAAGACCGGTAGTTCGAAGACGATCCCGAAGGCAAACGAATACAGGAGCGCAAACGTGACGAAGTTTTGGACCCCGAGCACGGGGGCCAGCCCCATCGCGGCCACGTAGCGGAACAGGAGCAGGAAGGTGAGCGGCGTCAGGTAGAGTACGCCGAGCAATGTTCCGACCGCGAACAGCAGCGTCGCCGGGTAGCCAATCTGTGCGAGGAGCAAGCGCTCGTTGCTCCGCAGGGCGGGGACGAGGAACGCTCCGACCTCGTGAATGATCCACGGCATGCCGAGAATGAGGGTGAGGAGAAGACCGATTTCGATCTGCGCCATGACCGAGTCGCCCACCCCGACATTGAGCAGCGTGACGCCAGAGGGAAGCATCCACGCGACCATGGCGCGGAAGACCTGGGCGGTCACGTTGTAGAACAGATTCGGCCAAGGGTAGACGAGGGGAATCGTCCAGCTCCCAACGCGCCAAGCGAGTGGGCGAATCTGAAACGTGACCAGGAAACCAAAGAGAGGGGCGAGGACGAAGAGGATCCGCACCAATCGCCGACGCACTTCGGAGATGACGGCTAAGATGCGGTCGAGGTCGCCCATCAGTCACTCGACTGCCTCCACGAAGTCTCCCCGCCGAGCGGGCCGGGCGGAATCTTGTCCCCGAATTCTCGGGTGGTCGGGCCGGACAGCATATCGTTCCGAAGGGCGACGCGCCCTCCTAGCGGCTCGGACCGACTGGCGGAGCCGCGGCCCCGGCGCCGACCGGGGGAATCGCCGACGTGGACTCGGTTTGCATCTCGCGCTCGACTTGCTGCTTGCCGCGCTTGAACTCGCCCATGGATCGACCCAAGGCATTCGCGAGTTGCGGGATTTTACTAGAGCCGTAGAACAAGATGCCCACGACCACGGCTATGATCAGCCAGTCATCGATTGAGTCGAACATTGCTCCCCGAAGGCGAGCACCGGGACCCGAAGGATATGGCGTTCGTACGGGGTGATTCGACGGGTACGGACCGTTCGTATCTCGAGGGGATAAACCCCCGACTGCGCCTACGCCGCGCTCATCAGCACGGTCTCGTTCCCGACGGCCACAGCGCGGTCGATCGCGACCTCGGAGAGAAGGGTCAAGCAGCCCGCTCCCCGTTGGAGGGCGAGCGTAGCGTGGTAGAGGCCGTTCTTCCGTGCGGGCCCCTTGAGACGAACCGCGGCGGTCGCCGCGGTTTCCACCAATCGTGCACTCTCCCCGTAGACGTCACATGCTCCCTCGATGGAAGGATGCATCAGGGCATCGACCACCGCCTTGAGGTGGGTCTTGATCTCGGGAAGCAGCTCCACGAGTCCCAATTCGGCCCCGTCGTAGCGCTTCGGGTCGGCATTGAGTGTCACTGCGGTCTCCGACAATAGCGCGCCCAACTCTTCCAGCGCGTGGACGACAACGCGCCATTCCAAGAGCTGCCGGGGGTCCGGACTGCCGATGCGACGTGCGAGGGACCAATCTCGACTCGCGAGGAACAGTTGCCGCACGAGGAGGGCGAGGACGCGGTTCGATTCTTCGTCGAGGGTTGGTAAGCGACGAGAGCGACTGTGCCGTTGAAGCAACTCCTCCGTTTCTTCCAAGAACGCCACTAAGATCATTTTCATGCGCTGCACGAGCTGCGGCAAGCCGTACTTCGAGGGATCGATGAAATTCTGCAGCACGATCCGATTCGGCTCCTGCGCCACCACGGAGACCCCCAACAATCCGCGCGCGGTCGCCAACAATTCTTCGATGCGCTCAGGCCCCAAGGGAACATCCGTACGGATCTCGATCGCATCGTGTCCGACGCGATACGCCCCGACGATCAGGCGCTCGATGACCCCCGGTGTATCGAACGAGTGCGCGTGCACGAGGTACGGCGCGCTGCCCACCAGCGCGCCGGGGACCGGGGCAGGTTTCAGAAACAGCGTACCATCGTCGTTTTGGTCGAAGACGATCAAGTCTCCGGGTCGCAGGTTCATCGCCTCCGCCCACGGTTTCGGTAAGGTCACCGCGACGGATGAGTGTCCGGCTTTCAGTACACGCCGTTCGCGGCTCGGTGTCGCCCAGGCCATTTTGTTCCCCGAACCTCTTACAAGGCTCGTAGGTTCATCGCCTTCAGATAATTAGAGGTTGCGCCTCACCGGACGCGCGACGGACCTTCGCGATCAAGTCTCGCCGGGGGGCTTCGGCGCGCTGGCGAGCGCTTCGCTCGATGGATCCGCCGGCTCGGGATAGCCGAGTCGTTCCGGCGGCATTTCGTGGACGGAGCCCTTGCGCTGGCCGATGACGAAACCAAGCACGATGGCGATGACCAGCAACGACGCGATCGTTCCACTGATGATGAACACGGCGGCGCCCGGACCCGTGGGGGCGGTACTGACGCCGGGGGGCGGTTCTCCCGAACCCATGAATCCCTCCATCCCGAGCTGAAAATGACCCGGCTCGAGGCACACGTATTGGTAGATTCCGAGCGGGGGAGCCTTGAAGTTCACGGTGACGGAGTGGCCGGTGGTCGAGGAGATATTGACGTTCGCGAGGGGAGTGTGCTCACCGACGAACATCTGGAGTTGGGCCGTGGTGTTCGTGGCCGGATCGAACGAGAAGTTGGCCACGGAAAAGAGCGTAAACGTATGGGCGGTGGAACCTGTCTGCATGATGGTGAGGGAGACGTTCTCGCCGGGAGTTGGCGCCTCGAAGCTGTTCGGATTGAATTCGAACTCATCGGTCACGTCGATCGTCAAGCTCATGGAAGTCGCCGGATGCGGGGCGGCGGCCCGAGCGACCGGAGTGACGACCGAAGCGCCCGCGATGAACAGGAGGACCAGCACCGCCAAGAGCCCGACGCTCGCGACCGCCTCGACTCCCCTGATCCGGGTAAATCCCATCGTTTTCCACCGGCGAACGGACGATTCTGAGAGGGCCCACCACGGAGGCCCTTCAAAGCCATTCCGTACGTATTCGAGACCACCAAGCCCCAATCGGGTGTGTGGAAAGGGGTCGGGAACGACAAGCGGCCGGTTCGTACGCGGAGAATATAGAGGTCGACTCCACCTCCGAGAGCGTGTGGGTTCGGGCGGCCGCGCGCCTCGTTCTCGTCGGTTTGAGTGGGGTCGTCGCCTTGGGCTTCGCTGGCTGGGCCGCGGCCGGCGAGTCGAACTATGACCAGACGATGCCCCTCGTGTGGGCGTTAACGGCCATTTCCGCCGCGGGGGCGGGGATCGTCTACGCCTACCTAGTCTACTCTGTATGGAAGTTCCGAGACCCGAAGACGAAAGGTCGACGATATGGTTAACAAACTCGAGGTCGTGTGGACGTTGGCAGTCGTCGGGCTGTTAGCGGGCGTCGCCGCTTACTCAACGATTCTCCTCTACCATCTCGATGCGCTGCCCTCGGACCCCACGGAGTACGTGAAAGTGATTGGGCATCAGTGGTACTGGGAGTTCATCTACTCTAATGGCACCGACGTGAATTCTACCTACAACGTTCAAACCAATACGGTGAGCGGGGGAGCATTATGGGCGCCCTCGGATTCCGTCGTGCAAATAAACGTGACCTCCGATGACGTCGTACATTCTTTCAATATTCCTGGTCTCGGAGTTAAAATCGACGCGATTCCTGGTCGGATCAATGAATTCGCCTTCAACGTTCCGAGTGTTGCTGCAGGAACTCAGTATCTCATTCAATGCACCGAATTTTGCGGCACGTTTCACGGAACGATGCGTTCGTTCCTTGAAGTTTCGTGAGACAGTTGGAGGGACCTTGCTGTCCCCCGACGTTTCATGACGAGAGCGGATTCGTTCTCGGAACGTGTCGCAGTCTGCCCTCCTCGAAGGGAAAGAGCGTCCTGCCGCAGCACAACCTAGCCGAAGCAACGAAGACGATCTCGATCGGCCCTCAGTAGTGTTGCTCGGAATCGTGCGGCGCAGCCTTCGGGAAGCGTCCCACCAGGGACGCCACCGCGACGAGTACGACGCCGATCCCCAAGAGTACTCCCGTCCCAATGAGAAGGCTCCCCTGCACGATGGCGGTGCTGGGTGGTACCTGCGGGGCCGGAGGTGGGGTATTGACGTACAGGAACCCCGTCATTCCGCCCTGGAAGTGCCCGGGAATCGTACAAATATACTGATACACCCCAGCGCCCGTGATCGTGAAGTTGGCCCACGCACTTTGACCGGCGGTCGATGGGATCGGTACACTGGCCAAGGGCGGATGGGTTTGGAAGTAGGTAGTGAAGTTCCCCGGCGAGAGCGTGTAGTTCGACCACGGGCCGAGCGTCCAAGTGTGGCTCAGCTGACCCAGGTTCGTGATCTGCACGTTGAGCACGGCTGGAAAGTGCGATATGTTCGCCTCGAGCACCGACGGTACGAACGTGAGCGAATTCGTCGTGTTATCCGATAGATAGAGCCCCGGACCGCCACTAACGTTGAGGAAGCCCGACATGCCGGCCTGGAATTGATACGGAACGATCGATACGAATTCGAAGCTGTCGAGCCCCGACGACGCGTTGAACGAAAGGTTAACCGACGCCTGGGCCCCGGGCGCCACGGTCACGTTCGCGAGCGAACCGTTCGCGGCGAAGAACGCGTCGAGCTGGGTCGGGTCCCATGAGCGGTTCAGGATCACATTGGGGACTTTCGATACGGTGAATGAGTGGTCGTACAGACCCGTGTTGTGAAGTTGAATCGTGAGGTTAGAGCTGACATTGACCGACACGAATTGAGGCTGGAACTGCGGCCGATCCGTCAGATTCATCGACAGTTTCCCCTGGGAGGGGGCCGCCGCTTCGCGCACAGCGTGACCGATCAGCGGAGCCGGGTGCGCGTCAGAGTAGGCGAGCGCCAACGTCGGCATCCCGCCCACTCCCAGGAGAAGGCCCACGGTGAGACAGACGAGCCCGATACTTCGAATCCGGGCCGCACGACGAGAGGCGTCGATCGACTCGTTCATGCGGGGCCAGCGAAGGACTTGGGAGCGCTTGATATCTCTATGGTACGAATCCTCATCCCTACGTGGGAGGCGTCAGGTCTGATATGATTGGCGTCAGCGGACTCGTTCGCCCCACGACCGCGACGTAGTTCCGCTCGAGCGAGCGAATGCCACTATCCACGATCCAAACCCCTCCGGCAATCAGGGCACCCCAAAGCGGAAGGAAGAGCTCGGCCCACGCCCACGCGATCGGAGGAGCAGGGCTGCTATTCACTTCCAACCCCTGAACGGCCGCGGACATTCCGAGCAGCAGCACGATCGAAACCGCGTAGAGCAGCGTTCGGGAACCCTCCGGCCGCGGCGGCGAAAGATGCGCTCCGCGCAGCAAACGCACCGGCTCGGGTGCTTCGGAGGGCGCGTGGGACCCATAGACGTCCGCCCCTTTCCGAGCCGCGATCAACTGACCCATTCGGATCGATCGCAACACCACGAGAGTCGCATAGAGCGCGAGCGTCCAAACGAGGAGCGAACCCAACCCGATCAGCACGTTTGCTGCGTTGGGGTTGGAGATGTATGCGGTATTCCCGTTCGAATGGGCCGCGCTGAAAATGTCGAAGAGGCCCAAGAAGACCGCGACCGCGCCCACGAGAATGCTCACGTACAGGAGCAGGTGGACCCAGGTCGGCGCGAGGGGATAGAGACGCGGCACTGTCAACCGAATGGTGGCAACGAGTGTACGCCGGCGGCTGAGGAATGTGGCGACTGCTCCGATCGTGCCGCCGACAAGGAGGAGCAGAGGCAGCTGCGTGAATGGCGTGCCGACGGGCAGCAGCCCCCCGGGGCCGGCGAAGGCCAGCACTAGGCCGTCGATCGCGAGGATAATGGTGGCGGCCAACACAACGACGCCAATCCGATCGCCGATCGGAAGGGGCGGCGCATTTGCCGGCGTTCGCAGCTCGCGCACGGTCTCCGAGCGGCTCGGGACGCGAAGGTTCAAGTCGAGGGGGTACGAATCCGACCCCCTAGGGGTTCGGAGCGCTCCCGCGGGTCTCATCCGTCTCGAACCGGCGAATGAGTTGGGTCGTGACCTCGATCAAGGGATGATGAGATGCCCGATCGATCTCGATGTCGGACAGAGTGTTGAGGTGGTGCTCGCGCGCTAATCGCTCCAAGCCCGTCTCGAGCCGATCGAACTCTTCGGGGCGATCGCACTTGAGAATGAACGCTTGAAGCTGGGTGAGGCCCATCTCGCGGGCAGCAAGTGCTCGGTGGTGCCCATCGACCAGGATCCATTTCTCGCCTTTCTGGACCACGAGAACGGGTTCGGCAAATCCCCGTTCCAGTTCGTAGCGTCGTCCTTCGAGCTCGTCCTCGAAGACCTTCCACTGGGTCGGAGTCAGCTGGTCGATCGGGACGCGCCCTCGATGGAACGAGAACGGCAGCTGGTAGCGCTCGGACAGAAGATTTCGCAGCGTCTCCGCCTTTGCCGGAGAGGCGCGCTCGAAGTGCGAGCGAACGATGTCGAGATTCGAAATGACGCCGCACAGCTTGCCATTCTCATCGACGATCGGCAGGTCTCGAAGCCCGAATCGGAACATGATCCGCGCGACGTCGTCCAGCGCCATGTCGGGCGTGGCCATGTACGTCCCCGGTCGGATGATCGACTCGAGGGTCCGGTCACGATCGCCTGCGTGCCGAAGGAGTTCCTTGGCGCTGACGAACCCGACGAGCTTGCCGCTCTTGTCGGTCACGGGCAATCCGTGATGGCGGCTACGGCTCAACCGATCGATCGCCGTTCCAATGGTCGTCGTGGCATTCAGGTGCTCGACCTCGAGCACCATGTAGTCTCGGACCTTGACAATCATGCCGTCGGGGCCGGGACTTCATCGCGCAAGTACGCCGTCAGCAGATGGCAGATCAAGAGGTGGACGTCTTCGATGTGCTGCATACTAGTCGAGGGTACGACGATCGAGATATCGGCGAGCTCCTTGAGTCGCCCTCCGCCCATGCCCGTAAGCCCGATCGTCGTGAGCCCCAGGAGGTGCGCCGCTTCGACCGCGCGCAGGACGTTCGGGGAGTTGCCACTGCCGGAGATCGCCACCGCGACATCGCCCCGCTGGGCGAGACCGACGAGCTGCTCGGAGAAGACCCGCGAATATTCCATGTCATTCGCCCATGCCGTCACGCTCTCGACGTTATCGACCAAGGCGAGGCATCGGAACCGGCGCCGATCGCCATGCATCGTCCCCTTGCCGATATCCACCACAAAGTGAGAGGCTGTGGAGGCACTCCCGCCGTTCCCGAAGAAGAAGATTGTGCGACCGGCCTTGCGGGCCTTGAGCAGGACCGCCACGATTTTGCTGATCCCTTCCGTCAGATAGCCGTCGAGGAGGGTGCTCTTGGTTTCCTCGATGTATTTCTTAACGTAAGGTGCGATTCCGGTCACGTTCCCTTCTACCGCCCCACGAACAGGATCCGCGATCCTTCGGATTGAATCCGAACGGGTAAGCGCTCCATCGGAGACAATGCGGCCGCTATTTGATGACTGCTCTCCGGGGGGTGTACTACGAGGAGGAATCCCCCACCTCCGGCGCCGGTGATCTTGCCCCCCCAGGCACCCGCCTCTTTCAGTTTGGTGTAGTACGAGTCGATCGTGGAGCTCGTAATTCCGTCCGAAAGGCCTCGCTTGATCTGCCAGCCTTCGTCCAGGACCTCGCCTAGGCGCGGCCAATTCTTGCGCAACATGGCATCCCGCGCCTCGGTCGCGAGTTCGCGGAGCCGGATGAGCGACTCACGGTTCGTGGGCGTGCGCGCGTCCATCCCCTTCAACACGCCCTCGGCCTTTCGAGTGATTCCCGTAAAGAAGAGCGAGAGGTGCTCGGAGAGATCCGCTCGGTCCGCGGTCGAGAGAGGGATCGGGTTCGATCGGACCGTGTCATCGGCGCGGAACTCGAGATACTGAACTCCGCCGAGGGCGGCGATGTATTGGTCCTGTTTGCCGAGCGTCCCGCCCAGAATCTCGATCTCGATGCGGCATGCCTCCTCCGCGAGCTGGTGCGGGTCTCGGAGCTCTCCCTTGTGCGCGTAGAGGGCGTTCAGCAATCCGACGGTCAAGGAGGAGGACGAACCCAGTCCGGACCCTTCCGACGGAATGTCGGCGATCGTATGGATCTCGAGAGCTTCGGTCACGCCGGTCACTTTCATCGCTTCGCGGACCAGGCCGTGCTGCAAATGGTCGACGTGTTCGACGTTTTCCGTCCGGGTATAGGCCACGCGAATGGAGCGATCGAATTTGTCGTTCACGAGGACATGGACGTAACGGTCGATCGCGGCGCTCGTGACGGCGCCTCCGCCGTAAGCTCGGTAGAAGGAGGGGAGATCGGTGCTACCGCCCGCGAAGCTGATCCGCAAGGGCGTTCGGGTGATGATCACGACCCCCCCACGCGTCGCGGCGGCACTTAGAGGTTATCCTTCGGGGGGTACTTCCGATCCACTGGATTCGTTCGGTGCAGGACTGGCGCGAGTGGCGGGCGCGCGCGTCCAGCGGAGTTTGCGCCCATAGAACTCCCGCGAGGTTGCGGCCAAATCTCGAATAGGCTCAAGTCCCGGTAAAGAGGCGGCGAACTGGGGAGCTCGTCGGTCGAGCACGATGCCAATGCCGCGATCATGTTCGGACCGAATCATGCGCCCGAAGGCTTGGAGTAGCGCCCGTTGGGCGGGGGCCTGCACACAATACTCCCAGCCGCGGCCGGTCTTGGCATCGACGAAGCGTCGCAAGGCCTCGCGCTTGGCGGTAGGCTTGGGGTACGGAATTCCTACGATAATGACGGCCTCGAGCTCTTCCCCGGGAAAGTCGACTCCTTCCGCGATTCGTCCCCCGGTGACCCCAATGAGAACCCCTTCGGGAGCCTCCTTCTTGAGCGCCTCGATGGAGCGCCACAGGTCCCCGGTCGAAGTTCGTGGCCCCTCGATCACCGTAGCACTGGGAAGCGCCGACTCGAGCCCCGCGTCGAGGACGCGTTTCATCAGGTCGAAGCTCGGGAAGAAGATCGCAGTATTGACGGGCAACGCTGGCAAGATCTCCGCGAGCCGGTCGGCGATGTGGATCACGGTGCGCGGGTCCCAACGAATCTCTTCGTATCGGGTCGTGGTCGTGGGGTCGAAGAGGAATCGGCGGTTTTCGGGGGGAAAGTGCGACGGGACCGACAAGAGGCGCGCGGACTCCCCGAGGCCGAGCGCGTCCCGATACTCAGTGAGTGGGGCGAGCGTTCCCGACAAATGCACCGATAGATGGCAATCCCGGATCGGCGCTGCCGGCACCGAAGCGTCCAGCGCATACGCTTCCAGCGCCCGTCGCGGGGCGCGGGAGGCGACCTTGACGTACGTCCCTTCTTCGAGCTGCGGCCAGGAAAGCAGAGTGAGCGCGACCGTGTGAACCCAGGACCGGGGGAGATGCCGTTCCCGGCGACGTTCTTCGCGGAGCGATTCTCCCCAAGTCGCCAGGGCGCCGAGCCACGTATCCAATCGATGCGAGGTTCCTCCGAGGGCAGTCAGGAGGGCTTCCTCAAAGACGCCGCCGGGTAGGATCGCATCGTCGTCGATCGTGAGTTGATTGATGAGCTCCTCGACCGCCGCCCCGACGATGTCGAGGAATCGGCTCGCGCTCGGTCCGTCGGGAAGTTGGAAATCGCCCCGTTCGGCAATCTCGGTTCGCGCGCGACGCACGGAGTCCTGCGGGAGCGCCACCGTCGAGAGATCACGCAAATGGTCCGGCAAATTGTGCGCCTCATCAATGACGAGGTCGACTCGTTCCGGTCCGACTCCCATCCACCGATACAGCGAGGTTCGAATGTGCGGATGGAAGAAGAATGCGTAGGGGGCAATTACCAACCGGGCCTTAGGTACCAGTAGTTTCGAGAGTTCGTAGGGACACAGATTCTCGCTTTCGCAATACTCGTCGAATTCGTGCGGCGTGGGCAACTTGGCGCTGAATCGGTCGACGAGCTCCCCCAGATCGGACTGGAGCACCCGCGCATAGTACGGACACCCGTCGATATTCGCGATATTGAGACGGTCGCCTTCTTCCGGGGCCCCGGCCGGAGGCTCGAGTGGGAGGCCTTCTTGGAACGATCGTTCGACGACCCGTTTTCGGTCTGCACACAGCTTTCCATGCTCCTCGGCGGTGGCCCCTTTGACCTCCGTATCTCCTTGTAACAGGAGACACCGCCGTTGCCGACCTTGCAACCCGACGGCGAGGATCGGTTGCTCGATTCGATGGGCGATCGCCCGCGCCTCGGCAAGGACCTGCACCTCCTGCGAATGCGTGCGGACGAGGTAGAGGATCCGATGGTCGACCCGCTGGGCGTGTTCGATCAGAGGGGCTAATGTCGCGACCGTCTTCCCCGAGCCGGTAGCTGCGTCGATGAGCAAAGCCCCGCCGTGATCGGCCAAGGCGGCGACCTCACGCAGAATAGCGTCCTGCCCCGGGCGCACGCGATAGGGAAACAGGTACGGGGGCTCATGGACGATTGATGCAGCGGGCGTACGAGGCTCTCCGATTCTCGTGAGTTTGGGAGCGGGGTTTGAAGGTGTGCCTTCATTGGAACGTTGGCGGACGGACGCCCGCGGTCGGTATACTCGTCAACCGAGCGAGTAGCGCACACCGAACGGACCCCGCGGAAGGTTCCAGGTCACCGAACCCTGGTCACAGGCGATGGCGCAGGCCCCGCATTCTACGCAGTCTTCGTAGCGAAAGACGAGACGTCCCTCAATTCGCTGATAGCACTGGGCCGGACAGACAAAGGTGCAGAAAGAGTGGGGACACTGGGCGCAGATCGGAGGGTTGGTAGTGATGTGGGCATGCTCTGCCGAGTCGGTATTGTAGCGCAACGTGCCCAATCGCCGCTTGATCTCCACGTAGTTTACGACGCCTGACGGGAGCGTTTCAGGCGGGGGAGCGCCCGAATCGCTCACAGGGATCCTCCCGTCCTTAGCGCGTCTCGAACCAGGGTCGCCACACCGAGCCGCGTCTCCTTCTGGACCTGGCGGACTGTCGACCGGACCGAACGCTTGGGTGCGCCCGTCTCGGACATCATCTCGTGCAGCAACCGATCGAGGAAGAAGGGATAGCGCGCCGCGAGGTCGGAATTCCACGTGACATGGCGGAGGGTCGATCGCATCCGAGCCGCCTCTTCCAGGAGACCGGTCGTTCGGAGCTCGGTCCGATATGCCTGTCTCAAAGTTCGAGGCGTAGATTGGGTAGCCGATATCTTCGAAACCGCCGTTCCCGCAGCCCAACCAGTTCGGAGCTCGATATCTAGCCGAATCGGGCGGATCCCATCAAAGATCGGGAAACCGAGCACATCACCCGCGCAAAGAACGCCGGCACCCGACGAAACCTCGGGCGCGCCATTTCCGCTTGGGATCGTGTAGAGATGGGTCCCGAGCGAATTCGCTTCGCGAAGGAGAGGAGCCACGGTGGGGTGCGACCGAAGGCTCGCGAGCGCGGACGGGAGGATCGAGTCGGGTGCCGTCTGCTCGGAGGCATGAAGGATAACTCCGAGGCCCAACTGCTCCCGACGGGTGGTGAGGAATGCGCGCAGGGGAGGAGAGGCAGGTGGAATGTCGGGCAAGAATTGGAAGACGATTCCTTGTCGCCGGCCCAAACTGAAACGTCGTTCGATGACGGCGGACGATAGCTGAAACGTCTCTTCGATGACGTGATCGTCGCTTGCCGGTCCGCCGTTGGAAGAACGCTGGCTTCGATCCCCCCGTCGAGTGAGGACCGTTACTGGAGCTTCGATGTTCGTGCCCCCAACGCGGACACCGCTAGCGACTCTGGACCCCCCCGAAACCTGGCCTTCCACCAACGCTTCCCGACGGATTTCCACTCCCGCCGTTTCCGCAGCTTGGAGGAGCCAAGATTGGATTTGGGACCTCGATACGGCATACGCCGTAGAGGACGGCGCCTCCCAGGCTGGGTCTCGGAAGTCGACGGAGGCCGACCCCCTGGGGCGCAATACCACCCACCGAATTTCGGACAGGTGACGTTCCTCGCTCGCTCTCAGGAACTCCGGCAAGGGCAAAGGGGCCAGGTGACCACAATAGAGGAGTCCGCTCCCGACCGCCTCGAATCCCGCGTCGGATGTGGGTTGGCCCAACAGAAGCGTCCGCTTCCCGGCCCTCCCTAGAGCCAGGGCCGCCGCACCGCCCGCGAGGCCAGCCCCCACGACGATCGCATCGAACCGTTCCACCCGCGTTCCCCCGGACTCGAGCGCGCACCCTATCTGAAAGGAAGGAGACTACGTTCGCGGAAACTTGGCCAGGATCTCGAGGTCAGCTCGGATCGCCAGCACGCTCTGCTGAAACGCGTTCTGTTCGGCTAGAATCATGTCTACTTCGACTATTCGCTCGACGCCCAAGCGCCCGATGACCGCGGGTACGCCGATGTAGATGTCGTGTAGGTCGAACGGTCCGTCCAAATAGGCGGTCACGCCCAGGAGCCGGTGTTCGTCGTGGGCGATGGCCCGGACGATCTCGGCCTGGGAGGCCGACGGCGCGTAGTAAGCACTCCCGGACTTGAGCAGGTCCACGATCTCGCCCCCCCCTTTCTTCGTCCGCTCTACGATTGAGTCGAGTTGTACCGAGCTGAGCAAGCGGGATAGCGGAACCCCCGACACGCTCGTCCTCGAAAGAATCGGCACCATCGTGTCCCCATGCGTCCCGAGCACGAATCCGACCACATCGCGCGGGGCCACCTTCAGCTCCTGGGCGACAAAGGTTCGGAACCGAGCCGTGTCGAGGGTCCCGGATTCGCCAAAGACCCGCGCCCCGGGGAATTCGCAAATCTCACGGAACCAGTAGGTCATGACGTCGACGGGGTTCGTCACGACCTGCACGATCGCGTGCGGAGCCTTCTCCTTGACCGCGAGGGCGTGGCTGCGCAGGATACCGGCGTTCTTCTCCAGCAGCTCCGATCGGCTCATTCCCGGTTTCCGGGCGAGGCCGGCCGTCTCCACGACCACGTCCGCCCCCCCCAGACTGTCGAGCGAGGTCGAGCCCGACACCTCGGTTGAGAATCCGAGGATCGGGGCGGATTGCTGGATGTCCAGCGCCTTGCCCTGCGGCAACCCCTCCACGATATCGACCAGTACGACCTGCTTCGCGAGGTCCATTTCCGCGAGCCGCTGGGCCAGCGTTCCGCCGACGTTTCCCGCGCCCAATACAACGATTTTGGAAAGTTGTGCCATGTCGGAGCCTCTGTAGCAATACCAGCAATTCGCCCTGTCTTAAACCTCCGCCCTGCCCCGGGGTGGGAAATTCTTGGGGACCCCACCCCAACCCGTAGGCGAAAGATTCATTCGGGGATATGCCGGTCCGCTGGTGCCTCATATGGACGTGGATACGGTGCTTCTGGGAGTACAGGAGCGCGAAAAGTGGCGGCATCGCATGGAGCTGTTGGCGAGTTCGCTGGCGGACGTCCGGGCGCGACGCCGCAAGCTGGAGCGACAGCTCCGACGCGTTCGAAAGGAGCTGGCCCGTTTGGTCCAGCTATCCGACGTCATACTGCGGCACGGAACGACGATCACGGCTAATGAGAGGACCCATGCGACGAGGAACTTCCAGTACGCTGGGCGATAGAGAGGCCTCCCTCTCGGTCAGCGAGCGACAGCTGGAGGCCGAAGTGGCCCGGCTGCGCCGGGATGAGCAGTATCTCACGCTGCAGGTCCGCCAGGCACGGGAACAGGTGCGGTACTACGAGGGTCTGCTGGCGCTGCTGCGACGAGATTGGGGAAAAATCCCCCCCTTAGAGGACCTCGTCCGCAAATTGAGCTGAGGCGTCGCGGTGCGGCTCCTGGTGGTAGGCGCCGGGGCCATTGGCTCGCTCTTTGGAGCGAAGCTCCTGGTATCGGGCCAGGATGTGACCTTCGTGGCGAGGGGGGCGCATGGCGAAGCGATGCGGCAGGGGGGACTTCGGATCGAGGGAGATGGCGAGGAGGTCTCTCATCCGAGGGTCGTCGTTGCGATTCCGCCGGGGACCCGAACGGACGGTATCCTGTTATGTGTCAAGACGTTCGATCTGGCGACGGCGTCGGAGATGATCGGGCGGGCGCTCGTCGGCCCGGTGCCGATCCTGGCCCTCCAGAACGGCCTCAATATCGATCCCGTAGTAATCCAGGCACTCCGGGGGTCTGGGTGGGATCAAGCGGAAAACTGGGTAGTCCGGGCGGTGAATTCGGTTCCCTCGATGTGGGTCGCCCCGGGACGGGTCCGACAGACGGGAACGGGCGAGGTCCTGCTACCGGCCCCCTCCCACGGCGGCGCCGCGGCGCACTCCGACCTCTTCCGGAGCGCGCTGGAAGGGGCCGGGATATCCGTGCGCCTCGTGGACTCCATTGATCGAGAGGTCTGGAGGAAGGCGGTCCTGAATGCGGCCATCAATCCTCTGACGGCCGCGCATGGCTTGGCCAACGTGGAGCTCCTGAACGGGCGATGGAAGGTCGAAGCGCAGACTTTGCTCCGAGAAGCGCAACTCGCGGCTCATCTCGCAGGATTCGATTTCGAAGACACCGAGCTCGACGCGGATCTGCGGCGCGTTCTACAAGCCACGGCCGCGAACCGCTCGAGCATGGTGCAAGACCTAGAACGTGGGCGACTGACGGAGATCGACGCCATATCGGGCGCCATCGTACGGATCGCGCTCGCCCACGGGACCCGGTTGCCGGCTACCGAGCGTATGATCTCCCTCGTCCGTCAGAAAACCGGCGGAGCTACTTCTCCAAAGTCGCACTGACCACGCTCGCTGACCAGATCCTCGTCGGCACCGGCCACCGTGCTCCGCCGTTGGGAGAATCGCGGGCTCCTGCGTCACAAGGTTCTTAGTCGCCAACCGTTCGGGAGAGTGAATGCTCGAGAAGCGGGGAATCCAAGCCGCCCCGGTCCGGGGGCGGCGAGTCCTCGTTCGGGTCGACTTCAATGTCCCGCAAGACGCCCAGGGCCAAGTGGCCGATGACCGCCGTATCCAGGAGGCGTTGCCGACCCTGAACCATCTTCGCGCCGCCGGCGCGCGGACGATCCTCATGTCCCATCTGGGTCGCCCGGACGGTCAGCGCGACATGCGGTACACGCTGCGTCCGATCGTGCATCGGCTCTCCGCCGTCCTGGGACAATCGGTCGCCATGGCCGAGGACGCGGTGGGCATGCGGACCTTGGAGATGGCAACGCGGCTCAAGAACGGCGAGTTCCTGATGCTTGAGAACCTTCGCTTTCATGCCGGGGAGGAAGCGAACGACCCGGCATTCGCTTCCCAACTCGCCCAAGTTGGGGAACTTTTCGTCGAGGAGGCGTTCGGAAGCTTGCACCGCGCCCACGCCTCAACGGTCGGCGTGCCGCGCCACCTGCCGTCGTTCGCGGGACTCCTCGTCCAGCGCGAAGTTCGGGAATTGTCGCGCCTCGTCGACGCGCCGTCTCACCCCTACGTGGTACTAGTTGGCGGCGCCAAAGTCGCCGATAAACTGCCTCTGCTCACCAGTTTCCTGGGTCGGGCCGATGGCCTGCTGATTGGCGGTGCCCTATCGTTCCCCTTCCTCAAGGCGACGGGGGCGTCCCTCGGAGCGACGGCCGTCGACCGTGAGCTAGAAAGTGACGTTCAAGCCTTCCTCCAAAAGGCGAAAGCGAGCGGTACAACGGTCCAACTTCCGGAAGACGTGGTCGTCGAACGGCCGGGGAAATCCGACCCCGAAACCGCCGCTCTCGGCTCCATCCCGAAGGACGGCGTCATTCGAGACATCGGTCCTGCAACGCGGGGCCGGTTCGCGGCGACGCTCCAGCGTGCGCAACTCGTCTTCTGGAATGGACCTATGGGACTCGCTGAAGACCCCCGCTATGCCGCGGGGACCCGCGAGGTTCTGGCCGCGCTGGCCCAAGGGTCAGGGTACCACGTCGCGGCGGGGGGCGATTCGGCCCGGATCGCGAACGATCTCGGGGTTACGAACGCCTTCCAGTACGTTTCCACCGGCGGCGGTGCGGCGCTCGACTTCGTACGGGGCGCCGACTTGCCGGGGCTTTCGATCTTACCCGATGCGTAAGACGATCGCCGCCGAGTGGAGGGGGCGCGGATGCGGCCTCCAACGTCTCCGCCAGATACCGGAGGTACGCCGCCTCGACTCGCGGGACATCGAGCTCGAGGATTTCCGGGACTTGATACGGGTGGGTCTCCTTCAGGTACCGGAAGAGCCCCTCGACGCGCTTGGGGACCGTTTTGAAGAGAACCACGACCTCTTGCGCGGTTTCCCGCGCATTGCGCCACCAATAATGCGATTCGACCGGCCAGTGGCTCGCGCAGGCGGCGAGGCGGTGGTTGAGGACTTCCTCGATCCGAGCCTCCGCGACTTCCCGATTCGGAAACGCGACGATCACGAGCCGCATCGGCCCGGTCGCATCGAGCGGATAGGGCGTCACCCGACCGTTCCTCCGACCTGAGGCGCAGCCCCGGAGAAGTCGAGAGTGACCAGGCGAATCGTGGCGAGATCGACGACCGCCGCGCGGGCGGGCACCGGCGAGATGTTCCGCATCCGTTGGTATTCGGTCTCCGCTTGCCAGGTCGATGCGTTGAGGAGGAGGACTCCTCGATACTGATCGACTCCGTAAGTATGGGCGTGGCCGGTAACGAGAATATCCGGGGTTGGGTCGATCACGAGGCCGTCGCGTGCATACGGTGCCAGCGGCGTACGCCCCCCGTACATGGGGGCGAGATGACGCATCGCGAGCATCCGTTTCATGACCTCGGTCGGGCGGGCATAACTCGCTCCGGGAAGGGCGGGGATCAGGTCGTCGAAGCTCCGGCCGTGATACGCCTCTACCACCACACCGTTCAACGAAAAGGTGGAGGGATTCGCGAGCGGTCGCACGTTCGCCGGCAGATGCGCACGCAGAGTCGGAGGAAGAGATGGCTGGGGCTCGGCCGGGCACACCGCATCGTGATTACCGGGTACGACCACGATGTTCAAGCGTTCGGGTAATTCCCGCAGCCGTCGACCCAATTCGACGTACTGTTCATAGACATCGGTGATGGCGAGGTCGCGCTCTTGCTTCGGATAGATACCGATGCCGTCCACCAGGTCGCCCGCGACGACGACATGTTCGATCGATTGAGCGAGTTCCGGCTCGAGTCCACGCCCGTGCAGGAATGCCGCCAGTTGGGCCCACGATTCCCCCAGAAAGGATCGGCTACCGATATGGAGGTCGGAAAGGAACAGCACGCGGCTCGGGGCGGTCGAACGCCCCATCCGCCGACCGAGCGAGACCTCGGGCCGCTCGACGGAGAGGACGCGCGGCATCCGCCCCCGTTCGCGAGGAAGTTGGAGGTGGAGGCCGATGACCTCGTCCGGGAGAAACGTAGTTCGGGCGGCGAGCGAATCCTTGGGGATCAGTACTTCGGTTGAGCTCGTCTCATCTTCGACCTGAAGAATAATGTGATGCTTCTCGGCCGTCTGTCGAATTTCCCGGATCATCGCGATGATCGAGGCGCGACCCTCGATCGGTCGCAGCTCTTTGATCGGCCGAAGGTTGGGAAGGTCCGACCGCCCGCGCAAGAGGCGAGATAGCTGTTGAAATCGGGAGTTGAAGAGGGCCCCATAGGCTTCGAGCGGCCCCGGATTCGAGGGCGACTCGGTGAACCCTTCGGAGATCAACTCGAAGGCGAGGGCCGGAGGATCGATCGTGGAGGATGACGCCGCGGGACGTTCCTCAGGTGGTCGGTTTGCGGTCGGAATACGGACCCGTCGTGCGAGGAGCCCTTCCACCATCTCGCGCGTGACGAGTAGCGCGTCGGGTTGGGCCTGCTCGAGCAATTGTCGCGACAGGGCGAGTGGTTGCGTATCATCGAGCAGAAGTTGAAGCGCCCCGGTCTCGAGAATCTTGTGATGCTCCTCGAAGTAGGCGACCAAGTGGTCGCGCAACTCCCCGGACATCTGCTCTTCACCGCATCGCCCCGTTCGGCGCGACGCGCGCCGCGGCGGTGTCTCACCGATCGGCGCCGACGAAGCGATGTCGGGAGCGGACAGAGGGGGGGAGTTATTTCAAGCCTTGCGACAAAAAATGCACAGAGCGAAAAAAGGACGTCCGGAATGAGGGGACTGCCCTTCAGCGATAAGATTCCTTGGCGTAGGAGGCACCCTTCGGGTACTTCTCCTGGAGGTGCTCGATGAAATCCTCCGGCTTGCGATCGATGTGAGCGGCGTACCACTTGACGACGACGTCCCGCAGCACCTGATGGAATTCCTTGATGCTGACTCGGTCCTCTTCGGAGTCATAGAGGACCGCCTGACGCATCATCCGCATCCAGCCCGAGTAACGGTGATAGCTCTCCCCCTCGGTCCATTCGAAGATGCCCCGAAGTCGTCCCTTCCCATCGGCGGTACGGTAGTACCAGATGCGGAGCGCAAAGCCTCCCCATCCATGCTCCCGGTCCGCCAACTCGATCGTCTTGACAGCACCGAAGTCGAAATTTTCTTTGAATCCCCACTTCGTCGGGTATTCGACAAACGTCGCAAAGAGGGTTTGTGATGGATCGATCGTGACGTGGACCGAAATCTCCTCGAATTGATTATGGACTTCCCAGAGGTCCTGCAAGATACGGCGATTCAGTTCCGCTCGATGCGAGAGATCTTCCGTCCCCTTTGCACCGGCGGTCTCTTGCGTACGTGCCAGTTCGAGTTTGAGCGATGAGACGAAGTCGTCCTCCGGCATCGGAGCTGGTGGATTTGCTTCGGGCGTAGGAGAGGGAACCGGCTTAGCCGTCGCGCGTCGGGCCATGTAATAATTGACTCCGATGCGGCGTAGTGGGGTCCGCTATTAAGACTTTTGAGTTCGTGGAACGCGCGCGCCGGTTTCTCCGGAGGGAGTCGACGATTTTCGACGGGGACCCCTGCGGCGCGGCTTGAACGCCAGCTGAAGAGTGATCGCACTCTGAACGCGCACCGTCGGATTATCGCCCTCCCAGCGGGCTCGCGCCCAACGACGCAACTCGGCCATGATTTCTTCGTGAACCCTTACCGGAGTGAATCGGACCGCGGCGTATACCCGCGCCTGAATGTCCTCCAGCGCCTGCGCCACTGGTACGTCGGTTAGCCAGGTCCATTGTTTGGGGATACGTCGGACCGTGCACCCGCGCTTGATCAGGTATCGGAAAACTGTTTCTCGGCGCCGCGCCCCCAATCGAGAGCGGGAGAAGCCCTGACGGCGCGCGATTCGCTGATATTGTCGGAACAAATGCGGGATCTCGCGACCGCGCCCGGTCCCCATAGTCATCAATAGTCCTCCGGGCCGCAACGAGCGAAGTGCCTCATCCACGGCGCGACGCCAATTCGGGATCAAATGCATGACGTGGATCCAATAAACCAGGTCGAAGGAATCCGACCGAAATGGGAGCGCAGTGGCATCCGCCACCAGCGGCTGAACCCGCTTCCGGAGTTGGCGGTTCCAGCGCTCGGTCAAGTGGTGGAGCATTCGCGGAGAAATGTCGATCCCCACGACGTGGTAACCGCGAGCCGCGAGAGGAGTTGCGATCCGCCCCGTTCCCACTCCAATCTCGAGCGCGTCCGAATACCGCTCCGGAGGAAAGCGCTCAACCAAGAATGCCAGCGCCGCCTCGAAGGCTGTCGGATCGATCGTTCGCGTACGGTCGAACGTGTCCGCGAGCGCATCGAAGGAATACGACCGCACAGGCTGGCGCGGACGTCGAGAAAATAAGGAAGGGAGCTCCGCTCCAGCGCCGCCCGCGCGTGTCCGCGGGGGTGAACCGAACGGCTTAGTTCGGTTGTCGGGTGCTTTTCTTCGGGGGGCCTCGAGAACGTTTCGGTCGCTTCCCTCCCGCTTAAATACCCTACCCGGCTCTCTACGGTTGGAAAGAACCCCGGAGACGGACCGAGGAGGACTCCTCGTGCCCGCACGTCTCACGGACTCACGACTCATGATCCAAGCAGCCGGTCCTTGTCGTAGTTTCCGCGATCCTGTGCGTACGCGCGAGCGCTGAATCACGATTCGTTCCCCGGGGAGCGACCCGCTATCGCGGGTCATCCACAGAAACGGAGGAACAGACCTACCATGAGCAACGACCCTAGCGCCGCAAAATACCAGATCAAAGCCCGGATCGCCGCCGAAGGCGTCATCGACAAACCCGATGTCGTCGGCGCCGTCTTCGGTCAGACCGAAGGGCTTCTCGGAGACGAACTCGACCTGCGTGACCTGCAGAAATCCGGCCGCATCGGCCGGATAGAAGTCGAGATCGATTCTCGCAAAGGCAAGAGCGAGGGCGAGATCCTGATCCCGTCTTCACTCGACCAGGTCGAAACCGCAATCCTCGCCAGTGGACTCGAAACCGTGGATCGAATTGGCCCCTGCCGCGCCAAGATCGAGATCATCTCCGTCGAGGATATTCGGATCTCGAAGCGATCCAAAGTCGTCGACCGCGCCAAGGAGATCCTTGCCAAGATGCAAGAGGAATCGAAGGGCGTCGGGATCGACCTCACAGAAGCGGTTCGCAAATCGTTCCAGGTCGAGGAGATCACGTCCTACGGCCCGGAGCATCTGCCGGCGGGTCCGAATATCGATCAGGCCGACGCCCTCATCGTGGTCGAGGGTCGCTCGGACGTGCTGAACCTGCTCCGATGCGGGATCAAGAATGTCATTGCCGTCGAGGGCACGAGCGTTCCTCAGACGGTCAAGGATCTGTCGCGCGGAAAGACCGTTACGGTCTTCACCGATGGGGATCGAGCGGGGGAGCTGATTCTCCGCGAGATGCTCCAAACGATGGACATCGATTTCGTTGCGCGGGCCCCACGGGGAAGCGAGGTCGAGGAATTGACCCAAAAGCAGCTGCTCAAGTGCTTGCGGAACAAGATCCCGATTAACCAATACCTCGAAATGACCGGATTCGACTCGACCGGTTCGACCCGATCTCCCATGGAAGAGCGCGGAGATTCGGGCGGACCGTTGGGAGGGAATCGCTCGGACCGACGCGAAGAGCGAGGGGGTCCCCGACGCGACGAACGCGAGCGAGCCCCGGCGCCTCCGCCC
>JBAQJJ010000041.1:0-2086 GCA_049300255.1 Thermoplasmata archaeon
ATGTATCGCTGTATGTCAACGGGGTTCCCCAACCGGGGTTCGACTACGGGATCGGTGCAACGATAGTCACCCTGTTCTCCGGCGTCACAACCGTGGCAACCGGCACGTCAGTTTCCTTCGTTGTCCAATACCAGATTGTGAGCCAGTTCTCTTTCTATGGCACCCTGTTCTACCTAGGGTCGACCGCCGTAACGATTTGGAACGTCGTCGCCGTAGCAGGATTGGTAATGGTTGCGTTCGTGATATGGTGGGACTTTAGGAATCCGGAAAGGTCCCGGGTCCAAGATGGATTGCTTGGGAGCGGACTGATGGTTTTGTTCATCCTAGCCGTTGTGACCTTATAGTACAAATGAAGCGATTCGATCTCCGGCTCCTGCTCATCAAGGCCTATGTACGCCACCTGTACTGGGCTCATGGAAGGAAGTACCCGGAGGATTTCGAGGCATCCATCCGGGGAGGCCCGAGGCTGTACAAATATCTCCGAGGCATCCACGCGAAGAGAGTTCTCGATATTCGTCCGACTCCTTCCTACGTCGGTTCCTACATCGTCGGAGCATTACCCGAAGATGGGAGACTTATCTCGATCCTCACGGACGGGTGGACCGACCTAACCATGTTCGTCCCCAAACCACTATCGCACCGGTGGCTCATCCAGAGAGGCGAATGGGCGAAAACGCACATCGCCGACGAATCGGCGGATGCCATCATTCTAGGACAGCCGGAAGGAGCGTGGGGCAAGGAGGCCCAGCGATTCCTCAAGACCGGGGGAGTGATAGTGGACGAACGCTCCTTCATCCGCCGGTTCGAAGCGGAGGAGATCGAAGGATGACCTTCTCCCAAGGGCCGGTCGGAAGGGGAAGGGAGTGCGAGACGTGCCATTGGAAGCCGAACCCGGAAGCCAATTCAAGAGCAAGAGGGTCGCAGATACGGAACCACTTCAAGAAGAACCCGGAACACAAGGAGCTACGACGTTGATACGGCACCGGCTGATCATCCCTGTCCTGCTGCTAGTTGTCCTTCTTCCGGGAATCCTCCTCGTACTTCCGGCTCACGCGAATGCCATCTCCACCGCCATCAATCCCTCCGTAACCATTCAACAGACTTCCACCGCAATGAAGACCGGGGCGGTGCTGGACCCCTTTTATCACAACTCTTCTACGAGCAATCAATCCCCGCAAGTCAAGGTCCCGGTCAATCTCACCGGTTACACATCCATCGCCGGCTTCACTTTCCTACTGACCGTTTCCGCTAATTCGTACGTTCCCCAGATCGTAGCGAATCAATCCACCCATACCTTCTTCAATTCAACCCTATCAGCTCAAGCCGCATTCTCTCCAACTCCCGGCAATAACAAGGTCGTCCTGACGACGTTCACCCTGTACACTCCGGCCGGATTAGATCCCGCGAACGGTCAGTACCCGGTCTGGGACAACTATACTCAGACGATTCCCTTCACCGATGCAACACCATCCGGTTGGTCCTTAAGCGGAGCGACCTTTTCCATCTCCGATAACGCGACGGCAGCATTCGGATACTACGTCAACTCGACAATCATCTATTTTCCATTCCCAGTCGGCATCGGGGTGAACTACTCTAGCGTCTCCGCAACGAACGGGAAGTTTTTCACTAGCCAGGGGGGTGTTCTCGTGTACAATAACTCCATAGCTCCGGGTAAGTCATTTGCGACGACGGTAACCTTTCAACCAGTACCCATCACCACCGGACCAGCAGTATTCATCCAGCTCACCAAGGCCCGGTTGATCGCAGGTACATTCTCTAGTTACACCAGCTTCGGAAATTTCACCAATAACCTAGGCTTACCGTACTTTGGATTGTACGTCCTAGAAGTCTCCTTCTCCAACTACACCCTGAATCCGGCGAGTGTCACGATCCTAGAGAACGGCAAAGCGGCTAGTAAAGCGACCTACAGTGTCAACCCGGCATCGATAACGATTTTGCCGAATAATTTACTGATCGGCGTAGGCCAAAATGTCGCAATACAAGCAAACTTCACGTCCCTGCAAGTCCCGCCGACGGCAAGTCTCACCCCGACTACGGTGCTAATCACGCTGAACGGTTTCCCAGT
>JBAQJJ010000042.1:0-14165 GCA_049300255.1 Thermoplasmata archaeon
GCCGGTTTAGCCCCGTCCATTTTCGGTGCCCATGCCCTCGACTGGTGAGCTGTTACGCACTCTTTGAAGGATGGCTGCTTCTGAGCCCACCTCCCAGTTGTCTTCGAACACGGACGCCCTTTGCATAACACTTAACCGGCACTTGGGGCCCTTAATGCGGGGCTGGGTTGCATTCCCTTTCGCACGGCGGGCTTACCCCTGCCGCGCTCACTCCCGGCGTCTACGTTGCACGGGACTTCGGAGTTCGACAACAGGCCGAGACCTTTCGGTCCCGCTTCCCGTAATCGGTGCTCTACATCCCGCGCGGACTCGGCCGAGACCTACCTGCGAGTAGTTTCAGGAGGAACCAGCTATTCCCAGTCTAGATTGGCCTTTCACCCCTAAGCACAGGTCATCCGAGTGATTTGCACGTCAACATCGGTTCGGTCCTCCACCTATCTTTCGACAGGCTTCAACCTACCCACGCTTAGATCGATTGGCTTCGGGTATTCCACCTATGACTTCGGGCGAGCACACCCCGTCCCTCGCCCCTTGCGGGGTTGCGGACTGTCGGTTTCCCTGCGGCTTGGACCGTTGAGGGCCTTAGCCTCGCCATAGATCGAAACTCCCTGGCCCGTTATTCAAAACGGACGCATGGATCCTGTGTCCACGGCCTTGCGGCCGCTTCGTTCCTTGGGGACCTCATGCGGCTTATCGTCAGCTGGTTTCAGGCTCTTTTCACCTCCCTTCCGAGGTACTTTTCAGCGTTCGTTCACACTACTAATGCGCTATCGGTCTCGGGACGTATTTAGGATCGGAAGTCTGTACCTCCCGGCTTCCCGCGCGATATCCAACGCACGGTACTCAGGATCCCTCCAATCTCGCCTCTTCCGTTCGTCTACGGGACTTTCACCCTCTGCGGTCCGCCGTTCCAGGCACGTTAGACTTGGGAAGCTTGCGAGTGCGGAGGTCCACTACTCCACATCTCCCCGCCCTCGCCGGGCGGGGATTCGGTTTGTCCTCTGCCGTGTTCGATCGCCTTTACTAACGGCATCTCGTTTGATTTCTTGTCCTCCCCCTACTAGAATGCTTTACTTCGGGGGGTTCCCCTTCCTTGCGGAATGTCCCTTGCGGGACCGGAGTTCCGATTCGGTGATCGGTGGATCACAGGTTCCTTGCGCCTACCCACCGCTTATCGCAGCTTGGCACGACCTTCATCGGCGCCCGAGCCTAGCCATTCCCCAGCTGACAGGAGTCAGCTACACTGATTACACTTGACAAGCGTCCAGAACGCGTGTGACGGCGTCATCGACCCTTCGTCGAGCGACGGAGGGCCTTTCGCCCTTCCCCGGAGAGGCCCCGGCCTCTACGGGTGCACAACCGCCCAATCGGATTTTCCGCGGCGCGGCCCGATTGGAACTGGGACCTTCTATTTAACGCCGTCGAACAATACAATCTGATGGGCCCTTTCTCGCCCGATCCGCTCACTCACGCGGGAGCGCCATTCCGAGTGAGCGGTGATGCGGCCCCTCGTACCGAGCGGCCGCGAATCGGCAGAGGCCCTCTGAATTTGGTTCGCATCCGGCACAGTTCCGCTCCGCCGGCACCGGCGGTCGGACCGCATCGGCTCGGATCTGGGAGAGCGCCACCTTGAGCCACCGTTCCTCGGATTCGCCGTACGGAATCTCGACCCAGCCTTCGCGTTGCCCGTCGCTCGCGACATCACCGTACCAAACGATCCCGTGCGAGGGCCGCTGGCCAAAGACCGCCTGGACCAAACGGCACTCCGCGATCACTTGGAGCGTATCGAACGTTCGGCCGTGGGTCTCGTGATACCCGACGAAGAGATGCGTTGATTTGTACTCGATCGGGACGATCTCCCGGTCGCCCCGTCGGACAATGAGGTCCGGTCGTCCACTGAGCCCCCACTCGGGGTCGACCAGCGTCGCGTCCCGGCCCGAGAACCGGGGGTCGAGCCGAATCTGATCAGAGGGGAACAGAATCGGAATCTCCTCTTCTGCCGAATCTTGGTAGACTAAAACGTCGTGCGGGCCCACGTCCAACGGGCCCTCGTAGACCGTCAGCTGGCCCAAGGGAGGGGAAAAGAGCGGCGAGTGATGGAGCGGAATCACGTCAAGCGGAGTCCGTGCATGGATCACTTGGCCGGAGACGATGGATTGATGATGCGCGCGCAGGAGCTCCATCTCATGCGGGCACCGGAAGTACGTCACGAGGTCATGCGGGGTGAGGTGCTCGACCGGCAGCTGTGTCGCGACGACGTTCATTAGCGACCGTTGGTGCGGGAAGGGGGTAAGAAGCTACGCTTCCAGACGCCGGGTCGATGGTCAACCGATCACGAGCGCTTCGCGGATCCGGTTTCGCGCGAGCTCCCCGAGATTCGTGTGCGTGATCAGCCGCTCGAGCAACTCTCGATTCGGACCCTTGACTTTCAATTGCTCAGCGAGCCGCGTGAGCCGTTCCCACTCTTGGCGCTTCGCGGTACGAACAAGAGCGAACTCAAGACGGCTCGCGCTCACGGCGTGCCCCGACCATTTTACCACTTCCAATGGGGCGAGCTGGGTCCAAGCGCCGTCGTCTGCGCCGGCCAGCGTGGATTCGGGTTCCTCCGAGTACGGCACCGCCCACGCGACTCGCATTCCCGAATTCAGGGACCCGACGAAGGCTCGTCCACCGACCAACCGCGCGACTCCCGGCCAATCCGTCGGAGCGACCGGCTCGATCAGGTAATCTTTCAGTAATTCTCCTATACGGGCGACCCCGTGCTCGGTGGTCCCGAGTTCGATCTCGTGCGGTCGCCCCGGCACCTCTTGTAGCCACGCCCCTGCCGCGCTCCTGAAATAGAAAGGAATTCCGTCGGCCGCGAGCGGCCGCTCGATCCTCTCCAGCATCTCCTCGAGCGCCGTCTCGATCGGAAAGGGCACGTCCGCGAAGAGCTGGTCTAGGGTGGTCTGTAGGACGAAGCGATGGCGATTGTACGTCGCGCGAACCCGAGCCGAGTCCATCGCCGGGAGCGAGAATCGTCGATGCCAGCAACGCGTTCCCCCAAACTGGCACGCGGTAGTCGGATGGACGAATCCGATCGGAGCGAGCGGTCCTTTGGGAGGACCGTTCGCGTCTAGTCCGCCTTCTTGCGCGTGATACGTAAACCAGGTTTCGTTTTCGCGGTCAATCGATAGCTGATGGAGGTAGCCCGCCCCCAAATCGGGGCCCGAGAGCATTTCGCGGGACATCGCATTAGATCGGAGGCTACTCGATCTGCCAGGTCGACCGGAAGGCTACGTCGGACGACACGGCCTCTACGCAGGGCGGCGTTGAGAGCGGATCCTGGAAGCGCGAGCCCGGCAGATCGGCGTAGGAGGCTCGAGGGTCGGCCACGTAAGCCGGTTTGGCGCTTGGAGGGGTGTGACGAGCCGCACGTCCGATTCTTGGACTCGGCGCGGTAGAAGCCCTTGCGAGTTCCGATGGCTGGCCCGACCTTCGAAGGTTGCTCCCGTGGGGCTCAACCCCCTTGGATAGAGTGGAGAATGTCCACTTCGTCGTGCGCCTTCAAGGGTGTGGCCAACCCCTGAAGCGACTCGATCAAATTGCCATTCACGAAGATTCGTACGAAGCGTCGAACGGTGCCCGTTTCGTCCCGGATCCGAAATCGGAGTCGGGGATACTGTCCCTCCAACTCTTGGAGCATCTCCAAGACCGTCCCCGATTGAATCGCGAGCGTCTGTTGGGGTACGAAGTCGCGAAGCATCGGGTCGAGGTGGACGGTGGTCATCGCTGAACGGACGGACGGCGGTTCAACGATATACCACTGGCGGGCGGGCTGATCGCCTTAAGGCGACAGCGCTGAAATTCGCGCCGGGAGCGGGATCTCCCCTATCGTGGTACCCACGAGTCCTTGCCCGGCCTGGGCGTGCAGGTAGCGATGGTTGTCGAGGGCCCTCCACTGCTTCGTGTTGGCGTCGAACGGTTCGCTCCCGACGACGACCTGTTTAGTGTTGGCCGCATAGACCATCTGATAGTAGGGTCGCGTCTCGTCGATAAGACTCGTTCCGTGTTCGCCGACCCAGTTGCAGAAGGCCCACAGATCGCTCGGACCGGTCGAAAAGAGGACGTTCAGTCCCGTGTACGGTCCGCCCTTGGGCCGGCCGTGGTCGGCCCAAACCTGAGCCAGGTCGGTCACCGCGCGCGCGTACGCCTGCAACGGGTCATGGGTCTCCTCCACATGGCGGACCAGGAGCCAGAACAGTACTTCGCTATCATTGACACCCCGCACATTCGGTTCGAACGAGCCCAATAGCGGACGGGTTTCCCGGGGCAGCGGGATCGATCCGTTGTGCGCGAATAGATAGCCCTCGTACACGAATGGCTGGCTATTCTCAAGCGCAATCAGTCGATCATGGGGAAGTTTCATTGGGTTGCTGGCGTGCCGCAAATGCCCCAGTACGATCGACCCCGAAGCGTGCCGGGCGGCCCCTACAAATCGGTCCTTCTCCGAAGGGTCGGACGCGCCGTGGACTCCTTTGTCCACGTGAGGCCGACGGCGGGAGTCATACCATGCGATCCCCCACCCGTCCTTTTGGGCAACTTCGGGGGAGACATCCGATTGCCGCAGGAGCGAGCGTTCGGAAGTGACCAGCCAAGGGTCGGCCGGCACGATCGGATCCGCGAGGAGCCCAAATAATCGGCACATCGTCAGTAGATAGTGGCCCACCCTAGATAAGCGATGACGTGCCACCCGGGCGCTGGCCCTTCTACCAGCAAACCCTTTTACGCACCTCCGAGTACATCTATTCCAGGAGCATAACGATGGTTCACGTAGAGGTCACCCCGCAGGCGCGGGATCAGGTACTCAAGATCATGAACCGCCAGGGCAAGGATGGCACGGCCCTGCGGCTCTTCGTCCAGGGGGGAGGTTGTTCCGGACTCACTTACGGGATGACCTTCGATAAGGCCGAAACCGGGGACGAGGTCGCTTACCGTGACGACGATCTCACGGTCGTAGTCGACCGCTCCAGCGCACCCCTCTTGGAAGGGATCAAGGTCGATTTTCTGATGGGGCTCGAGGCTTCGGGATTCAAGATCTACAATCCGAACGCGAAAGAGACCTGTTCGTGCGGGAAGTCGTTCTCGGCCTAGTGCCGAGCCGCGCACGCCTCCCGGATAGGGAGTTATATACGCTGCCTCCCGTTCGTATCTTGGGGTAATTCTAGGAGGGCCCCGACTATGAGCATTCAGGTAGAAGTCACAAAGGAAGCCCAATCCCAGGTTCGGGAACTCATCAAGAGCCAAAAGCCCGGCACGGCCGTTCGCGTGTTCCTACAGGCGGGCGGCGGATGCGGCGGCGGAGACGCTTGCGGCTGCGGTGCCGGGGCCTCTTCGGGACCCTCGTTCGGGATGTCGTTCGACCGACCCCGGAATGGCGACGAAGTGGTCAAGGTCGATGGGTTCGCGCTCGTCGTGGATGCATCCACCGCGTCCCAACTCGACGGGGCTCGGATCGACTACGTCCAAGAGCTCGAACAGACCGGCTTCAAGATCGTCTCCCCCCAGCAGGGTGAACCTACGGCTCCGATCGGCAGCGGATGTGGCTGCGGCGCCGGGGGCGGCGGCTGCTGCTGAGCCTCCCGTACCAACCCCTTCCCTTCTCTTCGTTCACCCATCGCCCCACGCATAGCGGGCGCCTTCGATCCGTTTAGGCCGTCGACGGGCGTCGTTCGCGCGGCCCCGACCGCAGGTGCGGTGGCGTCCGATCGTACGTTCGTTTAGCGAGCAAGCGACGCGCCGTTGCCGGCGCGAAGACGTAGGCGAGGGCGTGCATTTGGATCCCCCAGGTCCGCAAGCTGGCCCGAGGAATCTCCGGAGCTCGACGCACGAATCGATAATATCCGGAGGCGAGGTGCAGGACTTGCCGGCGAGGCGCCCCGGTTCGGATCGCCGCCTCAATCGATCGCACGTGCAGTTCCCATCGCCGCTTGACTTCTAGCTCGTTCACCCACTCCGCGAACGCGGGATGTCCCGTGGCGCGATAGGCGTCCGATATTCGTTGCATCGACGCCACGATCTGAAGCAAATTGTCGATCTCGCGCGTGACATTGCCCGGATGGTCACGAAAACAGGTCAATCGTTGGTCATCGAGATACAAACCGTAAGGGGAGAGAATGGCCGCGAGGAAGAGCGCTTCGTCGTCCTGGTGGGTCTGAGCGAACCGCTCCGCGTTGGCTCCGGCGAGCAGCTCCCGCCGGACGACGATCGAGCTCGCATTGAAAGCGGCAAACGTTCGGCGCAGTACGGTTACTTGTACGTCCTTCTGCCCCGGTGGCACCTCAATCGGGCCCGTACGGTCGAACTCGACGTCTCGGAAGAGACGGCTCCACTCCTCCGGTGGCACAGGCTTTCCGTCAGAGTCGATGGGTTGCACCCGATTCCGATAGTATCCCAACCAAGGCCGCTCGCGGAAGATCGAGACAACATGGGCGAGCCGCCCCGGTTCGAACAAGTCGTCATCGTTCAGGATCGCGACCAGAGGGGCGCGCGTCCGCTCGACGGCGTTCAAAAGCCATCGACCGATGCGCGGCTCGCGGTCGTAAATCGTCAGTATGCGACGCTCGGCTAGGAATTGATCGACCGGAGCGTTCTCGAACCCTTTGGTCACCACGAGCTCGATCTCCGTCTTGTCCAGGGTCTGGGCCAGTACGGATTCTACGGCGCGGGCGAGGTAATCCGAGCGCGTGTAAGCTCCCACGACGACCGCGACGGAGGGGCCGCGATTCGACGACGCGTTGGGGTTTCCCTCTCGGTCCATCGATTGTCTCCGCTTGCGCTACCCGCCGCCGGCCGCGAACCTGGTCGACCCGGTGAGAGTAAGCGTTCAATCTCCCACGGATAAAATTCTGGCGGACCCATGGTAGCTATCGAGGCGGAGCCGAGTTGGGGCCCACTGGCGTCCCCTTGGAGCGGTCGGACGACGTCTTCTTAACCCAGGAGACGGTTTGACCGAAGAGGGTGCGCGCGATGGGGACGGAAGTGCCCCCGCATCCTTCGCGGTACTTCTGGAACTCGAAGGCGAGGGTACCTGTTCGACGGCGCGGACGTTTTCTCCGTCGATGCGTCGTCGGTGCTTGGACGGGAGCAGGTAGGTACAGGGGCCATGACGGAATCTCGGCGTCGTCTCGCGGCCATCATGTTCACGGACATGGTGGGGTATTCCGCCCTCGCCCAGAGCGAGGAGGCGGCGGCCCTTGCCGCCTTGGAACGACACAACCGCATCCTGCGGCCGATTTTCCCGAAATTTCGCGGGCGGGAAATCAAGACCGTGGGCGACGCGTTCCTGGTCGAGTTTGACAGCGCCCTCGACGCGGCGCGCTGCGCGTTGGACCTCCAGCAAGCGCTGCGGGACCACAATGACGGGTCGCCGGGAGAATGGAAGATCAGAATTCGAGTCGGAATTCACGTGGGGGATGTCGTGGAGACGGATGGGGACGTGCTCGGCGATGCGGTCAACATCGCGTCGCGGATCGAACCGCTCGCCGATCCTGAGGGCATCTGCCTGACCCAGCAGGTCTACGACCAGGTGCAGAACAAGATCACGGCTCAGTTCGCGCGGCTGCCCCCGGTAGTACTCAAGAACATTCGACTCCCTATGAACGTGTACAAGATGTCACCCCTCGGCGCATCGGAACGTGCGAAGAGTTCGAGGTCCGGTAGAATAGGGGGCCCAAATCTAGCGGTCCTTCCGCTCGCCAACATTAGTCCGGATCCGAACGACGAATACTTCGCGGACGGTCTTACCGAGGAGCTCATCTCTCGGTTGTCGCAGGTTCGCGACCTCAGCGTCATCGCTCGCACTTCCGTCATGCCCTACAAGTTGGCACCCAAGTCGATCCTGCAGGTCGGTGCCGAACTCGGCGTTGATGCGGTGCTCGAGGGGAGCGTCCGCAAGGCTGGAAAGCGGATCCGGATCACGCTGCAACTGATCGATGTCCTCACCCAGCGACACGTCTGGGCGAGTTCGTACGATCGCGACATCGACGATGTCTTCGCGGTCCAGTCCGACATCGCGGAACGGACGGCGGGGGCCCTGCAGCTCGAGTTCTCCCGGCGTGAATTGCCGCGAGGGGCACGGAAACCGACGGCGGACCCCCTGGCCTACGAATTGTTCCTTCGCGGATTGGCCACCGCGGGTGCCTTTCAGACACGGGATCTGGAGGAGGCGGTCCGGTGCTTCGACCAAGCCACGAAGCGTGATCCGACGTTCGCGGAGGCGTATGCCGCCTGGGCCAACCTGTACGTCGTCGTCGCCGGGGATTCCGTTCCGATGCAAGAGGTCATGCCGAAAGCCCGCGAGCTCGCGGCGCGGGCCCTCGAGCTCGATCCCGACTCCTCCGCCGCCCACGCCGCGATGGCCAACATCGCGCTCCAGTTCGACCATAACTGGGGGCTCGCCGAGTCGGAGTTTCGCACCGCGATTTCCCTCAATCCAAGCAACGCCACGGCGCACCGATTTTTTGGACTCCTTCTCGTCGCTCAAGAACGGTTCGAGGAAGCCATCGAGATGTTTCAAACGGCGGTCCGATTGGATCCGGCAGCGGGCGGACTCGATAACATTGCGTGGACCGAGCTCGAGTCCGGGAACTTTGACGTAGCGATTGCTACCTACGAGAACGACCGAGATCGCGATCCCTCGCAGGTCGGCCCACATGTGTACTTGGGCCTATTCTACCTCGCGGCCGGGCGACCGCACGACGCGCGCCGAGAAGCCGATACGCCCCTCATCGGAGCGGACGAAACCGAACGATTCGACCATGCGCTCCTCAATGCGCTCGTCGGAAGGCCCGAGGCCGCGCGGGCGGTCTTGGCGGAGGCGGAGCATGGGGGGTCCAAGTCCTACAACTCCGCGACCGACCTCGCCATGCTCTACGCCGCGATCGGCGACAAGCCACGCGCGCTCGACCTTCTCGAAAAGGACCTTCGAGAGGGTGACCGCGTCCTCTGGCTGTACTACCGGGGGGTGTTCTTCGACTCGATTCGCGAGGATCCGCGGTTCATCGCCCTGCTCCAACAGTATGGAGTCCCGACTCACCCCCTGCGGCGCCCCACCCCAGCGGGGACATGACGCGAGGAAGGTCGGCCACGTAACCGGCGCGTCGAAACAGATTCTCGGGCTGCCCTCTCTCCCCCGAGGCCGAGTGGGGTCTGCGACTCCACTATCGCCAGAGCGTGGTCTTGGCGAGGTCGATCACCTCGTCCCCGCGTCCACTGAAGACGGCCTTCACGACGAACAGGCCGAACTTTCGGACCAGTTCGAGGTCGAGGGATGGGGGGAGCACGATCTCTTGCCGGGAGACCGCGACCTCGACCAAAGCCGGCCCCGGATGGTTCAACGCCCGGGTGAGCGCGGGGCGCACCTGGTCGGGGGAATTCACCGAGATCCCGAGCAGGCCGGCGGCGTTAGCGATCCCCGCAAAGTCCGGGTTCTTGAGGTCGGTCGCGAAGTCGAGGAGCCCGGCCGAGAGCATTTCCAGGTTGACGAACGCCAGCGAGTCGTTCTTGAAAACGACGACCTTCACAGGGAGGTCGAGTTGCCGCAAGGTGAGGAGATCTCCGAGCAGCATCGCGAGGCCGCCGTCCCCCGACATGGAGATCACCTGGCGGCCTGGGAACGCGGCCTGAGCCCCGATCGCCTGGGGAAGAGCGTTCGCCATGGAAGCATGGGTGAACGAGCCCAGGAGACGCCGCTTCCCGTTCATGGAGAGGTAGCGAGCTGCCCAGACTGTCGGCGTTCCGACATCGGCCGCGAACACGGCGTCCTCCGTCGCCAGCTCGCTGAGAACGGCCGTGACGTACTGAGGATGGACCTTCGAGCCCGCGGATCCCTCGGTCGCGAGCGCGTCGAGCCCGCCCCGCGCCTTCGCGTAATCCGCCCGGGCCGCCGTGAGGTGATGATCGTCCCGCGTCGCGGGGAGACGCGGCAGGAGGGACTCCGCGGTCGCAGCGACGTCGCCGACGACCCCGAGTGAGACCGACGTGCGACGGCCAATCTGCTCGCCGCGTATATCCACCTGGATCACCGGCGTGTTCGTTGGGTAGAACTGTCGGTATGGGAAGTCGGTACCGAGCATCAACACGAGGTCCGCCGCCTGGAGCGCCTTGTACCCGGAGGAGAAGCCGAGAAGGCCGGTCATCCCCACATCGCACGGGTTCGCGTACTCGATGAACTGCTTCCCCCGGAGGGAGGGAACCACCGGTGCCTTCAGCTTCTGGGCCAGCGCGACGACCGCGTCGTGAGCTCCGGCACAACCCGCGCCCGCGAGGATGGTCACCTTCGACGCCTTGGTGAGCATCTCGGCCATCCTGGCCAGTTCCGTGTCGGACGGACACACGCGCGGGCGGGGGTCGGAGAGCGTGAGACCCGATGCGCCCTCCGTCGCAGGGCGCAGGGCCACGTCGCCCGGGATCGCGACCACGGCGACTCCCTCCCGGGCGACGGCCGTACGCATCGCAATCTCGAGGATGCGCGGTACCTGCTCCGGTTGAGAGATGAGTTCGGCGTAGTGGCTGCATTCCCGGAAGAGCTGATCGGGATGGGTCTCCTGAAAGTACCCGCCGCCGATCTCAGGACTCGGGATCTGCGCTGCGATCGCGAGGACAGGGGCGCGGCTCCGATGCGCGTCGAACAGACCGTTGATGAGGTGGAGATTTCCCGGTCCGCAACTCCCCGCACAGACGGCGAGCCGGCCAGTCAGCTGGGCCTCTGCTCCGGCCGCGAACGCGGCGCTCTCTTCGTGTCGGACGTGAGCCCACGAAATCTCCCTTCGAGGGCGGATTGAATCGGTGATTCCGTTGAGTGAGTCGCCTGCAACGCCGTACACCCGCCGGACACCGGCGTTCTCCAAAGTGTCGACGATGACATCGGCGACCCGCTGTGGCGTCAACGCGCCGGGAGATTCGTCTTGGATATATGCGACTTCCGAGAAGTAGAAAAACCCAGCAAGGCCAGCGTGGTGTCAGGGAACCATCGCGTCATTTCGCTGGGTGACGCCAGGAAGTCGGCTCACTTCTCGCGGGCCGGGACGTGGGACAACGTCCCGACACCGCAGATTGCTAAAATCCATCCTGTTAGCGGGCCCTCGTGGAGCCGTTTTGCTTCATCCCCGGCAAGGGGGGGAACGCCGTGATGGGATCTTACCGCTGGGCCTCCTCCGGGGCGCGTTAGTGTCAACTCAGGTGTGGACCTGAACCCCATCGTAAGTGGGCCCGGACGGATTTGAACCGTCGACCGACCGGTTATGAGCCGGTCGCTCTAAGCCGGGCTAAGCTACGGGCCCGTCGCAACATCGCAATCCCGAGGCGCCGCCGAGCGGAGTTCCGGACGGGCATGAGCGCCATGCCCGCACATTCGAACCGCTGACCTTTCGGTTAACAGCCGATCGCTCTGCCGCTGAGCTACGGCGGCACCGGGGGTGTCGAGCGGTGGCTTCTCTAATAGCCTTTCCGACCCGGCGGATGGGCTTTGGTCTCCGCCGCGCGTTCTTTGAGGTGTTGGATCGTGGCGGCCATCTGATCGAGCGATCGATCGAGCGAGGCCCAGAATTCCCGCGCCTTGTCGGTTACCACGGCCCCATCGGCCGAAGGCTGAATCACCCCCTCCCTTTCCAGGAGGTGCAGCGAATAGCGCACCTTGTGAATCGGGAGATGGAGCGCCTCGCTCAACCGAATGATTCCCATCGGGGGGTTGCCTGAGAGGCGCCCGACGATATCGACGTTCCTCGCCAGTAAGTCCAGTTCGCTCGAAATTCGATCGACCAGTTGCGCGCCCTCGACTGCTGGCGTCGCCGGGTCTCCTTCGACGGGAGGCTCGGAAGGCTTTGTGTTCGGCATGCGTCCCTCGCAGGAATCCCCGCGGGTTACTTGAACGTTGGTGGGGCCTTCTCGGACAAGGCCACTCGCATTCGTCAGCTCATTCACCCAACTCAGGAGTACCGCACGAGGGCGCAACTCCGATTTGACTCGAGGCCGACGGATGTCCCGAAATCGTCGCACCCGCGACGCGCGCGCGGGAGGCCATTTGCCTGCGTGAGGCGTTAACTCTGTCCTAAGTTTCTCACCCGGACCGATGCCCGGATCGGGGTGAGGTTCCTCCTACGTAGAAGCGCTTGACGGCGGCCGCGAATCTGCAGTCGCCCAACAGGGCGTTCGGGAGCGTTCCAGCACCCCTCCCCCTGATTTATCAGGCGCCGAGAAGTTCTGCCTGCGATGATCGATCCGATAGTCACGAAGACCTTGGATGTAGTCGGTGGAAGGATTGCGTATGAGGACGGGGGGCGTGGCCCGCCGATCATACTTCTCCACGAGGGAATCGCGGATCGTCGCATGTGGAATCGCGAGTTCCCGCTTCTTGCGCGCGAGCATCACGTCGTGCGCTACGATCTACGCGGGTACGGGGGTTCAATGCCCGCGACCTCGGCTTACTCTTCCGACCGCGACTTAGTCGCGCTCATCGACAACCTTCGCCTCACACGGCCTTTGATCGTCGCTCCCAGCATGGGGGGGAGGATCGCCCTTGACCTGACTCTGGCGTCCCCCGAGAAAGTGGGATCTCTCCTGCTCATTGCCCCCGGCTATTCAGGCATGGATTACGATCATGTGCCTGGCGGGAAGGCTACTTTCGAGCGCGACGAAACGCTTTCCAAAGCGGCGACGAATGCCTGGGCTGCCGGCAAGCTCGAGGAGGCGACCGAGCACCTACGTCAGCTGTGGGCTTCTGCACTGACCGGGAGCGCACTCGACCTCTTCCGGACGATGGTACGGGATAATGCGAAGGAAGTTTTCGAAGACCAGTCCGCGCAACACGAAACACGCGAGGGTAAGCCTGCTGCGGCTCGTTTGGACGAAATCCGGGTCCCGACCCGGATTCTGGTTGGAGACCGGGACAATCCGGCGATGCCGCACCTTGCGAACTTTCTGGCCAAAGGAATTGCGGGCGCCCAACTACAGCTCGTCCCGGGAGCCGACCACCTCTTGAACCTCTCGCGGCCGGACGTATTCGATGCTTCGCTCCGTGACTTCGAGGCAACACTTCCGGGAGTTGGTGATCCGAAGCGGAAAGCTTCTCGTGACCAGTGATTCGTCGATGTCACCCAACCCCGCGAAGATACTTCCCACACGACCAACGCGACGGGATCGTTCGGAAGGCTCCGTTTCTCTCACCTCCCACCCGCTCTCCCCAGAAACGTGGCCTGCCTTTGCCCGCCTCGTCGAGAAGCACAACGGGATCTTCGGTGGATGCTGGTGCATCTCATTTCATCTTGGTCCGGACGACGGCAAGCGCACGGCCGGGGCGTACCGCGCCATGAAGGAGACGCGCGTCCGAGAGGGTCGGGCGCACGCTGCACTCGTCTTTGATGGCCCACTAGCCGTGGGGTGGTGTCAGTTCGGTCCTACGTTGGAACTTCCGAATATCCGGAGTCGAAAGGTCTACGAGGAGGGGCTGCGGGAGCTTCCCGATTGGCGCATCACCTGCTTCTTCATTGATCGAGAACGTCGCGGCGAGGGGATCGCCAACATCGCCCTCCACGAGGCTCTTCGGGAGATCGCTCGACTGGGCGGGGGAACCGTCGAAGCGTACCCCGAGAACGTTGCCGGTCGCAAGGTATCGCGTTCGTTCCTCTGTAGTGGTACACTAGGAATGTTCGAGAAAGAGGGATTCAAAAAGAACCGCAAGATCGCGATGCACCGGTGGGTGGTCGTGCGGAAGATTCCGTCGGATCCGGCGAAGGTCTGACCCGCTCCCGACACATGCCGGCCAATCCAGATTTCTGAGCGTCAGCGGATCGGGCCGCCGCCAATGTGCCGGCCATTGCCCGGAGGGATTCGGCCCGTGCCCCGGAGGTTCCCATCGAGATGATCGTGCCGTAAAGATCGAGCAGGATCCCGTCGAAGCGGGGTGTTTCCGCGTTCCCTTCCCGCAATTGCATCGTCGTGGATTCAGACTGGGTGGCTCCAATTTGCGGTGGGCAGTTGAGGATTACGGGCCCGCCGGGGCCTTATAGGAGAATCTATTAGAACCCATGCTCCCTTACCTCCCTCATGGGACCAAACCGTACCCCTCGGCTCGTACCCTTCCTCGCCGAGTCCGACGACCGCCGCCGCTGGCACCGGAACGTAGCCCA
>JBAQJJ010000043.1:0-3694 GCA_049300255.1 Thermoplasmata archaeon
GGATCCGCCCCGACTCTGCTCACCAAAGATGAACTCAAGTGGGACGCCAAGGCGCTTCTGGATCTGAAAACCCTCATCATCAGATCTGATCGCCCCGGAGTAGGCCGACAAAGTAGAGGGCTAAAGCAGCCGTACTCGGCCGCTCTGGATCGGACCGTTGCGGTCCTAGCCAGGAATCGCGCCCGGATCGCCCAGAACTCCGGGGTCGTCGCAATTCTTCAAGAGTACGTCAGGAAGAACTTCGTCAAGATACAACGAAGAGGTTTCGACCAGACGATCTTGACGTTTCTCCGTCGGGTCGACAAGGGCCTCGGAGGGAAACTAGGACTCCCGCCGCAGGCCCCGCAGAGACCGGTTAGACCCGCCCCTCGGAGTCTAACCGAGCCCCAAATGCGTGACGGGCTATTCGACGTTCTGCAAGCTAATCACCCCCAGACTACGCCTGTGAAGGAAAATCCCGCGTGGAAATCTACAAGGACCGGGTCTCTCGAGGCGCCCGCCGACCTGACGCTTGTCGTTCCGCCTTGGTTTATCGTAGTCGAGTGCAAAGTCGGCTCAGTTGAGCCGGCTCACATTAGTCAGCTGCTCCTCAACATGGAGGGGTTTGCAACGACATACTGCGTTGATGGAATCGCACGTTCACAGAGAGAAATCCTTGGCGTCCTCATCGCAGACACATTGCCCAAGGACGTTCGATTCCTCGTTGATTACCTTCGAAGGAGGATCGTGAATCCGTCCAGGATCATCTTCGCGTCCTGGAAGTCCTTGGGAATCAGTCATTCCGTGATGAACCCCACTCCTGAGACCTTCCGTCGCGTAAGGCGATTCATCGAAGGTACGATTCCGAGCGTTCTTCCATAGAACCTCTCGCAAGCATCTCGGCGTAAAACTGTACATACTTCATGTGGCCTTGGATTGTGTTTTCCCACCCCGATCTGACGATACCAGGGGAGGAACGCAAGGTTGCAAGCGAAAATTCACCCAGTCGTTGAATGGTTAGGTGCAATGTGGACATGATGGGTTCCGCTCATGCGGCAGCGGAAGTCCCATCGGGGACGCCTCTCTTCCTCCACCTCGAGGCGTCCTATGGAGAGCAGGAGCATCGAGACCTTCGTCGGGCTAGACGTACACCGAAAGAGCGTGGTGGCCACCGCCGTAGATCCACTGGGTCGTCCGGTGAGTGAGGGCAAGTTCGGACCCACCGATCGAGAGCTCGTCGACTACCTCAAGAGCCTTCCCGGACCCATTCGGGTGGCCATCGAAGCTTGCTCCGTCTGGCAGCACTTCTACGACGCCGCAGAGTCCACTGGCGCCTCGGTGGTCCTCTCCAACCCCTTGAGGACCCGTCTCATCGCCGAAGCGAACCTCAAGACAGACCGAGTGGACTCCGAGGCACTGGCCACTCTCCTGCGGGGGAATCTCCTCCCCACGTCCTACGCCCCCCCGCCTCCGATGAGAGCGCTCCGGAGCCTGGTTCGGGAGCGATTGTTCTATCGCCGAAAGGCTACCTCGATCATCGTCCACACGTACGCCGTCATGCTCCAACGCGGGGTCCAGTACGAGGATCGAATCCTCGTGCATCGGAGGAAGCGGGAGTCGCTCCGCGAGCTCCACCTCGAGGAGGTGGACCGGGCACTGGACGCCCTCACCCACCTCGATGCGACGTGCAAGGACCTCGATCGGAGGATCCACGAGGCGTACCTCGCCTCGGACGACGCCCAGCTCCTCGCCACCGTTCCCGGCATCGGCGAGCTCACGGCCGTTGCTCTGGCCGCGTGGATCACTCCCATTGAGCGGTTCCGCACCGCCGAGAAACTGGTCTCGTACCTTGGCCTCTGCCCGACGACTTACCAGTCCGCCGAGACGCGCTACTATGGCCGACTCAAGAAGGACAGCAACGAGCTGATCCGAACCCTCTTAGTCGAAGCGTCCTGGACCCACCGGGCTCGCGAGAAGCGAGGAATAGCGGCGAAGAAGGCTCGACGGGTGGGCCGTCGTCGGGGAGCCACCAAGGGAGCGGTGGCGGGGGCTCACTCTCTCGCGAAGAGCATCTTCGCAATGTTGAAACGGAGAGAACCCTTCAACCCTCACGCTCCAGGGCCGTCGACTGCGGTGCATCTTGTGCGGCGTCCTCGGATGACCGCGATGCAATGCGTGCAGCGCGCGACCTTGGGGCCCTCGACCGCGAATCGTCTTCCTGCGCCTTAGAGCGTGAATAACTGACTGCGGCGAGGACACACTCACCCTCGAGATCATGTGAGCGGGTAAGCAGCGGGATGGCTCCCCCGCCAGTCATGTGCTCGGCGGAGCGGAACCCACATAACTGCAGATTTTGACGTGTACCCCGTACTTCTTCTCACATGAGGGAGGGGTGCCGGGAGGGATTCCTTCGTTCATGTTGACACCTCTTCTCGGACCTTCTGCGCGAATTCTCGCGGCGTGAGATACCCGAGCGACGAGTGCGGTCGCTCGGTGTTGTAGTCGTCGATCGCCTCTGCGATCCGCTTCCGGGTGACGTAGAAGCTCTCCGGCTCCCTCAGCCACAGGTAGTCCTGCTTCAGATGCCCGTGGAACGACTCTTGGAGCCCGTTGTCCTGCGGGCGTTTCTTCCGGGTCCACCGCAGATCGAGACCGAGGAGCCTTGTCCCCTCGCGGAAGCGCGTGGCGATGAACTGCGCCCCTTGGTCGGTCACCAGGACGGTGCCCGGGGCCTGGAGGAGTGGTCGGAACTGCTTCGCCACCGCTCCCTCGACCACGGCGAGCGCCTCCGTGGCTCCGCACGTCGGGAAGAACTCCCAGTGCACCACCTCTCGCGTGCAGGCGTCGAGGATCGCCATCAGCGGGCACGGACCGAAGTCGGTCGTGTCCACCTCGGTGAGATCGGTGTACCACCGCTCGTTGGGTCGCTCCGCGCTGAGACGTCCAGTCGGGGGAAGACGAGGCCGAGGGAAGTGGGCGGGCCTCAGCAGCCCCTCGGCGGCCATCAGCCGGTGGACGCGTTTACGATTGACCCGGAGTCCCTCCCGGCGTAGCATCGCCCATACCCTCCGCACCCCGAAGCTCGGGCGAGCGAGAGCCGCCCGTCGGACCGCGGCACGGATCCTCGTCTCGTCAGCTCGCGTCCGTCGAAGGGGAGAGGGTCGGGGTCCGAGGTAAAGCGCCCGTCGGGAGAGACCGACGAGTTCGGCGGTGTGGCTCTTGGAGAGCTCGAGGGCGAGCATCGTCCTCACGATCTCCCTCCGTCGTTTTTTCCCTCGGAGCTGCCCGTGAGCTCCTCCCGGAACACCTGCAGCGCGATCGCCTGCTCGGCGATGAGGCGCTTGAGCCGCGCCATCTCCTGGCGTTGGCGCTGTCCATCCGAACCCTGCCGACTCTCAAGGCCAGCTTTCATCGAGGCGAGCGCCCGCTCCTTCCACTCGTAGAACTGGGCGGAGTGGATCCCGTGGGCCCGGCAGACGGCCTCGACATTGGCGTTAGGCCGCAGGCCCTCGAGCACGATGCGAAGCTTCTCCTCGCCGCTCCAGTGCTTCCGAGTGGTCATCTGGCCTCCGGGGCAGCGCGAAGGCCGCCGGGGCTTTCGTCACTTTCGGGTCGGGTCAGCGCGTCCCCAATCCCCAACCAGGGTGAGTGTGAAGTTCTACAGGGGTACGCGCCAATTTCACTTACGAGCCCTCCGTACGATAGGTGATGCTGG
>JBAQJJ010000044.1:0-2265 GCA_049300255.1 Thermoplasmata archaeon
AGGGCGACGGTAGAAGGAGCGGCGTCCAGACGGGCCGCCACACCATCCAGTGCCTCGAGGATCCGGAGCCCTCGCTCGGTCAACCGCTGCTCCGCCCGGGCTCCCCGTGGGCTCTTACCGAGGTCCGCCTTGGAACGATATTTGCCCGTTAGAAAGCCGGACGCCAGCGACGCGTAGGTCAGTACTCCCAGACCATATTTCCGACAGACCGACTCGACCCCGCCCTCAAACTCGCTCCGATCCATCAGGTTGTACTTGGGTTGGAGACTTTCGAATCGAGCGAGCCCAAGTCGATCACTTGTCTGGAGCGCTTCCTCCAACCGATCCGCGCTATAGTTAGAAGCTCCGATCGCGCGTACCTTGCCCGCTTTCTTGAGTCGGTCAAACGCGCCGAGGGTTTCCTCCAGGGGAGTCCTCGGATCGTCGATGTGAGCCTGATACAGGTCGATTTCGTCCGTTTGAAGTCGCCGCAAGGAGTCCTCGACCGACGCTTCGATATGGCTACGGGCCAGGCCTTTACTGCCGTTCCCCATCTCCATGCCCACCTTCGTAGCGATGAGCACCTCGTCCCGCCGGCCGGATTCGTGGAGCCAGCGCCCGATCATGGTCTCCGACTCCCCTCCCTGATGGCCCGAGATCCATTTCGAATACGTGTCGGCTGTATCGATCAGGTTGAATCCCGCCGACACAAAGTCGTCCAAGAGACGAAAGCCGGTTCGTTCGTCTACGGTCCAACCGAAGACATTTCCGCCCAGTGCAAAGGGAGCGACCTTCAGACCCGAGTGGCCCAGCGCGCGACGAGGGATTTCCGACATCGAGCGCGGAGAGCCGACGTTGGTCTAAACCTCATCCTACGCCCGGCGCTCGTAGGAGGGAAAGGGTAGTGAACCGACGCCTTGGGGAGCGCTGGCTAATTCGGTGGATTGGCGGGGGGCGACTCGGCCTCCTCGTCCGGAACGATCGGTTCGCCCGGATAAAGATCGGAGCGTCGCTTCCTCACACGAACGAAGATCACGCCCGGGCGTTCGGGATCTGAGAAGCCCTCCCGAGGGAGAGGGCGGTTCGCGTCCGAGCCCAGCAGTGTTTCGGAGCTCAGATCCACCGCCGATCCTCCGCTGCGAGACTGAGTCGACTTGGACCAGGGGTAGCGTCGGCGCGAGCTAGCGAAAGGCGAACGTCGGAGCGGATTGGAGCCTCTCCAGTACCGGTGGATGAATTGCGCGACGAGCAGTGCCGCGACGAGGATCCCCACACCGATCGTAGCGGCGACCGACCAGATCACCCAGACGGGAAGTCCGTGCGATGGACCGGGAATCGTGAAGAAGACCGTGACGATAGGATCGGCGCTGTCATTGACCGTGATCGGGTAGCTTCCAACGGGGACTACGGGGATCTTGAAGGCGCAACTCAGATTTCCCATCGGGGTCGTGTTGCCCGTGCAAAGCAGGAGAGTCTGGCTCCACCACATCTGGTAGATCACGTCCGTGGTTGCGTTGCTCCCGTGGTAGCCCGCGCCCGTCGCGAGAATGGAGCTGCCCACCGCCCCCTGGGCCGTGCTCAGCATGAGGGACGGGGCTACGGCGAAGGTCGTTTCGGCCGTGTTGTTCCCTTCGAACGCGGCGACCGTGTGCTTCCCCGCCACCGCCGGGGGAACATTGAAGCCGCACGTGAAGTTGCCCAAAGCGTTCGTGTCTCCGGTGCAGACCTCTTGCGAGTCCCACCAGAAGACGCTGTAGTTCGCGAAGGGGTCGAAGAACGACCCGCCCACCGTTACATGACTGTTAACCTCCCCGTCTGCGGGGGAGACGACGAGTCCGGGGGGCCGAAAGGCGGCAGGGCGCGAGGATCGGAGATGGTCGCTGGCCGGTGGGGCGACATCAAGGTATCTCGATTTCAAAGATTCGAGGGTTCCGAATAGGTTCGCCGAAGCGGGCGCCGCTTTTGGGACGGACCCGGGCCCCAATGGTGCCTCCGACATCGCAGTCTGGAGTCTCGGGACCCGAGTGGTGATAGAACTAGCCTGCGTCCGGCCGCCCTCACTGGACAATGGAGCCATCAAGCTGAGGATGAGCACCAGAACGGCTACGACGGCGGTCACCCGCCGGGCCGCAACGATCGCCATCGACCACCGAGGTCGACCGACGAGCATCGAAAACGACCGCAGGCCCATGGATCTCCCGGGAAGGGGTCGTTCGGACCCATTCCTTTCTCCGCAATGTACCACAGAGGACTTATAGGATTCAACCCGGCATCGTTCTCATAGGT
>JBAQJJ010000045.1:0-92433 GCA_049300255.1 Thermoplasmata archaeon
ACCGACGACGATGCGGAAGAAGCGGCCGAGGGGATGGAAGCGGCCTAGCGCCGTTCGGTGCGAATCCGCGGGGCTCGTGGAACAGTCCAGAATCTTTCTGTCGAGGAAGCGCCTCGGCTTTCAGTGGCTCGGGTTATATAGCCACCCTTTCTCGCCCGCGCGGGTCGTTGCTATGGTCTCTGACACGGTAGCCGCCGCCGAAGCGATCGCCGCCGGGATTGCCATCGCCGGAGGACTCATTGGAACGGGCATGGCGCAGTCCGGTATCGGTGCGGCCGGAATGGGTATCATTGCGGAAAAGCCGGAAAAATTCGGCCAAGTCCTGTTCTTCTTCGTCATTCCCGAAACCCTGTGGATCATCGGATTCGTGCTCGGGGTCGTTCTCCTGCTGAACGTCCTGTGACCCGATACATCCCAACCCCACGAGCGCCATGAGCCTCGAGAATCTGGTCGAGGAGATCCGCCAGCACGCCGAGGCCGAGCTCAAAGCGACGATCGAGCAGCAAAAGGCCGAGGAGACCCAAATCCTCGCTGACCGAGCCCGTCGGATTAAGGAGATCGGGGCGGCATCTCAGCGCGCGACCGAGACGGAGGTCGCCCGGGAACGCGCCCAGCGGCTCGCGGGGGCGAAGCTCCAGGCGAGGAAGCTGCTCTACGAAGCGCGTGAAAAGCGCCTCGAAGACGGGTTGCGGGAGACCCGCGCGCTCCTCGCCGACTACACGACCTCGCCGAGCTATCCGACCGTGCTCAAGCGAATGGTCGAGACTGCCACCGCCTCCCTGGGCCGGCAGATTCGCGTCTCAGGCCGCGCCGAGGACGCGAGCCTCCTCGCGAAGGCCGCGGGCAAATCGTTCGACCCGGCGCCGCAACCGATCCTCGGCGGACTCATTGCCGAGACGGTCGACAAGAGCCGGCGGCTGAACCTCTCCTTCGACGAACTGTTGCGCCTTCGCGAGGACGAAGTCCGCGAGATCCTCGCCTAGGAGGGGAGAGATGGCGGCCTCCGCGTACGCGAGCGCGCTCGGGCGCCTGAAACCGGAATTCACTGCCTTCCTCCCCAAGGAGACCTATCTGCAGCTCACCGCGGCGAAGGACCCGAACGAGGTCGCCAAAATCCTGGAAGGAACTCCCTACGGCCCGGACGTCCAGGCCGCGCGGGCGGCGTACCAGGGAGTCGCGCTCGTCGAGATCGCCATCAACCGCACGTTCGTTCGGCGTAACCGCCACGCCTTCGAGGCGACGCCGTTCGCCGGGCGCGAGGTCGTCGGGGCGTATCTCACCCGATGGGATCTGCAGAACATCGAGCTGATACTCGCCGCCAAGGCCCAGGGCCGGTCGGTCACCGAAACCGAGGACCACTTGATCTCGAGCCGCGAGATCCCCGCGGGACTCTATGCCGGCGTCCTCACGCTGGACGACTTCCGCCAGCTGCTCGCCCAGCCGACCGTCGAATCCATCGCCACCTCCCTCGTCCGGTACGGGTACGGAGCGACCGTGCTTCCGCTCGTCGAAGCGTTCCAGCGGACCCACGACATCTTCCCGATCCTCCATGCCCTCGACCGCGCGTACTACCAGCGTGTGCTCGAGGCCGCCCGGTTCTTCCAAGGGGACGAGTGGGTGGTTCGGCAGTTCCTCGCGAGCGAGATCGATGTCCGTAACGCGCTCCTCCTACTGAAGGGGAAGGCCGCCGACCTCCCGATCGACGAGGTCGTCTCACGTTGGTTCGAAGGGGGCACCGTGCCCGCGTCCCAGATCCCCGACCTGTATGGTGTGCGGGGAGTCCCCGAACTCGTCGACCGGCTCGCCGCTCGCTTCCCCTCGATCGCCGAGGGCTCGGCCGAGTTCACGGACGGGCAGAGCCTGACCGGTTACGAATCCGCGCTGTTGCGGGATCGAGTAACCAGTGAACTGCGCCGTCTTCGGACCTACCCGCTCTCGCTCGCCGTGATCTTCACGTATCTCTTGCTCGCTGAGGTCGAACGGGAGGACGTGCGCCGCCTCGCCTTTGGGAAGCTCTATGGGATACCCGCGGAACGGCTGACGCCGCTCCTGGTCTCGCCCCGGCTGTAAGAGCGCCGGCTTGCGCTACGACGGCGGGGACTGCACGAGCGGGCCCGCCCCGGCTCCCTCGGGCATCACGCTCGAGGCCGTGTGGACGCGGGGTCCGCCGAACGGACGGAACGGCCGGCCGTTCCCGGTGTAGAACTTCGAAAAGTACTCGACGAAGATCAATCGCGCGCCTTGGATCCCGGGCTCGAAGACGCCGAGGATGACGTTGAACGTCTGCCCGATGATGATGATGGCGAGGCCGGCGATGATCCCCACGATTGCCCCCCCGACGATCAGCCCGCCGCCGACGGAGTTGATCACGAGGGCGAGAATGACGCTCGCGAGCAGGATCCCCAAGAGACGCGTGTAGGAGAGGATGTGGCTCACGATCTCGATGAGGCTCATCATGCCGGTCTGGATCCCCTCGCCACCGATCATGCAGAGAAGGCCCACGACGAGCAGCGCGAGATAGCTGTCGAAAAAGGGGCTCGCGAGAGAATTGGACGCGACGAGGAGGCCCAGCGTCTTGGGGTGAATGACCGAAAGGCCGGCGAAGGCCACTCCCCAGGCGAAGATCACCCCTCCGGCCTTCCCGACGACGCCGCGCGGATGGTGGTGGAAGTACTCCTTCAGCAGCCCGAAGACGAACCCCAAGGTAACCATCCCGAGGCCAATGAACCCGGCGACCAAGAGCAGCAGGCCGACGTCGCTCGACCGCAACAGATCGATCGGAGCGACGTAGCCGAACAGCCGGCCGAGCAGGTGGTACCCGAAGAATTCGTCCCAGTAGAGGCCAAGTGCGATCGCGAGGCCGCAGCCCGGGAGCAAGGCGTACGCGAGCTGGCGCATCCCCTTGGGCCCCATGATCCGTTTCACGAACGTCCGGCCGAACTTCGGCAGATGCTGGGCGCCGGGGAAGCCGGCGATCATCCAGAGGCAGATGAGGAGAATCGTGAGCCCGTAGCCAAAGTCGCCGAGCATCAGGCCGAAGAAGAGCGGGAACACGATCGCGAAGACGAGGGTGGGGTCCCACTCGTCCGCTTGCGGCAGGGAGTAGAACCGAATGAAGAACTCGAAGCGCCGAACCCCGGCCGGATTGTGCATCAGCGTGGGGGGCTCTTCGGAGGTCGGGACCGCGTAGAGATAGGCCCGTCCTTCGCTGACCGACTGGATGACCTGCTCGAACCGCGGCACGTCCCGCCGAGGCACCCACGCTTCGAGCGCGAACGTCGACCGACCGGCGCCGAGCTTCGAAAGGACCTCTACCTTGCGATTCTCGATCTGTAGCGCCTCGTCAATCGCCGCGACGGTTGGGTACCAGTCGCGCGCCAGCGCCCCAAGACGTTCGGCGATCGCGACCCGCCGCCGGAGGAGCTCCTCGCGCCGCTGGCGGAGCGGAGGGAGTTCGTCGAGGGGAGTCCCCGACAGCGCGGGGAGCGGCGAGAGTCGGACCCCGCTGGCCTGAGCGGACCGGGCGAGAAGGTCGGCCGAACTGCGGCGCAAGCTGACCAAGAATCGGCCGGGGGCGTTCGGGTCGCTCAGGAACTGCGCGTCGGCCTCGGGGGGAAGCGCCACGCGCAGCGCGTCCCCCGCCTCGGGGTCGCCTTCTCCGAAAAAGCTCACGAAGCTCTGGGCCCGGAGAAGCTCCAAGCGCTCGGAGTAGAAGGAGAGCTTCTCGAGGAGCGCGATGGTCTCGACCGTCGCTTGTTGCTCGGTGAGCAATCGATCGCTCTCCCGTGTGAGCGCGCCGACCTCGGCATCGATCGGTACGGTCTTCGCCGCGGTCAGAATATCTTGTAACGAGTCGAAGCGGCGGGGGGGCCCGACGGGAACGGCGGGGAGCGCCGTCTTCAAGCCACGGAAACGCAGGGCCTCGTCGCCGATCGCGCGGGCCATTTCGGTGCCCCGCTCGGGCACGAGCTCGGCGAGGGCTTCCGGGGAGAGCGGCTCCACCTGGGCGAGCCGAAGGTCATGAAGGGCGGTTAAGATCCGTTCTCGGTCGTCCTTCAGTCCGAAAATCCCGACCTTGGTCATCGGCTCCGGCCGCAGGATTCCCATTGCGCGCTCGCTCCTTCAGTCCTGGAGGAATCCGGCGAGCACCGCGGCGAAGATCAATTCCTGCTGGTCGGCGGGGCGTTTCCCTTCGGGGCGAGCGGCGGCCTCGGCGGCACGCGTCCCGGCTGCGAGAATCTCCGCCGCTTCCCGCTCCGCACCTCTCCGTGCTTCCAGCACGGCTTGGGCGCGCTCTCCGTCCGCCGTGGCCTGCGCGGCCCTGACCGCCGCCTCGCTCTGGGCCCGCAATCGTTCGAGCGTTTCCTTTGCGTTGCTGCGAGCGAGCTGCAGTTTGCGCTCCCACTCGCTCTCGGTCTCCTTGACGTGCTTCAACGCCTCGATCGAGCCGAGGTAGGGATTGGGGGGTGGAGCGCCAGCGGGCACTAACGGCTCCCGAGGTAGATTGCGATGAACACGAGGAGCCCCATGAGGGCAGCGAGTTTGACCACGAGCGACACGGTCCACACGCGGCGGAATCGGCGCGCGGCGGCGTTAGGCGCTGGCTGCATGGGTCTCCGGATTCTCGAGCTTCCGCTTGACGACCTTGAGCATGCTGAATGCGTCCCGCTCGAGCTCGTCAAAACGGAACTTGATGTAGCGCACCGTTCCTTGGAGCCGAGGGATCAGCACGTTCTCAATCGCGCTGGCGCGTCGTTTCGTTTTCTCAATCTCCTTCAGCAGCCGGCGTAGCGCGTTCTCCTTTTCGGCGATATCGAGGACGACGGAGTAGATCCCCTGAAAGTGGCGGATCGATTCATTGACGGACGTCGACAGGTCCAGGAGCTCGGGCGCCGCCACCGGATGGTAGTCGCTCCGGTCGACGCGGGGAGTACGGACGCCCATGACATTCTTCGTGGCGACCTGGATGGGCCGCAGATCGGGGAGCAACATCGAAATGTTCTCGAGACGAGTCGGCCCCTCCATCATCTCCGCCATCCGGATCGATTCGTATCCGCGGGCGATCCGGGCCTGCAGGTCGCCCCGCAGCCTCATCGCTTCCTTCGAGATCGCGAAGAATTCTACGATCAGCGCCGTGCGTTTCAGCTTGAGCAGGTTCAGGCCCTTGCGCGCGACCACTATCCGTCGTCGAGTGCGCAAGAGCTCGAGCCGCGTCGGGCGGATGGTTTCGGCGGGCACAACTCGCTCTCTCCTCGGTCCTACTCGACGGCGCTCTTTCGGACCCGGTATTTCTCGACGAACTCGGGTTTGATCCGCTTCAATTCCGAGTCCGGAAGGTCGGAGAGAATATCCCAACCGATGTTGAGGCTCTGGTCGATCGTCCGGTCCTCGTCGGGTCGTTGATTCACGAACTCAGACTCGAACCGATCCGCCGCCTTGAGGTACAGCCGGTCGACCGCGCTCAATGACTCCTCCCCGACGATCGCCGAGAGGGCGCGCTGGTCTTTCCCCGTCGCATATACGGCGAACAACTGGTCAGCGACACCGCGGTGGTCCTCACGCGTCCGGGTCTTGCCGATCCCCTGGTTCATCAGCCTCGAGAGGGACGGAAGCACGTCAATCGGAGGATAGACGCCGCGCCGCTGCAACTCGCGGCTGACGTAGATCTGCCCTTCCGTGATGTAGCCGGTAAGGTCAGGAATGGGATTGGTGACATCGTCGGCGGGCATCGTCAGGATCGGGAGTTGGGTGATCGATCCCTTGCGACCGTGAATCTTTCCGGCGCGCTCGTAGATGGTCGCGAGATCGGTGTACATGTAGCCGGGGTAACCCCGACGCCCCGGTACCTCATCCCGCGCCGCCGAGACCTCACGAAGGGCCTCGCAATAGTTCGTCATGTCCGTGAGCACCACGAGCACGTGGAGGTCGCGCTCATAGGCCAAGAATTCGGCGGCGGTGAGCGCCATCCGTGGCGTGACGACCCGCTCCATCGACGGGTCGGAGGAGAGGTTCAGGAAGACGACCGCCCGCTCAAGGGCACCAGTCGACTCGAACTCTTTGAGGAAATAGTTCGCCTCCTCGCTGGTTATTCCCATCGCCGCGAAAACGACGGCGAATCCCTCGGTCGAGTTACGTAGCTTGGCTTGGCGAACGATCTGCGCGGCGATCTGGTTATGCGGTAGCCCCGCGCCCGAGAAGATGGGAAGCTTCTGCCCCCGGACGAGCGTGTTCATCGCATCGATGGTCGAAATTCCCGTCTGGATGAACTCGCTCGGCTCCTCGCGCGAGTACGGATTCATCGCATTCCCGACAATCTCGAGCCGGGTCTCGCTGACGATCTTCGGGCCCCCGTCCTTGGGTTCGCCCAGGCCATTGAAGACGCGTCCGAGTAGCTCGTCGGAGACGGGCAGCGTTGCGACTTCGCCGAGGAATTTCACGCTCGTCTCTTCGATGTTCATCCCCATCGTCGGGCCGAACACCTGGACGATTGCGAGCCCCTTGCGAGAATCCAACACTTGTCCTTGCCGTCGCTCCCCGCTTGGCAGCGCGATCTCGACGATCTCGCCGTAGGCAGCATTCGCCACATCGCCGACGAAGATCAGGGGCCCCGCCACGCGATCCACCGTGCGGTAGTCGACGGGAACAGCGGGCGTCGATTTGGAAGTGGGCGCCCCTTTGGCCGCCATCGAATTAGCTCCCTCCCGTCGCCGCGACGGCTCCCAGCGATCCGACCGCATCCGCCATCTCGAGCTCGATCTGGTCGAACTGCTGCTGAAGTTCTGCCTCTGGGATCCACTTCATTCGTGAGAGTTTCGTACGGACGGGAAGGCGCTGCATCTGTGCGACAGTGGCGCCTTTGCCGATTGCTTCGAGCTCACGGTCGCCGAATGAAAGGATCGCGCGAAGCATGCGGTACTGCTTCTGGATAGAGGTGTAGGTGTCCACCTCGTCGTAGGCGCTCTGTTGGAGGTAGTCCTCTCGGAGCATTCGCGCGACATCGAGCACCGCTTTTTCTCGTTCGGGAAGCGCGTCGACGCCGACGAGTTGGACGATTTCCTGGAGTTCAGACTCCTTTTGCAGCATCTCGAGCGCCTTTTGACGGAGTGGAACAAAATCCTTCGAAAGATTGGCCCGGAACCACGGTTCGAGGTCGTTGATGTAGAGCGAGTAGCTCTGTAACCAGTTAATCGACGGAAAATGGCGACGTGAAGCGAGGGAAGCATCGAGCGCCCAGAAGACCCGGACTACTCGGAGCGTGTTCTGGCTTACGGGCTCGGAGGTGTCTCCTCCCGCGGGAGAGACGGCCCCGACGACCGTGATCGAACCGTTCCGCCCTTCAGGAGAGATTGTGACGACGCGCCCAGATCGTTCGTAGAACTCAGCGATCCGTCGGCCCAGGTAGGCCGGGTACCCTTCTTCCCCTGGCATCTCCTCAAGGCGGCCCGAGATCTCACGCATCGCCTCTGCCCATCGGCTGGTCGAATCGGCCATTAGCGCGACGTCGTAGCCCATGTCCCGATAGTACTCCGCGATCGTGATTCCCGTGTAGACGCTCGCTTCGCGGGCGGCAACGGGCATGTTGGAAGTGTTGGCGATTAGGATTGTCCGCTCCATCAGCGGCCGTTTGGTCTTCGGGTCGACGAGACTCGGGAACGTCGCGAGCACTTCGGTCATCTCGTTGCCGCGTTCTCCGCAGCCGACGTAAACGACCACGTCCGAATCCGCCCATTTCGCGAGTTGTTGCTGAATGACGGTGTTGTGGAGTAGGAGTCCACCGACTCCGCCGACGAAGTTGCTCCCGAATTCAGGGACTACCACGTCATAGACGTCGAAAGGCCCGTTAGAATCCCGGGCCACTTCGACGACCTCGTCGCAAAAGATCCAATCCAGAAGTTGCGAGAGCCGGCGGGCATTGGGTTCCCGTTCCTCCAGGGAGCTCACGGGCTCCTGCATCGAAATGAAACGAAGGTAGGTGGCCGCACCCATTTGTTCCCCATTCCCAATGTAATTGTGGATCTCAATCCCATTCGCGAGAAGTTTCGAATAGCTCGGACCGGCTCGATACATTCTTTCGATCACGGCTGGCGAAAGTGGCACCAAATCAGTAGCGGTGTAGGTCGACGTTTTCGACTCGATATACCGCCGAATTGCCGAAAGCTTCGGCGGGAGGGATCCCAAACCCGCCGCGAGCTTCGCGAGATTCCCTACCCCTCGAACGAAGATTCGTTGGTATTCCCTCCCATCGATCAATCTACGCCCGAGGGAACTCACGATTCCGAACCGAGACAGCGCATACGAGAGCTCGGTCCTGAGCCTCGGGCTTGCGGTGCAAAACTCTACCTCGCCCTTGCCACCAGCGAAGCCTCCGTCGCCAAGATAATAGCCGCGTAGGAATGCGCCTAGACAAATATTGGTAGAGGCAAGGACGGCAGCGGGAATCCGCTTCTCCCCCGAGGTCCGTCCGCAGCCGAGGATATCCAGAAATTCGACCAGTTGGCGGCTGTGAAGGAGAACGTTGTCCGTCTTGTTAACGGCCCGCTCGAGATATCCGTCGAGATTGAATAGGACCTTGGCCAGGGTAAAAAATTGGGACCGCAGCGACTGTTCCGAGTTGGTAAAGACCACAGTTCCCGGTCCGCGTATGTAACCCTCGGCCACGAAGAGGCCGAGGAACTCTGCCAGAGCAGTTGACATCCGATCCGGGACATGGATTTCGTGACCGGCTCTTTTCAAGGGAGTAAGGTGGATATTGAGGGGTTCGGAACCCCCCGGCGCCGGTAATTTCCGGATGGAAGCGACGTAGTCACCAGGTTTCAGGTCGCTGGCCATCGTCTCACGTAGCCCCCCGTCGGGCCCGATTGTAAAGAGTCGATGTACAGGCGTGACGCGCACCTTGCGTCCGCTCCGAGTCCGAACGCTGACGAGGGAGTCACTCTTGCCGTGGAACAGGGTGGTCGTCCTGCTCTTGACCAGACGGTCTCCGAGGAGCGAGAAGAGTTCGACCGGAGTACGGAGGGATAGCCATTCGTCGGATCGGTCGACCGAGACCTGACCTCTGCGGCGGGATGCCGAGTAAAGCTCCTCGAGCGTCACAACAGTCCCATCTCCTAAGAGGACCGGAGTTTCGCCCGCTGCGCATTTGCCCGAGCCAAAGGGGCCGGGCACGCAAGCGGTCCCGCCTTTCGCAACTGGGAAGAACGAGTCGACGACGCGCTGGCCGGTGATGAGTGGGATCCCGGGTGCGAGCTTCTGACGGACCGGGCGCGGTACCCGGACAATCCATTTCTGCGTGAGCCAGAGCGGTTGCGTCCCGTTCGCCGTCTTGATCGATCCGATGGGTTCCCGGATCGTGTACGTCCCGCTCGAGAGCTTCGTGACGGTCCCTTCCACGCCGGGGGGGACCATGATTTTGTGCAGAATGAGCGGAGTTTCCTGGACGGTTCCGAGTACCGTGCCTGGGGTGACATCAGTCCCCACCGAGGTGGTCGCCGTGAACTCCCACTTGGCTTTCTCATCGAGCGGGGGCGCGACGAAACCGCGGGTGATGAAGTCGCCCAGACTCCTTTGAATCACGTCGAGCGGGCGCTGGACCCCATCGTAGATCGACTTCAAGAGCCCCGGGCCGAGTTCGACCGATAGGGCTTGCCCGGTGTTCTCAACCGGGTCGCCCGGTCGAATCCCGGTCGTGTCCTCGTAGACTTGTACCGTTGCGGTTCCCCCGATGAGGCGGATGATTTCGCCGACCAGGCCCAACGAGCCGACGCGGACGACGTCGAACATCTTGGCGTCGTCCAGTCCTTCCGCAATCACGACCGGCCCGGAAACTCGCCCGACGACTCCCATTGTACGCTCTCCCGCTAGTTCGACACGGCGAGGGTGACGCCAAGGACGCGCTTCGCGAGCGCATTGATGCTCTCGACCTCAAAATCGCCGGTCGGGGTCGGGACGAATACAACGAGCGGGGCGAGCGAGGCGTCGGCATGGGCCCGCTGCGCTTCTGAAAGACGGGGTCGGATCGATTGGCTCGCGATGACGAGGTTATAGTTCGTGTCCCCAATAACGCGTTGGAATTCCGCCACGGAAGTTTCAGGAGTGACCTCGACGACATCCTTGAGACCGATGAGGCGGAACCCGATGGCGAGCTCCCGCTCGCCAAGTACTACAGTGCGCCCTCCAACAATCGGATTTTCGGGCACGGCGTCATCGGCGGGGCCGCGGCGTATTTAACGCCTGCCCCGGGCCGAGGTACGACGCGCCAAAAACCGGGGTCTCTCCCGACAGATTTGCCAAACGAACAAGGCGCGCCGGCCCGCCTACTTGTAAGTCGATTGGTGGACGTGGCCCTCGTCGTCCGTGATGAGGATGCACTCACCTTCGCACTCGAACAGGCAGGCCTCGCACACGATACACTCCGGACCGTTCAGGGCGATAGACTTCTCCCCCCGGAATTGGAATTTGGCCGCGACGGCGGCATCGTCGATGATATCCGGAAACCGATCCCGCGGTTGCAAGTCGAATACCGCGACCGGACACACGTCTTTGCAATGGGAACAACCAGTACATCGAGCGAGTTCGACATCGACCAGAACCATGCGGTCTTCCTCGCGAGCTGTTCCACCGAGGGATGCTATTTAGGATTTGGCCGGATGCTAGACCGGTCCAGAGCCGAGAGAGTGTTCTGCTCTCATTTGCGATGCTCGCAACGCTCGAGCGTACGGCCCGATCCCGTAAGTGAACCGTACACGTCGCTTCCGTTGCGAAGATCATTCTTCCGAGCGTCGCGGACCCATTACCGCCATCGTTCGCTCTTCGGGAACAGCTTAATCGCTCGCCGGCCGTTCCGAGCTCACATCCGTGGGAGAAATCGCGATCGGGACCAGCGGGTGGGACTACCCGGAGTGGGTGGGGCGCGTGTATCCCCGTCGCGGCGCCCAGGACAAGCTCCGGTACTACGCCGATCTCTTCCCGATTGTCGAGGTAAACTCCACGTTCTACCGCCTCCCGTCGCCGTCGGTCGCGACGTCGTGGGCCCGTCGGACGCCCTCGAAGTTCCGGTTTGCGCTCAAATTTCCGCAGACCATCACGCACGAGCGCAAATTGGTCGGGACCTCGGAGGAGCTCCATCGCTTCCTCCAAGTTCTCGCGCCGATTCGTGAGGCCGGTAAATTTGCGGTGGCGCTCTTACAGCTCCCGCCCTCGCTTCCGTTCGAACCCGGAACGATTCGAGAGTTCTACGAGAGTATCCCGCACGACCTCCGCGTCGCCGTGGAGTTTCGCGAAAAGTCGTGGCTCGAGCCAACGTCGATCGACCTACTGCGGGAGTTCGGGTTCGCCCACGTCGTGGTCGACGAGCCGCACCTCCCGATTCGCCTCGAGGTGACCGCCCCGTTCAGTTACGTGCGTTGGCATGGCCACGGAAAGTCGATCTGGTACGATTACACCTATTCGCCGGAGGAGCTCGCCTCCTGGGTCCCGCGCGTCCGAACCCTCGCCGAGCGAACGGAGGTCGTCTACGGCTTCTTCAACAATCACTTCCGAGGTGACGCGGCGGTGAATGGGCTCTCGTTGACCGAGCAACTGGGCCTCCCTCCACCCCCGTGGAGCGCTCGGCTAAGTCCGTAGGCAGAACGCGCCGATCAGTATTGCAACTGCAGGGTGCGGCACTCGCGACAGCGGAACCCGGGGATGTACACCATTCCGAACGAGTTCGGTTTCGCTACCTCTTCGCCGCCGAACGCGAGGCGGGTCCGTTCGAGGAACCACTTCGATCCCTCGAACATTCCGCCGCTTCCGAGGAACCCCGGCGCCATCGGCTTCGAGCAATTGGGGCAGTTGGGCATGAGTGCGTCGCTCCGTTCGGTGTATGGTCTTGGGTTTCCAACCGTGAGTTTCCAATAAAGTCTCTGGGGTCGAGTGTCGGGAGTCGCGAGTCCTTCGCCACGAAGCGCTTGCGTGCTCTCGTTCTCGCCGAGGCGGAGGGATCGCAGCCCGGTCCGGGTCCCCGGTCCTTCGAAAGTCGGGAAACACCAGGCTCTCGGAGCGTTTCGCCTTCCCCTCTCCGGAGCTTTAGAGCGAGTGACGGCCGTCGGGCGAGGGAGGCTCCATGATCGCCGAGGCTGTCACGTCGCCACCGGACGATCCCTTTCTCGGGCCATCGCTGGTCGAGCCGGCGCCGTTCCCTATTCCCTTTCCTCCCGAGCAGGAGTTTCCGATCCTTCCGGCAGACCGCCGTCGGATTCGATTCACCGCCGTGTCCCGGCATCGGAAAACCGCACGGCCCCTCCTTCCCGCGGCTCCTCCGCTCTTTCCTTGGCTCGCCCGCCGCCTCGCTCCGGGGGAAGCGACGCTCTGGATCGGACCTCCGATCATCATCGAACGGATGTTGGAGACCCTGTACGCCGGAAATGCACTGGCCCGCGGTCGAATCTCGCTCATCGAAGGGAGGAACCAGTTCCATCCGTATCGAATTGGAGAACGTGGCCGGGCGCTCGGGGTCGACCCCACGGCCGTACTCGACCGGATACGGTTGGCCCGAGCCTTCACGGCCTACCAACTGGTCGCGTTGGTCGACGGATGGGCAGCGGAGATTCGTCGTCATCCTCCGACCCTCTTAGTAGCCCATGACCTTCCAACCCTGTTCTTCACCGAGGAAGTGCCCGGCGAAGAGCGCGCGCCGCTCCTCCGTCACGTGGCCCAAACGCTTCGGGAGATTCTACGAGCGATTCCCGTTCCCCTCGTGCTCACGCTCGATGGAGGGTTTGCGCGGTTCCCCGGATTGCCCGACCACGGCCCCCGGTTCGCCGACCTGCTCACGATCACGCCGCGCGCGGGGGCCGCAGTAACGCTCCGCGCGCTTCGCGACGACGCCCGGTTGACCCTAGTCCCCCGTTCCCCGGGCCAGCACGGGATCGACGAATTCGATCCGACTACCCCTCCGGAGGTGATCGCATGGGACGGACGGCCCCCACGTACCGGCAAGCGCTCGAAGAGCGGATGAAACGGTGGGACGCGTTCGCCCGGTTGCTGACCACGCCCGAAGAACGTGCCGCGTTCGAGACGATCCGCCGGGGCGCGAGGCGATACGCGGCGCAAGCGACGAATGTGGGGAGTCCCGACCTCTTGGAATCGATCCTGCTCTCGGTCCTTCTCGACCTGGTCCGTCGTCTTCCCCCGCCCGGGTCGACAGACGCCCCGCCGCTCGGAGCGCTCCCCCGGACGCCGTAGGTGTCCGATCGTTGGTTGCTGGACATCACCGAGGGGCGGGACGGCCGCACGGTGGTGCTCTGGACGAAGGACGGTCCTACCGGCCGGGTGGAGCGAACGGCGGTCCCCTATCGCCCGCCGTTCTGGATCGGAGGCCGTCGCCACGACCTCCACGAACTTCAGTCGGCGTTGCCGAAGATCGCGGGAGTTGATCGGGTCGAGTGGCGGACCGCGCGCCCGTCGCTCTTCGATGCACATCCGCGGCGGCACCTCGTCGTGACACCGCACCATAATTTCCAGCGGCGCCGGATCGCGGGTGCGGTCGACGCGCTCGGCGAATACCACCGATTCATGCTCTACGATGTCGACCTCACGCCGCCCCAGCTCTACCATCTTGAGCACGATCTCTTTCCGTTCGCACCGGTCGAAGGAACCGGTCGGGCGCTCCGGGCGACCGAACCGGCCGAGACCGTCGATTACGTTGTTCCACCGTTGCGCATCGCGCCCCTCGCGATCACGGTCGCCGGGCAGCGCGGCGCGCTCGTTCCCCACGACGGTCGGATCACGTCGATCCGCTTGGGAGAGGCGACCCTGGAGGGCCCGGAGGAGGAGCTCCTCGGAGAGCTCGTGCGGGAGCTCGCTCGGAGCGACCCGGATCTGTTGTTGACCGACGGCGGGGATGGGTTCGACCTTCCGTGGTTGTACCGACGGGCCGCCGCCGGGGGACGTGGGGGGACGGACTTCTATCTCGGACGGGAGCCGGCCTCCTTCCGGCCGGCGCGACCGGCGCGCTCGTACGAAAGTTACGGGCGGGTCGAGCACCGGGCCGCGACGTTCCCGCTGCCCGGGCGCTTCCATGTCGATCGCGAGAACTCCTTCCTCTTCGACGACACCTCCGTCGACGGATTGATCGACGCGGCCCGGCTTTCCCGGCTCTCGTTGCAGACGGTCGTTCGTCAGTCGCCGGGCACGTGCTTCACCGCGATGGAGATGGCGCACGCCCGCGCCGAAGGGATCCACATCCCGTGGAAGAAAAATCGACCGGAGGAGTTCAAGAGCGGGACGCGGCTCGTCGAGGCCGACCGCGGCGGCGTGATCTTTCTGCCGCCGGTCGGGGTCCACGACCACGTCGACGAGTTCGACTTCGCGAGCCTCTATCCGCACATCATGGTCCGCAAGAACCTCTCGACCGAGACGCTCGAGTGCCGATGCTGTCCCCAGAGCCCAACGATCGCGCCTGGGCTTGGCTATCGGTCCTGCGTGCGGCGGGTCGGGCTCATTCCCCGCACGCTCGCGCCGCTCCTCGCGCGACGGCTCGCGTACAAGGCGGCGGCGAAACGCCCGGGAACCGCTCCGGCGGAGCGGACGCGCCTCCTCTACCGGGTGAAGATGCTGAAATGGATCCTGGTGACCGCCTTCGGCTATCAGGGATACCGCAACGCGCGCTTCGGCCGGATCGAATGCCACGAAGCGATCAATGCGTACGCCCGGGCGTTGTTGACCGAGTTCGTCGAAGCGGCGGAGCACGAGGGGTATCGGGTCGTGCATGGGATCGTCGATTCGCTCTGGCTCCGCCCCGATCGGACGCGGGGGGACGGGGACCCGTCGGCTTTCGCCGACCGCATGAGTCGCCGATTCGACCTGCCGTTGGGCTACGAAGGCCGGTATCGGTGGATCGTTTTTCTACCGGCAGTTACCCATGGGCTCGGAGTACCGAACCGCTACTACGGGCGGTACGAGACCGGTGAGTTCAAGTTGCGCGGCATCGGGGCACGCCGACACGATACGACGCGGTTCGTCCGGCGTTTCGAGGCGGAGGTCCTCGAACTGCTCGGCCGGTCGAGGGATGCCGCGAGCGTGCGCGCCGCGATCCCTCGAGCGCTCGCGCGAGCCGACCTCTTCGCACGCGCCGTGCGCGACGGAAGCTGGCCGGTGGAAGAACTCGTCATCACGCACCGGGTGGGCAAGGCACCGGGGGAGTTCGTCACCTTCACCGATTCCGTCGCGGCGCTGCGCCAGCTCGCCGCGCAGGGAGCCGAGCGGGCGGCGGGCGAGTACGTTCGATATGTGCTGCTGGATCGGCGATCTCGTTCGTGGCGCGATCGCGTGCGCGTGCTCGAGCTGCTCCGAGGAAACGAGCGATACGACACCGCCGCCTACCTCGAGCTGCTCGCCCGAGCCGCGGAAACGCTCCTGGCTCCCTTCGGAATCGATCGGAAGTATCTGAATGCGCGATGGGGGATGGGCGAAGCAGCCCCGCGCTCCCGGTACCGGGCGCCGGAGCAACCGCTCCAACACGTATTGCCGGAACCGCTGTTCGACACGGGGACGTTTTAGGGAGTCCGCCGCGTGCCTCCCGCGTGCCTGTTGCCCGGAGTAGGTCCAAACCCCCCACGCGGAGCTCCTCTCGAAAGAAGAAGCGCGCCGCGCGACCCACTCCCGCGCCCCCCTCGCTCGCGAACCAGCTCGCGGGGCTGCGGCAACTGGCCCTGGACGGCGGGATCGCCGATCCGCAACCCCTCCTCGCGGCGCTTTCGGACCCGGCCCCGATGGTCCGGCAGACCGCCGCGATCGCTCTCGGGATGCTGAAAGAGCCGCGTGGACGGGGCGCGCTCGAGGCCAGCCTGATGGATCCGGACCCGCCGGTCCGAGCAAGCGCCGCCGAAGCGCTCGGGGCGATCGGCGACCCGGAGAGCCACGTCCGTATCGAGCCGCTGCTTTCCGACTCGGTCCCCCTCGTCCGGGAACATGCGGCGTGGGCGCTGGGGCTGCTCGGGGCGGCCGACTCAGGCCCTCCGCTGGTCACCGCCGTCCACGACCCCGACGTGGCGGTTCGGCGCAGCGTCGCCGGAGCGCTGGGGCGGATCGGGACCGCTCCCGCCGCGCTGGGATTGCGGGCCTTACTAACCGACCCCAACGATCGGGTCCGACGCGAGGCCTTGCTGGGATTGGGCACCTTCGAAGAACCCGGGCTCATGGAGGCCATCCGACCCTTCTTGCAAGACCCTTCACGTCGCGTGCGGGTTGCCGCGGCCCTGATCGCCGGTCGATTCCGTGACCGCGCGTCGGTCGCGACGATCATCGAACGGCTAAACCAACCCGCCATCTGGGAGAAGCCGGCGATGCTGATCGCCCTCGGACGAATTGGAGCCCCCGAGGCCGTCCCCGTGCTCGTGTCGGCGGCGGGCGATCCCTCCCATTCCGTCCGGGTCTGCGCCTTGCATGCCTTGGGCGAAATGCATGCGGAGGCCGGCCGAGCCATCGCGCGCGCCCATCTCATCGATTCCGCGTGGCCCGTGCGAGGAGCGGCCGCGCTCTGTCTCGGGGCGATCGGGGGCCCCGAAGAGCTCAACGTGTTGCTCGAGCGTCTCGAAGATCCGCATCCTTGGCCGCGGCGCGGGGCGATCTATGCGCTCGGCCAGTTGGGTCTCGCCGCCGCGGCTCCGCGGATCCGCGAAGAGCTCCGCCACCCGGATTCCGAGGTGCGCCTCGCCGCTATCTGGGCGCTCGGCCGATTGCAGGACGATGGCGCGCGCGAGTTGCTAGTGACCATGTTACGTCAGATCGACCCCACCCTGGCGCCGCCGCCTGGGGGAGCCGAGGAATCTCCCTCCTCGGGCCTCATGACCGATGCTGCCGAGCGATGCTTCGACACCGTCGTCCAAGCGCTCGGGCGATTGGGGCCAGGGGACGAGGACCCGTTCGTCGGACGGGCCCTTCTCGAGGCCCGGGCTCGTGTTCCGGAAGAAGAACTCGACCGCCCCGCGCGCCTGCCGAGCCCGGAGCTCACCCCTGGACGCCCTCCGATGTCGCTCCGGTTCCTGTTCGAGAGCGCACTTCCCGCCTCGGCGCACGAGGACGAGATCGGATGATCCGTGACTTCCAGCGGAAAGACAGTCGGGCGTACTTCCGACTGCTCACGGAAAATTTCCCGGAGGAAGAGAAGGTGCTGGGCATGCGCCCGGAAGTGTTCGAACGGATCGTCCGCCGGCTATATCGGTGGGATCTCAGATTGCTGCTCGGGCTCGCCCGGGCGTTCGGTCGCCCACTCTTCCGATTGTTTGTCATCGATGAGGGCGGAGCCGTCGCGGCCTCCACGATCCTGACCTTCAGCGGGCCGACGGGCTACCTTAGCTCGGTCGTCGTCGACGTTCCGTTCCGCCGACGGGGGCTGGCCCGACGTCTGATCATGGTGTGCCGGGAGGCCACGCGCAAGACCGGCCGGAAGTTTGTCGCCCTGGACGTGCTGGTCGGGAACGGGCCGGCGCGAACTCTGTACGAACGCGAAGGCTTCCAACCCATCCGCGAGCAGATCTTCTGGGTCCACGAACATCCCGTGGACCTGTCCTCCACCGGGGAGTCGGCTGTGGGGAACTTCCGACTTTTTCGGTCCTCGGATGCCAAAGCCATTGCCGCGATCGCGACGGCACGAAATCCGCGCGAGGTCAACACGGTCCTGCCGGTGACGGCGCGGACCTTCACGCCGCCGAAGCTCATCGACTCGGCCCTCCTCACGCACGGCCTGGCGTGGGTGTTGACGGACCAGGACCGGCCCGTCGCATACATTCGGGCCTCCGTGAGTCAGGCGATGGACGCCGGACATTTGTCCGATCCGATTTTCGCCCCGGAGGTCGACCCGGTTCGGGCGGCGGCCTTCGTGGCTTTCGCGGGTCGGTGGGTCGCGCGGGAGGGCGCGCGGAGAGTCGCTACGTCCGTGCCGGTCGACAATACGGCGGGGAGTTCGGCGCTCGCGGCAGGGGGATTCCACGAAGCGTTCCGGAGCTTCACGCTCTTCCGAACCGCGTAGGGGGGCCCTCGCGACACGCCGTTCGGGGCTCGACATCTATCTTTTTCCGGCCATCGTCGGCGGTGGCCTCGGGGACATCGAGGAAGTGCTCTGTGCGGGTCGTCGCCTGGCGGCGAACGGATTCCCCCTCCTCTTGTTCCGCGCGCGCGGGCGAACGCTTCCCCCGTCGGTCTCGGGTCCATGGGAGTGGCCCGCGCATCATCGCATCGGACGGTTGGGTCGGGTCGGCGAGGCCGCCCTCACGATCAGCGCGGGCTGGGGAACCGCCGCCGCGCCGGCACGCGACGAGCCGTTCGGGCGCCCCGGACCTTGGACCGAGGAATGCGCTCGGATCGAAGACCGATACGGAGCCGACCGAACCCTGCACGTGAGCTTCGAGGAGTTCGCGCGGACGCTCACGAGCCGCGAACAGACCGCCGAGCGCTGGCGAGAAGGGGGCGTTCCGGTAGCGAGCATCCCCTCTCGATTGCGCGCGGTGGGCCATTCGGAGATCCCAGCATTCGATGTGGCGTATCGAAAGTTTCGCGCCTTCGATCGAAGTAACGTCCTCCATCTCTTCACCACCTTTCGGTTTGACCCAAGCTTCGCCCGCGCCTTCCCCGAAGCGGTTCAGACGGGGCCGCTCTGGCCGAAATTCCCGTGGCCCCCAGCCCCTCGGACTCGGTCCCGAACCTGGGTCTGGTACGCGAGTCCCTCCACTTCAGAGCAGTTGATCCCGGAGGTGGAAGCGGGGCTCGCGTCGCTGAGATCTCCTCCTCGGCTTTGGGTCCGAACCCCCCGACCTTTCCCTTCGATCACCTCCCATCGAAATCTGACAATTTACGTGGGGGCGTTACCTCCGGCCCAATGGCGTCGGCGATTCGCGGCCGCGGACGTCCGGATCGTGACGGGAAGCCGAACGTTGCTGGAAGCGCTGGAGCTCGGGCGTCCGTTCCTCTACTTCAATGGACTTCTGGGCTCCGGGCCGAGCGCTCGGCGCCATCGTCCAGAAAAGATCGCGGCCTTGCTTCGCCTCGGAAAACAGCACCGCGTGCCGCAGTCCCTCCGGCGCGATCTTGCGAATTTCGCCCGAGGGCGTCGTGTACGGGACGTAGTGAAGCGAGCGGGAAACCAGGTAGGGCCTTGGCGTCGCTTTCCTCGCTTCGGAGGCGCCGTGGGGTTTGACCCGCCTTTTGATGATGCGGGGGCACTCGTGGTCGCACTGGCACGCCGGCTCCGCCGAAATCCGGCGTCCGCACCGGCGCTCGTCGCAAAATGTCGGGCCCGCGCGCTCGAGCGCCCGATGAGAGCTTAAACCGGAACCCTCCTCGGGTCTCGCATGCGTTCCGAGGAGACCACGCCCGCCGCCGTGGCGCGCGTGCTCGTGAGCGATGCGCTGCAGGTAAAGCGCGGCGAGGACGTGGTCATCGAAACGTGGAACCACACCCTTGGATGGGCCGCTGCGTGTGTTGCGGAGGCGCGTCGCGTCGGGGCGCGTCCCTTGTTGCTCCTCGAAGACGAGACGGCCTACTGGAAGAGCTTCGACGTCGCGCCGGTGATCGCGCGATGGAGCCGAATGGGAGAACACGAATCCGCGGCGCTGCAACGTTCGGATGCGTATCTCTATTTTCCTGGACCGGCCGACCGCCCGCGTCTGCACGAAATTCCTCCGGCGCAACTGAGCCCCCTCCTCCGAGCCGACGATGCCTGGACGACTCAACTCCGTCGCGCTGGGGTGCGCGCGCTCCGTTGCATGCTGGGCTATTCCTCGGACCAGCAGGCCGACCGATGGGGAGTCCCGGGGGCGATGTGGCGGAGTCAACTGTTGCGGGGAATCGCCGAGACAGATTATCGGCAGGTGAAACACGACGCCGAACGGCTCGCGCAACGCCTCCATCGCGGACGAGAGCTCCGGATCACCGCTTCGAACGGCACCGACCTAACGGTGCGCCTCAAGGGCCGACCCGCGTGGATCGACGACGGCATCGTCGATCCGCGGGATCTTCGTGCGGGCCGGAATATCGCGACGGCTCCCCCCGGCGCCGTCGTCGTCGCGATTGACGAACGATCTGCGGACGGAACTGCGATCGCGAGTCGGCCGAGCTACCTCAGCGAGGGGCGGGCCGACGGAGGGCAATGGGAGATCCAGGGCGGTCGCCTCCTCCAATATTGGTATACCGATGGGGCCGGCGCCTTTGAGGCCGAGTTCGGTCGGGCTCCTCGCGGGCGCGAGATCGTCTCGCTCTTCTCGATCGGGCTGAACGCCCACCTCCCGGCCGGCGTGCCGCAGGCCGAGGACAACGAGGCGGGGGCAGTGACCCTGGCGTTGGGGGGCAACACTCTCTACGGAGGCACCAATCGATGCCCCTTCCTCTCGTGGATCGTGATCGGCGAAGCCACGGTCGCGGTCGACGGCAAAGCCCTGTGCGACCGCGGAAGCATTCTGTAGACCGTGCGGCGCCGTCCTCTCCCCTCTCGGTTCTTCGACCGTTCGACCACTGTAGTCGCACGGGCACTCCTCGGACAAGAGCTGGCCGTTCGAACCGGTCGAGGGGAACGTGTCGTTCGGATCGTAGAAACCGAGGCGTACGTCGCGACCGACCCGGCGAGCCACGCGTTTCGGGGGCGGACCACCCGAAATGACTCGATGTTCGGTCCCCCCGGCACCCTCTACGTCTTTCGGATCCACCAAGTCGTGTGCGCGAACATTACGACCCGCCCCGGAGAAGCGGTGCTCTTGCGGGCGGGCGAGCCGTTGCAGAAATCGCTCCCGAACACCAGCGGCCCCGGACGGCTGTGCCGGGCCTTGGGCATCACGCTGCGCGACGATGGGTCTAACGTGAGGACCGGACGCGTCCGCGTCCAACGCGGCCGCGGCCCCGGCGGTTCGATCGTGATAGGGCAGAGGGTGGGAATACGGCTTGCGGCCGAACGGCGACTCCGGTTTGCATTGAACGGAAATCGTTGGGTTTCTCGACCGCGGCCCAGCGGATGGCGGGAGTCGCGTGCGCCGCGCGTTACTTCAGTTTCGCCCAGCGGTAGCTTCGCATCCGGGGGCTTGCGCCGAACCCGCAGGAGGCACAGACCCCTTGCTGGCGGTGAAAGGAATGGTTGCCGCACCGACGACAAATGACGTGGACGATCTTTCCCCCACGGCGGGCCGGTGTTCCTTTCCCCATGGCTACCTCGGCGGCTTCTTACGGAGAGATATAAACGATACTATCGCCGCGGAGCAGCGTGAGACCCACTCGTGGCGTGACTTCGTCCTTCACGACCTCTTCCGCCGCGGAAAGCACCAGGTTGAGGTGCTGGTCGTAGGCGTCGAGGATGCCCCGGAACGATCGCCCGCCCTTCATCTCCACGAGGACCCGCTTGTGGAGACTCTGCTGTAATACGTCGAGCGGCTTCATCGAGAATCCAGAGGGCGGCGAGACTAGGCCAGCTTCTTAACGGTTGCCGCGCGTGGAAGGACGGGCGCTGAGCGAAGGAACGATACGAACCCTTTCGCCTCATGGGCCCGTATCGGTGCCACCGAGGCGGCATCGACTTCGGCGCGCACACGCTCGGCCACGCGAGCAATGGACCCCGCGCCGGAGACGAATCGGATTCGACGCGGAAGGAGGGGGGGGAAAATTTTCTGAAAGAGCTCTCGCTCGATTCGTCCGACTTGTTGGTGGCGGCGCTGCAGATGCGGTGGGTGACGCCCCGGGTCCGCATGGGCGCGCCGGGTCCGCGCCGCCTCGGACGTGTCGAGATAGACCGCAAGGTCTGGAATTCCCCAACGTCTCCGCGCGAGCCACCGATCGGCGCGGTCGACGAGTGGTGGTAGCACCGACGGGGGCGCGAGACCGGCCACGACCAGGCCCCACGTGTACAGGAGCGGGGCCCAGAATCCGGTGTCGGTCAGCACGAGTTGGCCCTGCTGCCGAAGGTGCACGGCTTTTCGGTACCGGTAGGCCTCTTCGGTCAATAGCTGAGTTTCCAGCGCGATGAGGTTCGACGGCGAGGTGAACTCGAGGGAGGGACGGGGATCGACTCGGTCGAACGCTTCGGAGATCGTCGTCCACCCCGACCATGCCGACGCCGCGTTGACGACCGCACTCTTGCCAGCGGCAGATGCGCCCTCGACGGCTACAATGCAGGGGGTCCTCCCACCCGCCCCCATCGAATCCCGCATGGCTCGAGGGCTAAAGATGTCCGAGGGAAATCCCCTTGGAGCAGTACATGGGAAGTCCGACGGCGACCGCAACGCTCCGGGCGAAGTTCCAGCGTTCCGTGAGGCTCATAGATGGCTGTGACTTGGAGAGGAGCCGTGAGCGAATCCCTCCCAGAAGATGCCCTCCTCGCGACGCCCGGGGCTAAGAGAACATCCTGGCAGCGGAGAGGCCGCCCACCTGCTACACCGTCCGGGCTCCGAACGGAAGTTGAACGGGAACGACGGGTGGTTCTCACTGGACTTGTCGTCAGCGCCGTTTTCCTGGCTGGCCTCGGCCTCTCTCTGGGTGGAGCATTCCCGAGGACCGGAACGTCGAACGGTGCTCAGGCGGGTACTTCGTTCGAAGTCGCACGCAACGCCGGAGAACAGATTGTACAAAGCATTGCGAATGGGGGCTGGTCCCTCGTCGCGGCCTACGGATTCGATTCGTCGCAACCTGGAGGCGCCTCGGTGAATACTTCGTGGGCATTCGGGTGGGGCTGTACCGCTTCCGTGCTGGAAGGATCGGCGGTCCTGCCCGTGCTCGCGGCTCCGGGAAATCCTGGACTCCGACCGTGGGGGGCGGCGCCCTGGTGGGGCCTTGTCTACTACCGAAACTCCAGTGTCAGCTCCTCGGGCGACCTTCTCTTGATCCAAGTGGTGCAGGGTGCGGCCTCGCCGGTCGGGATTTTTTCAGGTGGGTGTACGACCCCGTACGCGGACTTGAGTCCGATTCCGACCTCTGTCGCCGACTCCGGCGCCGCCGTCTCCATCGCTCAGGAGCTTGGTGGGGCGGGATTGCTATCGCATGATGCGAACGCCTCGATCTCGATGGAGTTGTCCGGAGCTCCTCCCGGCGAGTTGTCGGGAGGGATCCCGATCTGGCAGATCGGCTACAACAACTGCGGCCTGCTAAACTACGGCGGATGGCAAGAGGGGGGCATTTCTCAATTCGTAGCGACGCTGGACGGCGCCTCGGGGACCGTTCTTGACCTAGTAAATAGCACGGAAGCCTGCAACCCATTAGTGTCCCCTCCCTCATTTCCGGTTACAACGTCCCTGACGCTCGGGATTCCTACCCTCCATGAGGCCCCACCTACGGGGACCACCTTGGCGAATCAAGGCTGCGAGGCCGGAGACTACTGTTACCAGATACCCCTCAACGCGACCTCGATGATCTTGAACCGAACCGGTTATCTCTCCTTCACGCCTCAGGACTTCCAGCTCGAAGTGCTCACAGCCTCGAACGTGCCGTTGACCTCCGTGGTTGGTTACGAGATCTCCGGGCTCGCCGACGATTGCGGGGTCAACTGTGTCGGGCAATCTCCTCGGTTCGTCCGGGCCTGGTCGTTCGGCGCGCTCGAAGGGGTCTGGTCGGGAGCAGCGGGAAGCTACATCGATTGGGGCATCTCGGCCCTCTGGATCGATATGGGGCCGACCGACCCCGCCGGCTCCGGCTACGTTTTGCACGTCGCGGGGGTCGAACAGTTCTTGGGCGAGGCGCAGCTCGCCCTTCCGTGAGATCGCCCCATTTCGCTGAGTCGCTGCACGCCTCGACGACCGGCTCCTTTTTTTTGGACGGGCGAATCGGGGGGACGTGACGCCTTCTCCCGCCCCGGAGCGACCGTCATTTCGGTACGCGGCCCGCGTTCTCGAAGCGTCGACGCTCGCCGAGATCGCCCGGGAACTCGAACAGACCGACAGCGATCCGGAAGGGATCGGGATCATGGTTGGCAAGGGTCGAACTTACTTGGTGCGATTGAACGACGTATCGCTGAAAGCCTCGCCCCTCCTCAAACAGGAAATGCTCTCGGTCGGCGGCGATGCCGCCCACGCCCGGGGGATCGCCGACCACTCCGTCGCCAGCTCGCCGGTCGTGCTCTTAGGAACGTGGGGGCAGTATCGCCGGCTCCTCCCCAAACTTGAACGCCAACCCTTCGGGCTGAAGGAGGTCGCCGCCGAAGTCGAGCGGGCCTTGCGTCAGTACACGGCCCATGGGGCGAGGACGATCCGCGGAGCGCATCGAACTTTCTCTGTCGGAGACCGACCGAAAGTAATGGGGGTCGTGAACGTGACCCCGGATTCCTTCTTCGACGGCGGCCGGTTCCTCGACCCGGCCCGCGCGATCGCCCACGCCGAACAGCTCGTGTCTGAGGGCGCCGACCTGATCGACATCGGGGGCGAATCCACACGACCCGGGTCCGAAGGAGTGTCGCTGGACGTGGAGTGGGCTCGAGTGGAGCCGGTGCTCCGGGGGCTCCACGACCGGATCTCAGTTCCGCTCTCGATCGATACGCGGCACCCGGAGGTCGCGGCGCGCGCGGTGGAGGCGGGCGTCGACATGGTGAACGACGTCGAAGGGCTTCGGAGCGCCGAGATGCGCACGGCCATCGCAGGCAGCGGGGCCGCGGCCGTGGTCATGCACATGCGGGGATCGCCGCGCACGATGCAGGAAGCGACCGAGTATCGCGACCTTCGCGGGGAGGTCTTTACGGCGTTGGCCGAGGCCACGACGCACGCGCTCGAAGCGGGGATCGGCCCCGATCAAATCTTGATCGATCCGGGGCTCGGTTTTGGCAAATCCTCGGAACAGAGCTTTGAACTGCTGGACCATCTGGGCGAGTTTCGGAGTCTCGGCTATCCGATCGTTGTGGGGGCTTCCCGAAAGTCGTTCTTGGGGCAGGCCTTGGGAGGAGCGGGACCCGACGAACGCCTGGAAGCGAGTCTCGCCGCCGCGGTGATCGCCGCACTTCAAGGAGCGCCCATCGTGCGCGCGCACGACGTAGGTCCTACCGTGCGAGCCCTGAAGGTCGTCGCGGCGGCTCAGCGGCGCTCGGCCCCACACCGTAATCCCTCGTTCGACGAGTGATCAGGGCAGTGGGGCGTCCTCCGGCGCGACGTCGGTCTCGAAAACGAGCGAGCCCATGTAGTGGCATTTGAGACAGTGATAGACCTGCCCCGTGATCATGCCCGCCGAAAGCACGATCTTCGACGAGCCACACTGCGGGCACAGCAGGATGCGCTTACGTGTCGTCCGGCGTCGGCGCATCCTGCTCCTCCTCGTCCTCGGGTTCGGATTCGGCCGGGGCCTCGTCTTCCTCGTCGGCGTCCTCCTCCTCTGGCGGCGTGTCGGGTGCCGGGGAGGGCGGGGGCGGAGACGACGGCGCGTCGTCGCCATTGGCATCGATCACCGGCTCGAGCATCGCGGCATCGCGGACTTCGTCCCCCTCGTCGAGCCGAATGACCCGCACGCCCATCGTGTTCCGCGCTTGGGAGCGGATCCCCTTGACCGCCATCCGAATCGTGATCCCATTCTGGGTGGTGACCAATACCTCGGAATCGTTCGTCGTCGGGAGGACCGCGATGACGGTGCCGTTCCGTCCTCCGGTCCGGATCGTGCGCACGCCCTTGGCTCCGCGTTTCGTGCGACGGTAATCTTCGGTGGGGCTGCGCTTGCCGAATCCGGTGGACGTCAAGGTCAGCAGATCCGGATAGCGGGCGCTGACCGGAGTCATCGTGACCACCTGATCGTCTTTTTCGCCGGAAAGACGGACCCCGATGACCCCGTACGTCGCGCGACCCATGGGGCGTACCTCGGCCACGGGGAAGCGCACCGCTTGCCCCTGCCGCGTGGCGAGGACGATCTCGGTCGATTGGTTGGTCAAGAGGGCGACGCCCACGAGCTCATCCCCTTCCTCGAGCAACGCGGCCTGGATGCCGCTCGTCCGGATATTCTGGAATTGGTCGAGGGTCGTTCGTTTGACCGTCCCTTTCTTGGTGGCGAAGAACAGCGCCCCGCCGTTCGCGAGGTCGCGCACGGGCAAGAGCGTCTGAACCCGCTCTCCTTCTTTGAGCTTCGGCAGGAGGTTGATGACCGCCTTCCCTTTGGAATGACGGCTTCCTTCAGGCAGCTCGTACGCTTTGAGTCGGTAGACCCGGCCGAGAGTGGTGAAGAAGAGGACGTTGTCGTGCGTGCGCGTGATGAACGTGCGAATAACGAAATCCTCCTCCTTGGTCTCCATTTGGACGAGGCCGCGTCCCCCTCGCCGCTGACGGCGGTACTGATCGAGCGGCAACCGTTTGACGTAGCCGTCTCGGGTGACGAGCACGACGATCTCGGTATCGGGAATCAGGTCCTCGAGCGTGCGGGCGGTGAACGCCGGCACGATCTGGGTGCGACGGGCGTCGCCGAAGCGAGTCTTCAGATCCGTCAATTCGTCGACGATGAGTCGATCGAGCTCGTGGGGCGCGCCAAGGATCTTTTTGAGGTGCTTGATGAGCGCCTCCTTCTCCTCCGCTTCTTTTTGCACGGCCTCCCGCTCAAGGGCGGTGAGGCGGGCGAGTCGCATGTCCAGGATCGCCTTCGCCTGTTCGCTCGAGAGCAAGAACCGTCCCATTAGGGAGGTCTCGGCCACCGCGACGTCTTTGGACCGTCGGATGACCTTGATGACCTCGTCGATGTGGTCAATGGCCGTGAGGAACCCCTCTAAAATGTGGAGCCGCTCTTCGGCCTTGCGAAGCTCGAATCGGGTCCGACGAGTGAGGATGTTCCGGCGGTGATCGATGTGGAGCTGGAGGAGCTCCTTCAACGGAAGGATCTTCGGCCGCTGGTCGACCAGGCTGAGATTAATCACCCCGAACGACGTTTCGAGCGGTGTATGTTCGTAAAGCCGATTGAGCACAATCTCAGCCTGGGCATCGCGGCGCAATTCGAGGACCACGGAAGTTCCGTCCCGATCGGATTCGTCCCGCAGGTCAGTGATCCCATCGATCCGCTTCGACTTCACGAGGTCCGCAATGAGCTGAAGCAGGCTCGTCTTGTTGACCTCGTACGGGATCTCGGTCAGCACGATCTCGTCCCGCCCATCGCGTTCGCGGATCTGCGCCGTGCCGCGAAGGCGTAACGTCGCCCGGCCCGTCGCGTAGGCCTCGCGGATCCCATCACTGGCGAGGAACCCGCCGGTCGGGAAATCCGGCCCCGGGACCACTTTCATCAATTCGTCCAGCGACGTCTCGGGGTTCTTCAGCAGCAAAAGGAGCGCGTCCACGATCTCCCCGAGATTGTGGGGCGGCATGTTCGTGGCCATGCCGACGGCGATGCCTGCGGACCCGTTGATCAACAGATTGGGAACCTTGCCCGGAAGTACGAGGGGCTCCTTCAGGGAGCCGTCAAAATTGTCGGTCCAGTCAACGGTCTCCTTCTCGATGTCGAGGAGCAGCTCTTCGGCGAGGGGCGCAAGCCGGGCTTCGGTGTATCGCATCGCCGCGGGTGAGTCGCCGTCGATCGAGCCGAAGTTACCCTGCCCATCGATGAGGGGATACCGGAGCGAGAACGGCTGGGCCATTCGAACGAGCGCATCGTAGACCGCGAGTTCGCCGTGGGGGTGGTATTTCCCCAGTACGTCCCCCACCGTACGGGCCGATTTTCGATAGGCATGATCGTGCGTTGCGCCGGATTCCCACATCGACCACAGGATGCGCCGTTGGACCGGCTTCAGCCCGTCGCGGCTCTCGGGGAGCGCGCGTCCGACGATGACACTCATGGCGTAATCGAGGTACGACTTGTGCATCTCGCGCTCGAGCGGCTGATCGCGGATGCGATCCGTTTCGTCGGGTGCGATCGGTTCAGGGGTCGCGGGCGGCGTGCTCATACCGACGCCTCGGCATGACCGGCCAATTGCAAACCGACGATCCGGTTCGCTTCAGCGAGGAAAGGGTCTCGACTTCCGGCGGGGAGCGTAGCTCCGCTGGCAACCCGATGCCCTCCTCCTTCCCCATGCACGAGGCTCCCCGCCTCGCGACAGGCCGTGGCGAGGTCGACCCCCCGGCCCACGAGCCAGAGCGTAGCGCGCGCGGAGACCTTGATCTTCTCCCCCTCCCTCGTAAAGACGAAGACGGGTCGCGCGGGGTCGAGCAGATAGTTCATCGCCAATCCGGCCTGAGTTCCCGCGAGGGTCGTCTCGGGGGTCTCGAACCACTGGAGAGAACTCATCGAATTTACACCCTCGTCCTCCAGTCGCCGGAGCCCCTGAAGGATTCCGTCACGCCATTGGGCTTCGGCGATCTCGGCACGACCCTGCGCGGCCGAATCGCCCAGCGCGAGCGCGATCCCAATGCTCGGAAGACCGGCGCGCCCCGTGGCGTTCTGTAGGTTCGAAAGTTCCTGCGCGTCGACCCCAAGGCTCGGAATTGTCCACCGATCCTGCGAAAGAATCTCCAGGAACTCCGGGCGAACCCCCTGGCGTTCCAGGCGGGTCACCAACGCGGTGGTGAGACTCCGTTCTTCTTCGGGGGTTAACGACGAGGGGGCGCGTTCCGTATCAAGTCCCATCGTACGGAGGAACTGTTCCGCGGCCTCCGGGCGGGTCGAGATCCCTTTGAGATACGGGTCGATCCCACGCGTTAGCGCGCTGACCAACGTACGACCGAACAGCGGGGGTCCGCGTCGACGGAGCACGAGTGAACGACGCACGGCCTCGTCGACGAGCTGGGCGTTTACCCCTCGAAAGCCGCCGACGTGCTGGCGGTCGGCGATGGCCCCCGACAGCCCCCACGGTGCGTTGTCCCAGTTGCGCGGGTTCAGCAGAATCGTGTACAGCCACGTGAGGGTGGCCGCACAGAGCTCGCTCATGCCGTCCACGCCCCAATCGTGTGGATTGACGAACGCAACGTGTTCCGGCACCTTCGGGGGGTGCGGGAATCCGGGATACGTATGGTGATCGAGCAAGATGACCGGGTGCGGGTGCGCCGCGAAGAGTTCCGGCCAGCTCGATCCGGTATCGAGGACGAGCACGGGAGTCGGACTCGCCTGGAGGAGGTCCGCCATGCGTTCGCGTTCGACACCGAGCAGGGGGGTCGCTTGGGCGGGGTAACCCAACCGCTCCAGGGCTCGCAGAGCCGATGAGGCACTCGCGATGCCGTCCCCGTCGTAGTGGTAGATGATGCGCCAGCGCCGGGGGTGGCTGAGCAGGAGTTCGCGGGCGTGAGTGAATTCGGTCGCGTATCGAGGGTGGTCGACAAACGATTCGGGCCCCGAGGGCATCACTCCACCTGAAGAACCGCCCCTGCGGATGTGTACCGCCAGGATTCGGGAATGACTTTCCGTTGCTTGTAGTAGCGGGCCAGCCGGCGGATCCGAGATTCCATCAGCGCAAGTCCGCGGCGATTCGACAGATCCTTGGAGTGTGTGGCCAAGTGCCGTTGCATATGGACGACGCGTTTGAGGAGCGCCGCGAGGTCGTCCGGAAGTTCCGGCTTTATCCCGTTCTCCTTCAGCAGAACGGAAAGGCGCTTACCGGTGATGAGGCGCGTCGAGGGAACTCCAAAACTGTCGCGCAAGACCGTGCCGACTTGGGCGGAGCTCGCCCCGCCTTTGGCCAATTTGACCGCTTCCTCCGTTACCTCTTCGGAAGCCAGCGTCACCCAGGAGGGATTGGTCGCAGGAAAGGGGCGGTGCGATCCGGATCGCCCTTTCCGACCGGAGTGGATGCGGGACACGGCGCGCCCACGAGCGGTGCCTACTTAACGGTTCGTGGAGAAACGTCGCGCTTTTCTCGAGGGAATTGGCGGGTTCGCCTCGTTAGGGAATGCGGTCGCTCTTCTCCAACGTTTGGACCAGAAATTTCTTCCCTTCCGCGGTGATCTGGTACCGAGCCGCCACGCCCCGCTGGCGCTGCCACGAGTAGCTCGCGGACGTTTGGGCCTCCACCATCCCATTGCGGACGAGCAGGCCGAGGGCGAGCGAGATCTTGACCGAACCGCGAGCGATAGCCCAGAAATCGTGGAGCCGGGTTTCCAACTCTCCGAGTTCGAGCGCCTGTTCGGCGGTCTTACCTTCGTGGGTCGACTCCGCTTGATTGAGCTGCTGGAGAATGGCAATGAGCGTGGCGCGGACTGGGTCCGGAGAACTCGGAGTGCTCATCCGACCTACTCTTACGCGAGCTAGCCCTACATAATACCGGGCCACTGCCGCGCGGCCTCAATAGACGCGCCCGGGCTGCTGGATCCATTTGAGAAGGTAGCTCTTCCCCTCGGTAGTGATGCAATACCGTTCTCCGAGGATCCGCCCCCGGCTCCACGCATATTGCGCGGCGAGCTCGCGGCGCGCGAGCTGGTGATCCATCAGTACGTGGACCGCGGCGACGATCCGCGGATCGTCCGGTGAAAATCCCCAGAGCGCGTGAAGCTTCCGGCCGATCTCTTCGAGTTCGAGTCCCGGGGCTGCTTCGTCTTCCGCTTCGCTACGGTTGAGCAGCTTCAGAATGTCGAGAAGGGTTTCGTGGAATTCCCCGAGCAGTTCCTGTTCGGGGTCGTCCACCACACCGGTCCGGACCGACTGTATCCATAACTTCCTTGCGGCGGCGGAGCCAGTGGCCCGACGACCGTATTAATGCCGGCCGACTCTTAGAGAGACAGATGACCTGCACGTGTCGCAATCCGGCTCGGTGCCCGATCTGCAATACGCCCGTTCGCGTGCCGTTATCCAATCTCGAGAATGCGGCCGGGGCCGCGATCCTCGTCGATCGGTTCGCTCGGCGTGATTCCTCCTCCTCCCGGGAGGGCCTGCGTCGCTTGATCCAGGGCTGGTCGAGTTGCCCGAGTTGCGGGCATACGATCCATTTCGAGCATAGTCGCTCGTGCGTCGCGGAGGCGCTCGCTACGGCGGGGGTACCGATGGGCGAACGGGAATCGATCCTTTCGAAGATCACGTTCCCCGAAGGCTGAGGCGCGGAATTCGCCATGCCGGGGAAGGACGAGTTCGTCGTTACACCGTACGAGGTCAAGGGAAAGATCGACTACGATCGCCTTCGCGAGCTCTTTGGTACGCAGGAGCTCGACAGCGGATTACGTCACCGACTCGCCGAACTCACCGGGGGCGAGCTTCATCCCCTGCTTCGACGCGGAATTTACTACTCCCATCGCGATCTCGGGAGCCTGCTGGACCAGTACGCCCGGGGAAACCGATTTTTCTTGTATTCCGGCCGGGGACCGTCGGGCCCCCTTCACACTTCCCATCTCGTTCCATTCGAGCTCTGCCACTGGCTCCAATCCAAGCTCGGGGTCGAGATGTACATCCAGATCACGGACGACGAGAAGTTCTGGGCCCGCAGCGGCCTCTCCTCCGCGGATACGCGCCAGTGGGGGTTCGACAACCTGCTCGATATCCTGGCCGTTGGGTTTGATCCAAAACGGACGCACGTCTTCTTTGATACGCGATCGATCCAGACGATGTACCCCCTGGCCGTCGAAGTCGCGAAGCGGATCCCGTATTCGACCGTCAAAGCCGTGTTCGGTTTCGCTCCGAGCACGAACATCGGGCTCGTGTTCTACACCGCCCTGCAGACCGTCCCCTGCTTCTACCCGTCGCAGCGTGCCCATCGCGCGATCCCCTGCCTGATCCCCTGCGGGATCGATCAAGACCCTCACTTTCGAGTCACGCGCGATATCGCCGAGTCCCTGGGGTACCCCAAGCCGGCCCTGTTGCATAGCCAGATGCTCCCGGGATTGCAAGGCGAGGGTGTGATGTCGACGACGGGGAATCCGGACTCCAACGCGCTATTCCTGAACGATGCGCCCCCGATCGTCGAGAAAAAGATCCGAAATGCATTCACCGGGGGCCGGGCCACCGTCGAGGAGCAGCGTCGCCTCGGTGCCGTACCGGAGATCTGCTCCATCTGGGCGCTGTGGCGCTCCAAGTTCGCCCCCGAGGAGAAGGAGTTCGAAGAGATTACCCGCGACTGTCGCAGCGGAGCGCTGCTCTGCGGAGACTGCAAACAGCGATTGATCCCGCGCGTGCACGCCTTCTTGGAAGAGCATCAGCGAAAACGTGAGGTCGCCCGAGGGTGGGCCGAGTCGGCGATTATCACCAGCGGACACGAGCCCGCGGTGGCGGTGGAACCGCCGCGGCCCTAGCGGACTTCGGGGCGCGACTGCTCGGGCGCGGTCGGCCGATTGGGCATCGGCCGCGGCGAAGGGTTCGACGGGCCGATCGGGACGAGAGGATCCGGCGCCTCGACCGCCGTTGCCTGGGCGGCGGTCACGAGCCGGAGCATCGGTCGGAAGAGCGACTTGTTCGACCGGGCCGGGTCCAACGTATACGCTCGTTCGTACGCCGCGATCGCTTCCTCTTCTTCCCCGAGGCTCAACAGGGAAAGGGCGAGGTCCAACCAGCTCTTCGCTTCCCGACCTCCGTCGCGCTCGCCCGATTCCGTCACGTGACTATCCTCGGCTTCAGACCGGATTCGGTTCGACAGGGGCCGGTCACGGCCCGGCCCTTCCCGCGAGAGTACGAGGGCGCGTTCGAAGGCGGCCGTGGCAGACGCGCTGTCGCCTGCCTCCGCGAGAGCAACGCCCAACCGATGCCAGGCCACGAGATCCAAGGGCTCCAAGGCGACCGCACGCCGATACGCGGAGGCCGCATCGCCCCACTCTTCTCGGAGGGAGCGGGCCACCCCAAGGTGAAACCAAGCCTGAGAGTTCGAAGGGGCAAGATGAACGGCGGTCGACAGGGCATGCTCGGCGAGGGCGCCCTCACCCAGGTGCGCGAGTGACATTCCGTAGTACGACCAAGCCGGTGCATTCGTCGGCTCCTCGCGCACGATTTCCTGGAACGTGCGGGCGGCCCCCTCGAACTCGCCCTGAAGAAAGTGGTGCACCCCGACATCGTAACGGCGGCTCATGTCGATCCCGGGGTGTTCGAGGCCAGGAGGGGGGGAAATAATTGCCGTTCGAGACGTGCGATAGGGGAAGCACCCCCCTATCCCTGCACTGAGCGTGCAGGCTCTCTTAAATAGTCCCCCCTTTCTCCGTTTGATTGAAGGAACTCGCGGAAGCCACCCATTCGAGCGTCTCTCGCCATTTTACATTTTGACGAGTGTCGTCCTCAATGCGCGCGGTCGAACACGGGTCCTACGAAACGCAAACGCGAAGAGGCGACAAGATGGAGAAGACCCTGACAAAAGTGAGAGACCTAACGCCGAGTTCGAAGCAAGTCAACGTTCACGCGAAAGTGATGAATGTCGGCGAAGCCAAAGAGGTCATGGGCAAGTACGGTGACCCCCGGAAGGTAGCGGAGGCGGTCATCGGCGACGATACCGCGACGATCATCCTTTCGCTTTGGAACGAGCAGATCGGAGCCATCGCCAAGGACGACCTGATCCTGGTGGACAATGGCTACGTTTCCCTCGTGCGCGGCCACATGCGCCTAAACGTCGGGAGGTATGGGAACCTCACAAAATCGACGGACCCGATTGCCGAAGTCAACCAATCGCTCGACATGAGCCAGCAAGAGTTCGAATCCGAGCGACGCTCGTTCGGCGGCGGCGGCTACCGCGACCGGCAGGGTGGCGGCTACGGCAGCGGACAACGCTCCTACTCCGGTGGCGGAGGGGGCGGCGGCGGCGGTGGTGGCGGCGGAGGCCGCGACCGCTCGGACACCTACAAGCGGTACTGATCGGTCCAACTAGGGTCGCCCCTACACAGGGGCGACCTATTTTTTCCCGCGCTTCGACCGTCCTGCTCATGGATTAAATAGGACTCGTCCCTCTCACCGCCGTTTATGGCCGACGAGAGATCCCGGGAGCTCACCCTTTACGTACAAAGCAAGAAGGCCGTCACCACTTTCTATCGCCCGCCCAGCAGCCGCGTCGGGGGCTCGTACACCGGGGCCAGCGAACCGATCACATCGACCACGACCCGCTCCGGCGGGACCCAGGACGACCTCCCCGGATCGGCGGAGGAGACGTACTTCCTTTCCGACGACCAAGCCCGCCTCGTCGCCGTAGCCGAAGAGTGCGCCGCGGCGCGCGGCTACAAGATTAAGATGATCGATGTCGGCAAGGCCGGCCGAGTCGAACAATTCGTCGTGGAACATCTCCGCGGCGTGGACACGTTCCCCGTGTTGATCTCCGCCTCCGGGCAACGGCTCGTCGGACCGAGCGCTTTCACCGAGGAAGCGCTGTGCGAGATCATGCCCACCGAAATGCATCGGCAACGAGCGTTCAGCTATCTCAAAGTCCGTGGCGGAGACTTCGATCGCATCCGCGAGCGGCTTCTGATGCTCCCGGAGGTCAAGGAGCTGCACTTCCTTACCGGGGATTGGGATGTCTTCGTGGTCTTGGAGTTCCCGGGAGGCTCGGTGAATAAGCGCCAAGTTCTCGACTTCGTGACGGAGCAGGTCCGAGGGATCTCCGACGTGCTCGATACGAGCACGATGGTGCCCGAATACTCGGTCACCAAATTTCCGTAGCCCGGAAACCCGCCGCGGGGTCGACCCGAGTCAGGGAGTCGTTTCGAGCGCCGTTCGGCGCGTCGAAGGCCGGCGGCGCCGCGGCGAGAGCATGGGGGTCTCCCGTATCGGACCTGCGCCCGCGGGCGCGGACGGGTCGGGCGATCCGTACCACGGCTCGATCGTCAGGGGGTGCTCCTCGAGCCATTGAACGCCCTCGATGTAGGCCAGAAACGCCTCGAGGCTCGTGAAGAGCGGGATCCCGAGCTCCACGCCGCGACGGCGGAGGATGTACTCGTCTTCTAGCATCCGTTCGAGTTTTTCCTGCGTCAGCGAAGATGGTACGTTCAACATCAGGTCGATCTGGCCTTGGTCTAACGCCTCAAGGACGTTCGGGTGCCGGTCGGGTTCGCTGACTTTGTGCAGGATCCGGACGCGACCGTATCCGCGCGACGCGAGGAACGCCGCCGTGTCCTCCGTAGCGGAGAGGGAGAACCCAAGCTGGACCAGCCGCTCCACAGCCGGCAGTATCTCCTGCTTGAGCCGCGTTCCGCCGACCGAGAGGAACGCGTGGCCGTGGCGCGGCACGAGGCGGACCCCCGAGGCCACCAACGCCTTCACCAACGCATCTGCGAAGGTGGGTCCGAAACAGGCGACCTCACCGGTCGACTGCATCTCCACGCCGAGCAGGGGGTCGGATCCGGTGAGCTGCAGGAACGAGAACTGCGGCACCTTCACGCCCCATTGATTCGGAGGGAGGGGGGCCAAGCCGTGTCGCGAGAGCGGCCGGCCCAGCATGGCACGCGCGGCCTCGCGCAAGAGTGGGACGCCGGTCGCCTTAGTCAGGAACGGCAAGGACCGGCTGGCCCGCAGATTGAGTTCGATGATCTGATAGGCGTGGTCCTTCACCAGGAATTGGACGTTGAACGGCCCCCGGATCTGGAGCGCCCGCGCGATCCGCTCCGCGGCATCGATCAGTTGATCCTGCACCTCTCGGGACGTGTGGCGCGGCGGCAGACAGAAGATCGCATCTCCCGAGTGAACGCCGGCACGCTCCACATGCTCAAGGATGCCCCCGACGAGCACGCGCGTCCCGTCCGAGATCGCGTCGAGCTCGAGTTCGTCCGCCCCCTCGATGAATTTTGTGATGACCACCGGGTGCTCGGGCGAGACGCGGGCGGCCTCGCTCAGGAACCGGGCGAGGTCGTGCCGACCCGCAATGACCCGCATGGCCTGCCCGCTGAGCACGTACGACGGCCGCACCAGGACCGGGTAGTCGACCTCGTCGGCGAACGCCGCGGCCTCCTCGAGGGTCGTGAACGCGCGCCACGCCGGCTGCGGGATCTGGAGCTGCTCCAACAGGCGCGCGAATCGGGCGCGGTCTTCGGCGGTATCGATCGACTCCGGAGTCGTCCCGAGGATGGGGATCCCGCACATGTGAAGGAGGGGGGTCAAATTCTGGGCGAGCTGGCTGCCGACACACGTGACCACGCCCCGGAACTGTTCGAAATCGAAGAGGTCGCGCACTCGCTCGAGCGTGATTTCTTCGAAGTAGAGGCGATCCGAACGGTCGTAGTCCGTCGAAACGGTTTCGGGGTTCGAATTGAGCAAGGCGACGACCGGGATTCCTTCGGCGCGAAGGCCTTCGACCAGGTTCATCGTCGACCAATCGAACTCCACACTGGAGCCGATCCGATACGGCCCCGCGCCGAGCACGAGGACGGAACCGGGTGGGACCGGGGTCACGTCGTCGGCGTCGGCGCGATAGGTGGCGTAGAGGTAGTTAGTCGTGGACGGCCACTCACCCGCGAGTGTGTCGATCATGCGAAGCCGGGGGCGGAGGCCCAGTTCCAACCGTTGTCGACGGATGGCCTCCTCGTCCACGTGGGTGGCGCGGCCGATCGCTCGATCCGAGCACCCCAACTCCTTCGCCCGGCGGAGAAGAGCGGCCGGAAGCGCGTGGGTTCTCGTTCCGATCAAGGACCGGTCGACCGACTCGACCTCTGCCAAGGCATCGATGAACCACCGGTCGATGTACGTCAGCCGCGCGATCGCTTCGGGGTCCATTCCCGCCCGCAAGCTCTCGAGCACCACGGCGAGAATTTCGGGGGTCGGTTGGGCCAAGGCGGCCTCGAGCTCGGGGAAAGGACGAGCCGTTTCGGGGGGCGCGAGCTCGGCACGCGGGTCGGCCATGCGCACGGCCTTGAGCAACGCTTCCGGGAACGAGGCGCCGATCCCCATCACTTCCCCGACTGACTTCATCGAGGGGCCTAAACGTCGGTCGGCCCGTTCGAACTTGTCCAGATCCCATCGCGGAAGTTTGACGACAACGTAGTCAAGCGACGGTTCAAAGCAGGCCGTTGTGACGCCCGTCACCCGGTTCTTGAGCTCGGGCAGCGTGTACCCGAGGGCGAGCTTGGCGGCCACGTACGCGAGCGGGTATCCCGTCGCCTTACTGGCGAGCGCGCTCGATCGGGACAGTCGGGCATTGATCTCGATCGCATAGTACTCGCGGCTCTCAGGGTCGAGGCAGAACTGGATGTTGCACTCGCCCACGATCCCACATGCCTCCACGGCTCGCAGCGCCGCCTGGCGTAGCATCTGATATTCGGCGTCGTCGAGCGTTTGCGAGGGCGCGATGACGATGTTGTCGCCCGTATGGACTCGCATCGCCAGGACATTCTCCATATTGCAGACCGTCAGAGCATTCCCGCGTCGATCGCGCACCACCTCGTATTCCAGCTGCTTGAACGAGCCCACGTACCGCTCCAGCAGGATCTGGCCCACCGGGCTCGCGCGTAATCCGCGCGTAGCCACTTCGCGGAGTTCCTCCGCATCGTGCGCGACGCCACCTCCCTTGCCACCCAGTGTGAACGCTACGCGGATCATAACGGGAAAGCCGAGCTCATGGGCGGCCGAGGCCGCTTCTTGCAACGAATACACGGCGCGGCTTGGGAGGGTCGGGACGTGGGCCTTCTTCATCAGTCGAACGAACTTGGCTCGATCCTCCGTGGCCCGAATCCCCCAGAGCGGTGTCCCGAGCACCCGCGTATGCGATCGGCGGAGCGCACCGCTTTGCGCGAGGCCCACTCCGCAGTTAAGGGCGGTCTGTCCGCCGAAGTTGACGAGGATCCCGTCGGGCGATTCGAACGCGAGGATCGGCTCGACGAACTCGGGGAGGAGCGGCTGGAAGTACACCCGCCCGCGTTGGGGCGGGTCGGTCTGCAGGGTGGCGATGTTCGGATTGACGATGATGGTATAGATCTCTTCTTCCGCGAGCGCTTTGAGACACTGACTTCCCGAGTAATCGAACTCCCCGGCTTCACCGATCTTCAGGGCACCCGAGCCGAGTAGGAGCACCTTCGACGGAAACGCTTCGGCCATCTACGCTCCCTTACGACGCACTTTATTCGTGAATTCCCCGAAGACGAACCCCGCCTCGGCCGGACCGGGATGGCCTTCGGGATGTCCTTGGAGCGCAAGCACGCGGCCGCGCCGGTCCCGCAATCCCTCGAGGGTGCCGTCGTCCGGATTGTGGGCCCAGGGAGCGAGGTCGGTGCCGTGGAGCGATTTTGGATCGACGGCGTACCCATGATTCTCACTGACGATGAGCGCGCGGTCGTCCGGAAAGCATATCGTTTTGTTCTGGCCGCGATGCCCGAATTTGAGCTTGTAGGTCGAACCGCCTCGCGAAAGCGCCAGCAGCTGATGGCCCAGACAGATTCCGAGCGTCGGAAGCTCCCGCAGTCCCGGGCGTCGCAATTCCTCGATCGTCGCGGCGAGCGCCGTTGGATCGCCCGGTCCGTTCCCCACGACCAACCCCTGTACCCTACGGCCGTCCCACCGGCTCGGCACGTCGGCGTCGTGAGGAAGGCGAAGCACGGAGAGTTTCCGTTCCAAGAGCGCGCGAAGAATGCTGGCCTTGATGCCGCAATCTAGAACCGCCACGATCGGTCCACGGCCGGCGCCCAGCAGCGTCGGTTTGCGGACCGAGACGTCGCCCATGTAATTCTCGTCCGAATAGCGCGGGGCTCGTGCGAGGCGACGCGCAAGCTCGTCCGAGCTGGGACGCTTCGTCTTCGCCCCCACCTCCAAGATTCCCCGAACGACGCCCTGGGATCGAAGGTGTTCCGTGAGCCGCCGCGTATCCACCCCGGCGATACCTGGGATGCCCTGATCCGCCAGCCATTGCTCGAGCCGTCGTGCATTGCCCCAATGGTGGGGCGCCGTGAGCCCCCGCACGACGACGCCGCGAACCTGGACCTCTTCGGATTCGAAGTGACGAGGGAGTCCGAACGCGTCCCGTCCGTCGGGCGGGACGCCGTAGTTGCCGAGCAGCGGGTAGGTAAACGTCAGGATCTGGCCGCGGTACGACGGATCCGTGAGCGATTCGGGGTACCCGACCATCCCTGTCGTGAAAACGACTTCGCCCACACGGTCGGTGCGCGCGCCGAACCCGACCCCATCAAACCGCGCTCCATCCTCAAGAAAAAGGGTTCCCCCAAGCTCGGAAGCCGCTGAGTCGACGGCGCTTGGCGTGAACAACCCAACCCTGCCCAGGAAAGATGACGGGCTTAAGATTTGCGCCGGCCCGAGTGCGTCGAAAGGTCGGAAAGGAAGCGCCGGAGATTTTCATCAATCCCAAGGAGTCGTCAAATCCCCGAGACCGTAGTGTCGGATGGTGCCCGGATTTACCCGTCTGAAGGAATCGTACGATTTCGTGATCGTCGGCGGGGGTCACGCCGGACTTCAAGCCGGACTCAAAGCGGCGCTGTTGAATCACACCGCCGCCGTGGTCGATCGCGGACCGAAGTACAGCCGCTCTTACTACGCTCCGAAGATGGACAATATCCCCGGCTTCCCAGACGGGATCTCCGGCCACAAGCTCCTCGACCTGCAGATCGCCGCGCTGCGCAGCGTCGAGGGGAAGGTCGGATATTTCACTCCCGCTCGCGCGACGGCCGCACGCCGGGCCAACCAAGGTTGGGAGGTCTCCTTCGAGTGGCTGAAACAGCCCCAAGTAGCGCGGGGGCGTGTGTTGATCCTCGCGATGGGCGTCGTCGATCGGATTCCGGTGGTCGACGGCAAGATCGATCCAATCTTTCCGTGGGCGAACTTCGGGATCGTCGACTTCTGTATCTTTTGTGACGGGCACACGATGCCGGGAAAATCCGTCGCGGTGTTGGGGCATGATGCCTACGCCGCCCTAACGGCGCTCGACTTGCTCCACTTCGAACCGCGATCCGTGGAAATCCTGACGAATGGAGTTCCCTTGCTAGCCGACCGAGATGCCCCGGAGCGGGCGGCCCTCGAGGAGCGACTGACGCGTGCGGGGATCACCAGCGTTGCCCAGGCCATTACCGGGTTCGACGGAATCCGACAGAAGGAGTTCCACGTCAAGTTCGCGGACGGATCGATCCGTCAGTATGACAAAGGATTCTCGGCCCTCGGGTGGTACGACATGAACCAACAGATCCCACGTTCCCTCGGGTGCGCCTTCGACCCCGACGGCTATGTGATCACGGACGAGGACTGCCGCGCCTTGCACGCCGAAACTCGTGCTCCCATCCCGGGTCTATACTGCGTAGGGGACCTGCGCAACGGATGGAACCAGATTCCCGAGGCGTGGGCGACGGCCGAGCGGGCCGTGATCCATGCGTACGGGTCGTTCCTGTAGATCGATTACCGCGCGCTCGCACCCGGAGGAGGCGGCCGTGCGACGTCGAGCATCCGCGCGAGCTCCGGAAGATCCTTGGCCACGGCGGCCACCCCGGCGGCCTGGAAGCGGTCCGAGTTCATTGAGCTCGGTTCGGCGAGGTCGGGGAGGACGGCGTAGAATCGTACGTGCGCGGCCCGCGCGCATTCGGCATCGATCAGGTGGTCTCCTACGTAGAGAGCGCGATCTCGCGGGATCTCCATTTGCTTGAGCAGGCGGTCGAGCGCCTCCGGGGATGGCTTCGCCGGTCCGGGCGAACTGCGCGTTCGGAGATATGCAAAGTACTGAGCCAAACCGGTTTGTTGCAGCGCTTCTCGGCAAAACGTTTCCGAGCTCCGCGTCAGGAGGCCGAGCCGAAACCCGCGTTCGGCCAGCGCGGCCAACATCGCCTCCGCCCCGGTGCGCGCCACGGTCCGCGGGATGGCCTCCAGCTCGATGGCATCGATGCGTTCGTGCACCGATGCTTCAAAACGGAACATCTGCCCATCGGGGACGCCGTTCGCGACCATCTGCTCGCGCGCCTGTTCGATCAGGCGATGGATCGGCTCCTCGATCGAAAGATGGCCCGGGATCACTCCATACTTTTCGGCCGTCCGGATGACCTCCCGGCGCATCCGACCGAAATCGTGGTGGCTGAGCACCAGCGTACCGTCCAGATCGAAAACGATTCCCAACAATGGTTCGAGGAAACCCGGCTGCGTGTCCATCGGCATACGAAGGGTCCTCCGCTCCGATGGCACGAGCCGGCGAGCGGGCAGGTAAGGATTTCTATCGACCCGCAAGCGTCATTCTATTTGGTCTGATGGTACGCGAGACCGTACCACGTCGTCCGGGCCTTATCGAACGTAGTTCCGCATTGGTAGCACGCGAAGAGCCGGGTCGGGGGTTCCTTGGGCTCGGCGTCCATCCCGTTGCCACAGATGGGGCAGCACAGACGGTCGCCTATCGGTGGAACCCCGTACCACGTGTCCCGTTTTCGGTCGTAGACCAGCCCATCGATCGCGCAGAGAAACATCGGATACGGCACCTGCAAGGAGCGAGGGGCGGCCATCGCGCGCCCGCAGATCGGACAGAACATGGGCTGGTCTCAACTCCTCGCTCGAGTCGGCTGGGACTCGCTCACACGGCTCCCGTTGAGGTCCGAGGTCGCTCGAGCGTAACGATGGACTCGCGGAGCCGGAAGCTCCTGCGTTGACCCGAGCGGCGGCCGCGCGCCACGTCGACGGCCGCGATCCGGAACCCCAGTGAGGCGCCCAGTCGGGCGAGCAAGAGGTCGCCAGGGACATACGCTCCCGCCAGCAGGGAATCGCCGACGACCACCAGGAACTGTCCTCCGGGCCGCAAGCTCTCGCGAACGCGTCGGAGGACCGGGACCAAATCCCAGAAATAGCGACTCACGATCCCATGTACGTCGTTTCGCCGATACGAACCTTTGCGCGCCACGTTACGTTGAATCCGGGCCAGGATCTCCCGAAGCCAGGGGTCCGGGACCCGGGCGATTGATAGGTATGGTGCCGCCTCGGCCCGGGGCAGGTTGTCGCACGCCACCTGCGCCTGTCGGAGGGCGGCGAGGTCCGCATAGGAACGCGCGTAGCCCAACCACGCGAGGTCGAGTTTGTAGTTCATCACGTAGTCCATTCCGTTCACATACGGGGGACTCGTGACCGCAATGGCGACCGACCCCCGACGTAGCGAGACGGATCGAGCATCGTGCGTCTGTACCTCCGCCGAAGGACCCCACCGCGCGTGCTCCGGTGCGAGCCGACGTAGATCCTCCGCCATCTCGCCGATCACTCGGTCCAGTTCCTCGTAGGGGTCGAGTGGATTCTCAGCGGGGGTTCTACGATAACCGAGGCATGGGGAGCGATGGAGTTGGCTGACGGGGATTAAGATCCTCCCGAACGCTACGCGTAGTGCGTTATTCACCGGCGCCCCCTGCGGTGGCAGCGCCGCGCGCAGACCACCGAGCCGCGCCAGCACTTCCGGGGAAAATTGTCGCGCCGTTTCTCGGAGGAACGGGAGGGAAGCAGGGCGAGCCCGTCGGGCGTTTCGACGGTAGCGTTGCCAGGCCATTACGAGCGCACGCGGAGAAAGTTCGAAGTACGTTTTGACCTGAGCCGCCAACGCCGCGGGAGGCAGGAGCTCGCAGCCTACGGCATGCAGGCCCGCACGACGGCCCTCGACGAGCGTCGTACCGCTTCCTGCGAACGGGTCGAAGATCGTTTCCCCCGGTTGGAGGCCGTGTTCTTCAATCATGGAACGGACGAACTCCGCGGAATAGCCCTGTACGTAGGGCCACCAGCGGTGGATCGGAAGGGTCTCGTTGGAGGCGAACGTGATCGGCCCGCGATATCGGCCAAGCGTGACGCCGTTCTCTCGCGCAAAGCGCTCCGTGTAGTCCTCCGGGGAAACGAAATCCGATCGCGATGCCAGCTCCCCGAAGGCGTGGAGAACCCACAGACCTCGCCCATGGTGGAGCACTTCGCCTTCGGCCTCGAGCGTCGCCAATGCCGCCGCAATGTACGGCGGGGGCTCGTCGAGTCGGCGGGCAAGCTGCTGAACCGTTGCCCCAATCGCGCCCGTCTCTCCGAGTGCTTCGCACAACTCCTCGGGAACCACCGATCGCGGAGGAGAAGTCACGCCGTCGGCCAAGGGAGCCTCCCTAATGACGTGGCGGGGAGCAGTCCCGTCCGTTGGTGGAAAGAAAGCCTTCCGGTCTGTCAGACCCGTCGCTAAGACGAGGGCGGCGGGCGCGCGACGAGGATCGGGCATGATGCACGCCGAACGAGCGAATCCGAGACGCTCCCCAACAACCATCGCTGGCCGGTCGTGAGTCCGCGGGCGCCCGTGATCAGGAGATCCGGGTGGATCTTCTCGGCGTAATCGAGAATCGACTCCGGGATCGTGGGGCCTTCCAAGACTTGGGTGATGACATGGCCGACGCCCTGCGAATTCGATCGGGTCTGCGCCGCTCGTAGTAATTCGTGCGTGGACTTGCTATCCTCCGAAGTTGGCGGAGCGATCGCTCCGCCCATCGGGGAGGAAATGACGTGTATGCGCATCACGCTGACGATATGGAGCGTCCCTTCGAAACGACGCGCGATCTCAATTGCCAAAGCGAGCGCCCGTTCGGAGTCGGGGGAGCCATCGATCGTCAAGAGGACAGTGTCAAACATGTGAGGAGGCACGGAGTATGTATCGAATGAGGATTTCGCCCTCACCCACCCCTGCTACGGGGCCGGCGTCCTTCGGATCGGCAGAAGGCTAGTGATCTCGTAATCCGCGAGAGGGCGAGGGTGGAAATGGTTGGCGGCCGAAGAATCATCCCGGAAGGGATGGCTTCGCTTCGCGTGCGGGCTTACAGGCCAAGTTGTCGCGTGAGGTCCGCGGGGTTCCCGTAGGCGCGCACAGACTGAACCTTCCCCTTCTCGTTGAGGACGACCCGGGTCATTTGCTCCTGCGCGAACTTGCGGTGCGTGGCGGGGATCGACTTCCCCTCGGGGCTCGCCCAAGGTCCGTCGTGAGTTCCGCCGACCGAGTTGACGATGAGGACCTCGTTGCCGACGACCGAGAGGGTCGTCACGTTGAGGGTCCAATCCGGGAATGCGGCGAAGCTACCGGTGTAGAACGCGCGAAGCGCTTCTTTTCCCTGGATCGGGTGCTCTTGCCCCGGGCCCTGGAAAGTGGCGTCTTCGGCGTATTGGTCCAGTACTTTTTCGACGTTTCGGCTGTTGACGACCGCGATCATTTCGCGAGCTTGGGTCTCTGTTACTGCTGTCATTGTTGCTCCTTGGTACATAAACCGCCGTCAGAGGGGATAAGGGAGAGGTGAGCGAGAGACGGGCACGGCGTCCGGTCCGTTCCGCTAGGCCGGCCACGCCGCGGGCGAGATCGGTGCTGCGGGATCGGGCCCTCCTCGCTGCGTCGGCGAGAGCTAGCGTCCACAGATGGGAGCCGTCGAGTTCTCAGGCAGTAGTGGGCCGGGACGGATTTGAACCGTCGATCTCCGCGTTGTAAGCGCGGCATCCTCACCGCTGGACGACCGGCCCACGGGTCGCGCCACTGTTCCACGCTCTCATGGTCGTGTCGGTTCGCGCGCCGGAGGGGCGGTACCCGCTACCCGATGGCGGATGCGAACGGCAAGACCGTGGTCCAACTCCCGCATGAGGTTTCCGGACAAATGGGCTTCGCCCACCGCGAGAAGCGATCCGGCGCGAACCAAGAGGACCGCGTCGCCGACTCGGATATTGGAGTCCGCGTTCCGAACCCCGGGAACAAACAGGTCGCCTAGAAGGGGTACCTCGGGCGCTACTTCCACTTGAAGGACCGCGGAAGAATGCAGTCGAAGACCGCCGGCAACCGTGAGCTGGAAAAGTCCACGCTCTTCCCGCCACGTGGCCAAGTCCGTCCGTCGCGCGTCTGTGATTTTTTGGAACCAAGGTCGGCCCATCAAGCGGATAGGGGGCATGAATAGTTGGTCGGCCGCGGGCCGGGAAAATTGGACCGCCGCGAGCTCCTGCAATTCTTCTCGAACGACCTCGAGCGGACCCCCGTGAACGGGAGCGATCCCTTGAAGCGCCTCGCCAACGGCAGCCTGGAGCGCTTGGAGCGACTCCGGCGTGGTCGTCCGATGGTCTAGAATCGTCCATCGGGCCTTCCCGTGCTGGGCCAGCCGATCGTAGAGGAACGCGTACTCCTCCGGGTCGAGGTGGGCAACGATGCTCTGGTACTGTCCGGTGGCCAACAGATGATCGAGCGCCTCGAGAACGTGATGCTGTTCGACTTCGCTCCATTCTCCGGTGACCGGGATGTCGTAGTTTCGAGCCGGGAACACGTCTTCTAGCTCACGAGGTACGAGACCGAGCGGGGAACTGACGGATACCCAGTGGACCCGTTCGCGGGCAGCAAGTGGCTCGAGCGCTTGTGCGAATCGGCGATGGCTATGAGATTTTCGATAGGGTTTCGTACGGCTGCACGGGACCAGCAGCAGGACGCGTTTACTTGCGGGCGGTCGGTACCGCGCAATCAAGCGATGCCGAAACCGGGCGACCTCGGGGCGCCGTTGCGATTCGGCGAGGACATAGGACCATTGGCGCGCATCCACTACGGGTGTGCGCTCTTCGAGCAAGGGGCCGAGCCACTCGTCTGCATATCGCAGTAGTTCCGCCAGCAATGGCTCGGCGACGAGCCGACTCTCCACAAGCTCGCGAAGTCGATTCGTTCGGATCGCCGCGCGCACCAGTGCCATTTCGTGGCGATACAACTGCTCTGCGTGATCCTCGAGCGATCCGGGCGGCGTCGATTGACACGCGGAGCAGGCACAACGACCCTCGCTCCGTGCGGCGGCCGCGTCGAACTCGCCCAGTTCGGTGTCGAGGTAAGTGCCCTCGGTGGCACGCCAGAGCCCTTCCGTCGTGTCCACGAGGTCGATCCCAAGGTAGGCGAGCAGCGCCAGCCGATGGGGCAACGCCACCCGCGGGGTCCAGAGCACCGGTTCGGCGCCCAGCTTCTCCCGGATCGCCTGAATCGCCTGAACGAACGGCGCCCCCTCGGAAATCATGAAGCGAGCATTGGAAAGGACGATCAACGCCGGCCGCGCGGCGCGCAGGCGGTCCCACTGGGGTGCGTCGAGCGGGCAACGGACGATCCAAGCATCGGGGCCCGCCAGCTGCACCATCCCGGGGCGTCCTAGGACTTCGGGAGCGGGGACGTCATAGGTCAGCTCCAACGTCTCCGAACCGCTCTCGAGTGCGAGACATCGTTTTCCAAGCGCTGAACTCGCGCGATGGAGGACGCGGAAGTTCGGGGTGCGCGCGGACTGGTCGGGGGTGGCTCCGGATTCAAGTAATGCCGGGGTGCGAAAGTGCAACGGTCCGACGCGGGCCGAGCCAAGCAGGGCCAACCCATCGAGGGCCTCGAGATGGCGGGTCATTCAATCCTTCGGCGGTCGCTGGTCCGACAACACCAGTGGCGCCGCTCAGGGAGGGGCACCGTTCTTCGCTCCGCCCTTGCGCGGACGAGGGCGCCCAAGACCACCGACGCTTTGAGGGAAGAAAGCGGCCCAGGCGGCCACCAACGCCTCTCGGTGCTCAGCGCCCGCCTCGGACCGACCGCGACGTCCGAAGAGGGGGTCATGCGTCTCGCGGACCTGTCGGAGGAAATCACCCGGGTTCTCGCTCGCCTTTTCGAAGCCGTATAGGATCAACTGGCGTAGGAAACTCGAACGGCCTCGCCATCCGATGCGACGACGGACCAGCGGGTTAAGATGGCGTTTCGCCATCCGCCACACTTCGTTCGTCGTCCGATAGTCGCGGGCGGACAGACCGATCATTACCTGGGGCATTCGCGCATCCTCGTCCGAGCGAGTCCTCGCGGGATTTGAGCTGTCCTACCTCGCCCCTGAGATCGCGTTGTCGTGACCTTACCGACCGAACACGGCCGCGGCGGTTCCGACCAGGAACAGCGTACTCAGAAGGAAGTGGATCTGGAACGGAATTCGAGCGTCCGCCGGTCGTCGGAAAAGTCGAAGGTCCGCCACGGCCGCGACGATTCCCATGAGGGCGAGGAGGCCGTCGAAGACGAGTCCCCAGTGGTTCAACCAGCCGAAGACCGCGAACAATCCCAATGCAAGGGCATGTAGAACTGGGACGAGGATGAGACTCCGCTCTTGGCCGATTTTCACCGGGATCGAGTAGAGTCCCAACTCTTGATCACTCTCCAAATCACCCAAGCTGTGTACGGTCTCGAACGCGGTTCCCCAGGCCAGCATGCCGAAGACCGCCACGATCGCGGCGATCGGCAGCGTCGCTTGGACCGCGATGTAGATCGCCGCCGGTGTCACGGCTTCGACCAAGCCTAACACGACCGTGGTGAACGTGGTGACACGCTTCGAGTAGCTGTAGCCGAAAATCAGCAGCAGGGCGACGGGCGCCAATGCCAGGGCCAACGGATTAAGGAAATAGGCCGCGATCAGCAAGAGGGCGGCACTTCCTCCGGCCAGTGCCAGCGCGAACGCGGGAGACGCGCGACCGGTGACCAGCGCGCGATCGCGCGTGCGAGGGTTGTTCCGGTCTTGCTCCCGATCGGCCCAGCGATTGAAACTGTGACCCGCATTGCGTGCCGCAACGAATGCGACCACGATCCAGAGGAATTTCCAGGCAGAGGGTGGGCCATTTGACGCGGCGAGCAGAAATGCGAGCGCGAAGGGAAGGTTGAGACCGAGGTTCTGTATCTCGAGGAATTTCCCGACCTCGGCGAGACGGCCGCGCCGCTTGGGCGGCGGCGCCGTCACGACTTATCCGACGGCCGGAGTCGCTGGAAGATGGGATCCTCGGTCAGCCACGTCGTGATTCGCTCGACGACTGCCGGATCCATCCGAATCTCTTCGGGCCAGGGACGGGGGAATCCATCCTCCCGGCGCTTGCGGGTCGCGTCGATGCCGACCTTAGCACCCAGGTTCGGAATTGGGTTCGAGATCGACAACTGATCGACCGGACCCTGGACAATCTCAAAGTCGCGACCCGGATCGGCCTGAAGACCGACGCGATACAAGACCTCCGAAAGATCGTGCACATTCACCTCCTCGTCGACCACGACGACGTACCGGGCGAACATCATCTGGCCCAGACCCCAGAGCGCATGCATGACTTTGCGCGGGTGGTCCGGGTAGGCCTTCCGTATGGAAATCACGACCACGTTGATGAACAGTCCCTCGAGAGGAAGCTCCATGTCGACGATCTCCGGGAGGACGAGCCGCACGACCGGGAGGAAGACCCGTTCCACGGCCTTCCCCAGGATCGCATCCTCCGTGGGAGGCTTTCCGGTCACGGTGGAGAGATAGATCGGGTGGGCCCGGTGGGTAATGTGGGTCACATGGAAAACCGGAAATTCTTCGGGAGCGGAGTAGTATCCTGTGTGGTCGCCGAACGGACCCTCGACCTGCCGTTCCGTCGGATCGACGTATCCTTCGAGCACGATTTCGGCTTGAGCGGGCACGTCGAGGTCCACGGTACGCGCGGGGACGAGTTCCAAGGGGGACTGGCGGAGGAAACTCGCGAACACGAAATTCGAGATGCCTTCGGGGACGGGCGCGAGTCCGGAAAAGAGAGTCACCGGATCGGCGCCCAGGACCGCCGCGATTGGCATGCGTTCGCCCCGAGCAACCCACTTTCGGTAATTGTTCGCCCCGACGCGATGAATCTGGAAGTGCATGCCGAGCGTATCGGGGCCGTACTGTTGCAATCGATAGATTCCGGTGTGCGCTTCTCCCGACTCCGGGTCCTTCGTGATCACAATGGGGAACGTGATGGTTCGCCCGCCGTCCTTCGGCCAGCACCGCAAGATCGGGAGGCGATCAAGATCCACCTTCGGCTCTTCGACCTCCTGACACGGCCCCGACCGAAGGCGTTTCGGGCCCAGCGAGCGAAGGGTTTCGAGCGTGGCCAAGGTTCCGCCCAAATCGCGCAATGCCCCCACGATTCCCGCCGGGGGTCGAAGGTGCACCAACCGCGCGACCCGCTCGGCAGTCGCGTCGACGGTGGCGTCTCCTAACGCAAAGGCGATCCGACGGCGCGAGCCCAAGACGTTCATTGCGACGGGATAAGGGCTGTCCACGACATTTTCGAACAAGAGCGCCGGCCCGTCGCTCCGTACGACCCGTTGCGTCAGTTCGGTGATCTCGAGGTCCCGACTGATCGGCCGACGAATGCGAAGCAAATCCCCTCGCGCCTCGAGGGCATCGAGGAATTCGCCCAGAGAATCGAACGCCATCGCCGCGCGGAGCCTCTTTCGCTATTTAAAAGCCGGAGCGGTCCCGGGTCGCCCCTAGGTTCATATGGAAACCTGGACCTGGAGGCCCCTCGGCGATGCAGACCGTTACCCTCGAATTTCGCACGGAAGACCTGATCCTGCTCGGGCTCATCCCGCCCCGATTTTTTGATCGCTACGAGGAGGTCGAGCTGCTCGAGACCTTGCGCCTGGAGCGCGGGTGGCGACTCCAGCTGCTACGGCTTCGCCGTCGCGGGCCGCTCCGCTCAGCGGTCGATCTCGAACGGGAATCTCGTCGAATTCGACGCCTGTATGGGTTGGAGAGCTTCGAGGTAGTCGACCGGCGTCCCCGGACACGAGATTACATTCTGCTCGTTCGTCAACGGAATCCTGAGGGTGTCCGCCGGCTCCTCGCGCTCGCCGGCGGACAAATTTCCCCGACAGCACCGTTTCGAATATCGTCGGAAAAGGTCGTGGCGTCGTTCCACGGCGAGGAACGATCGTTGCATCGGGTTCTGTCGCGCTTAGCTCGGGAGGGACTTTCTTACCGGGTCCTTCGTGCGTCCAGCCGTCCCTATGTGGAGGACGCCGGCGCTGCCCGGTTGACCCGTCTGCAATCGATGCTCCTCGCGCGCGCCTGGGCGCTGGGATACTACTCAGTGCCACGTCGGATCACGTTGACCCGCCTCGCGCGTCTCACCGGACGAAGTCCGCCGGCGCTGGGTAAGATTCTCCGTCGCGCGGAAGGGCATTTGGTCGTCCGATATTTGTCCACGCAGCCGTCCGAGGAAACTCCGGAGTCTACGGGCCTCCACAATTCTCCCGTCGAACCGACGGCCTCCGGGTAGATCCCGGACGGGCGTTCCCCAACGAAAGGCTAAGTCGCCGCAGGCTTCGTCCCGGTCATGCCCACCCGTCGCCGAGCGGTGATCATCGAAAGGGTTGCCGGGGCGGTTCCCGTGGCGCTCCCGTCGCGCGCCACCCCGGGGTCGGCGTGCTTCGATCTCTGCGCAGCGGAATCCACTGATCTCACGCGCACCGCCGTCACACTGGTCCGGACCGGATTTCGGATGCGCGCCCCTCCAGGAACTTTTCTCGAGGTGCGCCCGCGCAGCGGGCTCAGCTCCAAGGGTGTGCTGGTGGTGAACGCGCCCGGTACCATCGATCGAGATTATTCTGGTGAGGTATTGGTTCCGATGACCTACTTGTTCGAGGGGACCTATCGGATCCAAGCGGGTGATCGCATCGGTCAACTCCGGGTCGTGGAGGACTTGCCAACCTCGGTCCGACTTGGGAAAGTTCGGGCGGCACGATCGCGTGTCGGTGGTTTTGGCAGCACTGGGCGCTGAGCGCGGCGCTACTGCCCGTACTCGGTCAACGTTCGCTGTACCACCGGGGCCGACGTGGGGGGCCGCAACGCCCCGTCGCGCGCCTCCATTTCGACCCGTTCGAGCATCTCGTGCATGCGTCGCTCCCGAGCGCCCGCGCCGCGATGCATGCCCACGTCTCGGGTCCCCTGGGATACCAGCACGATCGCGCGGCCGGCGCGCGCGCGTCCCGTGCGCCCTCGACGCTGAATCGTGCGAATCACATCCGGAATCGGTTCGTAGAACACCACGACATCCGTGGAGGGGATGTCCAACCCCTCCTCCGCGACTGACGTGGACACCAAACAATTGACGGTCCCCTCTCGGAACTGATCGAGGATGCGAACCTGTTCCTTTTGCGAGAGGCCTTCCTCCGAGCCGCGCGCCGCTTGCCCGACGAACCGCGCCGGGCGAATCGCCGGATCGTGCAAGTTCTCCAGGGCGCGCACCAGCAGTTCCACGGTGTCGCGATACTGCGAAAACACGATCACACGGGCCAGTTCGGATCGATTGAGCTCCGCGCGAACGATCTCGAGCGTCTTGGCGACCTTCGGATGCTCGATCGATATGGAGTTCAAGCCCGCGCGAAGTTGAACCACGTCCGGATCGTTCAGGAAGGTCCGTTGCGCCGGCGTCATGCGGCCCGAAGCGCTGCGAGTCTGTCGAGTGAGGAATTCACGGAGAGATTCTACGCCCTGGCTTTCGATCAGTTCGAGCGCATAGAGCGTCTTCATCGCCGCTGCTTGCGCGGTCACGGCCGCCCAGAGTCCGGGAGGCGCCAATCCCCCTTGCTTTCGAGTGGCCGCGACCTCCCGGTGGAGCCGCTCGCCGAGCGCCAGGAGATCTCGTCGACCCGCGTCCCCGGCCGAGAGGAGGGAGTATCGTCGCAGCACCTCCACTTGGCGCTGGAACGCTGTTCGTAGCAAGATCGCGAGGTGACGGACTTCCGCAGGGAGCGGAACTTCCACGGTTTCGATCTGAATGCCGTGCACGTAGGGAAGCACATCCGCATCGGTGGCGGTTCGGTACTCGAAGCGTTCGATGCCCAAGTGGGTCCACACCTCGCGAATCCGCTCGATGCGGGACCCCGGAGAGGCGGTCATGGCCAGGACGCGTGCGCGAGGACCATCGCGATTCGTCCGCCCTATCGCGACATACGGATAGTCACCTACGGCGCGATGGGCCTCGTCGAACACGATCAGAGAAAAATTCGCGAGGGAGAAGCCGCCCTGCTCCAAGTCATTCTCTATGACTTGGGGGGTGGCGACCACGATTTGGGGCGGCTGCAAAAGGGTCGCCCGTCGCTCCGGGGGGATCGTCCCCGTCAGAATGACCGGAGGGGGGGAGAAGAGGGTCGCCGCAATCGTTCGGCCGTGCTGGACTACTAACGGCCGTGTGGGAGCCAGGAAGAGGATCGAACGCGTGGGTTCCCGCAGCAGGAATTCGGCCATCACCCGAAGCGCTATCGCAGTCTTGCCGAGTCCAGTGGGAAGTACCGCCAGCGTGTTATGCGCGAGCGCCGTTTCCACGATGCGGGATTGATACAGTCGATCCTCCAAGATCCCCGGGCGGATTCTGGGGTGGGTGACGGTCTCCATCGGCGGGCTCGGCCTCCCCACGGAGCGGAACTTAATTAGGCACCGTCATCGCGGAGCGATGGTCCCCCTCTGGGTTCAGCTCCTTCTACTCGTCGCGGCGGGCATGGTCCTCCTCTATCACGGAACCGTGATCCTATTCGCGGCCCAGTTGCCGCGACTCGAACCGTCGACCGCCCCGCCAAGTAGCGGCCCCCGTCCGCGCGTCAGTGTCGTAATCGCGGCGCGTGATGAGGAGCTCGATCTCCCCGAAACGCTCAATGGTGTGTTGGCACAAGATTACCCGAATCTCGAGATCGTGGTCGTCGACGGGGGATCCACGGATCGAACGCGTGAGATCGCTCGCGACCGAGACCCGCGAATTCGTGTCCTGGAAGAGCCGCCTCTCCCCCCGGGTTGGGTGGGGAAGAACTGGGCGTGCGAGGTAGGGGCACGCGCCACGAAGGGTGAGTATCTGTTTTTTCTCGATGCCGATGTTCGTCTGGAGTCATCGGCCATCCGCACCACCGTCGAATGGGCCGAGCGCGAATCGGCCGATCTGGCGACAACCGCTCCGCGGGTCGCTATGGAAGGTTTCTGGGAGCGGCTCGTTCTCCCCTTCTTTTCCGAAATGGTCCTGGTCTACTTCCGGGCGCCGCGCGTCAACCTTGCCACCTCGTCGGCGGCGATGGCGAATGGCCAGTTTCTGTTGGTCCGCCGGTCATCCTATGATACGGTGGGTGGGCACGCGGCGGTGCGGGGGGCCGTGCTCGAGGACGTGGCTCTGGCCCGAAGATTCCGCGCGCACGGCCTGACGCTTCGGATGGCGCTCGCTCCCGGACTGGGTACGACGCGCATGTACCGAGATCGACACGAGATGTTCGAGGGGCTGCTCAAGAACGTCCATGGGACCGAATTCGTAGCGGCCCGACAAGTGGGATTTTTGGTGGGCCTCGCCACCCTGTATCTGCTGCCGCTCGGCCTTCTCCCCTTCGGTCTTTGGACCGGAACTCCGCTCCTCATCGGGGTCGGCGCGTTTCTCTACCTCGCCCTCTTTGGAAAGCAAGTGATTTTCGCGCGCGGCAGCGGAGCGCCGGCGGTCTACGGCCTTCTGTTCCCGCTGGCGGTCGCCTACTATCTGCGACTCGTCGGTAGTTCGCTCGCCCGGGGTTGGGCCCGTCAACCCACCACTTGGAAGGGTCGTGCCTATCCGTTACGGCTTCCGCCTCCCAAAGGACCGGCGGGAAGCGGCTAAGCGCTAAGTGGGCCGATGCGCTCGCGCATCGAACCAACCATGGCGATCGACAGCGAAGCCCCGTATGGGCTGTTCATCGGAGGCCAGGAAATCCCCGGCTCGCGAGGCGAGCGGAAGACGCTGCTCAATCCCGCGACCAATCAGCCCCTCGCGGAAACAGCGATCGCCTCCGTGGATGATGCCCACCAAGCGATGGAGGCGGCCGACGCCTCCTTCGGGTCCTCGAATTGGGCTACCGACGATGGCAGCCGACGCGCGCGGGCGCTCTACCGGCTGGCCCAGCTTCTCGAACAGAACTTGGAGGCGTTCGCCCGCCTTGAGACGCTCAACATGGGAAAGACCCTCAAAGAATCCCGGGCCGACATCGGATTCACCGTCCGCACGTTCGAGTACTTCGCCGGACTGGCCGATAAAATTCAAGGCGAGACGATCCCGGTCCCCGGGAGCCGCTTCGATTACACGATCCGCGAGCCGTTGGGGGTCACGGTGCATATCGCGCCGTGGAATTATCCGCTGCTGTTGGCGTGCCGCTCCATCGCTCCGGCTCTGGCCGCCGGGAACTCGGTGGTATTGAAACCGGCCAGTCTCACTCCACTCACGGCCTTGTCGTTGGCCCGTCTGGCACGACCGGCGGGCCTACCGGATGGAATCCTGAATGTCGTCGTGGGAAGTGGCTCGGCGATAGGAGAGGCATTGATCACGGATCCTCGGTGCCGTTCCGTATCGTTTACGGGGAGCAGTGAGGTCGGACAACGGATCGCAGAGCTCGCGGCCCGCCGGATCGTGCCGACGACGTTGGAGCTGGGGGGAAAGAGCCCGGTGATCGTCTTTCCGGACGCGGACCTAGATCGCGCCGCTCGGGGCGTTTCCTTTGGGGTTTTCGGAAACGCCGGACAGATGTGCTGGGCCGCTTCGCGCTTGATCGTCGCGGAGTCCGTGAAAGTCCCGCTCCTCGAGAAGGTCACGACGATCGCGAATGGGCTCAAGCTCGGACCAGGTACGAACGAGGCGATCGATATGGGTCCGTTAGTGTCGCGAGATCAAGCGGACCGGGTGCGCGGATACATCGACGCGGCGGGTCCGGAAGGCGGCACGATCCTCTGCGGCGGGTCCCCCATCTCCGACCCGTCGCTGAGCGAGGGGAATTTCATCCGACCGACGGTGATCCGCGACCTTCCCAGCAGCTCCCGCGTAGTCCGAGAGGAGATCTTCGGTCCGGTGCTGTCCGTGCAATCATTCGCGTCGACTGACGAAGCGATCTCGCTGGCGAACGATACCCGTTACGGCCTCTTTGCCTCGGTGTGGACCAAAGACCTTGCCACCGCGCACACCGTCGCTCGGCAACTTCAGGCGGGAATGGTGGCGATCAATGAACCGCCGACGACTTTCCCGCAAACCCCCTTTGGCGGGTACAAAGAGAGCGGAATCGGATTCGAACAGGGCGTCCGCGCCATCGAGGCCTACACGCGGCGGAAGAATGTCCTCATCAACCTGGGGTCCGCGAAACGAAAGACGTAACCGCGCCCGGAGCATCGGTGGCGCGTCCGCAACGAAGTTCCGATAGTTCGTACGAAAGCACAAAAGCCGTATCCCCGGCTACGGAGCAGACCCGTGACCGATCCGGCCCCTCCTGGGGGTTCTTGGGGTACCTGCAGCCTCTGCGGCGACGCAGCTCCTCCGGGAGCCCCCAGCTGCCCGACGTGTGGAAACCCGGTGGCGGTTTCGACCCCTCAGGAATTCCGACGGTTGCCCCGCCAGACACGATGGTGGATGCGATTCGTGCGAACCCTCCGCGTGGTGGTGATCGTCGGCTTGATCGTTGCACTGGGCTATGCGATGGCTTCCGCCACGCTTTCGGGTCCGCCCAGCGTCAACGATCCCTTGACCACGACGGGCTCCTATCTCATCACGCCGGCAAACAACACGTACCTCTCTGGGGAGATCACGGGGGAAGACTACGTGGTCGGGAATTACACCGTCATGAATCCGATCGGTTCGGACGTCGTGTTCGCGATCTACAATTCGACCGAATACGCCGTCTTCGCAGAACACCAGAACGCGAGCGCGCTGTATTATGACGGACCCTCCCAGACCGGTCGGATCATCTTCGCAGCGCCGTACACCGACACGTTCTACCTCGTCTTCTCCAATCCGTACCCGACCGGGCCGCAGGTGTTGATCTACGCCGAGACCAACTACGAATCGAATGTCGTGATCGACTGAGAGGCGAACCGATTACTCGGACGGCGCCACCGATTCGTCGGACTCGAGTCGCCGCAGGAACTCGGGGGGAACTTGGTCGGTAAGGAAGACCGTCTTGCCGGCTTGCATGATCACGAGTCCACCGGCCCGAGCGCGTTTCGCATCAATCTCGAGGATCACCGGTTCGGGCGTTCGGACCGAGCCGGCCGCGCGGGCATCGCCGGCCGTCTTTGAGAGATGCACCTTCTTGCGGTCGGACGGGCGTAGGCCAACTTCCAGAACCAGCGCCGCCTCCTCGCCCGTAACGGGGAAGTACAAGTGGTCCGGGACGTTCTCCGTCGGCAGGTCGAGCACGATATCGAGCGTATGTCCGTACGTCGCACGAATTCGATCGTCGCGGACCTCGTACCGTCCCTTCGGGTCGCTTTCCGCGATGGCGACCAAGTGGTGCACCCGCAGCCAGTGGTAGGCGCGGTGCTGTTGGGAAACCGCCCGAACGATCTGCGCGAGCGAGATCCACCCGTGTTCGTCGACCGTGAGGTGGTAACGGTCAGGAAAGTGCCGGAGGATGCCCGTCATCACACGGCCGAGGTGGTCGAGTTCCCGGTCGTTCATCAGGAAGCGACCAGGCTGGCCGCAGACGGGGCAGTTTTCGGCGCGGAAGTACCCGTGCTGGGCGCATTCCTTCAGCATCGTGAGGCGGTCCTTGTCAGGCCTTGACTTTGTCCGCTTTCTTATCGAAGTCGGTCAGTAGATCCCCGTACATATCGCTCAGGTCCTTGAGGACTCGTTTGAGTACCTGCTGGGGCTTCTCGCCCTTCGTCCTGAGGAAGAGTGTCGGGCGGTCCAGGAAGGGATGCCCGAGGTAGTAGCGGGCTTCCAATACCTTCTCCTCATTCTGCAACGCCTCGACCAGAGGAATCAACAGCGTCTCCTCGCCCCGGGGGAGCTCGAGGCGGAGCACATCGTGCTCCTTTTCGGAAACATGGACCTCCATAGGCGCACCGGAAGCCGCCCACCTGCGCCCCCTTCATAAGGGTGGCGGAACCGCGGTCGGAGGAGGCTTCCTCCTCGAGACGCGCGCGAACCCAGCCACCACGGATATAACCCGGACGGTGTCGTCTCGGACCGGATCCTATGCGCGTCCTAGTACTCGGCGGCGGGGCGCGCGAACACGCGCTCGCGGCGACACTCCATCGCGCGGGAGCCGCGATCTACAGTGTGGCGTCGAATGCCAATCCCGGCATCGAGCGGATCGCCCAAGCGAGCCGACGGGCCGATCCATCGCAATCGACCGCTGTCGTCGAGTTCGCTCGAGCGCAGCGTATTGAGTACGCCGTGATCGGGCCCGAAGCTCCCTTGGCCGCCGGGGTCGCGGACGCTCTTCGGAGCGCCGAGATACCAGTCGTGGGGCCCTCCCAATCTGCGGCGCGCATCGAGAGCTCGAAGGCCTTCGCTCGCGCGTTGCTGACCAAGTACCACATTGAGTCGTCCCCGAAGTTCGTCGTTGTCACACGACCTGAGGAAGTGGCCGCCGGTATCGCCCAGTTCTCAGGTCCGTTCGTGGTCAAACCGGCGGGTTTGACGGCCGGTAAAGGGGTTTGGGTCCAGGGAGCCGACTTCGAGACTCCGGCGCAAGGGGTGGCGTACGCTGAGGGCCTACTCGCGGCCGGAGGAGGCTCGGTCGTCCTGGAGGAGAAACTCGACGGGGAAGAATTCAGCTTGATGGCGTTCGTCACCGATTCGGGACTGTATCCGATGCCGGCCGTCCAAGATTACAAGCGAGCGCAGGAAGGGGACCAGGGGAGTAACACCGGAGGTATGGGATCGTATTCTCAGCGCGACCATCTGCTTCCGTTTCTCTCGAGAGAGGACTATGATCGCGCGTTCGGCGTGATGCAGCGGAGCGTCCAAGCGCTCCAGAAGGAAGGCATCCCGTACCGGGGCATCTTGTACGGTGGGTTCATGCTCACTTCGCGAGGACCCCTGTTATTGGAGTTCAATGCACGGTTCGGAGATCCGGAGGGGATCAACGTGCTCGCGCTGTACGAAGACGGCGACTTCGCGCAGCTGCTATGGGGAGTCGCCGAGGGACATGTCGACCCGAATCTCGTCCGATTCCGGTTGCGCGCCACCGTCGTCAAGTACGTCGTCCCATCCGGATATGGAGGCGCCGTCCGGGCCGGTGGGATTGTGACGATCGACGAGCCCGCGATCGAGGCCGACGGCGTCCACGTACTCTACGGAAGCGTGGAGGCGGTTGGCGGCGCCCAGGTCCGTTTCTCGACGTCGCGCGGAATCGCGTTGGTAGGCGAGGCCAGCGCGATTCATGAAGCGGGAACGCGGGTAGAGGCTGCCCTCTCCAAGGTCCGCGGAGAGTACTACGTACGGCATGACATCGCGACGAAGGCCGACCTGACACGCCACATGGAGCACATGCGGCAGCTGCTCGCGCCGGCGGCGAAGCCCTCGCCACTCCCGTTGAGCGTCCTACCTCCGAGCGCGCCACCCTCTAGCGCGGGCACTGCGGAGCAATTGATCTAGGCGCACGAACCGTCATATACGCTTCCGCGGCTGAATCGCAGGCAATGTTCTGTCCGAAGTGTAAGCGATTGATGCGCCCCGACAAGGCCGCCGGGGTGTGGCGGTGCGGGACGTGCGGGACCAAGGTGCCGCTCGGAGCCGGCGTCGAGGTGGGGCGCTCCACCCCGACCGGGCGAGAGGTCGCGGTGGTGGACACGAAGATCGCCACGCTGCCGACCGCCCAAGAGGAATGTCCCAAGTGCGGCAATGGGACCGCCTATTGGGTCCTCCGACAAACAAGGGGAGCTGACGAACCGGAGACCCGGATCTTCGAATGCACGAAATGCGGCCACAAATGGCGAGAGTATCAGTGATGGCAGATCCGCCTCCGTTCGAACCGACGTCGCACGTGTTCGCCCCGGAAGCGATCGGACGGTCTATTCGGCTGCGAGGATGGGTGCTCCGGTCGAGGTCGTCGGGAGGGATCCTCTTCCTTGTGCTGCGAGACCGTACTGGCTCGGCCCAGGTCACCGCCCGCAAGGACGCGCTAGGCGAAGCGCGGTTCTCTGAGGTGGAGCACGTTCAGATCGAAGGGGTGCTGAAGGTCACGGGCATCGTGGCCGAAGACGCCCGGGCCCCCGGTGGGCGCGAGGTCCGTGCGACCGCAATCGAGGTCGTCGATCCGGGGGAACCGTTTCCCATGTTTGCCGACCAGACCGAAGAATTTCGGCTGGACAAGCGGCATCTCGTGATCCGATCGCCGCAGCACGTGTTGACGTTCCGCGTAGGAGCAGAGCTGTTGCACGCGCTCCGCGAGTTCTTGGCGGCGGAGGAGGTGCTCGAGATGACGCCTCCCGAACTCACCGGAAACCCGGCCGAGGGCGGTGCGGAGGCTTTCCAATTCGACTATTTCGGACGCCCGGGCTATCTCGCTCAGACCGCCCAACTGTACCTCGAAGCGCTCCTCGTTCCCAACGAGCGCGTTTACGCCCTGACCCATTCCTTCCGAGCCGAGAAAAGTCGCACGACCCGCCATCTCACCGAGTACCTCCATCTCGAGGTGGAGCTGGCCTGGTGCGACCTCGACCAATTGCTCGATTTCGTCGAACGCATGATCGTACACGCGGCGCATGCACTCGCCGAACGGCGGCCCGAGGAGCTCCGAGCCTTAGGCCGGCCACCGGAGGAACTGCGGGCGCTTGCGGGTCCATTCCCCCGATTATCCTACACCGAAGCGATCGACCGACTCAAGGCGATGGGTTTCCCGATCGAGTGGGGATCCGCTCTCGGAACGGCGGAAGAACGCGCTCTCACGATCGAATCCGCCGTTCCCATTTTCCTCACTCATCCCCCGAGGGCCCAAGTCGCCTTCTACATGCTGCAGTCGCCACACGATCCCCGTCTGGCCGAGGCCGCCGATCTCCTCGGCTCCGAAGGATACGGCGAGATTATCGGGGCCTCCTGTCGCGAAACGAACCTCGCCCGATTGGTGGAACGACTGAAGGCCACCGGCAACGACCTGGCGGCCTACGAGTGGTATCTCGACCTTCGGCGACACGGCAGCGTTCCACACGCCGGATTTGGTCTCGGGATCGAACGCCTCATGCGTTGGTTCCTTCGGTTCGAACATATCCGGGAGACGACTCCGTTTCCCCGGACACCGAGCCGGCACACTCCGTAGCGCGTTGCACGGGGCAAGGCTCAAGAGCGAGTGCGCGCATCCGGTCGCGCTCACTCGGTTGCGGAGTTCACAAGCGTGGCGGCACAAGGCAGTACGGACCGCGCGGGGGAGCGCTCCGGTTCCTCGACGGAAAAGGGCAATGGCCGGTCCTCGACGTTAACGGTCGAGCGATTAACGCACGCGGAAATTCCGGAGATCTGTTCGTTGTTCAAACGGGTCTGGGATGCCTTCGAGCCCGGACTTAGTTCCGAGCTCGCCAAGTCGTGGAAGCCGACGCCCCTCGAATTCACCAGCTGGATGGAGCGGGTCACGTACTTTGCCGCCGTCCGGGACGGACATATCGTCGGCACGGTGGGCTGCGAGATCGGCGATGGGAACTGTCGTCTCATTCACTTGGTCGTCGATCCCGAGACGCGTCGTCAGGGCGTGGCGACCGCGCTCGTTCGAACGGCCGTGGATTGGGCGCGGCATAACAATTCGCACGAGGTGTGGGTCGATGTGCTCGCCCGGTTTACGACGGCGAGCGCGCTCTTGAAACATCTGGAGTTCGAGGATGTCGGCGTGCTCCACCGCCATCGCTACAACGAAGACGTCAGGTTCTTCGAGAAGCTTCTTTAACGCCCGGATCGCCCGCGCGATCGGGTCGGAACGAACCCAGGTGCTGGCTTTGCGCCAGCGTGCGCAGACGGCGCAACGCTTCCTCGGGTCGGCCCTTGTAAAAATCGCGCGCGCCGCGGGCTAGCTCCATCGCCTCGAGCTCGATGGCGGTCCCATGCGCCCGTTCCTGGATCAAGAAATTCCCAAACTCCGTGATGTACGCCGGCAAGCCCACTTTCAAACGGTTAACGGATTGCAACCGCAAGGCGCGGATCTCTTGCTTGAGCGCCGCGAGTCGACCCGCGCGGAGCTCCCGTTCGAGCTCTTCGGCGATTTCGGTCGGATCCTGCGGGGGGGAAAAGCCCAGGGCCTTCATGTCTTTCAGCAGCGCGACCACGCGTTCGAGCTCCTCACGGGCTTGGTCCAGATGGCGTTCCTTGAGCGCCACCACCCGGTCGACCTGTTGATACGTCGCGAGGCCTTGGGACACGTCGCCGGTTCGGACGGCATGGAGCACGTCCTCGATCTGGTCGCGTTCCAGCCGGCTGTCGACCGAGTACGCCTCCAGACGGCCGAGTCGTCCTTTCGTCTGCTTCTCCCACTCTTCCAACGCGGTGACCACTCGCTTTTGGGCCAACCGCTCGACTCCCCGGACCGCTTCGGCCCATTGTTCCGGATTCGGGGCCGTTCGCGCCGCCTCCTCGGCCCACTTCGGAAGTGAGGGAATCTCGACGTCGAGAGACTGGGCCCCCTCCTGCCACTGTTGCAACCGCGCCAAGCGTCGGGCGAGTTCAGCCGCGAACGGGCTGGAACTCGGGGGTCGGCTCGTCTTACGTCGGGTCGGGACCGCGGATGGAGTCGCGAGCGGTGGAGCGACACTCGCTCCCGACGAAAAGGGCGCGGGGGGTTCGGGGAGAGCCGTATTTGCTTCGGGAGAGTCCGCGGGTCCGAGGGCGTCCGAAGTTTCCGGGACCGCTAGATCGACCGGCTCGCTGCACGCCGGGCATACCAGCACCTCCGGGGGGAGCGGCTCGCCACAATTCCGGCAGGTTCGACCTTCGTCCATGGTGCCCATCGTGGGGAACAGGCGGCGAGTGGGTGGCCCCCGTTCGCGCCGCGCCCGGTGTTTCCTTGCCCCCTAGATGGTAGGAGCGCGGGAGTTAATTCCTTTCACCTCACGGAGAACTCGTCGGACCGAGGTTGACTATCCCTGCGGCGGGTCAAGTCGCCACAGGTCTCCGACCAGCCGGTTCCGAATCACCGACGGGCGCAAGGTCGCAACTCCCTCACCGAGCTGATTGACCCACTCGATCGCGAAACCGGGAGTAGACCGATAGGGCTTCGAGGCCGACACGGATTCCTCGCTCGGTCTCGGGTTCCGGGTGGGTCGCGAAGTACTCCCGAACGTCGGCTTCATGGTCTAGCCCGATGATCGGAAGGTTGTTTCTCAGAAATGTCGAAAGGATGGGAGAGTGCTCCCAGATCTTAGCCAGCTTGGGAAGCTGCTCGGCGATCCAGGGCCAATGGAGCTCGCGCACGTCGTCATTATAGCAGACCCCTTCCAAGAGGTTCCAGTACAGCGACGGGGTCACCCCTTGACCCGGAAACATCGTCAGCGCGCGACGCAGCAGATCGGGGTCGGGGCAATTGGCGATCCCGGCCAGCATCTGGAGCCGCTCCTCGTCCCGCAGCGTAGTGCGCAAACGTTCTAGCAACGTCTCAAAGGCCGTCTTCCCCCCGGTTCGCGCGAATCCAATCGCGATGGCCACGCGCAGATCGGCCGGAGTGGTCTCCCACTCAGAAAACCGATTGCCCAGCTGACGAGCGTAGTTCCCGTCGAAGCGCGCCAAGTTCACCGCGAGTCGTTCGCGCAAGATGGAGTCGGTGGTCGGGGCATGCGGTACGTCGGCGAGTCCAATCCGCTCGAGTTGATGGATAAGAAATCGGTGCATGCCGTCCTTGAACGGAACGAAATCCGTCAGTACGGGGCGAAATTGAATGATCGAGTCGAGCATCCCGCGCAACGGGAGGTAGGCGGTGAGGTCGCGGCCCTTTGCTAGGGCCTCCAGATACCGCTCGAAGGGAAGGTCCCCGGAAACGACGAGAGACGTGACATCCTGGATGAGCCCCCACTGATCGACAGGCGACCATTGGAGAAACGCGGACCAGACTTGGTCCAGCAGCCGAGCGTCGTAGGCGACGCGATAGAAGCCGAACCGTCCCGGGTCGACGCACAGGTCCGCGGCCGCGGGCAGGGGAACATCCAAGGTCGGTGTATCGAAGAGGATTCGATGGACGGTCCCATTCACCTGGACCCGGAGGGGGATCGGCCAGGTACCATTCTCCCCCGAGCCGTCAGCGAGGAATCGGCGCTGGCGGAAATGCAATCCCTGGCCGTCGGCCGCGACCTCGACAACGGGGTGGCCGGGGCGTGTGACCCACTCTTGCATGATGCGCAGCACGGGCTCTTGCGCCGCGGCCTCCAAGCACGCCCAGAGATCGGCGGTGCGGGCGTTCGCATATCGATATTTCTCGAGGTACTGGACAATCCCGTTCCGGAAGGTTTCCTCCCCGAGATAAGCTTCGATCATTCGGAGGACGCACCCTCCTTTGCCGTACGTGACCTCGTCTCCGATCTCGGATACTTCGGCGGCGTTTCGGATCGGAACCTGCATAGGGTGGGTCGCCCGCAGCGAGTCCAACTCAAACGCCGACGGCGCTTCGTCCCCCAGAAAATCGCTCCAGGTGTCCTGACCCGGATAGAGACGGTCGATCATCTTCGAGGCAGCGAACGTCGCGAAACTCTCGTTCAGCCAGAAATCGTCCCACCAGGCCGGCGTCACGAGATTCCCGAACCACTGATGCGCGATCTCGTGCGACAGTACGAGCCGGACGATCCGCCGCATGCGCTCGCTCGTGGTCGGCCCGACCAGGAGGATGTACTCGCGAAACGCGATCGCGCCCCAGTTCTCTTGCGCTCCGGCCCAGAAGTTCTCGACGCCGACAAGGTGGAGCTTGCGAAGGGGGTACGGTTGCCCGTAATACGATTCGAACCCCTCGACGAGCTCGGTGGCGTGGGTCGCCGCGAATTCGCCACTTCCCGCCCGGCCGGGGGATACTGCCACGATCACCCTTCGCTTCGCCGGGCCGTGTTCGACCACGTCGAAGCGGCCGATCCCGAGATACAGGAGATACGCCGACATGGGCGGCGTCGGAGAGAATTCGATGCGTCGCCGATCGCCTTCCACGGTTTCGCGCGTCGCGTCCGTGTTGAAGATCGCGAGCACTCCATCATCCACCGTCAGCGTGAGCGCATAGACGGTTTTGATCGACGGCGCTTCGAAACACGGGACCAATCTCCGACTTCCGGTCGGGTACATCATCGTCGTGAGGACGTAGCCCGGGCCCGCGGGCGAGCTGTAGAGGCCGAGCAACGATGCGGCACTGACAGCCCCCCGATAGACGAGTTCTAGCCGATGAGCTCCCGACGGTATCCGCTCAAAGCGGAGAACTCCCTCGGCACGGTCCTCGACGAAGGAAATCGGCTGGCCATCCAGATGCGTCGCCTCGATGACCAGATCCGCCGAGTCGACCACCAGTGAGGGATTGGCGTCTTCGAGATGGATCGTCACCTTGCCCGAGAATGTCTTGGCCCGATACTGGACGTCGAGCGACCAATCCATTCGAGGGGCGCGCACGCGGCCGCTACTTCTTGCGGAAGTTAATAGTGCCGTTCGCCTACGAATCGGCCCCCGGCGCTTCTCAGCGCCAGCTCACGCAGGGGGAGTGAATTCCCGGGCACCGCGTGCGAAGAGACAAGAGGAAGATGCAGGGGGTGAGATTTGAACTCACGAACTCCTACGAGACCAGGACCTCAACCTGGCGCCTTTGACCAAGCTGGGCCACCCCTGCGAGCCCGTCGCGCGCGTACCGAATCAGTAGGATAACCTTTGCTCCGGCGAGGCCGATGGCGCCCGCTCCGGCGGCGAAAAGGGCTTGTAGCGCCGAACGGTTTCGATCGATATGTCGTCCCCGGAGCAGGCCGGCTCGCCGGTTTCGGGCGTGACCGTGTTCATCGGTCAGAAACCGACGATGACCTATGTGTTCCAAGTGGTCGCTGAGTTGAACTCCGGCGCAGGACCGGTGGTCGTGAAGGCACGAGGAAACGTCATCGGCAAAGCAGTCGATGTCGCCGAGGTCGTCCGTCATCGGTTTTTGGAGGGACAGATCGACGTCGGGCCGATCGAAATCGGTACCGAGCGCCTTACGAACAAGGAGGGACGGGAGGCGAACGTCTCTTCCATCGCCATCGCCCTCAACCGGATCGGTTCCCCTCCGCCACGGGGACCGGCGCCGGGGGCAGCAGGTCTGCCGCGGGGATCGGAATAGCGTCGCGCACGACCCACGTCCCGGCGAGTAGGTCTCCGAATCGCTGGCTCTCATTGGACACGATCATGAGGATCCAGCCGACGAGTCCGCAGAGTCCCACGGTGATGATGATGAATCCCAGGACCGTCAGGAAGGCGAAGGGGTCTCCCGCAAGCACCACGCCCTGTCCGCCCACCGAGACCGAAACATCGGCCCCTCGAAAGAGGAGAATCACGCCGATGGCGCCGCCCACACCAATGATGCTCAGCGGCAACAACTTCGGGGCGTCGCGAACGAGCACCGCGGCGATTGAAGGATCGCCCAGCGCCCGGTTACGAACCGACAGATGCACGAGACTCTTGCCAACGGTTGTGCCGAACCAACTCTCCGCGACGACAAAATATAGGAACGCCCAAGCCGCAAAACCCAACGCCACCGCTCCGAAGACGGTGTTCGAGAGCACGTCGACGACCGTGCCGGGAATCGTGAGCGCCAGGTAGAGCCAGATCACGGCGGCCGGCGCCGTGACGAGCACGAGGTCGATGAGAAAGGCCACTCCCCGGGCCAGCGGAGTTCCGAATCGTCGGCGACCCAGATCCTGCCCGATTCGCACGAGCCAGCGCGCAGTCGTCCAGGCGCGGAACGCTTCGCGGGGGTTGTCCGGCTTCGCGCGCGCCAATGCATCGAGATTCGCTTGGTCGGCACTGATCCACGAAGGGAGGGCGAGTCCGTCCCAGGGGCCTGCATCCGGAACGTCGGCGCGTCCGAGAAGGCACCGACCCACCGCCGCGGCCTCCTGACCCGCACGAGCGGCGGCTTCGATGGCCTCGGTGACATCCCCCTGAACGCCGAGATCGAACGCTTCCCGAAGGCGCCCGTTCGGCGTCCGGGGCAGCTCTCCGAAATTCTCGGAAGGAACCGTCGCGGGCGTCAAGGCCCGTTCCATTCCGTAGGCCCCCACGAGGGCAAGCAGGCCGGTCAGGTACAGCAAGTCCATGACCCCGGCCCCACCGATGACATAGAATCCGGAAGGGCCGCTCATGTAGAGCGGGGGTTGGCGCAAGAGATCCGCACCGATCAATACCCCAAACGTAGCCGACGCGTACGCGAGCGGAAGGCCCGCGATGCCAGAGCGAGGTCCCGAGCTTTCTCGTAGGAGCAGAACGGACATTCCTCCGGCGAGCAGCGGGATGAGAAGATAGAACGGAAAGTACGATACGATGCCCACTCCGGGCTGTGCGGCGGTCGTGAGGAAAGTGGTAACGAGGACGGCCGAAGTAAGGCCGAGCGCGAACGTCGTGGGCATCCGCGTTCCGCCGTCCGTCTGCCGTGGGCTCCGGGACTCCAGGATACCGACCACTGCCACAATGACGCTCGCGACCGCAACAACAGCGAGAGTCTCCAGAAATGTCGAAGAGACCAGCAATACGAGCACTAGGAGGATTCCGCTCTCGGCGGCGAACGCAAGGTAAAAGGCCGCAGGAACGGAGCTTTTCGCTCCGTAGAACCGTCGGAGCAATAGGGCCGAAAGCACTAGTGGAATCACTCCGCCGGCAAGGTTGATTCCCAGAATGTCAGCGCCCACTGGCAGAAACGGGAGATTTGCGATCAGACCGAAGAAGCTGGCCGGCAGGAGGAGCCAGAAGATTGTTCGGCTGAGCCCGGCCTGCCGCGCGAACGCGGGGCGTTCCCATATGAGCAGGTAAAGGAAAAGCCAGAGCGCCGGAAGGAGCGCCAGATAGATCAGCGTCTGCCCGATGTCGTTGGTGAGGGCGATAGGATCGACCACGAACGACGCTCCAGCCGGTCGCCCCACATCCATAGGCGGAGTCGGCCGCGCGAACTTGGACTGGGACCCGGACCTAAAGTGTTTTCGCGTTGTTCGGAAACCGGCTGATAGAATGGCTCGGAAACTGCTCCAGCCTATCGTTCCTCATCAGTAACGGGTACAGCCGGTCGCTCGCGGTGACCGCTTCACCCCGGGTCAGCAACCGACGGATCACAGTCAGTGAAACCCGGGCCGACTCAGTCACGGCCACGGGGAGATTAAGAAAAGGAAGGAAGGAAGGGGTTGACGAGGGCAAAGGTACGTCGTTGCTTAGTTGCCCGGTCTTCAGCTCCCCACTGTGAACACGAGCCAGATGTTCGTCGGAATGTCCGGCAGTGCTTCGCCCTTGTCCTGGGCTTCTCGCAGCGCGTGGAACGAGGTGATTCCGTGCGTCCCGGCAAGGTTCGGCCATTCGGCCGCGTCGGTGACCAGAACGACGATCACGTTCCAATAGATGCCAACGCCGCCATCAGCGGAGGCGACCAAATGGTCATGCCCCGGTAGCGGGACTACCCCGAGCCCCGGAATATCGATGGTGGCGGGGTGATCGAAGCAGACCGTAACGGTCGCGGGCGCGCACTGAAGCTGGATACCGTACGCCGCAGGGTCGTAGGCGGGGGCATACGGGGCACTGCTTGGCCCGAACCAGGGCACGAGGACCCAGAGCGTATCGGTGTCTGCGAGCGGATCGGGGCGAATGCCGGCCGAGGTCTTGCCTGCCTCCGGCTGGGCCAAGAGCGGTTCCATGCCGAAGGTCGTGTTGAACTTCGCTGGGCCCGTGAAGTACCCCTGCTGGTAAACGGTGTTGACCACCTTCCCGTTCAAGAACGCGGGCATCGACTCGTACATCTCGAGGGCGTTCGATGGGTGGGCGGTCCAGTTTACCACGCCATGGGTGGGCATGACCTCGAAGTTTAGGAACAGATTCGTTGGGAGATCCGCCGAGACGTAGCCGGCCTTCTGCGCCGCGTGCAGCGCCGCAAGCGACGTGATGCCGCTTGAGCCGTCTAACGTCGGGAACACGCTCGCATTGAACACGAGGTCAACGATCACGGTCCACCAAACATCGTGATACTGCGCATTGGTCCCGATCAGGTGATCGTGGCCGGGCAAGGGGACAACTCCTAGTCCAGGGACAAAGATCGTCGCCGGGTGGTCCCAGCAGACCCCGATGGTGGCTGGCGCGCAATCGAGCTGGATACCGTACTGTGCCGGGTTGTACGCCGGGTCGTACGGAGCGCTCTTCGGCCCAAACCACGGCACCAGCACCCAGAACGGCTCGATAGTCTTGGGATTGGAAGCCGGCAGCACAGTGGCCGGTATTCCTACTTCCGGGATCGTCGTCAATGGCTCTGTCCCGTAGGAAGCATTTGTCCCGTTCGATGTTCCGACAAAATACCCGTTCAAGTAGACGGTGTTCACTACTTCCCCATTCAAGAATGCCGGCATGGACTCCGCTTCCTTCAGGATTGGAGTCGCATCATTCTGATATCGGACCAATGTCGGTTCGGCGTTAGGCGTAGCACTAGCGAGCGGCGCAGCCGCTAGGGCCAGCACCACCACGGCTACTCCGAGAAGCAGACCGATCGCAGGGCGGCCCATTCGATGATTCAGACGCATAGTTCCCCTGCGGCGAGAATTTTCGGCTGGGGTATCAAGGGTTGTAGACAATTTTGTCAACTACACCAAATTCGATTGCCCGCGAGCTGTCGTTCGTTCTTTCGTCAGATGAACGGCACCAGCTCGGCACGTCGAGCGGGTGAGATTTGAACGCCTTCGAGTATCGAAGTCCTTAGGATCGAGCCGTACCCGATTCGACAGAGCTCGCCTGTCCTTCGGCGCGGGGCGTCGCTGAAGGTGTTACCGGCTCTCGATAGCCTCCCCGGGCCGGGCGAACGCGGCGGAGTGAAGTTCGCCACCCTCGAGCCCAACTCCTTCCCCAGCTGTCAACAGAGAGGTAGCGTTCCGCATGCGCGATCAAGAGCACAGCGTAGATCAAGAGATAGATCGGTTGCGGCCCGACGTCCGTCCCGCCCGGAATCACAACGATCGATCCGAATTGGGTGAGAAGGAGGGCAACGTTGAATCCCGCCCCTATCAGGCAGGCGATCCGGGTCGAGAAACCGGCCAGGAAGGCGAAGGCCAAGTACGCTGTGACCCCGGCGACCACGAACGCCATCCAGGATGCGTTCGCCGCGGCAAAGTTCGCGAGCTCCGGGCCTCCGAGAGTCATCGATCCGAACGAGCTTGCTGTGGCGCTGAAACCCGGGAAAAATTGATTCTGAGGGTCCAGTACAAACAGCAGATTCAGCGACCAGATTAGCCCGATCCCAATTCGCAGCGCGGTGACTCCTCGGCGGAGTTGGGTAATCTCCGTAGTCGAGGTGGAGTCGAGAGGCGAAAGTTCTCGGGCCTTCGAGGGGGTGACCGAGCCTGCCACGCGAGCGCGACCGAGTAACGCGGGATGAATCTGTGTTGTGGCTCTCGACAACTACACACCCAATCCCCCTGAACCGGGAACTGAGCAACCGGAACTTTCTCGGCTCGGACGGCATCGACTGTCCGTTGTAGCGCCCCGCAGTCCGGGAATCCCCCCGACGAAGTGAATCTCGGGAGGGGGGGCTGTCTCCCATCGTAAATCCCGCCAAAAATCTCGCCTTCACCGGGGCGAACAAGGACGTTAACCCAGCGCGATTTGGGGGCCAAGACTTCCCTGCACTTCCCGGAGTTTCCAGAGGCAATAATGGGGGTCGAGCGGGGATTCCTAACACCTAAAGTGTTTTCCTCCGACCTCGTTTGTGCCGCTCGATGGTGGAGCACCGCATCGAGAAGGATTCGCTCGGGGAACGGGAGATTCCCATCACCGCGTACTACGGAATCCAAACGTTGCGGGCGCGCGAGAATTTTCCCGTCAGCGGACTCCACGCGTCGTCGTATCTGATCCGCTCGTACGGATTTCTCAAGCTGGCCTGTGTTCGGGCGAATCTCGCCAAAGGAGTCATGGACACACGTCGCGGATCCGCGATCGAAAAGGCCGCGCTCGAAGTAGCCGAGGGCAAGTGGAACGAGGAGTTTATCGTCGACGTCTTTCAAGCGGGAGCCGGCACTTCGTTTCACATGAATGTGAACGAGGTCATCGCGAACCGGGCATTGGAACTACTGGGCCTTCCCCGGGGATCCTACCAGGAGCTGTCCCCGAACGATGATGTCAATCGGGGCCAATCGACCAACGACACGTATCCCTCGGCCGCGCAGGTCGCGGTACTCCAAGCTCTGCAAGAGCTCCGGAAAGCGATCAAACCCCTCCTTACCAGCCTTCACGCCAAGGGCGAAGAGTTCGCCCACCTCCCAAAGGCCGGGCGGACGCATCTCAAGGATGCCATGCCGGTCACGCTGGGTCGCGAATTCCATGCGTGGGCCTCTGCGCTGGAAAGGGTAATCGAGACCCTACCTTCCGTCGAGCGTGGGCTGGCGGAGCTCCCGCTCGGGGGGAGTGCCGTAGGGACTGGTGTGAACACCTTTCCCGGGTTTCGTGCCGCCGCGATCATCGAACTGGCTCACCTGACTGAACTTCCGCTGACGCCCGCTCGCGACCCGTATGAAACGATGCAAAGCCGCTGGGCACTTGGTGCCGCCTCTGCGTGGCTACGGAGCCTTGCCGGTGAGTTGATCCGGATCGCCAACGATCTGCGCCTTCTCTCGAGCGGCCCCGTCACGGGCCTCGATGAAATCCGGCTGCCCGAGATTCAGCCCGGCTCGTCGATCATGCCGGGTAAGGTGAATCCGTCGGCGGCGGAATGCCTGGACATGGTCGCCTTCCACGTCGTCGGCGCCGACCTCGCGAGCACACTCGCCGTGCAGGCAGGGCAGCTTGAGATCAACGTCATGATGCCCCTCATGGCGTTCGAGTGTCTCTTCTCGATCGAGATCCTCGCCCACTATCTTCCGGTGTTCGCGCGCACCTGCATCGACGGAATCACCGCCAATGCACCGGCCCTGGAGCGATACCTGTTGGGCTCGACCGTGCTGGCCACGGTCTTGACTCCCCGACTCGGATACCTCAAGGTCGCCGAGCTGATTCATACATCCGCCCAGACCGGTCGACCGATTCCCACGCTTCTGTTGGAGGAAAAGCTCCTGACGTCGGAAGAAATCGAGACCCTGCTCGGTCATGCCACGTTGCTGAACCTTGCGAAGACCGTTCGATAAAGAGCCGAAGGGCACCGTTAAGTCCCAACGCCTTCCTGGTGTGGCACCCATGGCCGCAGTCGAAGAGGTTGCCGTTCAGTTAGGCAACCACGCTTCGGAAGAATTCCGCCGAGCGGTGGAGGTGCTCGGGAAGGTGGGGCTAACCTTGTACGAGGCGCGTGCATACATCGCGCTTGTCGCGCGCGGCGTGGGGGACGCTTCGTCCCTCGCGCAAGCCGCCGGGATTCCGAGAACCTCGGCGTACAAGGTGCTCGAGTCGCTCTCGGAAAAGGGATACGCCCAACCCACCGGTGGAAAGCCGATTCTCTTCCGCCCTACGGCTCCGCTCGATGTCGCCGAGAACCTCAAGGGGGCGATTCAGGAGGTCTTTGAGAAGCTCTCCACGTTGCACCGGATCACCGCGGAGCACGGGGAGCCGCAGCTCGTGTACTTGCTCAGCGGCCGCGATAAAGTGTTGAGCAAGATTGGCGAGCTCCTGGATCAGTCGATGCGGACCTTCATCTTGACGACGCCGCAGATCGCGGAAGTCCGAGACGAGTTGGGAAAGAAGATTCAGCACGCGGTCAAGCGCGGCGTCAAGGTCACTTTCGTCACCGCTCCACTCCAACGGATCGCCGAAGGCGTGGAGTACGTGAGCCGAGAGAATCTTCTCGCCACGGAGGTGCTCGCCGACGGGGAGCACGCGCTCCTCGCGGCGCCAGGTCTCGACGCCTGCGGTTTCACGGACAATCCGATTCTCACCGCGCACCTGCAACAATTCCTCGAAGTAATCCTGGAAAAAGGGGCTGAGATCAGCGGGTGATCGCTCGACCGAGCGCCCCGGTCGAGCGCGTCCGGTCGAGGCTGGCGCAGACCGCTGGTTCCGAACTCGCTGCCGCGATGCCCGCCGGGTACCATCGCTTAGGTCGAGTACTGCTCATCCGACTCCCCTCCCGATTGCGTCCTCACTTTTCGACCATCGGAGCCGCCTGGCAGGAGGTCCTCGGTGTCGAAACCGTGCTGACCCAGGTCGGGCCGATCGAAGGCGAAATGCGTCGTCCCCGGGTCGAGATCATTGCGGGCGGCCCCACGATCACCGAAGTGCGCGAGCACGGGATTCGCTATCGATTGGATGCGAGCGAAATCATGTTCGCGACGGGCAATCGCAACGAGCGATTTCGCGCGGGGCAGGTCACCCGCGCCGGCGAGCACGTCATCGACCTGTTTGCCGGGATCGGTTACTTCGCCATTCCGGCGGCGAAGTTTGGGAAGGCGCAGGAGGTGCTGGCCGTGGAGAAGAATCCGATCGCAGCTCGCTACCTCTCGGCGAACGTGTCGCTGAATGGTGTTGCCGATCGCGTTCACCCGCTTATCGGGGATAACCGAACCGCTCCGCTCCCACTCCACGGCGCCGACCGGGTGTTCCTCGGTTACCTACCCTCAGCTCTGCCGTGGATCCCCCGGGCATTGTCTCTGCTACGGATCGAGGGCGGGTGGCTGCACGTGCACCTGGTCGAGGACGTCCGGGGGGGGACGGCCCGGGCGTGCGATCAGGTCGGACGCGCCGTGAGCGCGGCTGGGGGCGTGATACAATCGATCGACGGACGCGAAGTGAAGCCCTACGGGCCCGGTCGAACTCACCTGGTGGTGGATGTCGAAGTTCGACCGACCGACGCGGTACCGGCGGGGGTTCCTAGGCCGTTCCGAGAAAATGGCCGATGAGGAATCCGGCAAAACCCGCGCCCAATCCAATGAGGAGCATCTGGAGACCGCTCCGCCACAAGGAACCGACCGTCGTGCGCGCTTGATACCAGCCGATGCTGAAGAGCGTCACCGCGCTCAACGCGACCGCGATCGCGACGCTGAGCAGCGTGTTCGTGCCCACGACCAAGAAGGGGATGAGCGGGATGAAGGAACCGAGAATCGTCGCGGTGCCGACGAGGTACGCGCTCTTGAGCGGTGCGTCCTCCGCGACGGGCGCGAGCTTGAGCTCGAAGGCCATCATGAATTCTAGCATCGCGGACGGGTTCTGACAGATCCGGTTGGTGAGGTCCTCGAGCTCCGTACCGTCGTAGCCCCACTTTTCGAAAACCTCTCGGACCTCTGCGCGCTCCATCTGCGGCACGTCTCGCATTTCGCGTCGCTCGCGCGCCTCTTCGCTGAGGTAGAATCGTCGGCGGGCGTTGGTGGACGTATACGCAACGGCGCCCATCGAGATCGACTCCGCACCCAACGCCGCAAATGCCGCGATCAAGAGGATGCGAAGGTCCGCCGCCGCGGCGGTCAGGCCGAGCACGATGCCTAGAATGTTGACGAGGCCGTCCTGGCTCCCAAGAATGAAATCCGAGAGCAGGGTGGGATGGGGGTGTTGTTCCGCCAGCGCCCGACGAATCGTCATCGTGGGTTCGTCCGGTCGGGCGACCGTTGGGGCCACTTAGCGATTGCCCGGCCCCCAGCTCTGCGTTAGGTTGGGGTAGGAGCGGGGGTCGCCACGGTCGAACCCGGACTCAGTCGGGCAATCGCGGCAGGGAACGCGGTCAGAAATCGGTCGATATGCTCCGAAGGATTCGAGAACGACACTCGGACGAATCGGCTCCCAAATTTGGGCGACAGATAGTTGCCGGACCGAACGAAGACTTTGTCGCGCACGAGCAAATCCTTCTGCAACGCTTCGGGGGTGACGCCGGTCTTCGCGATATCGATCACGAACATGTTCGCCTGGGACGGGTAGACCGGGAGGAACGTACCCGGAATGGAATCGACCGCGGCCCGGATTCGCGCTCCGTGGCGTCGGGTCGTGGATCGGACCGTGTCGAACCAGGCGCTCTTCGATCGGAGGGCGGCAGCTGCCGCGACTTGGGCTAGTACGTTGACCCCCAGATCGTTGGTATTGAATCGACCGACCTTCTTTACGAGCTCGGGACGGGCGGCCAACCCTCCCAACCGTAGGCCCGCCTCGCCGCAGTTCTTCGACACCGACCAGACCGTCAGGGTCTCCTCGGGGGCAAACGTGGCGGCCAGGGTCGGCGTGTCGCTGAAATCGCGGTACGTTACGTCATTCAGCAACCAGAGATGACGGTCGTGGGCGATCTCGGCGATCGCACGCACCTCTTCCTTCGGATAGCCGGAGCCCAACGGGTTGAGCGGATCGATCAGCAGCAGCATGCGGGTTTTGGTCGAGATCGCCTCCAGCACCCGGTCGGCCGTCAAGCGATACGGCGGCTCGTAAATGTCGAGATTGCGCGTGCGAGCCCCGCACAGTTCGATAAATCGGTGGATGATCAAGTAGCTTGGGTCGGAGGCGATGACTTCGTCGCCCGAGGTCAAGAGCGCGCGGGTGAGCATGTAGAGAGCTTCCGTTCCGCCGGCGGTGATGAGTCCGGTGAAATCGCTGGGTACTCCCAGGTCGCTGAGCGCAAGCTGCATCAGTTCGGGGTCCCCCGGGGCGTAGGGATAGCCTTCGTAACGCCGCTCGCGGATCGCTTCGATCAGGGCCGGCTCGACGACGGAGGGGGGAACGAGATGGTTGGTATTCTGGCTCAGCCAGGCGACCTCTTTCCAATGCTCATGCGCATATCGAAACGCATCGAACGGAGCGTCCATGTCTGCTTTCCGACTGGGAGTTTGGAAGGCTTAACCCCTTGCCCCCGCCTCCGCCAAATACGTGGTCACGATCCCCATTGATTGCGGGTGCGCTTCGAAGCGAGAAAATCCGGTCGACTCAAACAGGCGCAGCATCGCCTCACGGCTGGGGAGCGACTTGAGAGACTCCGGGAGGTACCGGTAGGGTCCGGCACTCCGTACGGCGGCTCCGAGCCACGGAACGACGCGATCGAAATACGCGTGAAACAGTCCGCGAAACCACGGGTCGTTGGGTTCGGTGATTTCGAGGGTCATCGCAATGCCACCCGGTCGAAGGACGCGACGAAGCTCTCGAAACGCGGCCGGCAAATCCGGCAGATTGCGGGCAACAAAGGCCGACATTACGAGGTCGAACTTCTCCGCACGGAAGGGGAGGTGCAGGGCACTCGCGCGATCGAATTCGATGCGGGCCCGCTCTGGAGGCCGACCGATACGCCGATCTGCTTTGGCCAGCATGGCCGAGGTGAAGTCGGCCCCCACGACGAGCGCCTGTGGAAAATGGCGCGCCGCCAGACGTGTGAGGTCCCCCGTTCCGCATCCAACATCCAGGATTCGACGTACGTTGTGTTCCGTGAGAAACCGCTCGAGTTGCCATAGCGCGCGCGGACGCCACAGGAAGTCATTGCCCATCGACGCTACATGGTCGAACCAATCGTATCGTTGCGCGATGTAGGTGAACATCAGCTGCACATCGCGTTCAAACGTCGGCCGAGTCCGATCCGGGTACGGGGAGCCATCGGCGGCTACGCGATCGGGGGGCGCAGTTCGGCCGACCGCCATGGAAGGCGCTACGGTCCACGCGCCGATATCACGCTTCGCCTGAGCGGAGGGCGCGTTCGAGCTCGTCCACCTGGCGTACCAGATCGACCCGACGCTGTCGAATATTGGCGGCGAGCGCCGCGTCGAGCGCGGTCCGAGCGGCGGCGCGATCGCCGCGGCGGAAAGCCAGATGCGCGATCCGGAATTGCATCTCCGCGACCTCGGCGCTCATTTGGAGTTGCTCGGCTACGGATCGTCCGGATTCGAGGAGGCTCTGCGCTTCGTCGTACTTGCCCTCCTCCTCGGCAATCATACCTCGGATCATCGCGATCTGCTGGGCGGCCAACCGGTCCCCCAGGGGCTCCAGGAGGGAGGCCGCTCGGTCGATATGGGCTCGCGCATTGTTGAGGTCGTGCCGATCGAGTTGGAATTGCCCCATGTTCAGGCAGCAGTACCCGATCCAGATCGGTGAACGGGAGCGCTCCGCCGATTCTAGCGCCTGGGTAATGCTGGAGAGCGCCTCGGTCAACTGGCCCACACTGTACTCGTGCAGCGCCCGATTCATGAGCACCCGGGCGAGGGCGGCGTGGTCCTCTCCCAATCCAAACAACTCGGCGGCTTTCTGGTAGAGCGCGAGCGCTTCCGTGTCGCGTCCCTCGGCCTGCAATAGGAGCGTGTTCGCGAGATCGATGAGGGCATGACCCCGCTCCACGGGCGTGCCGACTTCTTCGGCGACGGCGATCTGCTCCCGCTGGTGGCGCTCGGCCTCCGCCGAGTCGCCAAGGCGCCACGAGGCGATCCCGAGGATCCGATGGGCCGCCATCCGCTCGCGGGGGGTTCCGCTCTTCTCGAGTAGTCCGAAGGCCTCGAGCGCCAGCTCTTTGGACGACAGGAACTCACTCAGGTCCGAACGAGTCTGCGCGAGGCCCAAGAGCGCGAGGGGAAGCTCTCCGACCGTGGACTCGGTGGCTCGGGCGCGTGCCACGGCGTCGATGAGAACCTCTTCCGAGCGCCGGAGTCGTCCCAACTCATCCAGGAATCGCCCCAGCTCGACTTGGAGCCGCACTTCGAGCGCGAGGTCGCGCTTGGGGAGTCGCTGCGCCGATTCGTACGCGCGGTCGAGATGGACGACGGCGGTTTCGTACGCGAACGATTGGGCGGCGCGTTCGGCCGCCTTGCGATTGTATTCGAGGGCTTTGGGGTCATCTCGCCCGAGATACGACTGGCGGGCGAGTTCGAACAGGTTGGACTTCGTACTCGTTTCGAGGGCGTGTGCGATCTTCCGGTGCAGAATACGGCGCCGAGTTTCGGTCAGTTCCGCATAGACATCGGCGCGGATGACCTCGCTGACGAATTCGTAGACTTCGGCGCCCTTTTCTCGAATCAATCCAATCTGGACCAGCCGGTCCAGGTCTTCGCTCATTCGTTCCTCCGATTGTTCGCTCGCGGCCGCGAGGTCCGGGAAATCGAATTCCTTCCCGAGGGCGGCTGCGTAGGCGAGGAGCCGACGTTGATCGTCGGGCAGGGACCGAAGGCGGGTCCGGAGGAGTTCCACGAGATCCCGGCCGTTTTCGGGGGGCGAAGGCGCTGACGAGGCGCCATATCCCATCGTGGCCCGCAAGAGATGCTCGACGAAGAGCGGATTTCCTTCCGTCTGACTGTACCAGCGCATCACGGCATCGACCCCCGGGTCGCGCCCGTGGAGCATCCACCGGACGTACTCGCCTAGCTCGGGCGGCGTCAGGGGTCGAAGCCGGATCGACGTCACGTTGGGCGAGCGGGAGAAGAAATCGACGGCGGAGCCCCCTCGATCCGGTGCGCTCTGCTCCGAGGTCGAGGTAGCGGCGATGACGATCGGCCCCTCGGGAAGATGCGGCGCGAGATACCGTAGAAATTCCCGCGAGGAGAAATCGGCGAAGTGTAGGTCGTCGATCGCGAGCAACAGCGGGCGGCTCGAGGCGAGGTGGAGAAGGAAGTCCATCAAGCGGGCAAAGAGCGTGCTCCGACTCGCGTCGAGCGATTCCACGGGGCTCCCGAGCCGCGTAATGAGCCATTGTGCCTCTTCGGTCTCGAGAGATTCCGGAGGAAGCCCGGGCGTCCGGGCAGACTCCCCCACCCCCTCCCCCTCGAACGGGCCGAGGAACATGGGCAACAGGGGGGGCGGTGTCGCGAGCATCGACCCGGTGTCGACAGTATCGTCCGGACGGAGCAGATCTTGGACCAGCGAGAACGGCTGCGGAATCTCGACCGGAAGCGCGCGACCGTTCAAAACCTGAAATCCCAGCTCTTGCGCGGTCCGCACGGTCGCGCGCAGGACCGTGGTCTTGCCCACTCCATCTCCGCCAATCAAGACGAGCGCCTCGCCGCTTCCTTGGCGAGCCCGCTGGAGGATCCGCTCGACCTGATCCAGGATTTCGTGGCGCCCGAAAAGCGGGCCAGGCCCCCCGCGTCGAGTATCCTGGCTCGCGGCGCTCACGCAGAATAAGACGGGGGCGCTCGGATAAAAGAACTCACTCGACTGCGGCCGGCCGTTCGCGGGCGTCGCGCGGAGAGTCGCTCGTCGGATTCGTCGACGCGACGGCTAATTGCCGACCGAGTTCCCGGAACGCGTTGGTCAGCGACGGCTTGAGCTGGGGAAGGTCGAGTCGCAGAGCCACGTGGTACGCGGTTTGAGCTTCGAGCAGGTTGCGCGTCTTGAACATGAGTCGGGCCAGGTGGTACTCCGATTCTGCCACATCGGCGGGTAGGTCATGACGCTCCGCGATCTCGATCGCCTGACGATACGAGCGCTCCGCATCGTCCCACTGTCCGTGCTTTTCCAAGATCAACCCGCGATTCATTTGGACTTGCTGAAGGCCGAGCTCGTCGGACATTCGCTCGAACAGTCGGCCGGCCTGCTCATTGTCCCGTTGGGCCTCCTCGACCTGCCCCAGGGCGAGGCGCATCTCAACCCCGGTGAGCAACGACCAGGCAATCGCGCGAGATTCGTGACCACGTTCCGCGTAGGCCCGCGCTTGCTCGAGATGCTCGAGCCCCTCGGCCGGATGGGACTCGCCGACGGCAATCGCCAAGTTATGGTACGCGCGCGAGATCTCGGGCCAGTCGCCGACCTCGCGCAGTCGGTCGATCGCTCGCTGATACCAGTTGACGGCATCGTCGCGGACATCCGCCCCCAGCATCGAGAACGAGTTTCCGATATCGATGCAGAGCCGACCCGAGATGCGAAGATCGTGCGTCTCAGAAAGGATCTCCAGGGCTTGCATGCCTTCGTCCAGCGCGTCCCGATACGCCCCGTGCGAGAAGGCTATCCGCGCCAGCAAACGGTGGACCGACGCTACCCCGAGACGATCGTCGACCGACAGAAAGAGCTCCTGCGCGTGCTTAGCGCCGCGGACCGCGCCCGCGGCGTCGAGGCTTTCCCGGGCCACCTCCGCTCGCGCCAAGATGAGCCGTGCCTTTAGCCGCGAATCGACATGATCACCGTGGGAAAGCGCCTCCGTGTACAGGCGATCGGCCGATTGCACGTCGCCCATCGAATAGTAGAGGTCCCCCAGCTCCTCCGCGAGCTGGGTTTCGTCTCGCGCGTGGTCCCCGGGGAGCGAGCGGAGGTCGATTCGCGCCCGTTCGAGGTGGTGGGCCGCGACCTCCGGCGTATCGTCCATTCGAGCCAACTCAGCAGCCTTGCGATTGAACTCGTAGGATTTCTGGGGAACTTTGCCGAGAAAGAAGTGACGGCCGAGCTCGGGAACGATTTCGGCCGGCGGGTCGGGATAGAGGCGCTCCATGGCCTCCGCGATCTTCCGGTGGAGCACGCGCAATCGACTAGCGGTCAGCGATTTGTATAATCGGGCCCGAAGCTCCTCTTGGACGAATCCGAATTGGTCACCGCCGACTCGTTCGCGCAGAATCCCGAGATGCGCGAGACGCTCGACCTGCTCGGCAAGTTCCTCTTCGGACGCCCCCATCGCAGCGACAAGCAGTTGGAAATCGAACTCGCGCCCGATCGCACTCGCGTAGGCCAACGTCCGGAGTTGATCGGGGGTCAGGGTGTCGAGGCGGATGGCCGGTCCTTCCCCCGGTCCGAGTGCCACGAGAGCCTCTTCGGCCATCTCGCTATCCCATGCCTCGGTCGAGGGTTAAAGCTCTCGGACCTGAACGCGTAAGGGTTATCTCAGCACCCGCGGCTGGTAAATCTGTATGGCGTCGGGGACCGCGGAGTCAGCGCCGGCGGCGGATCGGGCACCGACGGTGCGCCAGCTGCCGCTCACGCGCCGGGTCAGTTTCTGGGCGTTCGCAAGCCTGATCGTGCTCGCGGCAGTGCTCTACGTCTGGTGGGGCGTTTCCTTCGGTGTTTGGATCGACAACGGGCTCTATGCGATCGTCATCACGCTTGCGTTGTTCGGACTGGCCGGCATGTGGCTCATGATGCCCAACCCGCCCTTGCCCACGCCGCCCCCGCCGTAAGGGCCCTCCGCTAGATCTGTTGTGCCGCCACCGCCCAGCGGACGTTTTCTGACGCGTCGCATGCGAGGCATTTCCCCGGCTCCCCGAGCGGGACGGGTGGCGCCTCCTCCAGGGTACCGAGTAGGGAGCCATCAATCCCCTGCTCGATCTGGTGGCCGCAGGCTTCGGCGCCACACCAGGGCACGAGGCTCACTCCGGACGAATCTTTCAGCTCCTCGAGCGTACGAGCTATTACGAACGTTTGGGCAAACGCAGCAAAGGCCCTCGCTTTTAGTTGCGTGTCGAACTCGACTAATCGAAGCCGGACCGACTCGCCCAGGCCATCGATGGAGAGGCTCGACTTCGCCCCGAGTCGGTCCGCGACCGTGACTTGCCGCATCTCGGCCTCGCGGCGCCCGATCTCGATTCGCAACGGGACCCCGGCTGCCTCCCATCGATAGTACTTTGCACCGGGTCGTTCGTCGCCCGCGTCCAGGTGAGCCCGAATCCCGGCTTTATCGAGCGTTTCGACGACTTCGTGCGCCATCTGCATGGGGCTATCTCCCGACTTAACCCCCATGATCGGGATCACTACTACCTGGTACGGGGCCAGCGTGCTTGGAAAAACAACACCCTTTGCGTCGCCGTGAACGGCGACGACCGCGCCCAGGAGCCGTTCGGAAAGCCCGAAGGTGGTTTGGCACACGAACCGCTGACTTCCATCCGCGGCCTCGTACTGGATCTCGTAGGGCCGTGAAAAATTCTCCCGATAGTGATGGGACGTGCCGAGCTGCAACGTGCGCCTTCCGCCGACCGGGCTGTCGAATGCGACCGAATAGTACGCGCCCGGAAACTTGTCCCACTCGGGGCGTCGCAACGCCATGTACGGGAGCGCCATCGCATCCGCCATCGCCCGGAAGGCGCGCAGATTCGACCGGACCCGGTCGTCCGCCGCCCCTTCGTCCGGCTGACACGTGTGCTCCTCGAAAAAGTGGATTTCACGCACCCGAATGAACGGTCGCGTGGATTTGGTCTCGTACCGGAATGTGTTCACGATTTGGTAGACGTTCAGCGGGAGATCCTTGTGGGATCGAACCCAGAGGTGGAAGATCGGATACATCGCCGTCTCGCTTGTCGGGCGAAGCACGAGCGGAACGTCGAGCTCGGTCAGTCCCCCTCGCGTGACCCAGTACACTTCCGCGTCGAACCCTTTGATGTGGTCCTTCTCCTTCTGAAACTCGGTCGCCGGGATCAAGGTGGGGAACTCGACCGCTTTCGAGCCGGTCGCCTCGATCTCGCGGATCAGGATCTCGTCGAGACGTCGCCGCGCTTGGAAGCCGTAGGGTGTCCAGACGTTCATCCCCTTCACGGGGAATCGCTTGTCGGTCAACTGGGCGGCGTCGACCACCGCGAGGTACCAGTCGAAAAACGCGCGACCCTTGTCCGGCAGGTCGACCATAGATGTCGGAGGCCGTTCTCTCGGCGGGTATATGGGAGTATGGGGGCGATCGGGGCTGCCCTGAGGTCTGCCAAACGGCCGTCGCCTTCGGACGGGAGGGGGCGCGACGCAAGCGGTTAAAGCCTCGGAAGACCCATTCCTTTGGGCCATGCGGCTCGTTGTCTGCGTCGATCGCGACGACGACCTCGGTCAGAAGGCCGGGATTCGTGGTCCTGTCGTCGGCCGTCAGCAGGTCCTCGAAGCGGCGACGAGCCTGGGCACCGCGGACCCCTCGGATGCCGACACGAACGCCATGTTCGCTGCGGTTCACCTGCTGGATGAGATCCGCAAGGTCGGAGAAGACTGCGAAGTCGTCGTTTTGACCGGCTCTCCAAAAGTGGGAGTCCTCTCCGACCGGAAGGTCGCCGAGCAGTTCGACAGCGTCCTCGCGCGGATCCCGGCGCAATCGGCGCACTTGGTGTCGGACGGCGCGGAGGATGAGTATCTGTTTCCGATCCTCGCGTCGCGCGTCAAGATCGATGGAGTACACCGGATCTACATTCGCCAGAACGCTAGCATCGAGTCGACCTACTATACCATCGTGCGGGCCCTCAAGGATCCGAAGCTGCGCGCGAAGACCGTTCTGCCGCTCGCGTTCATCCTCCTCACGTTGGGGATCGCGGCGGCGGGGGGCGTCATTGTATGGGGAATCATCGGGTTGGCGATCCTCCTCGGGATTTACCTGATTTTCTGGACCTTCGACATTGATGAAGCGCTAATCGACTCGATCCGCTCCGCGTCGACGGATATCCGGCAGGGATCCGTCGCCTTTGGGTTCGGCCTGTTCGCTCTGGCGCTCGTCGGGGTGGGGTTCCTGTCGGGGTACAACCAGTACTTGAGCAACGTCGGCCAGACCCCGATCGACCGGCTGCTCCTCTTCACCCAGTCGGGATTGCTTTGGTGGCTGTTGAGCGCCCAAGTCTGGGAATCCGGCCGCGCAATCCGACGTTATTTCACCTACGGGAAAGTTCCTCGATCCTTCGCGATCGCGACCACCTCGATCGTTGGGATTGGCTTCCTCAGCTACGGGATCATCTACCTCGTGAAGTATCTCGAATCGGCCCTACCCGCGGTGCAGACTCCAGTGCTCGTCGCGTGCATCGTCCTGGGACTTGCTCTGGTGATCTCGGCCGGCGTCTTGCAGCAGTATCTGAAGGCGCGAGCGGACGCGACCACTGCGGGCGCGCCGGTGTCGTGAGAGTTACGCCCCCTCGGATCGCCGGTGGGCCAGTCGTCGGAGGTCCTCGACCGGGATCGACAGGCCGCAGCGTTCCTTCAGGGTGTGGGCGATGGCGGACAGCTCCGGATCCGCTTCGGCGGCTCGACCAGCGAGCGTCGTGAGATCTTCCCAGTAGTTCCAGGGAAACACCACCCACACCCACTGATCCCGGGGGATCTCCTCGGCGAAGTAGGTCGGAACGAACTTGGAATGCGCAATGTGAAGACACGTAGCACTCTCGACCCGCGCGGCCCCCGACTGCGTGACGTGGCGGGTCGCGAGCTCCAGACTCTCCCCGGTATCGGTGATATCGTCCACAATCAGGACCTTCAAGCCCGCGACAGGCGCGCTGAGGCCCTCGGTCAGCTCCGCCTTGCCGCTGGGCGTGGCTGTCACGCCCCAATGCTGGAGGCGCAACGAAATGATTCGTTTGATCCCAAGTCGGTCCGCGAGGAGACGTGCCGGGACCCATCCGCCCCTCGTCAGGCCGACGAGGGCATCGGGAATGTGGTCTCGCTCGCGGATCTGGGCATCAATGCGATCGGCCCATCCCTCGACCTCCGCCCAGTCCGTCCGACGGCACTGCGGAAACTCTGGCATCGTTGGAACGACCGCAGCGCCGGGTCGGGGTTACGTTATGGATAGATGCCGCGAATCCGAATTGCGTCCACGACGCGTTGGATGGCCAGGATGTAGGCCGCCGTGCGGTTGTGCACTTTCTGCTCGGTCGCCACCTTGTAGACATCGGCGTACGACCGGACCATCACACGTTCCAATCGATCGTTGACTTCCTGCAGGCTCCAGTAGAACCCTTGGATGTCTTGCGCCCATTCGAAATAGCTGACCGTCACGCCGCCGGCATTGGCCAACACGTCCGGAAGAACGGTGATCTTCTTCTGGAAGAGGATCTCGTCCGCCTCGGGAAGCGTCGGTCCGTTCGCGGCTTCCGCCACGATCTTCGCTTGGATCTTATCGGCGTTCTTCTTCGTGATCTGATTCTCGAGTGCGGCGGGAATCAGGATGTCCGCTTTCGTCTCGAGCACTTCCTCATTGGAGATCGCTTTCGCTCCCGGGAATCCTACCACGCTCCCGGTCTTCTTCTTGTGCGCTTCGACGGCATGGGGATTCATTCCATCCGGTTTGTAGACGCCGCCCTTGGAATCGGAGACCGCCACGATCTTCGCGCCCTGTTCGTCATAGAGGATATTCGCGGCCACACTCCCCGCGTTCCCAAACCCTTGGACCGCGACGGTGCCGCCCTTGACCTTCAAGCCCGCATGAGGGGCCGCCTCACGAATCACGTAGGCACAGCCGCGCCCCGTCGCCTCGGCTCGACCCTCGCTCCCGCCCAGCGATATTGGCTTGCCCGTAACCACGCCCGGCACGGAGTAGCCCTTCTGCATGGAGTACGTGTCCATGATCCACGCCATCGTTTGGGAGTCGGTATAGACGTCGGGAGCAGGAATGTCCATCTCCGGGCCGATGAAGGCGGAGATTTCTGAGGCATAGCGTCGCGTCAATCGCTCGAGCTCGCCATGGCTGAGATGCTTCGGGTCACAAATCACCCCACCCTTGGCTCCCCCGTACGGAATGTTCACGACGGCACACTTCCAGGTCATCCAGGCGGCGAGCGCGCGCACTTCATCGAGCGTCACTTGAGGGTGATACCGGATACCGCCCTTGGTGGGACCCCGCGCCATGTTGTACTGAACGCGGTAGCCTGTGTAGACACGATACGATCCATCATCGAGGCGAACGGGGAAATTGACGGTCAACTCGCGCTTGGGGTGCTTCAGAACATCCCTAACCCCACCATCGAGGCCGAGAATATCGGCCACGATGTCGACCTGTCGTTTAGCGGTTTCAAACGGATTGATGACGGCGGAGTTACTTCCCATCGGGATCACCCATAGGTGAGGCAGCAGTCGAGCCAGCCTACTTGAATCTAGCGAGGGTCTGCGACGTCAAAGCATGGGCGTCGTTCCGGGCGAGAGCCTCCAATCGGCTCCCCCCTTGGGTTTGATCCGAGTTCAACCGAACGGCTTCCAACCGGCATGGGCAAGCGGCTTCGTTTTTCCTCCCTCCGAGAGCCACGCTCCCGCTCCTCGTTCCACGCGCCCGACAACCGAGAGCGGGGTGCTGGTACGCTGAAGGAGCCGTTGGACCCGGGCCAAACGTCGAGCGTCTAGTGTGGCGAAGAGCTCGTAATCTCCCCCGAAGAACACCCACCGATGGAGCTCAGCCTGCGTCGTGCGCGGACGGCGCCACTGCGGGGCCAACGGAAGTCGTTCCCATTCGAGGATCACCCTCACCCCACTCGCGCCCGCCAATAGGTGCGCGGCTTCCGCCAGCCCATCGGACGTGTCGAGCATCCCGTGTACGTAGGGTCCTAAGATGCCTCCCTCGCGCACGCGAGGTTGAACACTGAGTAACAGGCGGAGCGTGCGCGCGGTGGGAGAAGGTTCTCGCGCGAGTTTCATGGCGGCCCACCCGCCCCGCCCAACGGTTCCCGTCGTCACGACCAAATCCCCCGCCCGTGCCCCCGTTCGAGGCGCGAGGGCGAGGGTTCGCCCCAGAGCTGCGACAGTGCTCACTACGGCTCGACGTGACGACGGTTTCGTATCTCCGCCTACGAGGTGGCAACCGAATTGGGCCGCCATTTCTTCAGCGCCTTGGGCTACAGATCGGGCCCACGCCTCTCGGCTACCACGCGGGGCGAGAATATCCAACAAGACCGCAATGGGTCGGGCGGCCTTCGCGCCGGCATCCGACAAGGAGACGGCCGCCGCCGCGCGACCCACGAGTCGGGGAGGAGAACCGGCCCGAAAGTGAGTGCCCTCGACCAACGCGTCCGTGGTCAGCACCAGCGCGCGACCGTGACCGAGTGGGATGGCCGCCGCATCATCGCCCAACGGTAGGAGGCCCGAGCGGCCGGCCGGCAGGTGACGCTGGAGCCAACGATGGAACGAAGCTTCGTGGATCGCTATCGCCGGCGGAGAACGCATTCGCAGGCTCCGACGCGACGCGTTCCCCTAGTAAGGGCGAAACTCCTTCCCCAAGAGTTCGCGGCCGAGGATGATTCGCATGACGTTAAGCCCCCCTTCCGCCCCCACGAGGTAGGACATGATACCCCGCAACCCCATCTCCAAGCCGACATCCTTGGTGTAGCCGGCGGCGCCGAACCACATCATGACACGCTTAACGGTCTCGAACGCGATGGGAGGCGCGGTGAGCTTGACCGCCGCGACGGCGCGATCCACCTCCGATCGGTGGCTCGTGTCGCCCCGAAGGGTGTATTTGTCCAGTAACCAAGCCGCGCGACGGCACTGCCACTTGACGGCCTCGATTTGGGTGTACAGATCCACGAGTTCGAACTGGATTCCCTCAAATCGCGCGAGTGGGCCACCGAACACCTGACGCTCCTTGATGTAGGCCATTCCGGTCTCGAGGGCCCGTTCCGCCGCCCCTACGCACGCCGCCGAGACGAACGTGCGCGCGACGGTGAAACCCTCCATCGCACATTCGAACCCGTGGCCTTCGGCGCCGACCAGATATTTTTCCGGGACCTCCACGTCAGTGTACGTGAGGGCGCCCGTCGAGATACCCATCCGGCCCATGTTTTCGAACTTTTGAGTAGAAATTCCAGACGAACGAGTCGGAATGTACAAGAAGTTGAAGCCGGAATCCGGGGCCCGCGTCAGGGTCAAGTGACCCCCGCCGAGCGACCGGGCTTCCTCGACTCCGGAGAGGAAAGCCTTCTCGCCGCGTACGCGAAAGACGTTCCCATCGCGACGCGATTGGGTGCGCATGTGAGCTAGGTCGCTGCCGCCCGTCGGTTCCGTCGTCGCAATGCCGAGGAACGTGCGCCCTTGACAGACCGGGGGGAGGATCTCGCGCTTCGCCTCTTCCGTGCCATGTCGGCTGAGGAGGTACCCCCAGCCCGCTTCCAGGAGGAAGAAGACCGCGGTCGCCATGGACGAATCCCCCCGCCCGATCTCCTCGGCCGCCAGCTCCGTAAGCACGGCGGACGCGCCGATCCCCCCATACTGCGAGGGCACCGGCATCGCCAGGAGGCCTAGTTCGGCCATCGCGGACAGGACCTCGGCCGGGATTCGCCCTTCGCTATCGATCCGTCGTTCGTTGGGGCGCAGGACCTTGTCCCCGAAGCGTCGGACCGCTTCCTGAAAGGCGTGCTCCTCGTCGGAAAGGTCGAAATCCATACGGCGGCCGGTCGACGCCCTCTGGGGTAAAAGCGTATCCAAGTGCCGGGTCCCGCGGACGGAGCGGTCGCCTGCGTCGCGCGGCAACTCCTTTAATCCCGCGTCGGCTCCGGCGCCTTGCGAGTCGGGCATGGGCGTTCGCGTCGGGGTCAACGGATACGGGACGATCGGCAAACGCGTCGCCGACGCGATAGCGCGGCAGCCGGATATGACCTTAGTAGGGGTCGCCAAGACGCGTCCGAACTTCGAAGCCCGGCGGGCTGTCGAGAAGGGCTACCCGCTGTACGTCACCGGGGACGGGCACGCCGAGGAGTTTCAACGAGTCGGCCTCCCGGTCGCAGGACGAATCGAAGAGCTGCTGCAACGGGTCGATATCATCGTGGACGCTGCACCAGAGCGAGTCGGCCGAGAGAATCTTCGTTTGTACGAAGCCGCCCATGTGAAGTCCATCATTCAAGGGGGCGAGAAGGCCGAGGCGGCGGAGGTGTCGTTCAATGCTCTCGCCAACTACGCGTCCGCCCGAGGCAAGCGACGCGTCCGCGTCGTTTCCTGCAACACGACCGGCCTCGCACGCGCCGCGGCGGTTATCGAACCGGCGTGGGGGGTAGACCACTGGGAGGCCACCATCATTCGACGCGCCGCCGACCCACCCGAAGTCAAGCGGGGTCCGATCAACGGTATTCTCCCCTCCTTCCACCTGCCGTCCCATCATGGACCGGACGTCCAGACAATCTTCCCGAACCTTCGTATCGCAACCGCCGCCGCCGTCGTCCCTACGACGTTGATGCACGTCCATGTCAATCACGTTCGATTGCTCCGCCCGCCCTCCAACGAAAGCGAAGTGCTCGACGCGTTTCGACGGACTCCCCGGTTCCATGTTTTTGCCGAATGGGAACACGTGGACGGAACTCCTCAGGTAATGGAATACGCCAAGGACCGGCATACCGGCTACCCCGACATGATGGAGAACGTCCTCTGGGAGCACGGCCTCAAGCTCGAGGGGCCGGATCTCTACTTTTTCCAGGCGATCCATCAGGAGTCGATCGTCGTACCGGAGAACATCGACGCGATCCGTGCCATGCTCGAATTGGCCGACGACGCTCGCACATCTATGGCGTTGACCGACCGATCCTTGGGCCTTCGAGCATAACCGAGAACTGTCGGGGGACGCGTCCGCCAACGAAGGACCGGCCGACTCGAAAAGCCCTCGACGCAACCATCTTATAGCGCTCCCCGCTGGCGCGCGACGCATGTATTATCTCGACCACCGACGGGATGTGGTTCGCATCCCGCCCGAACGTTTGGGCCCCGAGCTCGCCGGCGTACTCACGGAGTTGGCGCAGCAGCAGTTTGAGGGGAAACTCGTGGATGCCCAGAACCTCACGGTCATCATTCGGGATGTGAAGCCGATCGGGGAGGGTCACATCATCCACGGCGACGGCGGCGTGTACCAAGAAGTGGAGTACCAGGCGCTCTTGTTCCGCCCCGAGATTCAGGAGGTCGTCGAGGGGGCGGTCGTTGAGATCCGAAAGTTTGGGGCGTTCGTTCGATTCGGCCCTCTCGATGGGCTCCTCCATGTCTCGCAGATCATGGACGATCGGGTCAATATCGACGAACACAATCAACGGTTGGTCGGGGTCGAGACGAAAAAGGACCTCAAGGTCGGTTACAAAGTACGAGCTCGCGTCGTATCGCTTTCCCTCTCGGAGATCTCGCCACGCGACAGCCGGATTGGCCTGACCATGCGCCAGCCCGGGCTCGGCCGTCTCGAATGGATCGTCGAGGCGCACAAGAAAGGGGAGGAGAAATCGGGTAAGAAGGCCCCGTCGAAGCCGGCGGGCCGGAACCTGTCCCCCGGCAAGGTCGCCGCGATCTCCAAGCCGCCGTCCGCGGCGAAGCCCGCCGCTCCGCCGGCGGCGGAGAAGAGCGCATGATCTCGCTCAAGGCGTGTAAGAATTGCCGGACGATCACCGATCAAAACAAATGCCCACGCTGTGGTGGCGAGGTTTCGCGCGAATGGCAAGGCTACTTGATCGTGATCGATCCCGAGAAATCCGAGATCGCGCGCAAGATGGGGATTCATGCGAGCGGGCGATACGCCCTCCGAGTCAAGTGAGGAGCGCGTCTGGATCGTTCCCGACTCGTTGCGCCCCATCCTCGCTCGACGCTACGGGTCGGTTCTTTCCGGGGTGGAAGCCGACCGACGCTTCCAGTCGCTCCAAACCTTTGCCACCTGCGGGGATCGCGTCACGGCGCAGGCCCTCTCTCTCGGTCTGGATCCCCTCGTGGGGATCGTCGATCACAAGACCCAACGGAACGAACCGATCGCTGCCGACCAGTTCCAACGCTTGGCCGATCGTCACCTCATCCGCGTTAAGAATCCGGCCGGGATGTTAACGGAGCGATTGCGCGAGACCGTTCGCGCGCTGATTGCGGCCGGGGGCGGATTGATCGAAGTGGACGGAGAAGAGGATCTCGGCTCGTTGGCGCTCGTCGAATCGATGCCCGCCGGGGCCACAGTTATATACGGAATCCCAGGTGAGGGGGCCTCCTTCGTCACCGTAGACGCGGCGGCCAAGGAACGGGTACGCAACCTCATCGCTCAGATGGAACTTAGGAGAATGGCCCTTGGAAATTAAGATCCTCGACGAGCGGCCGAATCCCCTGCTCAAACGGACCGACTATCGATTCGAGGTCGACCATGCGACCGCGGCGACGCCGAGCCGCGACGTAATCCGGTCGGAGTTCGCGAAGATGGTGAAGGCGCCCAAGGACCGGATCATTATCGAGCGGATGAACGCCCGATATGGAACCGCCAAGAGTCTCGGAGAAGCGGCCCTGTACGAGTCCGTCGACGCGGCGAAGGCCGTGGTGCGGGAACACATCCTGGTGCGCAACGGACTCAAGGAGAAATCGGTGAAAGGACCGACTCCGGCGGCCGAGAGCTCGCCAGAGCCGTCGCCCGCGAAGGCCGAGGCATCCGAGGCTCCCAAGGAGTCATCGAAGGGAGCCCGAACCGAGCTGAGCAAGGAGGCCGCGAAAGAGTCGGCGGTGGAGCATTCGAAGGAGCCCGCCAAGGAGACGCACAAAGAGCCGACCAAGGAATCGCACAAGGACTCCGGACGGGAGGCGCACAAGGAGTCCTCGAAGGAAGCTCACAAGGACTCGGCCAAAGAGTCGCATAAAGAGCCGGCCAAGGGCGCGACCAAGGGATCTTAGATCATGGCCAAGGGACGCATCGGCCTCTACGCGACGAAGGGTGAGACGCTCTCGCGGACCCACAAATCGTGTCCCAAGTGCGGGCCGGGAATCTTCCTAGCCGAACACGCGAATCGACGATCGTGCGGTAGGTGTGGCTACAGCGAATCGAAAGTCGCACCGGCTGGAAAGCCAAAAGCCGCCGCCAAAGCAGCGTAATCGGCCCGCGCCGGTGGCGGCACGCCCCCCCGTTTCTTACTTCACGGGCTGGATGGGGCGGGCATAGGTAGCAAGCAGCTCTAGGAGTCGGGTGTCCTTTCTCGCGGCCGCCAGCAAGGGCGACAGGCGGACCCGAATCAGTTGCAGAGTATGGGCTCGTGCGGCCAAGGTCATGCACTCAAAGTACCGATCCAGATCGCCGAGGGCGTAGTAGATGAATCCCGCGGACGAAAGTTGTCGCGAATTTCCCTTGCGGGAGGATTCGTTGAACTTCGCGATCATTTGCATCGCCGTCGCGCGATCACCCTGACGGGCGGCCAGGTAGCCGCGGCAGAGGTAGGCGTTGTCACTGTCCGGAGCGATCCGCTCCAGCTCGCGGACCATCGCTTCCGCCTTCACGAAATCTCCCTGAAGCAGGTAGCAATCCGTCAGCCCACGATACCCGTCGATCGGATTCAGCTCGAGGCACTTCTTCCAGTGCGCCAAGCACTCCTCCACCCGGCCCGTGAAGAAGTAGGCGTTCCCCAGCGACCGCGCCGTGATGGGGGATAGCGGGTCTAAGTTGTACGCCTCCTCCGCCTGGCTCACATACGTCTCCACGACGCCAAGCGATCCGGCGAGGGCGCTCAGCATCGAATGGGCTTGAGCCAAGTTCGGGTTCAATTCCAAGGCGCGCCGAACCTCCCGGTGCAGGATGTCGGCGAGATCATCTCCCATGAACGCCACCTCGGCGCGCAATCCATGGGCTTCGGCCAACTCGGGATCGATCGCGATCGCCCTCTCGGAGGCCTCGATGCCTTGTTTGATAGAATCGATCCAGGGAATGTGCCCCTCCGTACCAAGCCCAATGGAGGCGCGCGCGATGCCGGCGTAGGCGCGTGCGAACGCGGGGTCGGTCTTGAGCGCCTTTTGAAAGAATTCAATCGACCGCCGGAGGGATGCTTCGTCCGTCTTCCACATCAGGGACTGGCCCTGGAGATACAGCAGGTACGCTTCGGTCTCCTTCGGTTTCTCGAGCTCGGGTACAGGGTTTCGTCCCCGCTCAAGGTTACCGGGAAGGGAGGTGGCGACCTTGGTGGCGATGTCACTCTGAACCGAGAAGATGTCATCGAGATCGTCGTCATACTTCGCCGTCCAAAGATGTTCTTCGGTGGCGACATCAATCACCTGGACGGTCACGCGAATTCGATTGGCCGCCCGCCGGACGCTGCCTTCGACGATGGTGCCGACGCCGAGTTCCTTACCGATCGTCGCGACCTTCTTTTCCGTCTTCCTATAGCCGATGACCGACGTCCGAGCGATGACCTTGAGACCGGGGACGAGAGAAAGGTTCGCGATCAACTCTTCCGTCAGACCGTCCGCGAAGTACTCGTCGGCAGAATCCGGGCTTATGTTCGCGAAAGGGAGGATCGCGATGCGATTTCGATCCAGCGAGATCGATTCCTCGGCCTGTCCATTGGACCCATTCCCCATCCACGGCAGAAGCATACGGTAAACGTCCATCGGCATTTGGACCCCCTTCATCGCCTTAGGTTCCAGTTTAGCGAACTTGTCGGGAACCTTCGTCCGGACTTGTTCATAGACTGCGCCTGAGACACAGATCCCTCCGGGTTCGGCCAGAGGTTCTATACGAGCGGCCAAATTCACCGCGTCGCCCAGGATGTCTGACCCATTCTGGATTACGTCACCGAGATGGACCCCGATGCGGATCCGAATGGGGTCGAAGTTCGCTTCCGAGTTCCGTTCGTAGATACGACGCTGAATGCTCACGGCGCATTGCACCGCTTTCAAGGCACTGTCAAACTCAGCCAGAAAACCATCGCCGGTCGATTTGATTTCACGTCCCTGGTGGATTGCTAAAACCGGCCGAACAATCTCGACCTGTTGGCGCAGCAAATCCAGCGTGCGCCCCTCGTTAGCCTGAGTCGATGCCGTGAAGCCAACCGTGTCGGTGAACATCACCGCCGCAAGTCGGCGCCCTGTCGCCACGGGCATGTGATACACTCAATAAGTTAAGGGTGCGGGCGCCGGGCTGACCGCAGGAGGAGCCGTGGGCCTCGATTTTGAGCCCACGCACAGGTCCTAACTCATTGCATGAACGAGGTTCGAAGGATGCGTCCTCGAGTTACTTGCTCGGTAGAGGGACCGAGGTTCGCGGGTCCCCCAGGAGCACTCGGTCTGGGTGGATCGAGGGGGCCGCACGGAGAGGTATTACTATGGACCCCATCGAATTGGGCACGTAGCGGGCCCGTAGTATAGCTTGGACATCACAGAGGCCTCCGGAGCCTCGAACCCGGGTTCAAATCCCGGCGGGCCCGTAACCATTTCCTTATAGAACCCATACCGGAACGGGCTCGGAAGCGAGAGCGGCCGACGCCTCACCCCGCCTCAAAGCGGGTCATACCCTCGCGACTTGAAACGGCATCGGGGGTAGTCGGTTGACGCCCCGGTACGCCGAGATCACCTTCGTCGTCGAGCCTGACAGCGCTCCTCTCCCTCCGCCCGTTCCTCGATTCGTCTGCGAGCTTTGCCGCTCCGAGGCCCGCCACAACCTGACCCTGCGCCTCTCGTTCTGTCCGATTCACGGCTTCGCGGGAGAACTGGTGGAGGTCCGACTCACCGGGTACGCGCGCACACGGGGGATCCCGGGGTGAGTCTCGTGGAGAGACCATCGTCTCCGTCAGTGGGGGCTCCCCCCGAGCCCGTCCCGGGCTCTCCTATCCTCTCTAACTCCCCCGAGTTCCGGGACATGAACTACGG
>JBAQJJ010000046.1:0-12061 GCA_049300255.1 Thermoplasmata archaeon
TGGTGCCAAACCCACCCGTAGGTTTCGGCTAGCCCCTCGCGAAGGCGTATGCTGGGTTCCCAACCCAAAAGCGAGTGCAGCAGCGTGTTATCGCTGTTCCGACCGCGGACCCCTTGCGGGCTGTCACGTTGATACATCTTGGTCAGTCTCTTGCCCGCAGCGCTGCAAATCATATCGACTAACTGGTCGACCGTCACGAGCTCGCTGGACCCCAGGTTCAACGGCCGACGTTCCCCAGATTCCATGATCCGTCGTATCCCCTCGACACAATCGTCGATGTAACAGAAGCTCCGAGTCTGGCGACCGTCGCCCCAGACTGGAATGGAGGCGCCATTGTCCGCCTCGGCAACCTTCCGAGAGATGGCGGCCGGTGCCTTTTCGCGACCCCCCTCGTAGGTTCCGAGAGGCCCATAGATGTTGTGGAACCGGGCGATCCGCACGTCCATGTCGTACTCTTCACCGAAGTAGGAGGTGAGCTGCTCCGCGAAGAGCTTCTCCCAACCGTACCCCTTCTCCGGCTCCGCCGGAACGGCATCCGCCTCCCGGAGCGGTTGGATATCGCTCTCCTCCTGCAGATTGGCTGGGTAGACACACGCCGAAGAGCTGTAGAAGTATCGCTGGATTCTCGCGATGCGCGACGCTTCCAACATGTGGCTGTTGATCAAAATATTGTTCCGACTAAGGGCGGCGTGAAAGGTCGTGATGTATCCGATGCCCCCCATATCGGCAGCCAATTGGTAAACATCGTCCACCCCGCGCACGGAGCGGGCACAGTTCTCGAAGTGACGCAGATCGCCGATCTCGAACTCGTCGGCGGCGCTAGGCTCGAAGCGAGGGGGACGAACGTCCACTCCTCGAACCCAAACGCCTTCTGATTTCAGTCGTTTGATCAGATGATGACCTATGAACCCACCGGCCCCAGTGACAAGCGCTCGGCGGCTTCCCTTCGATGTTCCCGGCATACTAACTCAATCCACACTTTGACTTCGAGGTCTGGTAACGGCTTGCGAACCTGGCGAGAACCCGGAGGCCCTGGCGCGGAAGCAGCCAATCAGGGCGACTCGCCCATCTATAAAAGCGTTCAATTCGCTCTCCCCAATGCAGTGCCAGCGCGTCATTTCGACCTTCGGACTGCTTGCGATGCATCCTAGGCATTAATAAGACCTCGTCCCATCGCCGTCTGTCGAGGCGGACCTCAACGTTAAGGCCAGTGTGGTCGGTGTTCCGCTGGAAAGTGATCAATGTCGTCCACGCCAGTCGCAACAGCTTCGTACGCCCCATCTAGCCGGCTCTACCCGCCCGCGCTGACCATCCTATTGCCCGTCCATAACGAAGCCCAGTCCATCGGGGAGGTGCTTCAGGACTTCCATGACGAGGTGGTCCAGCCCATGGAGGCGGAACTCCTGGTCTGCGAAGACGGGAGCGCCGATGGGAGCAAGGAGGTTCTCCAACACCTCGCTCAGACCCTACGAATGCGGCTCGTCATCGGCGACTCGAGGAAGGGCTATGCAGATGCCGTTCGCGATGGATTACGTCAAGCCGAGTCGCCGCTCGTCTTCTTTACTGACTCCGACGGGCAGTACGATCCGAAGGACTTCTGGAAGCTTTGGAGCCAGCTCGACGGGAACGATATGGTCATTGGGCGGAAGGTCAAGCGGAGCGAGGCGACGTACCGGACCGTCCTCTCCCGGGGCTTTCACATTCTTGCCAAAACGTTCACCGGGGTCCCCCTCCAGGACATGGACTGCGGCTTTCGATTGATTCGCCGAGAAGTCATTGAAAAGGTGCTGCCGGAGGTGGATTCCCTGCGTTACAGCTTCTGGGCCGAGTTCTCCATTATCGCCTATCGGAGGGGTTTCCGAATTCTCGAGGTTCCCGTGTCCCACCGTCCCCGGATTAACGGGTCGACCTCCATCTACTCCTGGAAGCAACTACCCCGGATCCTGTGGGTCCAAGCGATCGGACTTCTCCAATTGGCGCGCCGACTCTCGCGACAGGCGAAGTTGAAGCGCGCGGCACCGCCGCGAGCCGCCGCTGGCTTCTGAAACTGCTAAGATTCGAGTCCCGTCGGTTGCCCATTGCGTCGCCTTGCTTCCCGCGATTGGGAAGCGGTCAGCCGGCCGTATTTCGAGTCACGCGGGCGACCCGAATTTCAGTTTCACCTTGAGGTACCACCCGAAGGAGGGGGAGGCATCGTCACCTTCACGGTTCGCCCGCGGGGGTAGGGGTGGGACGAGCGGCGATGACCTTTTCCGATGGGGTGCACGACTCCCTTAGATGACTTTCGCCGGCACTCCAGAAACTCCGCAACGCCCGAGCGGACCTTCGGCTCTGGTGATGGTCACACACGAAAGGGTGCCCGATCCCCATGTATGGGCCAGTCTTCCCGGGCAGGTCGATCTGCTCGTAGTTTCGGACAACAGCGTTTCCAGTGAGATTCAAACCCAGATCCTGGAGGCGTGCAAGGCCTCCCCCGTCCCGTACGTGTTGATCCAGAATCGGTCCAATCTCGGTCTCGCACGGGCCCTGAACGCCAGCGTGGCGGCCGCCCGAGCTCGGGGGTGTCAATCCGTATACTTTCTTGACCACGACGCGGGGGTGGACCCCGATTACTTCCAAGTCCAGCGATCGTTGCTCGAAGACCTGGAAAGGGAGGCAAAGGTGCCGGTTGGAGTGGTCGCGCCCATCGTAACCGACCCGAAGCCCTCCTTACCCGCTCCTTCGATCGGGACAATTTGGACCCCGGTACGTTCGATCATCACCTCCGGCATTCTAATGCGGGTTTCGACCTTCGATTCGATTGGGGGATTCAACGAGTCCCTTTTCGTGGAGGGGGTCGATTTCGATTTCGCCGCCCGGTTGCGTTCCTCGGGACGGACCTTGGTGCGGATCAATCGGGCGATGGTCCGTCAGCAGTTCGGCCACCCGTTGTCAGAGACCCCCCTCGCCACCCGCTTTCTGGAGCACTTGTACGCGGGATTCTACTACGCTGGGGTCCTTCTCGGACGCTCGAATAGCTTCCACACGCGACTGTGCCATTACAGTGTCAGCCGGCGCGCGGAGCTCGTGCGGGCCCTCGTAGACCCGAAGTCAGCGATGGGTTCGCAACGGGGAATCCGAAGGATGATCCAGTGGATGGGTCTCCTGATGGCGCTCACCGTCGATTCGATCGCCTCGCGTGACCGCGAGTACCTTCGCTTGGCTTTTCGCGCCCCATGATGGATCCTATCCGGGGGATACTCATCCTGCTTCATCGCTCGGGACGGCCGTCAAATTTGATGTATCTCCTCCGGCTCGACCTTCCGAAGCGGGTCGTTCCAATCGAGGATGGGTCGCCGGGTGAGAAACCATCGTTCGGAACACGGTGCGGACCGACCCCCAAAATTCGCAGGATCGGAACGTGAGGGGAGGGGCTACGATGACGAATAGTTCAGCTCCCACAGCCCGTAAGGAAGCGGCGGTAGACGTCGTCATCGTCCAGTATGGGTCCTACCCCTTCCTGTCCAAATGCCTACAGTCGCTCGAAGCCGGCTCGACGGTTCCGAATAGGATCATTGTCGTCGTGAATGGGATCCGCGACGCCCCTGTCGAACAGATCCAACGCGACCATCCCTCGGTCGAAGTCGTATTGAACTCGGTGAACGCCGGGTACTCTCGCGCCGCGAATCAAGGACTCCGGCTTTCGAAGGCCAAGTACGTGGTCCTGCTGAACAACGATCTGACGGTAGACCCCAATTGGTTGACTCCGCTCCGGGAGGCGGCGGATCGGGACCCGACCGCGGCGCTCATTCAACCGAAGGTGCTCTCTTCGTTGGACCCTCACCAGTTTGATTATGCGGGCGCCGCGGGAGGGTTCATCGACGGGTACGGATACCCGTGCGCGCGCGGCCGCGTATTCGATTCGATCGAAGAGGACCACGGCCAATACGACGACCCGTGCGAGTTGTTCTGGGCCTCTGGGGCGGCGCTGATGATCGACCGCGAGGCGGCGCTACGCATCGGGGGGTTCGACGAGGATTTCTTCATCTTTCACGAAGAGTCGGACCTCGCCTGGCGGCTCCACATGCAGGGTCGCCGCGTCCGCTTCTGTCCGGAATCCCGTGTCTATCACTTCGGATCCGGAAGCTTCAAAGCAAGTCAGAGTGCGACCCGTCTACAATTTTACATGATGCACCGAAACGATCTGCTCATGGTCATCAAGAACTGGGGCACCCGCGAGCTGCGGTTTCGACTTCCGGTTCGGGTCCTGCTCGAAGTGGTCAGCTGGCCCTTCCTGGTCGCACGCGGCACCCACGAGTTTTCTGAAGCGGTCAAGGGGTTCGCCTGGGTGGTCGGAAACCCTCGAAAGGTCGCCGCGATGCGGCGCAAAGCACAATCCGAGCGTACGCACCCGGATTCTTCTTTCCGGCACCTCATGGTCCGAGGAATCCTCCCGCTTCGCTACTTCCTCGGGAGAGCGAAGGCGTTTCCAAAACTGGACCGATACCCATCCACGTGAGGTAGCGGTGCCGTGTCACCGGACAGACCGAGTCATCGCCGCTTCGCCGGAGCCTGGGCACTCGCGCCAACCCCCGAAGGTATATACGTCGGAACGGACTCGGCGGCCCTGAGGGCATTAGGTCCTTGGTCCCTCTCCCAATCGTTCAAATTGTAGCCGGGCTCGTCGCGTTATTCCTCCTGGCGTTGCCGTTGGGATCCCTCCTCCTGGAGGCCGCGGAGCGATGGATCGGGCGGAGATTGGACTTCTCGGTCACCGAGCGAGTGCTTCTCTCATTCTATGCGACGGGCGGTTTCCTCTTCATCTTGGCGTCGATCCCGTTGCCTCTCTTCACCGTGGGAACGGTGGTCGGACTCCTCCTCGTGGGGGTGGCGGTCCGGACCGCGCTCTTGATCCGAAACCGGGGGCGCGATCTGCTACCATTGCTCCGATTCGTCCAAACTCCCGTTGCGCTGGTCCTTCTCGCGCTCGCCGCGGGGCTTCTAGTCCTGGAAGTGATCAGCGTCGCCTCTCTCGCGCTTGGCAACAGTGTCGATGGAAGCGTCTACGCGCTGTTCGTCCACCTAATCGTGCGGAACCACACCCTTCCGTGGACGCTCCAGCCGTACGCGGCGACCGGGGTGGTGTACCCTCAGGGTGCCCCGGTCTGGATGACGCTGCCCGCGTTGGCCTTTGGTTGGCCGATCGTTTCGCTCCCCATCGTGGTCCCCCCTCTGTTTCTCGCTCTGACGGTGCCCGCCGCATTCTGCCTTGGGGAACGGCTAGGCGGATACCCGCAGCCTCGATCAGCCTGGGTGGGTCTCCTCTTTGCCGGGTTCTTTGGACTCGTGCTCAGTTGGCCCCGGTTGTACGTGGGCGGCTCGTTCGATTTTCTGTTCAGCCTGCCCCTGTTCTTGATCTTGCTCGGCTGGCTCGTTCCGTTGTCCAACGGACCAATCCGATCCAAGCGAGAGATTCTGGTTTTTGGATTACTCCTCGGGGCCACTGCCGCGCTAAGCGCATCCACCGGCACGACCATCCTTCTCCTCCTCGTCGTCTTCCTTCTGTTTTTCTCTGGGAATCTGATCGGCTCGCTCCGCCGGTGGGGCGGCGCGCTCCTCGCGTGGCTGGGGGTCATGGCCGCGTTCCTCGTTCGAAGTCTTGTGGGGCTGGTCGTTTGGTTCGATTACCCAGGACACGTATGGGCCGCCGTTGGCTCGCCCCCGTACGCTTCTTACGGATTTCCGCAGCCGCTCAGCTCTTCCATCGTGCTGGGAGAGCTCGATCCGTTCGTCTTGTGGAAGCCAAAACTCTCGCCGTTCCCCACATTGAGCCTCACCATCGCCATTCTGTTGGGAGCCGGATTGGTCCTCCTCATCCTGAACACGGTGACAAACTCCTCCCGGCTTCGCCCCTACCTCTCACGGCAGCTCACCCGGACGATCCTCGTCGCCTCCGTCGCGATCTTTGTCGAAGAATCGGTTCTGCTGCTCATATCCGGCTGGAACGCAACGGCCGCCGGACCTCAATCCGTTACGAATTTCGACGAGATATCGATCTTGCTCTTCACCTGTTTCGAGCTCGCCGCATTGGTCCCCCTCTTGTATGTCCTGAACTATCTCACGCAAGGAGCACCTGATTCAGCGGCCCCTGCGACAGCGCGACCCGCCCCACCTCCGGTCGAAGTTCCTCGACCTGCTCGACGTCGCCGCATCGGGACGGCCCTTCTACCGGAAAACTCGGTCGCGGTCGCTTTCGCGGTGGCTCTCCTGGTCGTGCCACTCGCCCTCGGGTTGGGCTACACGGTCTCGGAGGTCCCCTCCTACATTCACGACCACATCGAAGCCTTGGCGAATGTGACCGCAGGGGATCTGGCGGTCTTGGAATGGGCCGGCGCCCACCTGCCCGCGTGTTCTCGGGTCCTCGTGGCGCCCGGCTCCGTCGCGCAGTATCTGCCAGAATACGCCGAGGTTCAGATGGTGTTCCCGGTATTCCCACCTACGGTCAATCTTTCTTACTATGCGGCGGTCGACAACCTGATTCAAGGGGTCTACCTGAACTCTACTCGAAGCGACCTCCTCTCGATCGGGGTCACCACCATCTTCGTCGCGGGTCGCAGCTCAGCGGCGTACCCTCCGTTTCAACTCGCCCCGCTTCTTTCCTCCTCCGATTTCACCCTCTTGGTCGAGCAGCAAGACGCGGCCATCTGGGCGTTCCAGCCGGGGATCGTCGCCTCCGGGTGTCCGCCCTAGGCCCTACCAACCACTCCCCTCCTTTCAATGCCTCGTGCGGTAGATCTTCTTCCTCCCTTCCCGGCCGATCTTTCGAATGAGACGGTATGAAGAGAAATCGCGACATAGCCCGAGCCGGGCGAGGAATCAGGCCGGCCCGGTCGCCGCGTGCAGCTTACGGAACGTATCCCGCACGGCGAGGTAGGCGAACCATAGACACGCGGCCGAAAAAAGCGAACGCCCGGCGTTCACCACCATCAGACCCGGCAGGCCCGCTGAATCCATAGCGCCGATAGGGTCCGCTCCGCTCACGCTGGGAAAGGAGACCTGCAACAACGCTCCAAACAAAACGGCCCGGAAGTACCACGTGTACATGAAAAAGCCAATGATGAGAATCGCATACGGAAGAATCAGGGCACGCAGATTCTTGGCGAGGAGCAGGACCAAGAACGGCATCGACCACAGCACCCATTGCACGAGAAAGCCCGACAGGGCGTAGAACACGAGAAACATCGCCAGCGTGACGCCCCACAGATCGTCCCAATACGGACCGGGCGTTCGGCTGAACACGATGAGCAGCAGGCCATACGCCACGACGACGATCAGGATCACGTCCGAGAGACCGGTATCGATCGGTAGCTGAGACGAAAAACCCAGAAACGTAAATGCGATGGCGAGGAACGGTTGCGAGGTCAACCCTCGACTGTAGACGATCGATCCAAAGTTTCCGTTGACCCCGGCACTGCTGAGGGCCAGATTCGCCGGAGTGTAGGCCAGCGCTTGGAAGTGGAGGATTAGAAGAAGTCCGAGCGCCGCCAATCCGGTGGCCAGAAAAGTCCCCCCGACGCGCTCGAGCGTCTTCCGACTGAACGGCGCCGTACGCACCCAGTAAATCAGGAGGAACGGAACGAGGACGATCGCATAGAGCTCGAAGAAAATGGCGAAGGCAAAGGCGACGAGGCACCACACATCGCGATTCGAGCGGAGGTAGTAGAACGCTAGGATCAGAAAGGCGGTAGCGATCACATCGAACTGGCCGACCATGTAGGACACGTAGATCGAAATCGGGTTGAACCACCAGAGCAAGAGGGCCAAGTAGGCGGTTCGCGGATTGCCGAAGAATCTCGGGAGTACGAACGCAATGACTAGGTCGGCGGCCAGAAAGGGCAGTTTCAAGATGGAGACAAACAGGTTGATCCCGGGCGTCTGAGCGGCGAGCGCTTCGGGAGCGCTGGAAGGAGTGAAGCTCGGCCCGAGACTAAAGAAAGTCCCAAATTGCGACGAAATGAGGGGGTGGAAGAGCAAATCGAGACCTCCCTCGATGTAAAAAATGGGAGGCGGATCGTTGGTCACGATCAATTGGTGTTGGTTAACGAGGACCGTGGTGACGAACGCATTCGACAAGAGGTCGACTGACGCGAAAAGGGGCAGAAGGGCCACTCGAATGGCGAGACCCACCAGCAGCCAAAGCCAGACCCGCTGTGCTTGGGATCGGAGCGAAGGGGCCAGGACTCGCAGCCAGAACGGCTCCCGCGGGACGGTCTCGCCCGAACTATCAATGTCCGCGGGCGTCGGCACCTCTAGCTCCCGGTAAACGCGACGAGGCTCAGATTCTGAAACTGGACCGTCGGGTTAGGTCCGACGGGTTGCTGCACCACCAACCAGCCAATCTCAAGATAATTGACCGGAACTTGACCGCTGAAGCCCAAAAAGTCCAGATTGGCGTAGATGGTATGCCAATTCGCGTCGTTGAAGGTCGACAGCACGAGCATCAAGGCTTGACCGGGAGCGATCGAGAGGACGATTCGTATCGCAAGATACTGGCTGGGGCTGCGGACCGAGATGGCGAGAAACGGATAGTGCGTGGTGTCAAGCGACGGGAGCGCCACTCCGACCGCGGAGACCACGGCGCCGGGACGGATCGTGCCGACAGCTCCGACGGTCAGAGTGCCGTTCGAGATCGAAATGTACCCGGGCGTTCCGGCCGAACCTGTTTCCGACCAACGTCCCGCAAATTGGGAATCACTCCAGCCCACGACCAATTGATTCGGTGGGTGGACCACTACGAAGTTCACGAAGCCGACGTACGACGCGGACAGGACGATAGTCGTAACGAGTACGGCGATGACCTGGTACTGGCGAACTCGGGTCGACTCAAATTTCATCGAAGCTACCTGGTTTTGCGCGGGCCGCGAACGTAGTGCGACCGTGGTCCTGCCCCTTCTGTAGCCCGCTGGGCCGAGGGAGCCCATCCTGATCCACGAGACGCAGTCGCCTTGGTAACTCTCGGATGTGGCCCGATCGTCGGGGTCTTCTCTGCGTCGTCGACAAAAAGCTCGAGGAGTTCCCAACGAGTCCAGGCCATAAGGTTGTTGAAGAGTGGGGTCGTTCCAAGGCGTTCCGGACCCGGCAACCGGGGGCTTGCCACGGTAGCCTTTTTCGGGTAGGAGCCGAGTGCCATAAACCTTCCCGACTTGAGTCAGCGGGCGATGTGGCGACCATCCGGGGACCGGACCAATCCCCCGATTTCCGATGAGCGGGCTTACTCATCGACTCAGCGCGGTCACGTGGCTCGGGCCTCGGGTACTCTCGGAGACTCGCGAGACGGTACGGAGTACGCCACGATATTGTCCGGCGCGAGGCTGCCCGTCACCTCGACCTTGAACCCGGCTACGCCGAGAACGCGAGCTAACGACTCCCGGCTGAATACGTGATGGTGCAACGCTCGAACACGAGGATTGCTGTACGACCGAGCGATGAACTCCTCCCGACTTCCCACCCCCGGGTCCAGTGCGAGGTCGTGTAGGTCGAGAATCTCCTCAAGATGGGTCATGTCGTCCTCTCCGACATCGCGGTCAAAATCGTGGACAATGTGTTCGAGTGGGGTCACCGGACGTCGGTGGTCGAACGTTCGGGCTCCGTCGGGCACCACCGCCAGCAACACCCCGTCATTTTTCAGCAGCCTCTTCCATTCCTTGAGCGCTCGGAGCGGGTTGGCCAAGTGCTCAATGACGTGGGAACTGAGCAGCACATCGTAACTCGCGGACCCGATCTCAGGCATGTGCGTCGCATCCGACACGACCTTCGAGCCGTTCGGAACCGGAGCCGAACCCCGGCCCTGTCCCGGGGGAAAAGCGGGAGACCACAGGGTTTCCCGCGCAAAATCAACGTTATCGCACGAGGCGAGGAGCGGATAGATGGGCAGCGGGCCTCTGGCGGCATAGATGCGAGAGGGACCGCCGATCTCTAACCCCCTGCCACCGTTCACCCTGGACCTGAGGACGTCGTACCAGGGAAAGGACGAACGTCCCGTCAGATACTCCGTCGCGACCTCGACGATGCCCCCCACCCCCACGAGGCGTCCAAAATGAACGTAGTATCGCAATTCTCGGGATAGATGGCCGGGTTTGATTGCGGTCCGATTTCCCCAGCGTTTCATCGACCATTTTCCCCGAGCCCGACATGCCCCTATAAGCGTAGCTCGGGCGGAGATTCGATACGTGTCGGGATCCACGAATCACCTCAAGACAAGGACCGAGAATCGCTTCCGCCCATCAACCGCGAAGCCTAACAACGGAGGCCATGAAATCCGAAGCGCTCGTCGAAAGTGTCATCTACCTCGCACATTCGCTCGGTATTGTGAGGGTTCTAGTTACTGGCGGGGCCGGATTCATTGGGGCGAATCTCGTCCGATATTGGCTTCGCGAGCATCCGGCGGACGAGCTCACGGTTTTCGACCTCCTGACGTATGCGGGCCGTCGCGAGTCGCTTGCCGAGTTGGAAATCAACCCCCGGTTCCATTTCGTTCAAGGGGACATAACGAACATCGAGCAGGTGCGTCCGGCGCTAAACGAAATCGAGCTGGTGGTTCATCTCGCCGCCGAGACCCACAACGACCGAGCGATCGAGGACCCGCTCCAGTTCGTAAGGACCAACGTGCTGGGAACGGCAGTACTGCTGGAAGCCTGTCGACACGCGGGTGTGGAGAGATTCCACCACGTCTCGACTGACGAGGTCTACGGGTCTTTGGAGTTGACCGATACTCGGAGGTTCACGGAAGAGTCACCGTACCGGCCCCGCGGCCCGTACTCCGCGAGCAAAGCGGGCTCCGACCATCTCGCTCGCGCGTGGTTCGACACCTATGGAATGGCGGTGACGATCTCGAACTGCGGCAACAATTTCGGACCCTACCAGTTCCCCGAGAAACTGATCTCTCTTTCCATCACGCGTCTACTTCGCGGTCTTCCGGTCCAACTATATGGGGACGGCCGCCACGTCCGTGACTGGATTTTTGTCGAGGATCATTGCACGGCGATCGATCTGATCGCCCACAAGGGTGAGCGGGGAACCACGTACCTCGTGTCGGCCGAGAACGAACTCTCGAATCGCCAGATTTCGGAACGGCTTATCCAACTGTGCGGCCGGAGGCCCACGGACCTCGAATTTATCCCCGACCGAAAGGGACACGACCGGCGATACGCCCTGGACCCCGGCCGGCTTAAATCGCAGTTGGGATGGAGGTCCCGACATGACTTCGATTCGGCCCTGCGGGACACCGTGGAGTGGTACCGAACGCACGAGTCGTGGTGGGGTCCGCTGGTCCGAAAGGGGGGTTGAACGGTAGTGGAGCGTGGTCGCGTGCCGGACGCAAGATCGTCGAATGGGGATCGCTCCTCGCGGGTGAAGCCCATCTCTCCCGAACGAATCTCGATCACAGGGGCGCAACCGATCCGACGGGTGCTCCATCAGGACTCGAGGGGATTTCTGGTGGAGACGCTGCGCAAAGACGACGAATCCGTCCAAGGGGGCCACTTCGTCATGGGGTATACTTCGGTCACCTTGCCGGGCCAGTTTCGAGATGTCGATCGCTGGCATGCACACAAGGTTCAGACGGATCGGTTCGTGGTTCCGTTGGGGGAAATGATGCTCGCGCTCTTTGACGCTCGACCCGAATCTCCGACCCGCGACCGCCTCGAGGTAATACGGATGGCCGGGACCCCGATTCGGGAAGTCGCGCATCCGTTCCGGCGAGATCTCACGACGTACTTGGTGCCAATCCCCCCCGGAGTCTACCACTGCATCGGGAACCTATCCGAGGAGTTGTTCGTTCTCCAGAATTACCCGACGGAATTCTTCAATCCCGCGGACGAGGGGCGGGTTCCGTTCGTGGACCAGCTCGTCCCTTCCCTAGACCGTTCCTTCGCGTGGGATTTGATCGACCTCTCCCGGGGCGAGAAGTAGGGGAATTCCCACGGCGGATGTACTCGTTTTCGGGGCCGATTCCCTCGTGGGCTCGGACTTTGTTGCCGGCACGAAGTTAACCGTGGCAGCGGCGGGCCGGGTCGATCCGACC
>JBAQJJ010000047.1:0-4731 GCA_049300255.1 Thermoplasmata archaeon
GTGCACTCGATGGAGGGCTTCTTCATCCTGTACGACCCCCAGGATGCGGGGCAGTCCGTTCACATGCCTGAGCAGTCGATCCTGGATGTGGCACCGACGCTCTTGCGGCGACTCGGCCTTCCGGTACCGGCGAACCTTCAAGGGAAGCCCATCTCAGACCTCCTGAAATGAAAATGGGCTCGCGGCATCGGAACCCGCACCAGCAATCTGCGTCGTCGACCCGTGCATGAAGTGGCTTATCGGAGTGTATGGGTGTGCCTAGACTTCCGGCAATCCGACCCGGCACCAAGTAGGTCCCCTGACGAGCGACGAATAACCCGGGGGGCATTTGTCCAAGCCATGGCTCGATTTTTTGTACTTGAGTATAAGTGCGCATGCACTAATGGGCCCGAGGCTCTGAACAGGATGCCTTATATCCATGACGTATAATCGCAGCGAAGTGACGTCGACCGGGTCGACGCCCGTTCCGGGCGCGCTAAAGGCAGGGGGAAGGCCACGAGCCGACCCGCCGGAGGTCGTTGTCATTCTCCCGACGCTCAACGAGGTCGCCAATCTGAGGCGAACGTTGGAATCGATTCCGCTCGGGGACCTCAAAGCCCGTGGGTGGCACGTGACGCCGATCGTGATCGATGGCGGTTCCACCGACGGGACCGTAGAAGAGGCGCGCAACCTCGGATTGCCCGTGCTCCGGCAACAAGGAAAGGGAAAGGGCATTGCGATCCGAGAGGCGCTTCGCTACTCCCAAAATGAGGGGATGCGGTTTGCCGTCGTACTCGACGCGGACTGCACGTACCCCGGGGAGGCCGTCCTTTCGTTACTCTCGCTTCTCGACTCGGGCTCGGACCTCGTGGTCGGGGTACGGCAGAACTTCCGCAAGCCCAAGGGCACCAAGGAGTTCGTCCATCGGATCGGGAACGCCCTCCTCACCTATGTGGCCAGTCAGCTGGGACGGGATCTGATCCTCGACCTTTGCAGTGGATTCTGGGGGGTCGACCTATCGACCTGGTCGGACGATGGATTGCGGTCGACCGGCTTCGAGATCGAGTCCGAGCTCTTCCTCAAGGCCTTGCTGTCGGGATTTTCGGTTGCCCAGATCCCCATCCCCTACCGCGCGCGCGCGAAGGGAGCCAAGCTACGGACCGTCCACGACGGATCCCGGATCTTGCTCTCCATCCTCAGTGCGATGCGGTTCCGCCGCGGACTCGGCGGGGGCCCGCGTCAGTCGGAGTCGAGCCTGATCCGATCGGTACTAGCCGTATGTTTCATCCAGGGAAGCGGCCGGCTCTTGGTGTTGGCAGACTCCACGCGGGTGAAGGAAGCCAAGTTGCTTTCTCAGCGCCTCAATGCGGGCGGCATCGACGCCCGAGTGGAGCTCCTCGCCCCCCAGGCCGGGGCCGACCAGAAGGAGCTGATGGATTCGATGGTCCAGCGGTCGAGCGAGCAAGGCACCCCAGTCGTGGCGCTCACGGGAACACCGGGATCGCCCAAGTACGGTACGACCCGCGTTGTCATGATCCCGAATACGCAGCGCGTGATCGCGTTGGGTTTGGAAGGCCCGACGGAGCCGCCGACCGTGGGCCGAAAGATCATGATGGCCGTCGACCGATCGGGTGCGACCACAGGCGGATTCTCGCTCGTGTCGCAACACCCGGCGCAGCGACCGGTGCACGCATTCCGATCATTGGGAGCGGCGCTCGACGGAACCTCGGTCCAAGACCAGGTTCGATTCCTCGGTGCCAATCAGATCGGATTGCCTGTCAGCGTGTTCCGGGTGGAGGGGTCGGGTTCTGAGTCCACTCCCAATCCTCCAACCCCTCGCGATCGGGCCCGGGCTAAGTAGCGACGAATCTGCGACGCAGGTCGCAGCCCAGAAAGGTATTGAATCAGCGTCGGTGATTGGTCGATCATGTCTACAGCGCTTGAGATTCAGCGGTCTCGAACCGTCGCCCTCCCTCTCGAGACGCGAGCTCCGGTGCTCGACCGAGTACGTCGCACCCTGATCCAGGAAGCCGAGCGCGTCGAGTCGACCAATGGAGTGGAGGCCTTCTATTCCGACGGAGTCATCCGGATCCGGGCGGCGGGCGCGGAGCCCGCTTGTCAGATCCTCGTGGAGAGCTCATCTCCTACGCGGGCCGATGCCCTGCTCGACCGGGCCGTGACGCTCGTAAGCGACTTGGTCCGAGCCTTGGGGACGGGAGATTCCGCCGGCGACATGTGGTGCGCCCCGGAATAGGCGAATTGCTCTGATTCAGGGTCCGTTCTCGCCCTCAACTCATATCTAAGGGGAACCTGAGCTCGGCGCTGCGGAAGGGGTCCATGACATAGGCATCCCCACGCGTCCGGCTAGCGTGAACGCGGTGGAATCCGTCTCCAGCTCGAGAGTGGAGAACGCGAGACGCCAGCCTTCTCCGTCGCGAGTCGCACCACGAAGAAGTCGACCATTCCGATCAGCCAAGCGGCGACGGCCCCCACGACGCCGATGACATACCAGTTGAGTGTGGCTCCTGAGAACGGCGGCAGGAACCCGTAGAGGTCCGGGGGAGTGGTTTCAGTCGAATTGAGATGGTTGAACGCCACCACGATCGTGGACCCCGCACCTAACACCGAGAACTGGCCCGAAGGGACCGTAGGGACGTAGCCGGCGCTTGCGCCCACGAGGTAGTCGTAGGATCCATTCGCGAGGCTCAGGGATACGGTCGGACCCGTCGAGCTCTCGTTGTCCGCTGGATCGCCCTTCAGGGAGACCCACCAGGAGATCGAGGTTCCGAGCCCGCTCTGATGGAAGGTGACCGTGTAATTCGTACCATCGCCCGCGCCGTTTCCGGAGGATCTGAAAGCAACGGGTACGGTAACGGCCCTTCCTTGGATCGTCACGTTACCCGCCAAGGGCGATGGAGTAAAGCCCGCCGGCGCGCTGACGGAATACGCATACGTTCCGTTCGGGACGGAAACCGAGAGATTGCCCGTACCCTCCGCTTCCGACGCGCTGACATCGACGCCCCACGCAAGGGTAGGAGGAAGGCCCGTCGGACTGAATTGGAGGACGTAGGTCGATGACCCGCCGTCGGCGGATTGGAAGTCGATCGGAACTCGAACGGAATTCCCCTGGATCACAATCGTACCACTCGCGGGCGAGGCTTCGTACGAGCCCGGAGATTCGATTACGTAAGGGTATGAGCCGTTCTCAAGTTCTGTTTGAGCGGTGGTTCCCGTAGTCGAGGTCAACTGCCCGTTGATTTGCACGGACCAGTCGCTGTCGGACGGCAAGCCGGTTTCCGAGAACGTGACCGCATACTCCGTCGGCGGGATCGACCCATGGCTGAACGGGGCACGAACTAGGGCGAGGCTCGCCGGCGGGAGGATAAGGGACGGACCGACGCCGTTCGGTGCCCCCCAGCTGGTCGGGCCCGACGCGGACTGATTCCAGACCGTCTCCTGCGCGGGACCGCCTTGCGGGAACCCGGCGCTTCCAATCGGGATCGTGACGGATGATGTGGCATTCGCGTTCACGATGAGCAGGGCGGCTTCGGAACCATCGTCTCCGAGAGTAGCGGCTGCGTAGATTCCTTGGATCGGCGCGGAGAGGCTGGTCGGAACGTAGAGGCTGCCCAACTGCGGCAACACCTCCTCGTACAGTTCGCCCACGGGAGACTCCACGCCGGCGGGGTTGTAGAGCGAACCCGGATAGGTGGATTGGAAAGCGAAGAGATCGATGTTCGAGACACTGAGAGTGATCCCCTGGATCAGGGACGCCGCCATGTACGGAACGTCCGGATAGGTTTTCATGTAACCGTCCCACGTTCCCCCTCCGTTTCCGGAACCGAATTCTGTCACAAAGATGGGAATCGGACCGCAGGACGGGCATGCGGCCGCAATCGCTTGTCGGTCTATGGGGATCCGCGCCTCGAGGCTACCCCGGCCCATCAGACTCGCGAAGAAGCCGGGAAGCGTTGGCGTACCATTCCCGTCGCCCGCGGAGTACACATGGATCGCGACCGCGCTCAGATTCGGCCCATTGAGGGCGATCGTGTCCGTCAACCACGTGGGATCGGCGCTGCCGCCCACGCCCGTCCCCGGGAGACCGATGATCTGGATCGTGGGATCCACCGCTCGCATGGCCGCGATGTAGGCGTGAACCACCTGGGCGTACTGGGCCGGGGTCACGGGGGAATTGGCGTCCAAGTTCCACTTCGACCAGGGGAGGTTGAAATCCTCCCATAGGGCGGGTTCGTTACCGATCTCCCAATAGGCCGGATGGAAGTGGAGGGTGTTCTCCGTATACGCCACATAGTAGGCCGCGGTCGCCGGCTGGTTAATCTCGGCGGGAACCCCGAAAATCGCTTCGCAGTGGACCTGTTCGCACCACGCGATGAACCGCTGTTCATCCTGAGGAGGAGTGTAGATGCCCCCGCCCGTCTTCGTGATCACGTTCGACGTGTAGTTGTACCCATCGGCGACCGCGCCGCCCGGCCATCGCGCCACCGTCAGCGGAGACGCCTGCCACCAGGATACTTGGGGAGACCCGATCTCGGAATAGACGCGAACGTCCGCGCCCCAGAATCCATTCGAAAGATTCGTGGGAGTCGCGTTCCATTGGACGTCCACGGTCGCGGACGGCGGAAGAGTCGGCTTCGAAATGGGAGTGCCCGACGCCACCCCGACGAGGACCGGAAGGGCCAGGGAAACGATGAGCAGGGCCACGCCGAGCCCGACCGTCGCCCAGCGGAGCTC
>JBAQJJ010000048.1:0-1675 GCA_049300255.1 Thermoplasmata archaeon
GCTCTCGGAGGGGCTCTTCCATCGATCGATACAGCGGCTCGAGAGCGTAGAACGCCCGCTTCCGATTCACCTGGTTGGGGTCCTCCTGCACGATGCGATGGATCCGAGATCGATCGACCTTCTTGCCTTTCCATTGAGGTCGGAAGGCGACCATTCTTCGTGTGAGGGCGCTTCGAAGGCGTACGATGTCGGGGTGTTGTTCCACTTGCGTATCCGACAGTATTCGCTCGAGCAACTCGAGCCGGCGGTGAATGAGGAAGGGGAGGGATCGGCTCAGCGCCTTACGGACCCATTCCAGAATCCTCTCATCGGATAGCAGCGCCCCGCGTTTGAGCTGCCAGCGATCGGACCCGTGTGTAGATCGGCCGGTGTACAAGTCCCATTCTGCGACAAGGATCGCCCGATCGAGCGGCTCGAGCCGGCGATCGAGCACCGAGACAAATCGACGGACGTCGCGACCTGAATAGGATGCGGGGACGGAGATTTGGGCCACGGGCTACCCTGGACGTCGGCACATGAAGTCGGGGAACTCAGCGTGGGGTCATCAACCCTTCGAGAAGGCTCCCAGTTGGAGTGCTACTAGTCCGTCTGATACGGGTCGCCGAATCGGTGGGTCCGAAAACGCGCCCCGGTGAGGGAAGCGGCCGCTACATTGGATGGCAACGAACTGGCGGGCCGTACGGCTCGTTAGAATTCAGTCCCAATCCAGGAAGACTCCCATAACGGCACAGGGGCGCCGCGACCCTTAATCTCGATCGCACCAATCTACGGGGGTCCATCGGGACCTCGCCGCAGGGGCTTCCGAGACCGAGGGGCGATCCGCGCCGGGTTCGTCGGCCGGCGGATGTCGAGTCTCCTTCCTCGTCTCTACCATGGGCCAAAAATCCACGCTCTATTAAAAGCGGATTTCGAAACACGCGGACCCACGGCCAATCCGGCGATTTCTGCGCCTATTCTAGCCCGATTTTCACTCCCCCGGAACAAGGAAGTGGCACCGGTCGCAGCGTTTTTGGCGATTGGCGCCACGTCCCTCGGCGAACTGAGGGCGTCCCGAGTGAGGAACGTGATATGCACACGACTCGTCCCCAAGGGGCGGAGAAAGGATGCATTCCGAACGTCCGAAAGCGGCGGTATCCTGGAGTAGCGGGAAGGACTCGGCGTTCGCCTTTTGGCGGATCACGAGAGGCGGCGAAGTTGACGTCGTCGAGCTACTCACCACCGTAACGAAGAGTTTTGGGCGCGTATCGATCCACGGCGTCCGAGAAGCGTTGCTCGAACGTCAGGCCTGGGAGTTGGGCCTCCCGCTTCGGAAAGTCGAGATCCCCTTCCCCTGCCCCAATGTGGTGTATGAGGAGGCCATGTCGACTGCCGTTGGAGCGATGAAGGCCAATAGCGTGGACTCGGTGATCTTCGGAGACCTGTTCCTCGAAGATATTCGGGCTTACCGCGAATCGAAGCTGGCGCCTACCGGTTTGCGTCCGCTCTTCCCGCTGTGGGGTCTCAACACGACGGCGTTGGCTGAGGAGATGATTCGAGTTGGCATGCGCGCTCGCCTGGTGTGCATCGATCCGCGCAAACTCCCGAAGGAGTTCGCAGGCCGTGAATTCGATGCGAAGCTCCTGAAGGACCTCCCGCCCGGGGTGGATCCCTGCGGAGAGAACGGGGAGTTCCACAC
>JBAQJJ010000049.1:0-173576 GCA_049300255.1 Thermoplasmata archaeon
AGTACTACAAGGCCATCGCCCCATTCTGCGAGGAGGGAGGGTACATCAATTTCGCCGCCGCGGACGACATGATCCGGGTGCGAGCGAATTATGGCGACACCTTCGACCGCTTAGTCGCGGTCAAGTCGAAATTCGATCCGGGAAACGTCTTGCGGTTCAACCAGAATATCGCCCCGAGTCCGTGAGTCGCGACCGGCGGTAGACAGGCCTCCCTGGTGATGTATCCCTTAGTGATGTAACAGCAAGCGAATCCGCTCGAGGTTACCTGAGTCAGTCCGGCCTTCTATTCCAGCTACGCTTTTCGAAGGATCCCCTGTTGAGGAAACCCTGTGGTAGAAAGTGATCAGTGGAGCCAGCTGACGTGGGAGGTGGGCGCTTTCTGTGAGAAGTCGGTCGACCTTCCGTCGGAACGGAGAAATCGCGTAGGATTGGCGACGAGGGGCCGAGGCCGCCACTCAGAATTTCCAGAACGCCGCTCGTAGCCCGATCGAATACCAATGGGCCATGAGCTCGTCTCTCGAGGGCATTTGGAATTCGATGGAGGTCCGGCCCCTCGATATTGGGGTAACCACCTCGATCATCTTCTCGACGGTGAGAGCCTCGCCCGTGAAATCCGGATGCCCCTCCTGCCATTCACTCAGATGGTGATGCGAGAGGAAGAAGACCATCGTGTTCGAGCATGTGCTGAGGAGATTGTCGTACCACTTCGCGACGGGCGTGTGGAGGAAGACCAGCACGTCCTTCCCATCCTCAGAGACCACTCGGTGGCGGCTAAGCCGAAGGTCGATCGGAGCGCCGCAGTGGTGGCAGAACGACGTAATGAGGATGTCCTGATCCAGCACCACGTGAAGTGCGATAGAATCCCATGCACAGTTGGCGAAGTACGCATGCTGATCCGTGGAACCCCGGAAGGGGGTTGGAAGGCTCGAGAATGGGTTCGCCATCAGAATGCGTTGAGTGCCGGGCAGCAGCAGGATGTGGTGGGCAGCCTTGAGCTCCTCGAGCCGAGCAAAACCCTCGTCCCGATCCCAATGAAACTCCTGCATGATCTCTTCCAAGAGAGGTGGCCGAGCTGCGTCCACGAAGCAGTCAAGGATGTACTTGCGAAGTTCTCGGACGGCCGTATCGCTCATGTGCGCGATCAGGACTCGATAGATCGATAATCATTGTTTGGTCGTACTGCAGGACGCTAGGAACATCCCCTGAGAAATTCCTGCGAGGGGTAGGCAGACCGCCCCGCACACGTACGGACTGTCGCCCCGGGTGGGATGCCATCCACGTCCCGAAAGGGATGGTTTCGCTATACCCTAATTCGCTAGCTTCTGCGCAAATCGGCTATTGTCGTGCGAGCCCATCGGTTGAATGCCGCCGCACCGAAGGGCCTTCCGGTAACGACCCTCAGGTGAGGGACCCAATCGAACTCTCCGCTCGATCGAAACCAGTTTTCCGTCAACCAGGGGCCGAAGCGCCGGTTGGGCCAGCAAGGGACACCCATCTCCTCATGCATGGACTCGAGTAGCTGTTTGGCGAACAGCATGGCGAAAAGGTAGCTCTGGGAGTAGACCGGATGATCTACGTAGGAAGAACTGGCGAAGGACGGGGGGTCGAACGCGTCGAACCCTCCCAGCTGGCGAAGCGCGCCGTATCGTGCCAGTACGACGTCCTTGTCTGAATTCCGATAGAGCGCGATCTCTCCACGAATCCCTGAGATGCGCCCTGCCAGTCTGAAGATCTCAGACACTTGGCGGACTCGGGCGAATTGGGTCGCCCGATCGCTGTCCACGCCGGGGCGCGTTGCAAGCCACTCCGGAGATCGAGGGATCTCTTCGAAGAGGGTGCCCACTCCCTCCAGGAACCCCGCGAAGCCCGGCGCCTCCTCAGCGAGTGGCGAATAGGACCGGACCGACCGAGAGTGTACAGCGTGCCCCACCTCGTGAAACAGAATCATGTAATGCATCCAGCCGGCCGTCGCGTGAACAACGATCCTGACATCCCGAGGCGGGTTGACCGAAACCTCGATGCCCCCCATTGGCAGGTCGTGGTGGTCGACTCGAAATTTCAATGCCCCGGGCCCGAATCCCCATTCGCGCACTCCCTCCAATACCGATGGGAGCATCTCAAGTCCGGTGAACGAGCTCTCGGGCAGCGGGGCCGCGATATCGTCGCCGTATGAAGCGTCCCAAGGAAACCAGTTGTTGAGCCCCGTGGCATCCTGAAACTCGTCCCGTTTCTCCCTAGCCGCCGTACTTACGTGGCGTGAGGCCGCCTCTAGAAGCTCCTCAAGACGGGCGATAGTGAGCCCCTCCCAGGCAAGTCTGCATTCCGGGTAGGAACGATAACCGGGGCGTCGCGCACGTTCGTTCCGGAGTCGCACGAGAGCCTTCAGGGGTTCCTCGATGGACTGGTGGAGTGGGTCCTCGGCGTACCACGCCGCCCGACGTTCCTCGCGGTCGTCGCTCTTTCGGATCCGCTCCTGCACTGCCGCCCGAGCGGTTCGGCGCCCTTTCCACAGAGGTCGAAACGAGACGATCTTTCGCTCGAGCCTCGCCCTCGGCCTGGCAATCGATGGATGTTGTTCCAGTACGGCTTCGGTCGCCATCCGCTCAAGAAGTTCAAATCGACGAGCGGTCATCGGGGTCTCTGCCTGTCTACGGCCCCTCCCGGCCCACTCCACCATCCCGTCTATGGCCAGGATCTGATTCCGAGCCAGATGCCATTTCAGGGGCCCTTCAGCAGAACGCCCCGAATAGAGCCCCCACTCAGCGAGGGCGGCACCCCGGAGCAGAGGCTTGAGAGCTCGCTCGATGCTTTTGAGAAACTTTGTATGCACCGTCGGGGGCGCCCCGGCAGGAGGAGGCTGAAGTATCTGCATCAACTCTCGCCACCCCGCTCCGCTATTCCGCTTTTCCTAAGCCCGCCACGAGCGTCGTTCGTATTTCGGCCGGATCCGCGCTCGCTTTGTGACAAGGGGCCCGAAGTCGTCCGCTCGCAACGTTTTCTAACGAGGCGGATCGAAAGTCATAACGGGTTTACGGCGGCCGTCGTCCGCAGCTAGTGCACTAGGATCGCACGGTCCAACGCTCTTGCGAGCCCGCCGTTGACAAGCGCCAGCTCCAGATCGGTCGAGTTAGCGGCCAGACTTACTGAGCCCTTACAAGCTACTCCGGTACGCGTCTCGTTGAATGACACGGAGCCATTCACCGCACTCACGGTCGCATTGAACTCCGTGCCCGTCGCTGGGGAGGACAGCATGAGCGAGCAACTGCTCATCGCAATTCCCCAAGTGGGCCCGGCGCTCTTTCCGAAGAACGAGACTCCACCCGAGAGGCCAAACGAGGCATTCGCGTGGGGGTATTCCGCGAGGAAGGTCGCAGCTTCCGGGGCGACGGCGGCGGCGGCCTGGGTGCTGTCGATGACCCCGGCGGGAATCGCCGAGAACAAACCGAAGATGGAGGAGCACAGACCTCCGCTCAGGGTGGCGAGAACCGCGGCACTCCCGTCAATTTCGATCACGATGAGGATCGTCCCGGCACCGTTCCGGTACAGGAACTCCCAGGTCGGCGCAAGTCCGGCCGCTCGGCTACCAGAGTAGGCGGAGAGCGATATGGAGTCCGGAGCGCCGGGAGCGAGGGAAAGATTGCAGCTTCCGGTGCCGGAACTGCTCGAATTGACGGGCACCGACTCGGAAGACGTTGAGTCGAACCCCACCGCGGCGATGAGCGCCCATCCCCCGCCCTGGTATCCCGAAGCTGTTTGGTAAGCGATCGGAGAGGCTTGGGAATACGACAGCGCGCCGCCGACTCCCTTGTTCGAACTAGTAAGAAAGGGGAGTGCCCCGGTCACCAGGAGAACCACGAGGAGCACGGCCACGATCACCACGGTTACCACTCCGTAGAGGATAGGGCGAGTCGATCGGTGACGTGGCGAGGCCCCCGTTATTGGAGGGCTCGAGGGCGCAGCCGGGGGGGCGACCGACGTAGCGGCGTCGGCAGTTGCTTCGGGAGTGCCCACGCGTATGGACTTCGCGCCCGGCCCGAATAAGCATTGCTATCGAGTGAAGGAAGAGCAAACTTACTCCTAGAAGTCCGTTGCCATCGACTTAGGGACATCGCTTGTTGGGTTCAACGGCGTTTCGATGCGCAAACGAATCTCGAGTCTCAGCGCTCCTCGACGCGGCCCTGGTCCGCGAGGCTCCTTCCTCCGCAGAAAAAAGGTGCGCCTCGAGCCCCTCTGCCTCAGAAAAGGGGGTCCCCGTTGCGACGCCGGGCCGCTCCGCGGCGAATCCCGTCAGGCGAGGTTCAGCTTCTTCAAGGGGTCCTTAAATCCCGGATCACTCCGGACGGACTCGTAGAGCAGATTAACCCTCCAATCGCCGACGCTCAGGTCGTAGTTCTCGAATACCCCTTGTTGCAACCGCAAGAAACATGGGTCGCGCTCGCCTCGGCGAGCGTAGATTGCGCACCCTACCGGTTTGATTGCGAATTCTCCGATTGCCTCGGCGGCCCCGTCAGTCTGAACGTATTGGGGGGTTGACGCTCTGCGCGCAATTCTTAATCTTGCCCGTGCTGGGGACCTGGGGGTTATCCCTATGGTGCAGAGAATTACGGAAATTGTTGGAAGCCACCCGGAGAGCTTCGCCCATGCCGTCCAGAACGCGGTGACCACGGCCAGCAAAACGGTTCGGGGAATGAAATGGTTCCGGGTCGCCGAGTTCGAAGGATCGATCCAGCAGAACAAGGTGACGGAGTATCGGGCCTTGGTGCGCATCTACTTCGACTACGAGGAGAAGTAAAATCCCTCCCTCGAGGGTCGATGATCGGAGGCCCGGACCCTATCGGGCCTGAGGGCGTAGGAGCCGACCGGAACTGGTTTCGGTAAAGGCTAAGCTGGGACGGCGCGGTTCGGACGGCCGTGACGAACCGCGCACTTGAACTCCTGCTGATTCTCGGGATTGGATTTCTCGTCGTTGCCTCGTCCCTCTACCAACCAGGAGTTGCCCCCCGCCGCGCCCAATCGGCAGAAAGTGGTTCTCCCTCGAATCGGGGCGTCATCAGTCATTCCCCGTCGGCTCGCTCCCTCTTCGCAGTAACTAGTTCCCCATCCAACAATGCGGCGGCGGGCTCTGGTAATGGCAGCTTGTATTTGGTCACGTTCGACGAAGCGGGGCTTGCGAACGGGACCCTTTGGGGCGTCACGGCCCTAGGGAATGCCACAAACTCTTCGACCTCAAAAATCGTGATCCGGAGTCCCCCGGGGAACTTCTCATTCAGCGTCAAAATTCCGGTAGGATATCTCGGACCGACGCGCGGCGTCTTCGAGGTGACGGACAAGAATACGACTGTATCCCTAACCTACGATCCGCTGATCCATCTTACCTTCGAAGAAGTCGGACTCATCCCGGGTTGGAATTGGTCCGTTACCTTGAACGGGAGCGGCACCGATTTCAGCGCTGAGACCCGGACGAGCGTGGACGCCACGATCGTCTTCCAAGAGATTCCCGACGTCTACAACTTCACCACCGTGGCCAGCACCTTTACCGCGCTGCCGAGCGTCGGCGACGCGACGGTAGGGAACTTGCCCTCAACGGTCACGATCACCTACGTTCCCTTCCCGGGACTCCTCCATTTGTCCGTTTCACCCACCGCGGCCCAGGTGTGGATCGACGGCTTCGTGGTCTCGTTTGAGAATGGGCATTATAGCGCGAATATGACGCCCGGACTTTACTCGGTCGAAGCCCTCGCTGCCGGCTTCGCCCCCTACTTCAACAATGTGAGTTTGACGCGCGGGAATGAAACGACCCTAACAATCTCACTGGAGTCTCTCGGCGGTAGGGTAGGGAGCGGCTTCGGGACTTTCATTTCTCCACTCGCACTCGCGGTGTTCGTTGGGCTCCTGATCCTCGTCGGACTCCTCCTGATCGGAGTTGCCTACTACCGGGCGCGAGCCACTCGCTTGTCCCACACGGCCGGATCGAACACGGCCTTCTCCAATTCGAGTTCGGGGGCACCTCCGCCCCAATCTCCCTAATCGACGGGGTCGTCCGAGCGAACCGTGCCCGAGATTCCAATCGTACCAACGGATTGGGATCTAATTCGGGGCTTTTCCTTTACGTGCCAGCCCGACTGCGGACTCTGCTGCTACACGACTCCCGCGCTGAATCCCAGAGAACGTTCCACCCTGATCCAGCTGCGCCCAGAGCTTCCGGTGCTAGCGGGCCCCGGCGGGAGAGCCTTCCTCGCCTCCCGAAACGAGGGCGGAGCGTGCGCCCTTCTCTCCCACAATCGTTGCGGTGCGCACCCTGTCCGTCCAGGCCCCTGTCGCCGTTTTCCCCTCGACGTCCACCTCGGCGAGAGGATCCAGGTCTCTGTGGTTCTGTCGTGCCCGGGACTCACCTTTACTCCGCTGACGGCGGGTCGAGCGGAATCGGAAGCGAGCTTCCCTCCGATTGGGCTTGAGGGAGAGGTCGAAGCGGTCCGTCAATGGCTACTGGAGCCCGGCTTCGATCGACACGTGCAGCAAGCGCGCCAACGACGCCGGAAAATCGAGCGACTTTTGTCGAGGGTCGGTGTCTGGGAGGATGATGAGTCCGTCCGCGCACGTCTCCGCCCCGCGATCCCATTTCCAAGTGATAGGGATTTCCCCGCCGAAACTCCCCCCGCCACTTCAGACGGGCTGGAATTGCTGCCCCTCTTTTTCGACGCCCGACTCGGTCGTGTGGCGCTCGCGGAGGCGACGGGAGGCTGGGAGGCGATTACGATCGCGGAGGGCGGCGGTGTCGAACGGCACCTGGGGATCTTTCCTCCGCCGGAATCCGTTCCTCGGCTCACTGCACGCGGACGAAACCTGCTCGACAGCTACCTACGCTATTTTCTCGAACGCGATTTCCTCTTTGGCACTGTCCACCTCGCGCTCGTGGATGAGCCCGAACAAATGGTGGGCGACGCGATCCAGCAGGAACTCCAGAAAATTGGAACGGACGTTCTCACGCGCGCGGTAATCCGTGGCAAGGTCTCCGGCCGACCGACGAATCCGCTGACGGAGGTCGACGTGGAGGAGGGGATCCGCGCCGTCGACATGGATCTGCTGGATCGTCCCAGCTGGGGGAATCCCCCGTGATCAGGACTCGGTCGCCTCGTCCGGTAGCGACCGCCCCAGCGACTCCTCGATCGCACCGACCAGCGAGTGGGTCCACGAGGGCGCCCGCACCGAACGTGAAGGCACTCCCGAGTCCCCCCACTCGAACGGAGCCGAAGTGCCGAGGGTCGATTCGAATTCGGCGCGCCAGGCTTGAGGCAACTTCTTTCGCTCGGAAGGGTCGACCTGTTCCCCCGAAAGGACACGCCCGACGCGAGCGAGTACGCGGCTCACGTTCGCCGCCGTGTAACCCCCGCCCCCTGTGACGACCAGACGGTCGTCGCAGAGCTCGTGCGCCATGGCTCGCATCGTCGCAACGACCTCGTGGTAGCTCGCGGGCGTGAGCGCGAGCCCCGCGAGTCGGTCATCCACATGCGCGTCAACGCCGTTCTGAAGGAGGATCAGGTCCGGTCGGAACGACCGCAACATCGGAGGCACGACTCGACGGAAGAGCGTACGGAAGGCGTCGTCCCCCGTGCCGGGGGGAAGCGGCACGTTGACCTTGAGCCCCGATCCGTCTCCTCGCCCCGTCTCGTGGACGGCTCCGGTCCCTGGGAACAGCGTTCTCCCGTCCTGATGAAAATCGATATCGAGGACCCGACCTTCTTCGTAGAATCCGTACATCACTCCGTCGCCGTGGTGGGCGTCGATGTCGACGTACGCGACGCGTCGGCCCGGAGGTTTGAGCTGGGTGGCGATCGCGAGGCCGAGATCGTTGAAGATGCAAAACCCGCTCGCCCGGTCAGGATGAGCGTGATGCAGTCCCCCACCGGGATTGAAGGCACGCCGCGGCCCGTCAAAGACGGAGTCGGCGGCAATGATCGTTCCCTTTGCTATCCGAGCCGCCGCATCGTAGCAGCCGAGAAAGGAAGGGGTGTCGCCCTGGTCCAGCGGAAAGGACTCGCGGAGTTGCGAGGCCCGTTCCACTAGATCCAGATATTCTACTTCGTGGAATCGCTCCAACTCTGCCGAGGAGGCCACCGGGACCGTCTGAACCCAATTACTGCCCCTCGGGGCTTTGGTGGAGAGGAGCCCTTCCGCCTCCATTAACCTCACCGCCAGCCATCGGCTCGCCTCGGTGAAGGGATGGACCGGCCCGAAGGCGTACTCCCGGAATCGGTCGTCCCAAACGAGCGTCCACTCCGGCGGCGTTACCTCGGCCTCCTCATTCCCCGCCAATAGGAGGAGAGTGGGTAAGAAGCCGGCGGCGATCCGTCGGCTCCGACCGCCCGAAGACTCAGATTCGCCAGGGCACGCAGCCCCCCGCTGCGCGGAGCCTTAAATAAGCGACTCGAATCCGCTCCTCGAGGGTCTTTCCATGTCCATTGAGGACGAGCTTTCCGCCCATGCACTCAAGGTGTACAAGGCGATGAAGGAGCTCGGAATGCAGATCGAAGCGAAAATGGGGACTGCGGAGCGGATCACCCAGTCCGCGAAACTCCCCAAGACGATGGTAATGAACGCCCTACAGGAACTTCAGACCAAAGGATTTGCGCGTCGCAAGGCACGCGAAAAGGCCGCCGGCTATTTCCTCACGAAATAGCGCCTAAGGAGGCGCTGTGGGCCGCTCGGCGGCTCGGGGCCGCATGAGCCGTTCGAGCAATCGGCTGGTGGAGCGGAGCGTGACTTCCGTGACCGCGCTCACCCGGGCCACCTGGGCGCGGGACCGGTGTTCGCCGTTCTGTTCCGCGGCGAGATACACGAGCGCCGCCACTAATCCATGTGGGGAGAGTCCGGATAGTTCGGGGTCCTGGTTGACCTCGTCGAGCATGGCTTCCACGGTCGATCGAACATGCGAGGAGAGCGCCAGTTCCTCCGCGTAGCGGGCCAAGAACGCGCGGGACTCGACCGACGGGATCGGGATTCCAATGCCACGCTGGATCACCTTGAACGCGCGCCCGACTTCGGAACGACGCGCACCCGCCGCCTGAGAGATCTCGCCTAAGGTACGGGGAATCGAGTAACGACGGCAGCCCGCGTAGAGCGCGGCTCCCACGCTCGCGGGCAGGCTGCGGCCCCGGAATAGTCCGCGTACCTTGGCCTCTCGGTAGATGCGCTCCGCTTCACCCAATACCACGGATGGCAGCGCCATCCGCTCCCCGACCAGCGCGATCTCGCTGCGGGCTTGCGAGCGATCCAGCGGTCCCTCCAGCGTGCGCGACATCTGGCGTTGCATGACCCGGCGGAGATGTTGGAATTCATACCGGCGGTGCCAATCAAGCCGCTTCCCTTGACCGTCACGCGCCAAGGACAGCGTCGACCCAAGGGTGCGTTTCGACCCACCGGGAGCCACAAATGGACCGATCCCTCGGCCGCTTCCTTCGGACCCCTCCACCGTGCTTGGCGCGGGGGGCAACGCAACGAGTTCTGTCCCTTCGAAAACGAGGCCACAGTCCGCGCAATGAACCTCGGCCCGAGAGGGGTCGACGATCCGTCGGGTGCCTTCGCACATGGGGCAGACCGTGACGGCTCGCACCGATCGATCCGAGGCGACGTCGATCGGTGTGGATCCGGACCCTGTCACGATGTACAATGAGGAGGCTCGACGGTATATATGCTATTCACGAAATCCGTCAGAGAAATGCAATGGTCTTGCGGGCCATGCAGAGAGTATTTCCTTCTTGCGAGCCCTGCCCCGGGTCGTGCGGCCGTGGCTCGTCGGAATCGGGACCGCTTTGGTCGTCGTCGGCGTCGGGACGTTCGCTCTGCTCCTAAGTCTCCCCCCGACCACGCTGACAACGATACATACGTTTCAAGGGGAAGTCGGGGCGCATACCTTCAATGGGTTCCCGTTGTGGATGGAGAATACCTCACTAGGCAGTCTAGAACTGAATTGGACCTCAGTCCAGCCCCTGACCTTTGCCCTTTATCACCCAACGCTTTGTTCTCGGTTCCCCGCTTGCCCGCTCGGCACCCCGGTGATGACGTGGACCTCGATGGTTAGCGGGTACTGGTCCACATCGGGCTCCCTATCATTCCCTTACTTGCTCAACATTACCAATACCGCGGGCGCTCCTGCGTCGTTCCTAGCTGCATTTACCGAGAGCTTCACGGTCCACACTGGCCTGATTCCGCCGGTGACCGAACTGTTCGTCTACACGGGCGGAGCGATCCTGACCGTGATCGGTGCGCTGGCGGTCTTTCTCGGACTATTCCTCCGGGGCGGGGTCTACCGCGGACCTCCGCGGGTCGTCTCACGTTCCGCTGATGACCTGGAAGACCTGTACCCCGAAAACCTACCCCCGGATGACGATGTCGTTCGTTGACGCTGCCGGGACCCTCATTGACCCCAGAACGGACTCGATGGCCGATGGAGCCGGACCACCTCATCGAGGATCGATCGCTCGCTTGCGGACAACTCCTGGTTCCGGAGGATCCGGGCGGCCGACTCCGGGAGCGATACCAGCAGGATATCTCCCTCCGTAACGTTCCGACCCATAACCACGCCTTCGAGGGAGGCGGCGAGCTCGGCGCGTTCCTCCGCCTGGAGAACGGATACGCCGTCCTTCTGCAGTCCCCGCAAGGATCCCACTTCCGTGCCATCGGCCTTCATGAGGCGCACGCCCGGGCGAAGCGTACCCCCTAGCACTTTGATCCCGACAATGGCCGGTTTGGAACTGCGAAAGACGAAGCCGGGCAGCACCTGGAATTTCGCCGGGTGCACGACATCGTGTCGGCGCTGCGCGGTCAGCGCCTCGAGTTTCTGCGTGCGCCACTTCCCATATTCCTCGAGAATCCGATACATGACGTCGCCGCGAAAGACCTGCACCGCCTCAGTGTCGCCTGCGGGTTGTGCGTCCGGGAGCAAGGGAACGTTGAACGCAAGGACCGCCCGGTGGGTCGGGTCCTTGACCGTGGCCATGCGAACCATCGTGGGTCGCCCGACCGGCCCGACTCCGGCTTCGTGGATCGGGATCTTGGCCTCCCGACATTCGAACGCGAGCGCCTCGAGGCCCCCCAACGTGTCCGCAAAAAGCGCCACGCCGCTTTCCGCGATGTCGGCGACCGGCTTGCTTTCTTGCGCGAGTTCGACCATCACCTGCGCCCGCTCCTCGGCATTGTGCACCACTTTGAGGAGGCCGCCCGGAAGTGCCTCCTCGACTCCGGGCGCGGCGAGATAGAGACCGGCTGCGGCGGGCACTTCTGGCAGGGATTCCAGCCTCGGGATCTTGGGTGACTTCCCGGGCTTCGGAGGGGAGGGTCGGAACAGGCCGCGGATTCGAGTCGTAAACGGCTCGCTTCGTCCCGTGACGACGATTTCGTCGCCCACTTTCAATCGACCCCGATAGACGATCACGTTGCCTACGGGCCCGACCCCTCGCTGATCGCTTCGTTCCAGGATGGTCGCCTCGCCCCCGCCCGTCACCAAGGCCAGTTCGCTTTGGAGGAATCGTTGGGACAGCCCCACTAACAGGGCAATCAGCTCGGCGACGCCGACGCCGAACTTCGCCGAAACGGGCACGATCCCGACGTTGCGAGTGAAATCGCTGACCCGATCGTAGCGTTCGGCCGAGAAGCCCATCTGATTGATCTCTTCGGCCACGGTGTACAGATGCTGGTCGAGAATCCGCTCGAACTCTTTGCCGGAATTGGCAACGGCTTCCTTGAGTGCAATACGTTGCGTCGGCTTGCGCCACCCCGACAGCAGATCGATCTTCGTGAGGGCGACCGCGAAAGGGGTTTTTTCGTGCCGCAGGATCTGGATCGACTCGCGCGTTTGCGGCATGATCCCTTCGCGCGCGTCCACAACCAGGATCGCGAGATCCGCCAACGCGCCGCCGCGACGGCGTAAGGTTTCGAACGATCGATGTCCGGGAGTGTCCACGAACAATAGTCCCGGCACTTCGAATTGGTCGGTCCGCAAGATCCCCCGGCAGATCTCGAGCACGCTCTCTCGCGGAACTTCGATAGCCCCGATGTGTTGCGTGATCCCGCCCGCTTCCTTCTCGGCTCGGACCGAGCCCGCGATCCGATCCAGTAACGTGGTCTTGCCGTGGTCTACGTGACCGAGCAACGAGACGATCGGTTCTCGTAAATCGGCCATGCGTCGTAGGACCGGTCGGGACCCATTACGGTTTCGCGCAGAATCGTAGTCATCGCCGAATGCCGACGTTGTCCTCAAGCGACGTTGGGCCGTCGGCCTCCCGTGGGCAGCTTCGGGTAATCACGAACGTCAGATATTGGGCGAGACCCAAGGAGGGGCGGTCTAGGTCCCCAACGCGGTGCGTATCGCTTCCGCGGCCGATTCGGGGGAGACAGGATTCACCGAGATCCCGTCGCCGAGTTCGAAACCATCCGGTCGGATCAGGCGAGGAGCCAGATGCCAATGCCAATGAAACTCCCCCTCGATCGAGGTTGGAATTGGCGCATTGTGAAGGAAATAATTGTAGGAGGCTTGGGGCTGGACTTTCAAGAACGCGCGCAACAGGTCCGGAAGGGCTTCGGCCAACCGATCTAGTTCGGCGTCCGTGGCGTCCGAAATGGAGGCCGCATGCCGCCGGGGCAATATCATCATCTCGAAGGGAAAGCGGGACGCCCAGGAAGCAAATGCGAGGAGTTCGCGGTCCTCCCAAACCAACCGAGATCGGACCGACTGTTCGATCGTTCCGATCGACTCCCAGACACACGCCCCGTGATGTGAGCGCGCCCATCGCTGGGCACCCGAGACTTCCTCTTTTAGGACCGGGGGTACGAGCGGAAGTGCGACCACCTGGCTATGGGGGTGATAGAGCGTGCCGCCGGATTCCGGCCCAGCATTTTCGAAGAGAAGGACCGACTGGATCAGGGGTTCCGCGTTCAGGGCCCGGACCCGGTTGCGGAAGGTGTGGAGAATGCTCTTGCGTTGGTCGAGCGGGAGGAAGGGCATCAGCGGTTCGTGACGAGGGCTCTGAATGATGACTTCGTGGACCCCGGTCCCCGGCGCAGCAGAGAACTCCTCGGTCTCGCCGGCGGTGGGAACTCGCGACGCGGTGCGCGCCACCGTTGGGAACTTGTTCGGGATGGTCCGCACGGTCCACCCCGGTTGATCCGCGCCGGTTCCTGGCCGACGCACCGCTTCGATTTCAGGAGGGGTTCGCTCCTCGCGCCCTTCGCAGAAGGGGCAATCTTCGCTCCCGGGAATGGCGGCCGCCGCCGCATATTCGTTGGGACGAGCCAAGCGGTTCTCGGCGACAATGACCCATTGACCGGTGACGGGGTCGCTCCGAAATTCGGACACGTGCAGAGTCCCGTTCTCGCAGGCGATACGCCCTAATGAGCGGACGCGCCCGAAGCTCCCAGCTCGATGAGCGATCCGGAAATCAGGGGAACGAGCAGTTCGTCGGGTTCGAGCCCTCCGTGCGCCCCGATCGAGTACCGCGTCGGCGGGGCGACTCCGGGAGGAAGGTAGGTGAGGCCCGCCGGGCTTGGAACGAGAACCAACAGGTCGCCAAGGCGTTCTCTGATCTCCGGATGAAATGGAGGGGGGCCAAAGAGGCCCCCTGCTAAGGCAGCCGACATGGGGATCACACGGGAGCCGACAGGCAGACGGCGGAGGAGCGCCTTGCGCAATGCGGGGACTCTCCGGGGCAACGCCGAGAAGAACCCCGAACGCCGATCTCCGGCGGGGGGCCGGGAGAGTAGCGCCATGATATCCGACTCGCGCTCGATCTGGATCCGCGCATCGAGAGTGGCCGGCACCTGGCCATGATCACCTGTGATCAGCAGCGTCGTGTTCGCGGCCCGTCGGGGGCGGACGTGCGCGCGAACGAAGCCGATGAGCCGGGCCAATTGATCGATCTCGAGACGGATCAGCTCGGGGAGGGGACCCCGTCGATGCTGCACTGTGTCCAACTCGTCCCAGTACACGAAGATCACCGGCGGGGGACGGGGCCGATCGAGGAGCTGTGCGAGAAGATGGGCCAGATCGGACGCGGTCGAGTACGGCACGTACTCCGCACCGTCGTACAGTAATCGCGTGAAACCAGTTCCCGCGAATTTGTCCCGGGAAAGCGCGATTCCCCGAACGCCTCGACGAAAGATGGAGGGCGCTCCTGAGACTAGCGCCGGGGTCCAGCCAGGACCGACCAACGATTCGGGCGCCGCGATGCCGAGAGGGGTCATCCGGATGAGATCCGCCACGAGTCCGAATTTTGGGAGAAATTGGCGATAGCCTCCGAGTCCGTGGCGGCCGGGTGGTGTGGCGGTGGAGAGACTCGTCAAGGCCGCGGTCGTAGTGGTGGGGAATACGGTCGTGATGGGTTGCGCGCGATCCTGCCATGGGTGTGGGACCCGCGATCCCGGGCGCGTATCCTGCTGGGCAAAGGCACCCCATCCCATTGCGTCCACCAGTAGGACGACCACGGGACCCTCGGCAGAATTCCCGTGGAAGGGATCGAGATCCGCGGTGAGAGGTGGGACGAGCGGGGGATTCCCTCCGGGGCTACCTCCTACCGCGTCGATAATCGATCGAGTCACGTTGGGAATCGACCGTCCGCCGTACGCCGGTACGGGGAGTCCCAAGGTCCCCCGGGGTGCCGATAGCCTCTCCGCCGGTGTGCGCGTCATGGCTAGTACACGCCCTCTCGCCGACTCATTGAAATCCCATTCCGCGGCGGGCCACCCCGCGGGCCCTACTTAATTTCAAGCGCGAAGTCCGGGAGGGTAATCATCCAAGGAAGATTGGCGGCGCGTCCGTTCGGTAAGCCGTTCTACCCGGACGGAAACGGTGCGAACCGGTCGGCGCCGAAGCGTCTGCTCGGCATCCCAGAGCTCACGGGCCAAGCGAAGGGCCCGTTCCGCCAGAGGGGCGACTCCCTCGCGCGCCGCTCCCAAAGAGCGACTCCTTTGGGATCTTGTGAAATCGGACCAGCGAAAGGCGATTCCGACCGTGGCATATCGTAGCCCCTCTCGTTCGAGGGAGTTCGCCAGTCCTTCCGCCATCGCGCGAATCGTAGGGGCAATCTCGGGCCATGCCTCCACGTCGCGGGCGAACGTATGATCGGTCGAGCGGGAGCGCGGACCCCCTAGCTCGGCGGGCGATTCAATGGGAACACCCTTAGCAAGGGCACTGAGTTCGTTGGCCCAGCCTCCCAAGAACCCCGCGAGCTCCTGGGCGGGCCGGCGGGCCAATTCCCCGATCGTGCCGATGTTGTGATCGTGCAGGATCTTCTCCATCTTCGGCCCAACACCGGGAATGGCTCGGACCGAGAGCGGCGCCAGAAATTCGGCGATCCTATCGCGCTCCACTACCACGATCCCTCCGGGCTTCGCCCGGTCGCATGCGATCTTCGCGACGATGCGATAGGGGGCGATCCCGAGAGAGGAAGGCAAGTCGAGCTCGCTACGTAGTGCGGTTTGGATACTCGCTGCCTGACCTCGGATCTCGTCTACGCTCGCCGCCGGAAATTCGAGGGCTGCTTCGTCGATGCTGTTCGGGAACACGCCGTTGGAAAAGCGCTGGAGGAGGGTGAACACGTCTCGGGAGATCCGGCCGTATTTTTCGAAATCGGGAGGAATCCAAACGGCATCCGGGCAAAGGCGATCGGCCTGTCCGACCGGTTGGGCACTCCGAACCCCGAACGCCCGTGCTTCGTAACTGGCGGATAGGACCACTCCACGCGAGGGGCCGTTCCGTGGAGAGGGTCCCACGATCACCGTGCGACCCCGCAGGTCGGGGTGTTCCCGGAGCTCGCAAGAGACGTAGAAAGCGTCGATATCGAGGTAGACCCACCAACGGGCAAGCGCTTCCGGACTCACGGGGCTCGCCCGAAGTCCACCGCCTTCGCATCCACTGTGATGCCTCGGGATCCGATCGTATAGGGCTGGACCGTTCGAGTATGGGCCGTCCGACGCATCTTGAGGATTCGGAGCGACAAGCCGACGCGATGCCCGTCGGCGGCCGTGTTGTATCCCAACAATAGTACCCCATCGGCGACGTATTCGGAGAGCCCATCGCGTGTCACCTCCGGATGCTCGGGGTCGGCTTCCGCGGTGAGAATCGTGGTTGCCCCCGCCGATCGGCAGGCGGCGGCGAGCGTGAAGAGTGTCGACCGACGGCTCGGCTCATCGTCGCTGAGCATATTGAGGAGCGAGACGGAGTCTACCGCGATACGACGGGCATCCAGGGACTTTAGCTCCTGACCCAACTCTCCCTGTATTCGATGGAGGTTCTGCCGGGTTTCCTTGGGGTCGAGCCGAACGATCTTGAGCAGCCCTTTCTCCACCGCAGCATCGACCGGCCAGCCGAATTGGCGCGCGCTCTCCAATAGCTGCGGCACATCTTCTTCGAGCGAGAGAAAGATCCCCTTTTCGCCCTTCGTCGTTCCGGCGAGGAGGAACTGGAGCGCGAGGCAGGTCTTGCCCGTTCCGGGCAGCCCCGTGACGAGGACTACGTGACCATTGGGGTAGCCGCCGTCCAGCATCTCGTCGAGCCCGGCGATTCCGGTAGGAACCTTGGAGCGAGACGATTCAGATCCGCTCATACTGGGTGGTCACCAAACCGGATAGCGCGCTGATACGAATGACGAACCGCCCTTGATGCTCGTGCGGCACTCGCGAGAGCACGGACATGAACTTCTCGATCAGCATAACGCGTTGGCGGTGGGAGTGTGAGGGGCTGGTCGTCCACGAGAAGGACAGGACTCCGTCGACGGAGTCGATCAGTGCTTGTTCGACCGCGAGAGGCGCCACTCCGCGCGAGAGGAGGAGATAGACGACGCCGCCCCACTCTTTCGCGCGACGTCGCAGTCCTTTGAGCAGCGTGAGCAATCCGTCCGGCTCGACCCCGGTGCGGACGAGCAAGTCGGTCAACGAATCGACGATCAGCAGATTGTCCTGCCCATCCTCTTCCATCGCATCGGCGAGCGACTTGAGTGGGTCTGTCCCGATTGCCCCGCGCTTGGGGCCCGTTCCCAGCAGCAAGGGGCTTCGAACCGACGACCAGGTCGGCGGTACTACGGAATCTGCGAAGTACGTGGGCGAGAGATCGTGGAACTTGACGTGCCGACGCAAGACGTCGGGATAGCTTCCCACGAAGGAGCCCCCCACCTCTTGCAGCACTTGTTCCTGCGATCGCGTGAAGCTGATGTACGTTACGGCCTTTGGATAGGAGAATGGCCCCTTCGCCGTTCCCAAGAAAAACTGGTGCAACCGGGGATCGTCGTAATGGAGCATCAAGTGTACGGCGGAAGTAAGGGCAAACTCTTGGTGGCCCGCGCCGGGCTCGCCTAGCAAGAGTACGACCGAACCGACCGGAAGCCCGCCGGTCAGGAAGTCGAAGTCAGGAATTCCGGTTGGAACACGGGGAGTTCCGGCGGAGCGCGGGACCTCGGGCAGCGAAGTTACCGTGTCGAGCGGAACGTGAAAGGGGCGAGGAGATTCGACAGCCATCGGTAACAGACTCCGGAGGAAACACGGCGCACCTCCGTTTCCCCGGGTCTCCTATTAGTAGCCTCGGTTCGAAGCGCGCAGCATCACGCGTCGAGGGCGCCCGTTTTCTGAAACTCGCGGAGCAACACGGTCGCATACGCTCCTTTCGGCAGCGCGAAGCGGAAATTCAATTCTGACGAAACCTGCTCCGTCGTTGGGGAGGAAACCTCCGCGGTCGTAACCCCGATCGGAGGGAGGGGCAGCGAAATCGGGCGCCACGTCCCGGCGCTCGCGATCTCGGGGGTATGGGGAGTTTCAAAGGACCGACGTTCGATCCCCTCCTCGAGAAGCAGATCGTCGAGAAGTTCGCCAGGGGGCCCTTCGCTCGTCGCGGTGCCGAAACCGACCAGCGGTCCGGCGATTTGGGCGCGTCCGCGTTTGACCATGTCCTCACATTCCGGCCCGTTATCGGCCAACACGGGCACCGCGTCGGCGCCGGAGTAAGTTCCATCGCGGTGCACGCGAATGATCCAGTCACCCGTCACAGGCGCGGTCATCGGGAATCCCTCGCGGAAACGGCGGCTCAGCCATCGATTGAAGAGCCATGCTTGGTACGCATGGACGAAGAGTAGGCGAAGTTCACGGGAGAGAGATCGGAGCGCGCGCTCGGGTGTCTGGCCCCGAGCCAGATGTTCGAGCATCGTCCGCTCGAAGCGATACGAAGGTGGGAATTCTTGCAGCGCGCGCTTGGGATCTCGGTGCATCGCATAGGCGCGTCGCGCCTCGACTCCTGGCCCGACGTCGTTCGGTGCTATCTCGGTGAGATAGACGTCGACGGCACCTGCGACATCGCCTTGGACCAACCGGCGGCCGACTAGGTGGGTGACGGGGCGTACTTCTCCGAATCGCTGGAGTCCGAAGAAGTTGGGAAATCCTCCGGCGACGCGGAGCTCACTTTGGATCGCGTGACATCGACGGGCGGCCTCTTCGCGAGGATGGGGAACCTCGCGCAGCCGGATCGCGAAGGCGTTTCCGTAATGGTGACCGAGCGAAAGTCCATCCCGCGCGCGGTACCATTCCAGGAAGGTCACTTCCGGAAGTGCGAAGTCATTCGTCGGCGGAGTTCCCTTGAACGAGAAGAGGCGTTCGGCGATGGCGCGGCGATCCTTGGTCCCGGCCCATTGGATTGCGTGCGGCGAGATGCCAAGCCGGCGAGCGATCGCCGCGCCGAGTTCGTGCTGCTCCCAATTCTGGCTTTCGACCCGTACGATGGTGTAGAGACCCATGGGATCGGGAATCGGGTACGCCGAGATCTCCCGCACCTGAAAATCGGCGACGTCGGACTTTAATCGCCCTCCGACGCCCGGCGACGGACTTCCGTAAAACTCCAATCCGAGGCCGTATTCGGCTTCTGGGGGTCGCGGGGCATGGAGGGGCACATTTTTGGGACCCTGGCCGTCTATAATTATCTGATTCCGCCCTCCGAGAGAATCTGATGATCGATGCAACGGCCCGGGTCGTGCAGAACATCATCGAGATCCGGGTCGGGGAGGACCTGTGGACCTGTAAGCCCCAAACGACCGCTACCGGCGCCCTGACGCGCCGCATTGCAGCCCTCTTTTCAACCGAGTATCTCACGTATCGCAGCTCCGAACCGGGAGAGGTGCATTCGACGGTTTCGTACCACCCGAAACGCGATGAGATCATCATCCAGGCCGGCGAGGACCGGTGGAGAACGCAGTCGACGCCGTTCGGGCCGATCACGTTCGATTACGGCGGGGTCCATTACAGCGTCTTCGAGAAACTGACCGGGCGGTTCGGGATTCTAGACGGGTCCAAGGTCGTGGCGGAGGGCGAACTCGGCTTCCGCTCGTGCAAGATTCGAGAATATCCTCCGGGGCTCGAGACCTTTTTGGCGGATCTCGCGCTGGGGTACCTGATTCGGACCCTGTTCTGGGAGATGCTCCGCTAGGCCGGCGCCCGAGCTGCGCCGAGGTCGTGGTCGAGCTCGACTTCGTTCGAAATCGCATGCGTGGCGATGAACTCCGACCAGGCCCCCGAACTATGGATGTCGTGGGAGAGCAGCCAACCACCGGGGCGCACGTGTGACCAGACGGTCTCGTACTCGTAGTGCATCGTGGGGTAGTCGTGCAGACTGTCGTGCAAGAAAACGTCGAGCTCGGGGGCGCGGCCGGCGAGTAGAGAAGGTAGGAGTTCATTGCTGCGGCCGACGTGGCGCGTCCATCGCCTGTCGAAGCGCGGCGGAACGAGCCAACCAATTGGCCGGTCGGCGACCCGCTGCCGGTCCGAGTCCGAAACATTGCCAAGTGCGAAACGCGCAATCCCGATGGAATCGAGGTGACCCTCGCCCCCGTTCCTCTCCAGCGCTTCGACCAAGAATCGGCTACTATAGCCTGCGGAGATTCCGGTCTCGATCATCCAGCGTGGTTGCACTGCGCGGATCAATACGTACAACAAGGGCGCTTGCCAAAGCGCTCCCGACGCGGGGAGAGAACCCACCTCGGTCTCGAGCGCGCGATGAAGCGGCTCTAATTCCTCGAAGAAGCCATCGAGCGCGACGGGAGCGACCCCCGTGAACACCGCCAGCGATTTCCGGCACGCGCGATACATGGGTCGCCAGTCGCGAAACCGAGGATGTTCGACGAACGGGACTTCTTGGTGGAGTACCTCGTGCTTCCAGATGTACCGGCTCCACAGCAGTGGATGAACAAAAAAGTGGGAACTCCGCCGCCGCCATCGGTCAGCTGTGCTCTCGGAAATGGCGGTTCCTCCTCGGAGTCGGTCGGTTGTCTAGCGCGGCTTAAGAGTGTCGGCGGGCCGAGCGCGTCCCCGTGGTGTTGGGCGAGTTCTTGTGGGGAGGGCCTCCGAGCAACGCGCGCGCGCCCCGGATGGGTCTACGATGGGTCGCGACGTGCGGCGCCTGAAACACGTGGTAGGGGATCGGGAGCAGTAAGATCCCCCCAACCAAGACGGTGAATGCCGCCGCTGCGTAGGCGAAGTGAACCCCCTCAGCGACGAACAACCATCCGCCGATCAGGGTCCCCACGAGAGCCCCGGCCCCGGCTACCGCATTGTAGAGCCCGAGGGCGCGTCCGCGACTGGACCGGCCGACCAGCCGGACCAGGAAGAGCGTGCTGGCGGTGCTGATGAACGCCCACGTGACGCCGAGCAGCGCGTTGAGTAGCGTCAGCCATCCCACGAGCGCCGCGCTGCCCAGTCCGAACAGCACGTAGACCGGTCCCCAAATGAACAGGAGCATCAACAAAACCCGTCCGCCCAGCGATTCGAGGAAAACAAGCTTCGGCGAATGCCACTCCACGATCTTACCCGAGTGGAAGAACAGGGCGGTCGACGCCGCACTCGCCCCGAGATACGTGATGAAGATCGCTGCGTCCGAGAGATGCGCGTCTTGCCAGAGAAACACGGGGAACGGTCCGTAGAAAATCGCGAATCCCACCGTCATCACTCCGAGCGCCGCCAAGAAGAGATACTCCTTACGCGGCAATCGTTCCGAACGTCCGCGCGTTAGATCGACCAAGTTCAGGATCCGCGTCCGAAAATGTCGCACTCGCTCGACCACCCCACGATGTAGGTTCAGCAGGTCAGCGACGCTCCGTCGTTCGATCCGGGTGGACGGCTCTTCGATCCAGGCCCAGGCGATGAACGCCCCGACAATCGCCAGAACCCCGGAGAGGATCAGTAGGCCGGTCATGACCGCGATGATCGAAGGACCGATGTGGATCACGAATAGCCAGACGAACCCCAGCGCCAGTCCGATAGTCGTGCCGAGACCCGAAATCAATCCGAACAGCCCGATGTCCTGCGGCCACCAGCGCTTGTTGCGCGTTTCCAGTAGAAGCATCGTGCCGATCGGCGCACTGGCGGCCGACGCAAGCCCTTCGACCACGTTGAGCCAGAAGTACGTGAGGAGGTTTTGCGCGAGCGCGATCAGCACTATACTGACGCCGGTCGCGAGGAAGGAAGCCACCAGGAAGTACTTTCGATGCGCGACCCGGTCGGAGAGATTACCCCAGAGAATCGTGAACGGAACCTGACTCATCGAACTGGCGGCGATGATGATCGTCACCGCGAAGGCAGTCGCGCCAAAATGTTGCAACGCGAGGAGCGGAATGAGGGGCGTTGCGATTCCGTCCGAAATCGCGAGCGGGAGATACGCGAGAAACCACAGATCGCTTGTGGAAGGTCGGATCGGTGGCTGTGCCTTGACGTCCATGCCGGAATCCTCTCAACGACCTGACCCTCGAAAATGCGGGCACCCGCGGGATAAACTCTCGGCTCATCTGGAAAGAACGCCGAGGCGCGACGGCCGCTCGACCCACGATCTCGCCGGAAAATCGGGCTTAACTCAGTGGGACATCGAGGTTCGTCAAGAGGTCACGATGCTCCGCATCCGAGATCCATTCGACTCTCAAGTAGTCCCGCAGAAAGTCGTCCGAAACCCCCAGGCGACGCGCCTCCAAAACAACGAATCGGTAAGCTTCCAGTTCCGTCCATCGTTGCACGTAGCTCACCTTCCCGTCGAAAAGATTGGCTCCCGACTGTCGCTGGCGTACGTGGCAGAGTTCGTGATAGATGTCCATGAACAGCATCATCGCCGGGCTCTCGCGCAAATGCGCGACCCCAATCACGATACAATCGGAATCCGGCGAGACCACCGGATTCCAGCCGCGCCGCCGGCGGCGCAGCGCAGTCGGAATTTCAAAGGGGGCCACATACATCCAAACGTCTCCTTCCACGACTTCCACACACGATTCGTCGAACAGTGTCCTTCGCTTCTTCGGGTCGGGCTCGAGACGCCGGGCCGCGGGAAGTTTATCCAACCCCGGGAAGACCGCGAGAAGGGGATGACGACCCGGAGGAAGTTTACGCGAGATGCGAAAAGCCGCAGGAGGCTCTCCCGACTTTCGGACTCGCGGGCGAATGATTCCCATCGAGCGCCGTTCACGCCTTGCTCTCTTTAAGGTTAGAGGTTACGCGCCTTTTTCCTCTCTAGAACGTTCGGGAAACCATGGGGGCTCGCGTCTCTTCGCTCACACTAACGCGAGTTGGCGGGATTCGCGTCGGACACGCATCCACCCCCGACGGTCATAGCGGTGTCACTGCCATCCTCTTCGGAGCCGGACGTCCGGCCGTTGTCGATATCGGTGGCGGTGCGTCGGCGACCTACGACACCGCCTCGCTCGGCCTCGACGCGACGTTTGGACGACGCTGGGGAGTTTTCTTCTCGGGAGGATCGCTCTACGGACTCGACGCTGCCCGCGGAGTTCGGACCCGGATCCTGGAGGAGGGAGGCGGAACCCAAGCCTTTGAAAACCCGCATCCGCTCGTTCCCTTGACCGGGGCCGCCCTCTTCGACCTTCCGCGTGTGATGGGGCCGTTGCCGGATTACATACCCCTCGGATACGCGGCCGCTTGCGACGCCTCGAAGCGACCCGTCGTCGGCGGTCGGATCGGGGCGGGCAGCGGAGCCTCCGTCGGGAAGTATCTCGGGCGGGGTCGATCGATGCCAGGCGGCCTCGGGAGTTCGGCGCTTTTCGTAAGGTCCCTCGGTTGGGTCGGTGCGCTGGCGGTGGTGAACTCGGTCGGGGCGGTTCGGGACCATGCAACGGGGAGCTGGCTCGCCGGAGCGCGCGGTCGCAAGGGCCAAGTGATCCCCCCAAGACTCGGTTCCGTAGGTCGGCGCTCTGGGAATCGAGGCACGACCTTGGCCCTCATCGCGACCGAGGTTGCATTGGGACGATCTGCGCTCCGACGGTTGGCGGTATCCGCACGCCTCGGGCTCGCGCGGACCATCATCCCGTTCAACACTTCGTCGGACGGGGACGTCGTGTTCGGCGTTTCAACGGAGCGAATTCCGCAACCTCGGCGCGAAGCGTGGCCGGGGGCGACCGTCGATCGCTTAGGACTGGCGGTCGCCGAGGTGGCGGCCCAAGCGGCCGAGAACGCCGTCCGCGCGGGCGACTCAAACCTGACGACTAACTGACGCGTCGAAGCGTGGTGCCGCGCAGGCCTCGGATAAGGTCGGTTTTCGTCACGATCCCCAAGATCTGACCTCGATGGGCGATGAGAACCGCTGGGTATCTTGTCAAAAGACCAGACAGGAGATCGGCGGGGAAGCCTTCGTCGACCTGGGGATAGGCTTCCTCTTGGACGTCTCGGATACGCACCCGACGACCCGAGGGCTGGGCGAGCGCCCGCAGCAGCGCGGTTTCAGAAAGAGAGCCGGTCACTTTGCCCGCATCCACGACTGGCAATTGCGAGAACGCTCCCCGTTCCATGAGCTGGGCCGCCACCGAGAGTGGCTCGCTCGCATCAACGGTCACGGGCGAGGGATTCATCAAATCCTTGACGGTCAGTTTGGGAGAGGCGATTCCCTCTTGCTCTTCGAGGTACGCGAGGATCTGTTGGACCAAGTCGAAGGAGGGTCGGATCTGACCGCGCTCGATCCGCGATAGCGTCGCGTCGCTCCGCCCGACCGCCCGCGCCACTTCACCCAGTGGAATGCCGAGTGACAGACGCCGTTTTCGAATGTCGGCGACCGAATCCATTTCGCTCGGCGACGAACTCACGCCATATGGGCCTTTGGGGCGTTGCATGGGGTGCAAGTGATGCCAAGGGAATCCGGGACGTTGCCCCCGCGACCGGTCCGGAATCTGGGAGACCTCGATGTATCTTCGGGGATCTGGTTGTTCCTACTCGAAGGGAGGGGAAAGGTAGAAAGCCTCCGGCCGGATTTCGAAGAGGAGGGCCGATGACCGCTCCTCCCCGACGGATCGCATGGGTTGTAGCGCCCCCCGAAATCTGTTGCCTCTGTAAGGAGCCCCTCGGTCACCCGTCGGAGACCAGTTCTTGGAACGGAAACCCCGCCCACCGAGACTGTGTCCGAATTCATTTGATTCAACGTGACCCAGCCTTCCGGGAGGCCGACAGCGAGGATCCGCCTCCGGAGGAGGGACCGGATAGCGTGGAAGGCGTCCTACCCCGCGACGACGACGATCCGGAATTTGAATGACCTACGTTCGGAAGGTCCGATCCGAATCGACGGTTATGCTGCGAAGGGCGCGGCTGGCGCCAAATCGCAATCAATAAGAACCTAGGCAATGTCGGTTGGGTCGACCGATTGTCGGTTAAATGGGAGGTATATGCCGGAAGTCGTCATCACCTGCGACTGGACCCTGATGAGCAATCATCACGGGAAGGAGTTCCTAGGTTTCGGCACGACGACCCCTGCCTACGGGCTTCCGGAGGCCGTCTACAAGCGAATGTTCTATCCGGACATGCCGGTCGACGAGAACGGCTACCCCCGCCAAGCGCCCTACGGGATGCGGAAGATCGAAGCGTCCCTATTGGATGGCGGATTCGACGCGCGCATCGTGCATCCCAGCCATTTGAACAAGTACATGCCGGGCAAAGCCAAAGTCCTGCTCATTTCCGGGCACGACTATCTCGGGATGAACCCCCCCAGCTCGACGTTCGGGGGGATCATGCGGCGCGAGCCGATGAATGCGACCAATTTCAAGCGGATGCTATCCCAATCGTGTGTCGTCGAGGCGCGCAAGGCGGGGATGAAAATCATCGCGGGGGGCCCGTGCGCTTGGCAACTCGCTCCCGCGACCCGGATGAAACTTCCGTGGATCCAGGAGTTCATCGACTCCTTCGGCGGTATCGACACCGTAGTGGAGGGAGAAGCCGACATCTACGTCCGCGAGATCGTGAAGAAGGCGCTCAACGACGAGTACATGCCTCCTCACGTCGTTATGACGCCCAAGGAGGCCCCGAAGGTCGAACAGATCAGTTCGATCCACTATCCGAGCGTCAACGGACTCATCGAGATCGGCCGCGGCTGCTGTCGGGGGTGTTCCTTCTGTTCGGTCACGACCCGTCCGACCCGATGGTATCCCCTCGAGAAGATCGAAGAGGAGCTCAAGATCAACGCAGCGCTGGGCATTCGAAAGGGGCTCCTCCACTCGGATGACGTGTACTTCTACGGCAGTCCGAATGTGATGCCGCACGAAGACAAGCTGCTCCCCTTGCTCAAATTGGCGAAGAAGCACTACAGCCAGGTCGGATGGAGTCACGTCGCCATCGCGTCGTTGATGACCAAGCCGAAGCTCCTGTCGAAGTGCGCCGAGATCTTGATTGACGATCACCAAAGCTGGTGGGGCGTCGAAGTCGGAGTCGAGACGGGCTCCCCCCACATGATCACGGCCGCCATGCCGGGCAAGGTCGCGCCTTTCAAAGCTTCCCAGTGGCCGGAGCTCGTCGTGCAAGCAGCGGGGCTGATGAACGATAATCATGTCTATCCCGCGTGCACGTTCATCGTCGGGCTTCCGCAAGAAACTGAGGACGACGTCTTGCGCACGATCGACCTGATCGACGATCTCTGGGACTTCCGGGCCTTGCTCGTCCCGATGTTCTTCGTTCCCCTGGGCCATCTCAAGAGTCGTGACTGGTTCCGTCGCGACATGCTCTCCCAGTCCCAAAGGGAGCTCCTGAAACGCTGCCTTACGCACGGGATCCGACAGTCGAAGAGCATGCTTGCCGAGTTCTTTGATTGGGAAGGCACGCACACCTACGCGTATCGGTATGCCTTCCGTGGGTTCATCGCGTTCCTCGAAGGGATCTCCAAGATGAACGGCCTCTGGAGCCCGCCGCGCAAGCCCGCCCGAGCGATCGTGGACCCGCTGTCGTATCCCGACCGGCTGCCGGTCCCGACCATCCCGGTCCGCGAGTAGAACGACTCTATTCCTGATCGTCGGGCAGCGGAGCGATCGCCGCATCGCCGGACTCGATTCCGCGATGAACCGGCCTTGCCGGTCGATAGGTTGGAAGGGGGCCCCCGGCGTCAATGGATTCCGATACGCCGATCACCTGCAGCGACGTCTCGCGTCCGTTCCCATCGTAGGCGCGCCACGCGCCGGCGCCAAACGGGTAGCCGAGGATGAGGTGGCGGCGCCCCCAGCCGCGGAAGAGCCGGAGGTCCGCATCGGAGGGGTGCAACGCGCCAGAGGGGTGCGAGTGCACCGTCCCGGAGACGCCGAGATCAACCGGCATCATTCGAAGCTGGAAGTTCGCGTGGCGGCGGCCGGCCGTCGTGCCCGGCAGTAGTAGGAGTTCGGAGATGATGCCGGGCTCGTCCGCTCGGAGGACGCCTCCGAATTCGTTCGGATAGGCCGATTGGGCACAGGCGAGAGCGGAGTCGAGACACCTTCGCGTGATCGCCGTCGGGCTCGAACCGATAGCCGCGGCGCCGGCGCGTCGCTTACGCTGCGGGCGGAAGATCGGCATCGGTCGGCACCTCCGGTCCTGAGCTCTCCTCGGTCCAGGGCAGGATCTTCTTCCCGCGGAGCCGCGCGTAGAATTGGGATCCAAATCGAATGAAGACCGCTCGCCGCGGCGAGCGATAGATTCGGACCGTCGATTCGGCCGGCATGGGGATCTCGGGTCGACCATCGACCACGATGACCCCGGGGCGCTCCGCATCGACGAGCCGCACGGAAATAGTCTTCAACGGGTCGATCACCACGGCGCGTTGAGCGGCTTGGAACGGCGCGAGGGAGGCGACGAGGATCCCCTCCACCGTCGCCTCGATGATAGGACCCATCGCGGACAAGGCGTACGATGTAGAGCCAGTGGGGGTGGCCACGATCACGCCATCTCCGCGGAGGCGACCCGCGGCCTGACCATTGATCCCTATTTCGAACCTTCGCATCTTCGCCACTTGCGAAGAGTGGACGACGATCTCGTTCGTAGCGTCCGGGAGGTTGGCTCCTTGGAGCTGCGCGGCGAGCTTCATGCGCGACTCCAAGAAGTAGTCACCCCGCACGAGCCGGTCCAGCGCCGTTTCGAGCGCCTTCGGTTGACTTCCGTCGACCTCAGCGAGGAATCCCAGCGTTCCGGCATTGATCGGTAGCAGCGGGGCCAGCGATTCTTGCAACGCCGATAGGAACGTCCCGTCGCCGCCGATAGCGACCAGCGCGTCTACCTCCATCGCTCCGACCGCGGAGTGTGCGATGGTCAGATGCAAGCGACTGGCAGTCTCGTCCGAGAGCACCACCTCTGCCCGTTCTCGTAGGAGCGCGATCGCTCGCGGCACGAGCTCGAGAGCTTTCGCCTTGTTGGGGTGAGCCATGATCCCAATCTTCACAAGTACCCTCCCGAGGGAGCCGCCTCGGCGAACGCCGGGTCGCCCCAAGCGAACACGCTCGTGTGACGCTCTAGATTCAGTGGAAGCTCTTCGAGGCTGCCGCCTAAAGCATCGGAAACGCCCCCCCCCGCCTCCAAGAGGATGCGGTACGCAGCGGCTATATCAGTGACCCGTAGATTTCGACTCGGTACGTCATTTTCGAAGAAGTACGCGTCCGCCCCTCCTTGGGCGACCATCGCCATCTCGAAGGAGGCGCATCCTAACGAGCGAGCCCGACGGCCCTTTCCGGCGAGGGCCACCGCACGAGGGGTGGCGTGGCGTCCCAGATTGATGAAGAAAATCTCGGTTTGAGCGTTCCAGGCGCGCGTACGGATTCGCTGACCGTCCCGGAAGGCTCCTTGGCCGCGGTAGCCCCAGTACGTCGTCCCGTGTACCAAGTCGTACACGACGCCCATCTCGATCCCGGCCAGATTCGATTCGCCTAATGCAACGGAGATCGTGAAGAATGGGAGCCCGCGCAGCGCATTATGGCTGCCGTCGATTGGATCGACGACCAATGTGCGCGAGCCCCCGCGTTCGACAAACCCTGCCTCCTCGCTGAGCACGTTCCAATCCACTTTCTCACCGTCCAAGACCTTCAGGATCTCTAGTTCGGCGATGCGATCCAACTGTTCCGTGGGACTGCCGTCGGCGCCCATCGCCACGACGTCCGCACGATGGGGCGACGATTTCGCGTGCCGAACAACGCCCTGGACGGAAGAGCAGATCCGGAAGAGGACCTCGAGCTCCGGCGACAAAGGGAACGACACGTTTCCCCGACCGGAGCAGCCTACATACGATTTCTGGCGTTCGCGTGCCCCGCTCGTCTACGAGACGTTAAATGAAGCGCCCAACTCGCGCCGCCTCGTGGAGCTACAGTTTCTCGGCGGAGCCTCGGAGATCGGGAGTCTCGGATTGGTCGTCCGTGACCAGGGCCGAACCCTTCTCTTCGACTACGGCATGACGCCGAGCGACCCGCCGGCATTTCCTCGTCCGGCGCCGACGAATATCGATGTCGCATTTCTCTCGCATGCCCACCTCGATCACTCGGGTAGCACCCCGATTCTGAGTCGACTGCCGAACGCCCGATTCGTCGCGACGCCGGTTACCATTGCTGTCGCTGACCTGCTAACGAAGGACGCGCTCAAGATCGCCCGGCTCGAAGGATACATCTCCCCCTACGATGCGGGCGACGTGCGCGCCTTGCACACGCGCTACACGGCTGTCGAGCGCAAGACGGTCTTTCGCCACCGTGGGATTGAGGTCGAACTGACGTCGGCCGGTCATATTCCGGGGGCCACCATGTACCTCTACCGCGGCGAGCGCGACCTTCTGTTCTCGGGAGACGTTCAGACCATCCCGACGCATCTCGTCGGGGGCGCTGAACCAGTCGATTGTCATACGCTCGTTCTGGAATCCACCTACGCGGGTCGGGAACACCCGGATCGGAAGGAGACCGAACGGAAGTTTCGCGACAAGGTCGCCGAAACCGTCGAACGCGGAGGTAAGGTCATCGTTCCCGCGTTCGCGGTGGGGCGGGCCCAAGAGGTACTGATGACGCTCCAATCTTCGGGCTACGAAGTGTGGCTCGATGGGATGGCACGCGCGGTGAACACCATCTATCGAAGTGCCCCCGAATACCTCGCCGACGCGCGTCGTTTCCGCCGCGCGCTCGAATCGGTAACCGAAGTGGAGCACCCGGGCGATCGACGGCGAGCACTTCGGGAGGCAGATGTGATTGTCACGACGGGTGGGATGTTGGACGGCGGCCCGGTGCTGTTCTACATCGGGGAAATCTATCGAGACGCCAACAGCTCGATTCTCCTCACCGGGTTTCAGGTCGACGGGTCCAATGGTCGCCAGCTCCTGGATCACGGAACCCTGACGGTGGACGATACGACGATCCGGCCTACCTGCGAGGTGCAAAAGTTCGATTTCTCGGCCCACGCCGGCCATTCCGAGCTCGTCGATTTAGTTCGGAAGACCCACGCCGAGAAAGTGATCCTCATGCACGGCGACCAGCGGGAGCATCTCAAAGATTCGCTCGAAGGCGATTGCGAAGTCTTGCTACCGGAGAACGGGAGCCGCTTTACGGTCTGAACGCGACCTTCTATCCGAGATCGACCTCGATCATGCCGGCCTCGACGCGCGTAGGGTAGGACTGGAGCGGATCCACTCCCCCCTGCGGCGGCTCCATCCCGAAGGGATCGACCAGGACTTGACCGGTCCCGATATCGAACTGTGCGTTATGCTCAGGGCACGTCACGTGGCCCCCCTCGACCAAACCGTCCGCTAGGATTCCACCCAAGTGGGGGCAGATGCCGGTCAGCGCGTGGACTCGTCCACCCCAAGTGACCAACAGGACGGAGTGGCTCCCCACCGTGACCTCGCGGCTCATGCCCTCCGTCAAGGTCACCGCCGCGACACCCGTCGGTTTCCAGGTCATTCTCGGGCGGTACTCGCCCCCCTCCTTTACGCTATCACCCGTCGACGGCCGTACTACGGTTCTTCGGTCTCCATCGACTCGACCGGTGGGAGGGCGCCCGGGTCGACGAACAGGGAATGTTCGCGGAGCACACGCTCGACCGTTTGGCGGAGAGCGTCGATCCCGTCTCCCGTCTCGGCGGAAACCCCGAGTCGAGTCCCAGGGCGCCGCAGGAGGTCCGATTTTGTTTCGACTTCAATGATAGGCAGTTGTGGAAACTCCTCCTTCCAGCGAAGCAAGAGCGCCTCCTGCTCCGTGACGCTATAGCCAGAAGAGCCGGTGGGATCGATCACGAACAGGACTACGGACGCCGCTCCCTCGATCGCCGTTTCCGCCTCCGTCTCCGCCGGATTGGCCTTGCGTGCGCGGCCGAGGATGCCCGGTGTGTCGAGTACCTGCAGACGGTCGAATCCGAGATCCGTATGACCGACCGCAATGGCCAGCGTGGTGAACGGGTAATCGGCCACTTTCGGTCGTGCGGTCGAGAGCCGGGCGACGAGGGATGACTTCCCCACGTTCGGGAACCCAGCGACCACCAACGTCGGAAGCTGCGGATCCAGCCGAGGCCGATCCTTCAGAAACTCCTCGAACTGACGGGCGAGCTCGATATCCGGATCCACCTCGCGGACGAAACTCGCCAGTCGGCCGTAGAACATCCGGACCGACTCGGCGAATTCCGTCGTCGTGGATCTCGTCCTCAGGTCACGTTCGGCATCTCGGGTGAGGCCCCGGATGCGCTCTTGGGCGCGGTGTAAACGAGTCAGGACTCGCTCCAGCTTGCCGGGCCCGAACGATCGGTCGAGCAGCGTTCGCGAAAACGGCGTGAGGGGCGGCCGCGTCAACGGTCGTTCGAAGGCGTGGATCTGTCGGATGACCGTCGCCGAACTGCGCACGATCTTGAGCTGCGCGCGCCGCCGAGATCGATCGAGTCGATTTTGCCCATGGGGTGTGGCCCGGTAGGCTCTTCGAAACGCCGTATCCAGAATGGCCCCCGACGGTTTAGCCCCGCGCTTGGGGCGGATCGCCGCCCCACGGTCCTCCCGGCCCTTTCGGCGTGCCGATCGCGTATCCATCGGTTCCCTCGAGACGGGTCGGGCGTCAATAGGTTTGGCGGCGCTGCGCTAGCGGCGAACGCGGTGAGCCGTGCGCTCCAAACAGGCGAAGCGATTTATCTGCGGGTCCACTCGGAGGTCGCTCGGAGTGATCGCGTGCCCCATTGGATTTCGGATGAGCCAGGGGAGGAAGAGGCGCTCCTTCGAGAACTAGGGATCCACGACATCGAGGAATTATTCTCCGACGTACCGCGAAAGGCGCGCATCGGTCGCATGGGTGTCGGCGAGGGCAAGGACGAACCCGCGGTCGTTGCGGCCGTCGATAAGATCCTCGATCGGAACCGCCCGTACTCAAAATTCTCGAACTTCATTGGAGGGCGCATCGCTCCGCGCTATCTTCCCGCCGCGGTCGACGCGATCATCTCCCGCAGCGAGTTCTACACCTCGTATACGCCCTACCAGCCCGAAGCGAGTCAGGGAATGCTCCAGGCGCTCTTCGAGTTCCAAAGCCTCTGGGTCGAACTCACGGGGTTGGACGTCGCGAATGCGTCCCTCTATGACGGCGCCACGGCTTCCGGAGAAGCCCTCCTCCTATGCCGTCGCATTCACGAAGGTAATCGTTTTCTGATCCCCGCCAGCCTGCCTTGGGAAGAAAAGAGCGTGCTGCACAATTATTCAGTTGGGCACGGGATTCGGATCGAAGAAGTCCCGTTCAACCTACGGACCGGCTCGCTCGATCTGAACTGGGTACGGAGCGAGGTTAGTCATCACGACGTCTTCGGAGTGCTCGCCGATGTTCCGAACGGTTTCGGCCATCTCGATGAAGGAATCCTGGATCTAAAATCTTCTATCGGAGATGTCCCGCTGGTCGTCGCCGCGGACCCGCTGGCCCTCACCGTTATCGAGCCCCCCGGAGAGTATGGGGCGGACATCGTGGTAGGGGAAGGACAAGGGTTCGGAATAGCGCCTTCTTACGGCGGTCCTCTGCTCGGTCTGTTTGCGTGCCGACGCGAGCATGTACGGTTTGCGCCGGGTCGCATCGTCGGAGCTACGAGAGACGTGAACGGACGCCGCGCATTCACGCTCACACTTCAGACCAGGGAGCAACACATTCGCCGGTCACGCGCGACCTCGAACATTTGCACGAATCAATCCCTGATGTCACTCGCGTTCGTTGTCTACGCGAGCATCGTGGGCCCCCGGCGGCTCGCGGAACTGCAGGCGAAACTGACCGAAAAGGCACGGACCCTCGCCAGCGCACTCGGTCGCACCGAGGGGATTGTGGCTCCGAGATTCGAGGCACCGTTTCTCGGGGACTTCACGATCGAACTCCGACGTGGCGACGCGGTCGCCTTTCTCGACCGATTGCGACGTCGCAAGATCTTGGGTGGGCAATCGCTAGCAGATCCCCGCCCGGGTGCGTCGCGACCCGCCGGGGAGTGGATCTTGGTGTCTGCTACAGAGTCGATCGATGATCGGGACATCCAGAAGTACGCGAAGGCGGCCGGAGTGGCGCTGCCCCTGGCTCCAGGTGGAGGATGACGTTTCGTCAGGCTCGGTGGGACGAGCCTCCCATCTGGGATTTGGCCCCAGCCGCGGGCGAGTCGGCTCCGATCCCAGGGCTGCCGGAGCGGTTGCGCCGGAAGCAACCCGTTCGGTGGCCCGAGATGACCGAGCTCGAGGTGGTCCGCCACTATACGCGCCTCTCGCAAATGAACTTCGGAATCGATACGTCGGTCTATCCGTTGGGCTCTTGCACGATGAAATACAACCCCAAGGTCTCTGAAGTCCTCGCCCGACGTAGGACCGCCGCGGAACTTCACCCCGCCCAACCCGAAGCCACTGTCCAGGGTGCGCTCGAACTGATGTGGCGCCTCGAGCGAGCGCTCGCCAAGATCACCGGCTATCCCGAAGTTTCGCTGCAACCCGGCGCGGGCGCTCATGGGGAACACGCCGCGCTGCTGATGGTGCGGGCGTACTTCCGCGAGCGCGGCGAAGAAGCGACGCGTACGGAGGTGCTTCTACCGGACACCGCGCATGGAACGAATCCGGCTTCGGCCGCCATGGCTGGATTTACGACGCGGGAGATCGTCTCGAAGGACGGATGCGTCGATCTCGCGCAGCTCCGTGCGGCAGTATCCGACCGAACCGCGGCGTTCATGCTGACGAACCCCAACACCGCGGGACTGTTCGAATCCGAGATCCTCGAGATCGCCGAGACGGTCCATGCAGCCGGGGGACTACTGTACTACGACGGGGCGAACCTCAATGCGATTCTCGGGGTGACGAATCCGGGTCGGATGGGCTTTGATGTGGCTCATCTGAATCTGCACAAGACGTTCGCGACGCCCCACGGAGGAGGCGGACCCGGCGCCGGGGTGCTGGGTGCGAACGAGCGGCTTGCCCCATTTCTACCCATTCCGCGCGTCGTAAAGAGCGGCCGCTCCTATCGATGGGATTACGACCGACCCAAGTCGATCGGCAAGATCAAATCAGCCTATGGAAACTTCGGTCTCGACCTTCGGGCCTACGTGTTCCTCCTCTCGCACGGTGAAGAAGGGTTGCGCCACATATCGCGTCGGGCCGTGCTCAATTCGAACTATGTCGGGAAGAAACTGGGAGCGTTCCTGCCACGCCCCTTCCGTCCTCTCGTCAAACACGAGTTTCTGCTCTCCGGCGCCCCGTTGAAGGCCAAAGGGGTGCGAACTCTCGATCTCGCTAAGCGGTTGTTGGACGAGGGCGTGCATGCCCCGACCATCTACTTCCCCTCGCTCGTCGAGGAAGCGCTGATGATCGAGCTCCCGGAGACCGAAAGCCGCCGGGAGCTCGACCGCTTCATTGCCGCGTTCGAGCGGGCGGTTCAGGACACCCCAGAAAACCTGCACGCGGCCCCCCAGTCCCTCTCGGTTGGACGGATCGATGAAGTCCTCGCCGCCCGCCAACCGATGCTCTCGTGGAAGGACCTCCGCGCCGCGCCCGCAAACCTTGAAACCCTCGGAACCGTGAGTGCGGCCCAATGAAGGCCCGAGTCCAGAAGATTTTCCGGAATCTCGACCCCCAGCCGGAGGCGATCCTGCTGGCGAACGCGACCGACCCGCATCTCGATCAGACTTTCTTCTATCTGTTCGATGTTCCCGCAGGCCTGTTCGAGGGATCGGTTGCCATCGCACATCCGGACGGCGGCCTCGATGTCCTGAGTTCACCTTTGGAAGCCGAGACCGCGCAGGTGGCGGCAAAACACGATCCCGACGTTCGCGTGCACGTGGTCGGACGCGAAGAAACGGAGACGAAGGTCAAGCAGCTGATGCCAAGCGGGGATACCATCGGCCTCAACTACCGAGAGCTGACCCACGACTGGTTCCTCCGACTCGAAAAACTCCTCCCTGAAACCGAGTGGACCGACGTCTCGAACGCGATCAAGACGGCGCGCGTGACGAAGGACCCGCACGAGATCCAGCTCTTGCGCAAGGCTGCCGAGATTGGGTCCAAGGTGGCCGTCGAGATCCCCAAGATGCTCAAGGACGACATGACAGAGCTCCAGCTGGCCGCGGAAATGGAGTACCGAATGAATTTCCTGGGAGCCAGCGGTCGCTCGTTCAACACGATCGTGGCGTTTGGCGCGCATAGCGCCGAACCGCATTACGCGCCTGGCGAGACGCGGCTCAAGACCGGTGATTCGATCGTCTGCGACTTCGGAGCGTACTACCGGCGTTACGCGAGCGATATCACGCGCTCGTTTCACTTCGGGAAGCGTGACGACGAGATGAAGCGGGTGCACGAGACCGTTCAGGCCGCGCAGACCGCCGCGCTCAATGTCATCCGCGCCGGGACTCCCGCCAAGGAGGTCGATCTCGCCGCGCGCAAGGTCATCGAATCCTCCCCCTGGAAGGGTCGGCTGACGCATGGGGTGGGCCACTCCATCGGATTGGTCGTCCACGATGGCTGGGGATACGGTCCGAATTCCGACGACCTACTGGTCGCCGGGATGGCCCTGACCGTCGAGCCCGGGATCTATCTGCCGGGCCATGGTGGGGTCCGCATTGAGGACGATGTGGTCGTCACCGAGAACGGATTCGAGTTCCTTACGACGGCACCGCGCGAGTACCGCGAGGTCTTGGTTTGAAGTTCGGAGTCCTGACGGGCGGCGGCGACTGCCCGGGACTCAACGCGGCAATCCGCGGAGTGGTGTGCCGAGCCCACAAGTTTGGTCATGAAACCGTTGGATTCCTCGACGGTTGGAAGGGGGTGCGCGATGATCGAGCCCGCCCACTCACGGTAGCGGATGTCGTCGGCGTGGTGGGCCGGGGCGGTACGCTCCTGGGAAGCTCGCGCACCAATCCCTTCCAAAAGGACGAAGATGCGCAGAAAGTACTCGCAACGTTGCGTGCGCACTCCCTCGACGCGCTCATCGCTATCGGGGGCGACGATACGCTGTCCGCCGCTCGGGACCTTCACCGCCGCGGCGGAAAGGTCGTCGGAGTACCGAAGACGATGGACAACGACGTAACGGGGACCGATTGGACCTTCGGGTTCGATTCCGCGTCCTCGGTCGCCGTCGAAGCCGTCGAACGCCTGAGCGACACGGCGAACAGCCACCATCGGGCCATTGTACTGGAGGTTATGGGGCGGCACGCCGGCTGGGTCGCCATGGCGGCCGGACTTGGCAGTGGAGCGGATTACACCCTCATACCCGAGGAGCCGTACAACGAAGCCGAACTCGTGCGCCATGTTCGGACCGCCGTCGACCAACGCGGTTTCGCGCTCGTAGTAGTTTCGGAAGGAGTCGATGTAGGGGCGCGGTCGGGCTCGAAGGGGGGTCAGGATGAATTCGGTCACGAGCTCTTGCGAGAACGGAATGTGGGCGACTGGGTCGCCCAGCGGATTCAAGAGTTGGCGCACGTGGAAACGAGGAGCGCGCAGATCGGCCACATTCAACGCGGCGGTCCTCCTACTCTCTTCGACCGACTGCTCGCCACGCGGCTAGGGGCCAAAGCGGTGGATCTGGCGCTCGCCGGACGTTTTGGCGAGGTCGCCGTACTGAAAGGGGAGATCGTGACGGGGATCTCGTTTGACGAGGCCGTCGCGTCGACAAAGATCGTGACCGCGGATTGGATCGATCTCTTGCATACCTTCGACGCGTGACCCATGGCGGTTCGAGCGCTGTGGTACCAAGGACACGTCTTGTTTGTCCTCGACCAGCGGCAGCTCCCCGGCCGAACCCGTATCCTTCGACTCCGCACGGCGCACGAAGTGGCCGATGCGATACGCACAATGACCGTGCGCGGAGCCCCCACGATCGGGGTGGCCGCGGCATTTGGGATGGCGCTGGCCTCCCGGGAGTCGCGCTACACGCCGGATTCGGCGGCCCGACTCCTGCGGGCGACTCGGCCGACCGCACACGATCTGTTCGTGGGAATCGAGGTCGTTCGATCCGCGTGGGAAAAGGGGAGAGACCCCGAAGCGGCGGCGGAGGCGTACCGTCAAGAAGTCGTGGAGGAATGTCACCAGATCGGCGAAGCCGGCGCGCCGCTGCTGCGCCAAGTCAGCCGCATATTGACGCACTGCAACGCCGGCGCACTCGCGACGGTGGAGTGGGGCACCGCCCTCGCGCCGATTCGGGTCGCACGGGAGGCGGGGGCTCGCTTCTTCATCTGGGTCGATGAGACCCGACCGATGTTGCAGGGTTCCCGACTGACAGCGTGGGAGCTCCGCGAGGAAAAGATTCCGTATGCGATCATTGCCGACAACGCCGCTGGCTACTTCATGCGAACGGGCCAGGTCGATGCGGTGATCGTGGGCGCGGATCGGATCGCCCGCAATGGGGACTTTGCGAACAAGATCGGGACCTACGAGAAGGCCGTGCTGGCGCGAGAGAACAAGATCCCGTTCTACGTCGCGGCTCCGTGGAGCACTTTCGACGCGCGCCGGGGGTCCGGCGCGACGATCCCGGTCGAAGAGCGCATCGAGGAGGAGGTGTTGCGCATCGGAGGCCACTCCATCGCGCCGAGGGGGAGCACGGCCCGCAACCCCGCGTTCGACGTGACCCCAGCGAAGTACGTTACGGCCTTCATTACACCAGGAGGAGTCGTCTCTCCCCAAGGCCTCGCTCGAATGCTACGTTCCCGGCCGCGATAAACCGCGGCGTAGGGTCTGCGAGCCGTCCTACGCGAGGAAAACCGGTTCCCCGAGAAAGTGCTCAACGCCTTGCAGGGTCTGACCGATCGTACTCGTGACGTTCACACCGAGCTGGTGGAACACGAGGACGAGCATGATCAATAGGACGATCGTTGTGAACCACGCCATCGCTGATCCCATCGTCGCTCCGTTCGCGGTGAGACGGAAAATCGAACTCGCCGTACATAAAACGCCAAGCTCCACTCGCATACCAGGTCCGGGTAACATTCAAGAGTAGGCGAATCTACGGCGGTCGGGCGTTGCCCTGGTAGTCTAGTGGTCTAGGATCTAGGTCTGTCGAGCCTGGGACTCGGGTTCGAAGGCTCCGAGTGGCCGACCCACTCGGTCCGGAACTCCCGACCAGGGCGTCGCCCCCCTCGGTCGCGGGTGCAGCGGATCGCGCCCAGAACCGTTAATCGCCCCTCGTTCCATCCTGCTTCGTGGCCGAGACTCCGAAGGAGGCCGAGAAACCTACACCTCCCTACCTCTCCCAGATTGTCGCCGGTGCCCTGCACCAGGCGACAGAAAAACGACTCACGGAGCTCGTCAAGGGGGGTCCCTTGCCCCGCCATCTGGCCATCATCATGGACGGGAATCGGCGATTCGCGAACCAACACGGCCTACTCATCACGGAAGGGCACCGGCAGGGCAAGGATACTCTCGAGGAGCTCCTCAACTGGTGCCTTGAAGTCGGACTGCGGATCCTGACCGTGTACGCCCTCTCGACCGAAAATTTCAGTCGACCCAGTGAGGAGCTCGATGCGCTAATGCAACTGTTCGACCAAAGCTTCCGGCAAATCGCCGTCGACCGACGAGTGCACGAGCACGGAATCCGAGTGCAGGCCATTGGGAATCGAACCCTGCTACCGGCACATGTGCAGGAGGCGATCGCGATCGCCGAGCGGGCGACCGTGCACTATACCAACTACTACTACAACATCGCCATTGCGTACGGGGGACGGGAGGAGATCGTCGAGGCGATCCGGACCATCGCGCGCGAGGTGCGGGACGGGCGGCTCGATCCGGCGGCCATCGATGCCTCGCTGGTCTCGAAGAATTTGTACACCGGCGACCTGCCCGACCCAGACCTCGTCTTTCGAACGAGCGGGGAAGAGCGGATCTCGAATTTTCTACTCTGGCAGACCGCCTACGCGGAGTTGTACTTCGCGGATGTTCTTTGGCCCGGACTCACGAAGACCGATTTTCTGCGAGCGATCCGCTCGTTCCAGAATCGGAAGCGGCGATTCGGTCAGTAGCCCGATACCCCAAGCGCCAGAGCGCTCGCGGAACAAGGAAGACGAGCCCGGAGATGATCCACCCGATCCCCGCGATCAGATACGTCTCGGAAACCCCGACCGTCGCGATCAGTAAGCCGCCGGCCAACTGGCCCACGGGGATCATCACCCAGCTCCCCAAACTGTCGATCCCGAAGTAGCGGCCCTGCAACTCGGTTGGAACCGTTAACTGTGCGTAAGAGAGCCAGGCCGTGCCGGCGTAGGCGCCGGCGAGGCCCATCGTAAAGACCAGCGCATAGGCGAGTTCAACATTGGGTACGAGCGCGAGCAACGCCAGCATGGCGCCCTGGAACGACCCGAAACCAAGCAGCCACGCCTTGCCTGCGAAACGCACCCCGTTCGTTCGGCCAACGAGGAGCGCGCCCCCTGCGCTCCCCGCCAGCTCGAGTCCGACCAGCGCCGCGAACTGCACGGCCGATCCGTGCAACGCCACCGTCGCGTAGAACACGATGAAGGAAGCGAAAATCGTGCTGAAGAAATTGAAGAATCCCGCGGAGATGGTGAGCTCCAACAACCCCACGCTTTGGCGGAGCCACGCAAAACCCTCCCGTAACTGCCGAACGAAAGTGCGGACACCCCCGAATCCCAACGCTCCCACTGGTGGCACCGAGAAGACCGTTCGGGGCAGAACGATCTGCGCAACGAGTATCCCCGAGACCAAGAACGTCACCGCGTTGTAGCCGACGCCCGCGAGGGCGCCGACGGAGACGATCAGTGCCCCCGCGATGGCTGCCCCGACGAATGAAGCGACGTTGCGGGTCGATTGAATCAGCCCGTTGGCGTTTGCGACGCGGCCGGGTTCGACCAGGGTCGGCGTGATCGCCTGCTCCGCGGGGTTGAAAACCGTGGAAAAGGCCGAAACCACGAACGCGGCGACCAAGATAGCGCCCAATCGGAAGCCGAACAGTTCGAGCGAGATGAACAGCCCACCGACTGTCGCGGCCCGACTCAGGTCCGCCACGATCATTAATCGTCGGCGGTCGTAGCGGTCTACGAGGGCGCCGCCGACGAGGCTGAACATGATGCCGGCAATCACCGCGGCGATCCCGTAGTAGGCGACGTCCAACGAGGAGCCCGTATCCGTGACGATAATCCAGATCAGGCAGAGTTGCGCGATCGCCGATCCGCCGACCGATGCGATGCCGGCGGCGAACAGCCGCAAGAAGTTGCGGTTTTGATGCAAGAGGCCACTGCCCGCATTCGGCCGGTCGCGAGCCGTTCCATCGTCGGTCGTAAGGGCCGTCTTGGTTCGAACGGCGCGCAGGGAATCGGGCCCGGCCACAGGATTCCCTACTCGGCGACCGTAATGAGTCCCCGCGATACCCTGACGAATCTATCCGTCCTACCCCGAGCTCGCCGGTCGGGGAGAAGTTGAGACAGTATTAAATACAAGTGCTCGATTACCGCTACTGAAAGCCGAGTGTACGCTCGGAGAGAGAACAAACATGTTGACCGGAAACACCCCCATACTGGTGCTGAAAGAAGGGACGAAACGCGAGAAGGGACGTGGCGCCCTTTCGAACAACATCGCGGCGGCGAAGGCCATCGCGGACGCAGTTCGTTCCACGCTGGGACCCCGCGGACTCGACAAGATGCTCGTCGATTCGATGGGTGATGTCGTCGTCACGAACGATGGGGTCACGATCCTCAAGGAAATGGACGTCGAACACCCGGCGGCTAAGATGTTGGTCGAAGTCGCCAAGACGCAGGACCAAGAGGCCGGAGACGGCACGACTACCGCCGTTGTTCTAGCCGGCGAGCTACTCAAGCGGGCGGAGGGCCTGATCGAACAGAACATTCACCCAACAATCATCTCGCAGGGATACCGCCTGGCATCCCAGAAGGCGCTCGAAGTGCTCGAGAGCGTCAGTCAACCGATCAAGATCGAAGATAAGGATAATCTGAAGCGCATCGCGATCACGTCAATGGCATCGAAGGCGGTGTCCTACAACCGAGACGCGCTCAGCGAGATTGCCGTGAAGGCCGTTTCCGCGGTAGCGGAAAAGAAGGGCGACGGCTACTACGTGGACCTCGACAACATCCAGATTATCAAGAAGCAGGGCGGTTCGATGACCGATACCTCCCTCATTGAGGGAGTCATCGTCGACAAGGAGAAGGTGCACTCAGGAATGCCCCCGCGGGTCGAGAATCCCAAGATTGCCCTCCTGGACGCGGCCCTCGAGATCAAGAAGACCGAGGTTGACGCCAAGATCGAGATCAATGACCCGTCCCAGCTCAACGCCTTCCTCCAGGAAGAGGAAAACATGCTGCGGCGGATGGTCGACCAGGTCAAGAAGAGCGGGGCGAACGTCGTCTTCTGTCAGAAAGGGATCGACGACCTCGCCCAACACTTCCTCGCGAAGGAAGGGATCTACGCCGTTCGGCGGGTCAAGAAGTCCGACATGGAGAAGCTGGCCAAGGCTACTGGGGCGAACATCGTCTCGAAGGTCAGCGAACTCAGCGCGGAGGATATCGGAACGTCAGGGCTCGTGGAGGAACGCAAGATCGGGGAAGATTCCCTGACGTTCGTCACGGGCGCGAAGAAGGCGAAGGCCGTCTCCATCCTCATCCGGGGCGGAACGGAGCATGTGCTCGACGAGATCGAGCGGTCGCTGGACGACGCCCTCAACGTGGTCGCGGTCGCGATCGAAGACGGCAAGTATATCACCGGCGGCGGCGCGACGGCAAGTGAGCTCGCCTTCCACCTCCGGGACGAAGCGGCGAAAGTCGGCGGACGAGAGCAGATCGCATTCGAAAGCTTCGCGGAAGCGCTCGAAACGATCCCGCGGACTCTGGCCGAGAATGCCGGGCTCGACCCGATCGACATTTTGATCGAGCTCCGCAAGTCCCACAAGAGTGGTCACAAGAACTTTGGCGTCAATGTCTTCTCGGGCAAGGTCGACGACATGAACCTTTTGCATGTCCTCGAACCAATCCGAGTCGGACGTCAGGCGATCGAGTCCGCTACGGACGCGGCGGTCATGATCCTGCGGATCGACGATGTGATCGCTTCGAAGTCCAGTCCTCCGCCCTCCGGCGGCCCGGGTGGCCCCGGCGGCGGCATGGGGGGCATGGGCGGCATGGGTGGAATGGGCGGCGGCGACTTCGGCGACGACTGAAGGTCTCCCTTCCGTTCCGACAGCGCGCGAACTATTTCCTCGTCCCCGGAGGTCGGACCTCCGGGGTCGCTCTTCTATCGGGGCCTCCACTAACTTTTTGGGAGGCGCTCCGCTGGCGCGCTGCATAGGGTGTCACTGGTGACGAAGCCGACCCGGATCTTCTTCGTAGCCGACCTGCACGGTTCGGCGATCTGCTGGCGCAAATTCATCAACGCCGCGAAGGTCTATCGCGCGGACGTCCTCCTGGTCGGCGGCGACATCGCCGCCAAGACTCTAACCCCGATCTTTGAGGACCGGGGGGTTTGGTCGGCGAACGTCGAAGGAATCGAGCGTGCGGCCAAGTCGCTTCCCGAGCTCGAACGACTGGAATCGTCGCTTCGGGATGCCGCGACCGTCCCGTTTCGGACCACGGCCAAGCAATGGGAAGAGCTGTCGGCCAACTCGGAGGCCCTCGACCGGCTCTTCGAGCGACTCGCAGTTGAGGAACTTCGCTACTGGCTGGAGTGGGCGCGGAAGCGGATCGGTGCCAATCGCGTGCGTCTTTTGGTCGGACTAGGGAACGATGACTTCACTCCTATGGAGGAAGTGATTGCGGCGGACTCCCTCGCCGAACTAACCGACCGGGATATACTGGTCCTCGACGATCGTCGCGAGGTACTCACTATCCCCTACAGCAATCCAACCCCGTGGAAGACGCACCGGGAACTGCCCGAAGTGGAGATCGGACGATTGATAGACGAGCTTGCGGACCGCCTTCAGCGGCCGGATTCCGCGATCTACAACATTCACGTGCCGCCGTACAACACCCCCCTCGACCTCGCGCCCCGACTCGATCGTGCGCTGACAAAGGTGATCACCCCCGGGGGAGAGGCCGAGCTCGTACACGTCGGAAGCACGGCCGTCCGATCGGGCCTGGAGCGTCGCCAGCCTCTCCTGGCGCTGCACGGGCACATCCACGAGTCCCGTGGGACAACCCGGTTCGGTCGCACTCTCTCGGTGAACTCAGGGAGCGCGTATTCGGAGGGCGCGCTGCTCGGCGCTCTCGTCGACCTCGAAGGGACTGCGATACGTTCCTCGATCCTGACGTCGGGCTAGCCCCCAAATTAGGCCAGCGGAACCTTGGCGTCGACCGCCGGCTGCCAGTCGACCTCTTCCCACCAAGCGCCCCGGAAGAACCCCAGCCGCCGCTTGGGCTCGATACTGGCGAACAAATTCTGGAGCGCTCCGAAGCGACTTAGGATCTGGGTCCGGAGCGCCTGGGGTAAATCCTGGAGGAGAGGGGACCGGGCCAGCATCTCCAGGTTGAGTGAGACGGTCCGCCACAGACCCCAATCGACCGAGATCAGCGCTGATAAGCGGCCGGGCGAGATCCCCTCGGCCACCTCGGCGATGGGATGGTCGATCACCAAGGCTAGGAGGTCCTTCACGTCCTTCTCCTCTGGTCCGATGAGTACATCGTGCCGTCCGAACGGAATGAGCACCCGATCGGGAACTTTCTCTCGGTCCTCGGCGGGGATGCGCTGGATGAATTGCAGCTTGGTGAGCAGCAGGAGCGCGGGGGACAGCGTGCCGCCCTGAGTCGACGCGGCAAGGATGTCCGAACGGAGGTCGAACCGGTGACAGAACCGGAACTCGTCCGCCAGGACATCCACGCTTCCCAGCGCGATCTCCGACGCTTGCTGGTCGAGCACCATATGGAGGCGGATCCGACGCCCCTCCCCGAGCGAGTTGAAGATTCGGTCCCCGTTGGTTTCGAAGAACTGAAGTGCCCCCCCTTCCCTCTCGCGCAGGGTGGCGAGGAACGTCCGGAACGCGGGGAGCTCCTTGTGAAGGCAGGCGACGTCGAGGTCGTGCAAGGCGCGTCGGAGGCCTAGGTCGGTGCGATTGCTCGCCTCGCAGCGCAATCGGTGTGCGACCCCTCCCAATGTCGCAAGGTGAATCGTAGGCTCCGCCCGGCGAGCGGCAGCGAGCAAGGAGACCCCCCTCGCAACGATGGGGTCGGATACATCCACCCAATCGGGCAGGCCGAGCTCGCGACGTGCGGCCTCGGGAGACGTCCGGAAGGCGATCGGGAGCTCGATCGAGATCCGCTCCCCACGGAGAGGATCTATGACGAGGTTGACGATCTCCCTCACGGACCCCCTGATTCGGGGGCGCCCCATAAGGGGACTGTCGACCTTCAGTCCGGCGGGAGCTCTTTGCTGATCAGGTTCACCGGGACCCCACGACTCCGCTGGATCACATAGGAAATGAAGTAAACTGCGAGTCCAACGGCGAAGACAATGGGGAGGAAGAGCAGGTAGAGGTAGCTATAGGCCCCGGTCGGCTCAACGTACGATGCGGTCGACGCGGCATAGCTGACGTACCAGGAAGCGATCCACGAGGCTCCCCCGACAAGCGTTATCACCGGGACTGGCCCAACCTTCGCGCGCACGATCCGCGGAGCGTTGTTGAACAGGTTCTTCTTCAGGAAGGGAAAGAGAGCACCCCCCAGGCACACCAGTCCGACCGCGAACCAGAAACCGAAGTTTGCGTAAGAGAGGTAGTTGAAAATCGTGTAATAGACCCCCAGCCACAGGCACAAGAACGAGGCGGCGGCGAGGACAAGGACCGCGACCCACGGTACGCCGTTGCGCGAAACTCGAGTGAGGAAGGACGGCAGGATCCGGTCAAACGACCAGGCAAACAGATTCCGGGTGGGGACGATGAAGTAGATCAACGAGAAGGCGAAGAAGGTCAGTGCGATCCCGAAGGTGAGGAAGCCGGCGATCCAAGGGTCGGAGATGAGATACGCCACGAGAAGGAGCGGCGACGGCATAGTGGTGGGCCCGGAGCCGAACCAGTTCTGGCTCGCCCCCACGATGAAGTTCCGTCCGAATGTGTTGTAGGTGACCGCGTACAGGAGGGCGATCATGGCCGCGAAGATTAGCGGCGCACCGAAGATCGCCAGGCCCTGCGTACGAGTCGGGTTCCCTCGGATTTCGCCGCCATAATAAGAGCTGTTGGCGTACCCAATGAAACTCAACATCGTGTAGACGATCCCGAGGAACGTTCCGCTGATGGTAATCGAATCTACCGCCGCGCCGCTTCGCGCGAGCGTGGCATACGCGCCGGCCCCGTTCACGGCGTTGTAGTGGCTCGCGAAGGTCGCTTGGGAAGTCGAGGCCAGAATTCCGATCATGATGGCATAGATTACGAACGTGACGGCGAAAATTCCTATGGAGGTCCGGAATATCCACTTCGTGGGGAGCAGACTGACGAGCACGACCACAAGCAGGAAGAGCGCGCCAATCGCGAACTGATAGGTGGTGCTGTTCAATATGGTGTTTGCCCACGCCAACGGCTGCGCACCGCCGCCCGCGATACTGAAGCTCGCGAAGAGCATCGGGAGTCCGTAGAACGCCAGATAGTAGGAAAAGTATCCGGCCCAAGTGATGAAAACCACTGTAAACACGAGATTCGTCGCGAATCCGATACTCGGGTGGAAAATCCGACCGAGGAAGATGTAGTCGCCTCCCGAGCGAGGCATAGCGCTCGCGAGCATCCAATACACATACCCCACCCCGATATTGATCAGAACCCCGATTGCGACCGTCGTAATGAGGTTCGCATTGGGGTACCCCGCTGAAGCGAACACGACCCAGAAAAAGTTCACGATGATGCCCATGCCGACCAGGTTTGCGATCAGCGCCGTCCGAGGCCCGACGGTTCGGACGAGTCCGGACGACTGGCGGACGTAGACGTCCTTCGAAGATACCTCACGGCGGACCGACTCGGCCGCCGGCAGGTTGACCACGGTTCCCGGCAGATTCGCTTCGGTCGCTGCGGTCACCCTTTCTCACTCCGTCATGGAAGTCGCCTGGCCGTCGAGTGATGCCGTAGCACGGCCACTTCGTGTAGGTATTAAAAACATCCGAGGAGGGAAAAATACAGTTCGACTCCCCTAGCGTTCATTTGTAAAGTCCTAACGAGTCGAACCCTTCAATTCCGTCGAGGGATATGGATCCCGGTCCCCATGAAGTGGAACACCCGGCTGATTCACGACGGGCAGGCGCCCGACCCGCTGACGGGCGCCGTCAACGTTCCGGTCTACCTCACTTCCACCTACGCGGAAATCTCACCGGGAAAGGCGAGGGGGTTCGTCTATTCCCGAACGGGAAATCCGACGCGCGCCGTTCTGGAAAGAGTCTTGGGCCGCCTCGAATCGGGAGTTGGTGCTCTCGCATTTGGCTCCGGCCTCGCTGCGACTTCCGCTCTGCTAATGGCGTATCCGAGCGGCAGTCGGATCGTAGCCGGGGACGACCTCTACGCGGGAACCTGGCGGCTCCTCCAAGTTGCGCGGACCCACGGAGTTCAGGTTGATTTCATCGATACGACGAATCTCGCTAACATCCGACAAGCGTTGGGCGCCGGACCTCGGGCCGATCTCCTCTACGTAGAGACCCCCACAAATCCGCTTCTGAAGATCACGGACCTTCGAGGAACGATCGCGATCGCCCGGTCAACTCGAACCCGGGTCGCCGTGGACAACACGTTCGCCTCCCCCGTGCTCCAACGACCCCTCGAACTCGGTGCAGATGTGGTCATTCACTCGACGACCAAATATCTTGGCGGGCACAGCGACCTCATTGGAGGGGCGCTGGTTTTCCGATCGAAAGCTTGGCTCGAGAAATATCGATGGTATCAGAACACACAGGGAGGGATTCCGGGCCCCCTTGAATGCTTCCTGGTACTGCGGGGCATCCACACCATGGCCTTACGCGTACGTGCTCATTGCGCAAACGCACGCAGGGTGGCCACATTCCTCTCGCGTCATCCCAAGGTCCTGCGAACCCTCTATCCGGGATTACGCACGCACCCCGGGTTCCGCGTGGCCCAGCGCCAGATGGACGACTTCGGGGGCATGGTCTCTGCGGAGATTCGAGGGGGACTACCCGCCGCACGACGTGTTGTTCGTCGGTTGAAGGTCTTTACGCTCGCTGAAAGCCTCGGCGGAGTAGAGTCCCTCGTGAACGTTCCGGCGCTGATGACACATCGATCCGTCCCGAAATCTCTTCGGGAGCAGCAAGGAATCCGAGATGGATTGCTCCGTTTCAGCGTCGGCGTTGAAGACGCAGAAGATCTCGTGGCCGACCTGCGGCAAGCCCTGGCTTGAACCGAACCGTCGGCACCGACAAATAGCGTGCGAGGTGTCGCCGGCGCATGCCGTTGTGGGAAGACAAGCCGGGGGCTTGGCACGAGATTCTGCCGGGAGTCCGCCGACGAATCCTGGCGCATGATTCGGGAGTGATGATGGTCCTCTATCACATCGCGCCGGGAAGCCTCTTCCCGCGGCACACCCATCCTCACGTTCAATCGGGAACCGTGCTCGAGGGCGGAGGCGACTTCGTGGTCGGCGGGGAGGTTTGGAAGCTCCGGCCGGGCTCGTCCTACTCACTTCCCGGAGGGGTACCTCATGAGTTGAGGACGGATCCCAAAGCGCCGACCGTGATTGTGGACGTGTTCACGCCTCGACGGGAGGATTTCCTCCCAGAGACGGTTCCCCCCGATCGCGAGTGAATCCCGTTACCCGACCGAGCGCAGGATCCCACCATCGACCGGTAGGAGGGCTCCGCTGACGTAGCTCGACATATCGCCCCCGAGGAATACGACGGCCCGAGCGAGTTCCTCGGGAGACCCGATCCTCCCCAAGGGGATTTCGCCTTCCATCTTGTGAATTACCTCCTCGGTCGTGGTCCCACTCCGACGCGCGGCGTCGCCGGCCACTTCGTCAATCCGCGCGGTGCGAATGTAACCGGGCAGAATGCCGTTGACTCGAATCCCCTTAGGTCCTAGTTCCCGAGCGAGTGTCCTAACCAGCCCGGCCACAGCGATTCGACAGACGCTCGAGAGCGCAAGATTCGGTATCGGTTCGCGCATGGCGACGGATCCCAAGAACACCATTCGACCGGCGGTCTTGCCGGCCAGCATCGCCTCGGCGGTCTTGCGGGCGAGGTACGACGGTCCGACGACCAACAGCGCGGCGGCGCGCGACCAGTCGTCGAATCCTTGCTCGAGGAATACCCCGGGGCGCGGCGAGCCCGTGACGTAGACCATCGTGTCGACCCCTCCGAGGAAACGCACCGTTTCCGCAAGAAGGCGGTCGAGGTCCGCTTGCCGGGAGAGGTCGGCGACCACTCCGTGCACTTCGCCCCGGCTGCTCAACCTCCGGACCGCCGTTTCGAGCCGCCCCTCGTTCGAGGAGTTGATCACGACTCTCGCGCCTTCCCCCAGAAACGCCTCGGCTACGGCAAAGCCAATTCCTTGACTCGATGCGGTCACGAGAACGCGAGCTCCGTCAAGGCCGGAGGAAAGCGGCATCCAAACGCCTACGATTCGATCGCGAACACCCGCGCCATCGCTCCGCTGCCGCCGGCGATCTTGAGGGGGGCCGCGATCAGCGTGTATTCTTCGCCTTCGACCAATTCATCGAGGTGATCGAGCGCTTCTAGGATCCAGATCCCCCTTCTCAAGAGGGCTTTGTGGGCCTCGAATTTCTGATTCGCAAACGGGTCGATCCCGAGTGTGTCTGTGCCGACTCCCTGAATCGACTGCTTGACTAGCCACTCCGCTCCCTCCGGATCGATCCCCGGAAATTCGTACAGGTAGTGCGCCGTGGGCGCCCGTTCGCGGCTCCAGCCGGTTCGGAGCAGAACAACCTCAGGGTGCTTGCCGCGGGGCCATCGCTTGGCCAGCGACTTGGCCGGGATGATCGAGCCTTCGATCTCCGAGCGGACGTCCAGCACGGCAGCGGTCCCGACGAGTCGCTCGGGGGGAATTTGGTCGATGGTTGCTCCGTCCTCAAGGAAGTGGGACGGTGCGTCCATATGGGTGCCGGTGTGGGTGAGGCAGTTGATGCGTTCAATGGCATAGCCATCCCGGGCCACGAAGCCGACGGGCTCGATAACCGGGAGTGGCGACGTGGGCCACACCGGCATATACGATTGCAGCGTGGCGGTCAGATCGTGGACGCGGCGCGGCGGAGGCATAGCCAAGGCGAGCCTTTTCGGGTACAAAAAGAGGGGCCGGAAGTCTTCCGCCACCTTAGGGAGAAGCCGAGTGGTGGTGTCGGAGGAATCGCTCCAAGCGATCCACTCCCTCGTCCAGGACGGAAACCGGCGAGCTATACGAGATCCGAATGTGACCCTCTCCGTGGGGGCCAAATGCCACGCCCGGAACGACCGCCACGCTCTGATCCCTCAAGAGCTCCGCACAAAATTGGACCGACGAGAGGCGCAGATCGTACCGTGGAAAAATGTAGAACGCTCCCTCCGGAGCCACAGTGGTCAGTCCGTCGACTCGGGCGATCCGACGGAGGAGGTGGTCGCGACGCTCTCGGAAGACGCCCCGGATCCGTTCTTCGTCCGATCCGGCGTTCGCCAGCGCCCACACGCTCGCCTTTTGGATGAATGGCGGCACGCACGTGAGCGTGTGCTCCATCACTTTCACGAGACGCGAGACGACTTTGGGAGGGGCAATGGCGAAGCCCACGCGCCAGCCCGTCATTGCATAGATCTTCGAGAAGCTCCCCACCGTGATCACGGGAACCTTCCCGTCCGCTATACTCGCCGGGCTCACGTGGCGACCCTCATAGACGAGCGCCTCGTACGTTTCGTCGCTGACGACGGTCAAGTGGCGGTCCCTTGCTACTTCGAGCGCCGCGCGGATTTCTTCGCGCCGCAACACTCGCCCCGTCGGGTTGGCCGGCGAGACGAGGATCAACATCTTCGTCCTCGCGGTAACGGCCGAGCGGAGGGCGTCCGCATCGAGCGAAAAGCCCGCTCGGAGCGGTACGTAAACCGGGCGAGCGCCCACGAGTTGGATCGGTTGTTCAAAGAGATACGTCGGATCGGGGAGTAGGACTTCGTCACCGGACGAGACGGTGGAGAGGAGCGCCGCGTAGATCGCGAACTTTGCGGGCAGCACCACCACGTCGTCGGCTTGAGCGGGTATTCTGTGTCGATCGGATACGCGCTGCGCGATGGCGGCACGAAGTTCCGGCATACCCTGCGCCGACGTGTAATGGGTGAATCCTTCGTTCATCGCGCGATAGGCCGCGTCGCGGATCCCCTGCGGCGTGTCGAAATCCGGTTCGCCAATATGCAGGCTCAGCACTTCGTGTCCCGCCAGTCGCATACGGAATATCTGGTCGATCAGCGATAAGATCGGGGACTCCGAGATCTCGTCGACCCGCATTCGGACCCTACGGGAACGACTCGGATTAAGGGCGTCGATTTCGGCCCCGGCTAGCCGTCCTCGCACGACGACCTTCTCGCCGAGGAGCACGCAAATACTCCCCGACGCGCTTCAACGCCCGGGCCCGATGCGAGATGGCGTTCTTAGCGTTCGGGGGGGCTTGCGCAAACGTCTGCTTCCAATCGACCGGGATGAAGATCGGATCGTACCCGAATCCGCGATCCCCTCGGGGCTGCCGAGCAATCGAGCCAACCGTCTCTCCCTTGAATATTGTCACTCGAGACCCCGATCGAAGGCCCGCGACGGTTCGGAAGATCGCGCGTCGGTCTCGCTTTCGGAGAAGGTCGAGAAAAGGCTCAAAGTCGCGATTCTTACCCCAGATCTTCTCGATGTACGACGAGTAGACTCCCGGAAAACCCCCCAGCGCCGGAATGAAAAGACCGGAATCCTCGACCAACACTTTCCCGGGAATATCGCCTACCGCTCGCAATTTGGCCCGGACCACCGACTCCAGATCGTCGGCTTGCGGCTCCCCGAGCTTGCGTCGCCGCCAGCGAACCCGAATCCCGAAAGGACGCAGGATGTCGGCGACTTCTCGCGACTTGCCATGATTCGACGAGACGAACGTGACGGCCTTCACGGGCGTACCTACCACGCGTATTGGTTGTATGCGATGATCTCGTCGGGGCTTTTGCGTCCGTCGGGCGCAGGAACGGTGCGCGCATTCCCGTTCTCGGCAGGATACCCAATCGGAACGATCGCGATGGGGTGGATCCCTTCCGGAACTCCAAGGACGGCCCGCACCTTGTCCTCGTGGAACTCGACTATCCAGTTCGTTCCGAGCCCCTCCGCGGTCGCGGCAAGCTGGAGATTGTTCACCGCCACGGCCACATCGAGCGGATAGACCGACATATACCCGCCCACCGTGACCGGTATGTCCTCCTCGACCGAGAACGCAACTACGACAACCGGCGCCTCGGCCACCGGCTTTCCCTTTACGCACGCCTGCGCGAGGAGCCGCTTGCGCTCGTCGTCTTGCACGACGACGAATCGCCACGGTTGGAGATTGTGTTGTGAGGGTGTCAGGCGGGCGGCGGCGAGGATCGATTTGAGCTTCTCGGGAGGGATCGGGCGAGGGTTAAACGACTGGCACGGGCGATAGGCGCGGATTGCCTCCAGAACATCCATGATGCTAACCGGCGAAAATAGAGGCTCGAGGGGCACTTGGGGAGGTCATCCCTCCGTGGGGACGTGAGGCATTTACAACAATGTGAGGGTGCTACCCATTAAAATCATTTCTGGAACGCGGTGAACGACGGGAGAGGCGAAACCTCTTGGTCCAAGCCGGATTCCCAGCCGTCGATAGCTCAATCCGGCCCCGGTCCGGAATGCGAGCTCGCCACTTTCCATCGGTGGTTTCGCTACATTGCGGAGGCGCGAGCGGCGTTTCTCCAAGCGTCCTCGCGAACTCCGCCGGCACGGTTGACCGAGGACCGAGGCGCGAGTTACCCATCGATTTTGGATGTATTCGCCAAAGCCCTGTTCGCCCACCAGGATTGGATCCTCTAGGCCTAACATGGCGGCGACTCGTCGCCGCTCAAGTCGACCGGGGGGACCCTTTCCGAAACCGAAGAGCTGGCCCAGAGCGTGAAGGAAATCCGGGAGAAGTTTTTGGCGTCCCTGCGGCCGGCGGATCTCGACCGAGAGTTCACGTTTCACTGGACGCCGGGGGACGAGAGCACGCGGGTTACGAGGACAGTCCGAGACATGCTCGGCCACTGAGTCGAAGAGGAGCTTCAGCATCGCGGCGAGATCAACGCCTTGCTCTGGCAGAGGGACCTACCCGTCCCGATCCTCTCCTGGGATGACTGGGTCCGAGTCTGCCGCTGACCGTCGATCGCGGCAGCCGATTGGTCGAACCAGGAAGGTCCGGCTAGATTCGTCGAGGAAGTAGTCCCGGTGGAGCGAAGTCGCGTCGGTCCGGAAGTACATTGTCGAAGGAAGCCCGTTCCCAAAACGAGAGGGTCACCCGTTTAGAGGTAGGGCCTTTCCGTCGACCTCGACTGTTGCGCCCACGTTGATAACCCATCCGAAGAGGGAAGAGGGGTTCTTCCCGCCGGAAAATTTGTTGCCGCCCACCGACACCATCACCGCACCGAGTTCGATATCCTCGGTCTGGGGCGTATTGTGGAGCTCCGGATTGAACCCGATACCGAGGAGGCCCGGCTGATCGCGCCCCTTTCCTCCGGTCTTGTAGGGTTTGTCGAACCGCTCTCCGCCGCGCTCATACTCGGCGTCGGTCAGCTTCCCGCGGCGGAATCGGAAGACGCCCCCGGTCGCTGTCCCGTCGTCATAGTAGTTCGTGCGGTTCGCTACGATCGTGCCATCGGCGACCGATTCGTCCAGGGCCACGCGGATGGAGCCCGTCGGCAACGTGGTCAACATCTGGAAGGGCTTCTTCAGGTTCGGCCGGCCCGTGGACGTATTCACCTTGCGTTTGGCGAGGCCGACAGTAAGGTCGGTTCCGTTATTGTCATGGATATGGACACTCTTGCCTCGCTCGAGCGCTCGAGCGACGGGGTTGATTGCCCGCTCGAGCTTGTCCGGGGAAACCATGGAGGCGCGAACCAGCTGATCAGTCCACTTCGAAAGATCATACCTATAGGCCCGGGAGAGCGTCGGATAGGGTCGCCCGATCTCCAATCGAGCACCCCGGAGTCCGGCCTTGGTCGCGGCCGCGTACCAGGCATCATTGAATGCAAACAGGCGATTGGACTGTTCCTCCGGTAAGGCGTTCAGCCGTACCCGGTCGCCGGGGCCCCACATGTGAATATAGACGTCCGTCTTTGCGAGCGCTGCCCATTCATGCGCAGCGGCCTTACCGAGGACCTTGTCGTCGCCTGCCTTGACGGCGTCCCAATACATACCTTCGTCTTCGTAGGGAATGAGCGGAAGCGCTCCCATACGGCGCGCCTCGCGAGCGAATGTCACCGCCCACGGGAGGGTATGTGTCCACGCTTCCACCACGACACGTTCCCCCGGTTTGACTTGGAGATTGTTGCGAAGCACGGAGCGGGCCAATTTTGCGCGGGTCGCCTCGGAAACGTGATCGTCCGACATGGTGGCGGCCCTAATGCCGGACTACTATGTATAGCTGGCTTGATTCGTCAGTCCTGTAAGGTGCTCGCCCCTACGATAACTGCGGGTGGTCGGAACCGGACGCAGGTACAGGACCCATAGCCGACTCATGTCCGGGGCTGGAATTCCGATGCGCGCGTCGCTCACCGGACGTAGAATCGATGTGTGTGCTGAACACGTGACGGTCATGACTTCTGGGAGGGTTGGTACGTGCTGGGCCGATGAAACGTACCGGAGCTTCGAGCCCTCTCGTTCGGTCGTCCCAACGCGTCGGCCGGCGGCGGACGGGCCGCGCGGTGGGAGGGACGGCAATCGCGAGCATGGAGAGTCCATAGGCAACGGATAGGATGATACCGAGAGAGAACTACGGAACGGTAAAGACCGTTAACCCGAAGGAGGCGGCCGCCGAGCCCTGGGCAATATTCCACCCGATGCGAAGGAGACGCCTATCCCATCATCGGAGTACGTGATGCGAGCGCTCGGAATTCGGAACGCGCGCCGAACACGTCGAGCCTGATTGCATCGGTTGTCGCTATCGCAGCGGGTGCCCTAGCACCCCTGGTCGGTCGGCCTGGCTTCAGGGCTCTTAGCCGGCGAGTACATTCTGCTCGGCGTCCGGTTGGATCGAACTCTCTCGGGCCGATGCCTTCGCCAACGACTCCTCGGCGCCCTAGGGTCCGAGCTCGTGTTCAATAGGGCGAGCGTATTCCGCATTCAAAATTTGGAGGAGCGAGGAAAGCTTTCCGGCTCGATTTCGACCCCTCCGCTGCGTGCTTCCCCCCCTTTTCGAGGTTCAAGCAAACGTTTCTCGGCGGCAGCTCACCTACGAGATTCGGGAGAAGCTAACAATGGCTGTCTACACAAATGAAAGTGTGAACGACGCGCTACGTACGATGCGACGCTTCCAGCTTGACGTTACCAACGCTATGGCTCAGAACCTGGAGAAGATCCAGCAGGCCACTCTCGGGCTCGTCCAAGAGTGTTTGGACGCGGCGGAAGAATTACGAATCGCTCTCGGACCCGGAGCTGCGAGCTAATTTCTCGCATCGGAGCATTGGCCCTACACTGTCAGAACCAGCGCGAAGACGACGGCCTGGGGCAGAGGACCCGCCCGGACGCAGCCCCCGCGGCCCCGGGGGCACTTCGCACCGCGAGGGGCGCGCCGGTCGGTCTCCCAGGGAATTCACGGCGGTGGAGGAGGAGTTCCCGGAAATACCTCGGGCGGGGGTGATGGTCCCACAGGGCGAGGGGGCTCTTTGCGACGTAGCCGAAGTAGGGTCGCCACGATTCCGATGGCTACTACTGCAACGATCGCGCCGAGTAGCGCATAGCCCTGGGCCAGAGGCAGACCGAGGAACTTTTGCGAGCCGGTCCCACCTGTGGAGGAGGAACTGAAGGTGATCGATTGGGAGGCAGCCTTTCCGTTCACAGTGATGGCACCGGCTCCCGGAGTTGCCAGGTACCCGGCAACGGCCCCCACGCTAAACGAGTAGGTGCCATTGGGCTCCATGTACGTGATCAGCGAGACAATCGAACTGTTTGTTGTCATATTCAGTGTCAAACCCCAGGTCGTTCCGGAGGGCAGCCCCACCTCCAGGAAACTTACTGAGAAGACTGCCGAGAACCGAATGGTCTCGGCCAGGGCTTCCCCTGCCACCACGAAGCCCCCTCTCGCTAGAGTGGGCGCGTAGTGCGTGTTCGGCGACGCGGCCGAGTAAGAATAAGTCCCATTCTCCAGTGAGATGGCGGCGGTCGCGGAGGTTGAGGAAATGGAGGGCTCTCCGGAGACGTTCAGGTACCAATCCGCCCCCAGGGGAAGTCCGGTTTCAGTGAAGGTCACGGGATATGTCGCAAGTGTTGGGCTCGTGGTAAATGTAATCGGTTGAGAGATCGTCTTTCCGGTGACCGTCACATTTCCTGAATCCGGAATTGCCGAATATTCCGCCTCATGCCCAATATTGAACGGATAGGTGCCGTTTGGTTCCAAGAAAGATATCGAGGAGTTCGTCGAACCTTCATTAGTCTGGTTCAACACCACCGACCATAATGATCCGGCAGGGAGTCCCGTCTCCGTGAAGGTCACATTGAACGCGGCGATTGAAGTCCTCTGCGAAATAATTGAGACCGTCCCCTGGAAAAAGTTCCCGACGTACATCTTTCCATTGGCCACATCATACGCGAAGGTATCCGGCTCGCCACCTACCGCAAGCGTGGCGATCACGGTGTTCGCCGTATCGTTGATGACGCTCAGATCGTTCGGAACTTCGTTTGCGACGAAGACCTGCCCCTCTCTGCCGTCGTAGCCCACTGCGTCCGAGCCGTTTCCTACTGAGACGCTCGTAAGCACTGTGTTCGTCCGGTCGCTAATGACGCTCAGATTACTCGAGCCCTCGTTCGCTACGAAGAGCTCCCCCTTCCCGCTATCGTACGCGATACCGTCGGGAAAGCTTCCTACCGCGACGGTGGCGATCACAGCGTTCGTGGTCGCGCTGATGACAGTCACGTTGCTCGACTCGTCGTTCGCGACGAACGCCTCCGCCTTTTCGCTATCATAGGCGAGCGCAATGGGAGAATTGGTAGAGATAGTATCGACGACCGTCCTCATCGTATCGTTGATGACGCTCACATTGTTGGAATCGAAGTTCGCGACGAAGATCTCCCCCTTTTCACTATCATAGACGGCCGCTTCGGGACCACTCCCTACTGATACGTTGGCCACCACAAGGTTGGTCTCATCGTTAATCACACTCACGCTGTTCGAATAGAAATTCGCCACGAAGAGCTCCCCCTTCCCGCTATCGTACGCGATACCGTCGGGGGCGCTTCCGACCGCGACGGTCGCTACCTCGTTGTTCGTCGTATCATTAATGACGCTCACATTGTCCGATTCGTCGTTGGCGACAAATACCTCCCCCTTCCCGCTATCGTACGCAACAGCCCTGGGGCTCGCGCCCACCGCAACGGTCGCCACGACGGCGTTCGAGTCTGAGATTACGCTCAGCGAGTCCGAGAAATCATTTGCGACGAAGACCTCCCCCTTCGCATTATCATCCGCCATCCCGGTGGGATCGTTTCCCACATCGATGGGTGCCCCGACGACGTCCCCGACATCCGAGATCACGGTCACATTATTTGAGTTTGAATTGGCGACGAAAATCTCTCCCGCGTCCGCGTCAAAGGCGACGCCAGACGGGGTTTCCCCCACACCAACCGTCGCGACGACTGAGAAGGTCTCGTCGGAAATCAGACTGAGGTTATTCGTCCCTGAATCCGTAACGGCGACCTCGTTCTCTGCACTGACGTAGGCAACGGTCGAAGGGGAAGCTTGGACTTCGACGGTTTTTAGAATAGAGTCCGATAGACCTCCCAGTACGCTCACGTTGGCCGATCCCAGGTTCGCCACGAATAACTCCCCTTCCCCACTGTCATACGCGATGCCGTCGGGACCGTATCCGACCGAGACGAGAGCCACCTCGGAGTTATTCGAATCCGAAATCACCTCCACTTTGTTTGAGGCTGTTAGGGTCACGAAGATCGTGCCTTGTTCCGGGTCGTACGCGATTCCGCCCGAAGGGTTCCCAGCAGGAGAGCCAGCCAAGGAGATCGTCCTCACTACAGTGTTCATCGTGTCGTTGATGACGGTCACGTTGTTTGATGCCCAATTGAAGACGAAGACCTCTCCCATCCCACCGTCGTAAGCGATACCGTAGGGCAAGTTTCCGACCGGGACGGTAGCGACCAGAGCGTTCGTCGAGTCGTTGATCACACTGACGCTGTTCGAGTATTCGTCCGCCGCAAAAATCTCCCCCTTCCCGCTGTCGTACGTGGCTGCCACAGGGCGCAGGCCATTACCCGATCGGAAGTTTCCTGGAACGAGCGTGTGGTTGAGCAATACCAGCGTCTCGGCCACATAAGGTATCGACGCAGCCGGAATCTCTTGAGAGGGACTGATCGCATGTCGACCTGTCGGAGAGAGCCCAGACTGTGGAAGATGGGTCGAGGTCATGAGTCCTCCGCTCTCTTCCGATTGGTTCTCAAACGTAGAAGAAGTGCCGGCGGAAGAAGGCTGCGAGCGCGTAGCGGCATGAAGGAACCCTCCCAGGCTCACTCCGCCCATAACAAAAAGACAAGAAAATGCAATCGCGGCGAGGGACCAACCGCCGCCTCTTTTCAGATGAAATCTGAGGTTTTCCATTAGAAGTAACTCCGAAGTCCGTGGGAAGCGCGAACGGGCGGGACGGGTTCAAGTCTATTCATTCTTCCTACCCTCCAACGGATCTCGAGGCGCCCTCCAGGCCGGCTGGAGCACGTGCAGTTCCCTTCGCTCGCTCCGAGAAGGAAACGCTAGCTGGTAGGCCTGACCGGGCTTCTGCCCCCGTCGAAATTTCGTCTCCTGCGACTGTTCGGAGTGACTTCAAGCTGTCTTGGACCACCTCCTGTTGCCCCACCGAACCGCGGGAACCCGCGAGGACCCACGGCTTCACGCTCGACCCCGGGGCGCAGGTCAGTTCCCTTGGTCTGTCGATGCTGCTGATGCGAGACTGATTACTCAACAGCAGAAGGCGCTGCGCACGGATGCGCAGAACGCGCTACTCAGCGGTCCGATACTGCCCAGTCCTGTGCCCGTGGACTAGTTGTAGCTGTTCCGTGGCTCTGGACGCGAATATCTGGTGGCTTTCCGCGCGGTCAGAACGTAGGTGGATGGCCCACGTTGGGGTTTAGAGCGGTCGGGAAACTGTTTGGCTGGTTTGCGAGGGCATCAATGGGCAGAGGAAAGGGCGGTACTTGCGACCCGCCCCGAGCCGAATGCGAGGGGAAAATACGCCGTCCGTTCCCCTCATCCTGATTGGGGACACCGCCATCCCGAGGCCGTGAGTTCACTGCCGATCCCGCCGTCCCCTCAAGAGCAATTTAGCCGCTGGATCCAGCGTGAACTCGATCGAGGGATGTTGGCGTGACGGTCGCCTCGGTCGCGTTGTTCCTAATCATCGTCGCGACACTCGTCATTCAGGTCGCCCTTGTTTTCATCCTTTGGCTTTCGGTCTACCCCCTCGCGTCGGGGGCGACCGAAAAGACCATCGTTCTCGTCGCGATCTTCGGAGCGCTAGCCGTCTTCCTCGGAGAGCTAAGCACCGTGTTCTCGTCGAGCCTCGTCTACCTCTTTCTAACTCGATCTCGGTGCGGGAGACGGACGAAAATACTCGAGGATTCTAGTCAGGCCGACTGACGATGGAACCGTTGTCACGGTTTGAGGGCTTCGAAGCCCCTGCCCTCGGAACTTTCCAATCGACCCGCGTTCCCCCCCGGCCGTCTTTCGAACCACCCTATCCAGTAGCCGAAAAGCAACCCGGCCGCGCTCATAATAGCGAACCCGTAGATGATAACCAGCTCGTAGCCCGGGGCCGCGTAGCCCATGTATTCCGATGGGCCGTATTGGGCACTCAAAGTGGTACCCACGAAAATAGTCCCAAGTAAGCCCAACTCACAAAAAATCACGATGGCGGCGATGTATGCTAGTCTCATAGTCACACGGCCGCGATCGATCTCGAGGTAACACCGATGACTTTCATCTTATTGTAAATTCGCACTTCTGATAGACGAAGACGTCTCGGCAGGATTCATACTTGCCGTAGTTCCCGGAACTGCCGGGTCTCGCTCCTCGACCTCGTCTGGTCGGCGCTCTAACGCGAGTTACGGTCGAATAAGAACAGTATCGGTTACGGATACTATAAGTACGCCCGCGACCGTTACTCCGACCGGATGCGGACCGATATCGACCCCGGGATCGTCGCGTTATTCGGCGGCGAGACGCGGGTCTTAACGCTCGCGGCGCTCGCGAACTCCGAGCGTCCTCTAACCGGGTACCGGGTAACGAAATTAACCGGGCTCCAGCCGACGAAAGTATACGACGAACTCCGTCGCCTCGCGTCCGCCGAGGTCGTCCGTGCGTGGCCGGTCGATAACGGTCGAGCGAATAAAGTCTGGACGATCTCCGACCCGGATCTCCGCGCTTTCGTTCGGAAACGGGTTCGCCTGGTCTCGGCAGCGGAATGGGCGCGCGAGGTCGACGAACGCGTCCGCCGACGGAAACCGATCGCCTCGGGCGACCTCGGGATCGACCTCTCCCGGTATCGGGCGAACCCTAGCGCCGTTCCGAATCGGAGGGAGTTCGAACGCCCCGCCTCGAAAGACCGAGCACTCGCGTCGGCGGGGCTTAGGGTCTCTCGGCGAAAGAACCTCCGACGATGACGTCCGCCGAGGAGGTCGAACGGGTCCTCACGTCGGACCCGTCCCCCGACCAACGGATCCTAAATTTCGCCGGGCTCCTCCAACGCGACAGCGGAAGCGAGGTCATCATCGTCGGGGGCTCGGCGATCGAGGTCCATAGCCGCGGAAAGTACCATTCCGACGACCTCGACCTCCGAGGAGATCGGGAGGCCATCCGTCGCGTCCTCGCCCGCTGGGGGTTCCGAAACGCGGGTAAGATTTGGTTACGAGAGGACTGGAAGATCGCCGTCGACGTCGTCGGAACGAAATATACGGGCGATCCGTACCGGGCGGTCCGGGTCGAAACGAAATTCGGTCCCGTCCGCGTCGCCGTCGTCGAGGACCTAATCATTAAACGCCTTGCCGAAGCGAAGCATTGGAAAACGAAAAAGGCGATCCAGGAGGCCGCGGTCCTCTGGGCGGACTATCGGGACCGGATCGACTTCGAGTACCTTAACCGGCAGGCGCGGGAGTACGACGTCGTCGACCTCCTCGCCGATTTCCGCGAGCGGCTCGACGGGACCGTAAGCGACTAGCGTTCCCGTCGCCGCTGTCCCTTTACGACCTCGACCTTGCCTCGGCAGAATTCCACGACCTGTTCGATCCTCGTTTTACCCCGCTTTTCGTCACTATGAATGACCCGCTAGCGTTACAGTTCCCTTCTGGCCGAACGATTAAATATGGCTGACAGGACTCTTATGCGGCTGCTGACAACTGTCTGACAAACAGCCTAGATCAGCGTGCGGGATCGAGAAACTACCCCTCCAGCGAGGATAATCTCTCCATGTATCTCAAGCGGATCAAGGTTCGAAATTTCAAGTCATTCGCGGGTGCGACCGAACTGCCCTTTCAGCCGGGCTTTACGGGCGTCGCCGGCCCAAATGGGATGGGAAAATCCAACATCTCGGATTCGATCCTGTTCGTCCTCGGGCCGACCAGTTCGAAGGCACTGCGTGCCGATCGCTTGACTCACCTCTTCTTCAATGGGGGAGCCGCGAAGAAGCCGGCGACGGAATGTGAGGTGTCGTTGGTCTTCGACAATCAGGACCAGCTCCTTCCGGTCAATGCCGCCGAAGTGGAAATCACCCGATACGTGAAGCTCGCCCCGAGTGACCCAAATGGCTACTACTCCTACTTCTACGTGAACGGAAAAAGGACCACCCAGACTGAGATTGACGCGATTCTGTCCCACGCCCGATTGTCGGGGGATGGCTACAATCTCGTCCAGCAAGGCGACGTCAACAAGGTCGTCAGTATGGGCCCCATTCCTCGACGGGGTCTGGTGGAACGGCTTGCCGGAATCAGCCAATACGACGAAGAACTCGAGCGGGCCGAAACCAAACGCACGGACCTTGACACTAACTTGGACCGGATCAATACCCTGCTCACCGAGATACGAAATCGGATCTCGGCCCTCGAGTCCCAACGACTCCAAGCGATCCAGTACCGGCAGATCCAAGAGGAAAAGCGCCGGGCCGAGGCCCAACTGGCCCGCGCTGGCCACGTACTCGCGCGCCAAGAGGTGACGACGTGCGAGACGCAGCTCGCCCAGCTCACCGCCGAGATCGAGAAGCTCAAGGCCGAAGCTGGGAAGCTGACCGAGGAGCGCGATTCCGCTGCGGAGGCGATTGACGCGGCCGAGAAGGAGATCGCTCGACAAGGCGGGGAATCCGCGGCGAAATTCAAGCTCGAGTTAGACGACAAGCGGCTGGCCTTTGCCAAGCTCGATCAGAATCTTCAGAGCCTCCAAGAGACCCTTCACGGACTGGACGATCGAATTCACGTTCTTTCGGAACAGGTCAAGGCCGACGAGAAGGACGCTCACAAATTCGAAGCTCAGGAAAGGACGCTCGCGAGCCAGCTCGAAGAGTTGGCACAGCAAGCGGAATCCCAGGCGCGCGACCTCAAGCGAGCAACAGGGGACGCGGAGCAGTCCCAAGGAAAGTTGGTCGGGACGCGGAAGCAAGTGCTCGAGCTCGAACGACAATACGAGCTCAAGCAGAAGGCCTGGCAAGAGATCGTCCAACGGCGTGAGAGCGCGAAGGCGTCGCTCGACGCAGCCGATCGAAGCCAAGCCCAGGCCGAGGAGGATCATCGCGACCGCGAGCTCGAACTCAAGGATCTCGAACTCAGGATCAAGCAGTCGGGGGCGGGGCCCAAGGGCGTCCAAGTTCGCACCGCTGACCTCCAGAAGGAGCTCCAGCAACTGAAGACGCAGGAGAAGGAACTGACGGCGAGCACGGACCGCCTCGCCCAAGAGGTGGCCGAGCTCAATCGTCGGTACCTCGCGCTCGATGCACGGCTGAAAGCCCGCGCGGAGAGCGGAAGCCGGGCGACGCCGATGGCCGCAGTCGATTTCTTGCTTTCGCAACGGAACCTGGGCAAACTCCCCGGCATCCGCGGGACCGTCGAGGAGTTGGCCCAGTTCGACGCGAAATTTCAGACCGCGCTCAATGTTGCCGGTGGAAGTCGTTTCCAAGCGTTGGTCGTGGAAACCGACCAAGTCGCGGAGGAGTGCATCAAACTGCTCAAGGCCGAGAAGCGGGGACGCGCGACGTTCCTCCCGCTCAACAAGATGTTACCGGGTCGCCCTCATGGAAAGGCACTCATCGCATCGCAGACTGCCGGCACCCAAGGTTTCGCCTTGGATTGCGTCCACTTTGACGAATCTCTACGCCCCGCCTTCTGGTACGTGTTTGGCGAGACGGTCATCATGGACGATCTCGGCCACGCGCGTGCGCAGATGGGCGGAGTTCGTCTCGTCACCCTGGGAGGCGACCTGATAGAAGCCACAGGCGCCATTTCGGGAGGCTATCTCGAGACGGGCGAGAAGGGCCGGGGCGGCGATACTGGCGTCGAACTCAAACGGCTAGGCGAAGAGTTGCGAACCAAAAGCGCGGCGGAAAGCACCGCTCGCCAGTCTCTCCAAAAGGCTCTCGAACGCATCCGGGGACTGGGTGAAGAACTCACCAAACGCTCGGTCGAAGACGAGGCGCATCGATCGACTCGGGATCTCCTGGACGGCGACCTCACTTCCGCTCGGGATCGACTGACGGAAGCGAAGGATCGGGTCGACTCGGTCTTGGCGGCCCGCATCAAGGCCGAAACTGCCTATCAGAAAGCTAACGTCGAGGCGGACTCCTCGGCCAATGAGCTCACCCGATTGAAAGAGCAACTATCGAAGATCCACGAGGAGTACCTGGGCCATCTTCCGGGTGCTCTCTCGGCTCGCCTGCGAGAATTGCAAGAGGCAAGCCAGACCACCGCGGACGCCCGCGTCAAGCTCAATGGAGAATTGGAGTCGGTGCGGGCGTCGCTCGCGGCGTTGCTGCAGAATCTCACGACCCACCGTAGTGAAGTAGGCGAGGCCAAGCAACAGTCTGCCGAAAAGCGAAAGGAGCTCCAGGCCGTCACCAAAGGGCGCGACGGGGCGAAGGAAGCGCTGGAAGCACTCAAGACAGTCGAGTCCCAGCAATCCGAGACGGTCAAGGCCGCGACGGAGAAGAAGCGCAAGCTGGACGCGGAGCGCCTCAAGATCGTCGAAAAGCTGGCGCGGGCTGAGACGCAGATCAGCGGACGACAGACGATGCTCGACCAGGAGCAAATCCGCCTCGCTACCGCGCAACAACGTCTCGCCGAAGTTGAAGCGGCCCTCAAGGAGTTCCCGGAGCCGGCGGCGGACGAGAAACCGATCGCCGTCGACGAGCTCAAACGCACGATCACCACCCTCGGCGCCCAACTCGACTCGATGGGATCCGTCAACCAGCGCGCGCTCGAAGAATACGATCAGGAGAAGCGACGGCTCGACGAATTCCAGTCCGAGGCGGAGCGTCTCTCGTCCGAGAAGAAGGAACTGCTGGGCCTCGTGGGCGAGATCGAGAAGAAGAAACGCGAGAAGATCGGACAAGTCGTGGTCGCGGTCAACGTAGCCTTCAAGGAAATCTACGGGGAGCTCTCGGGAGGCGGCATCGGAGAAATCGCCCTCGAATCACCGCAGGATCCCTTGGCCGGCGGGCTGCTGATCCGAGCCAGTCCGGTCGGGAAGACCGTCGAACGGCTCGAACAGTTGAGTGGCGGCGAGAAGTCGCTCGCCAGCTTGGCATTCATCTTCTCGCTCCAGCGATACGACCCAAGTCCGCTCTATGTGTTCGACGAGGTGGATATGTCGCTCGATGGCCTCAATGCGGAGAACGTCGGCCGCATGTTGCGGCGCAATTCCGAACGCGCCCAATTCATCGTGATCTCGCTCCGGAAGGTGACCCTGAAGTTCGCCCATCGACTCTTCGGCGTTACGATGCACGGAGATGGATGCTCACGGGTCGTCGGACTCAACCTCGACGAGATCGTCGACATCGACGAACGAGACCGGCTGACCCCCACCGCCGCGGCTCCAACTCCCTTGGAGGCCCGATGACTGCTCCCTCCGACGCGAGTGTAGATTCCGTCTTCCCGACCGCGCCCTCCGAGATCCCGCGCGAAGCGGCCGAAAAAATGCTCAACTATCTCGTATTCCACCGATCGCTCCTCGGGGAGACCGAAGATTCCACGCAGTTACTCGAACGGTACCTGACGCTGGTCCGCGAGCTCAAGGACGGTGTGCACGTCGTGATCACCGACCCGTTCCAAAAGGCGACCGCCCTCCTCCTCGAACTCGTCATGGACGAGGAGTTCGACCCGTGGGAGATCGACCTGGTCAAGTTCACCGACGCCTACTTGGAACGCGTGCGTGCGGACGGGAGCGTTAATTTCGCGGTCGCGGGTCGGCTGCTCTACATGGCGTGGAGCATCCTCTATCTTCAGTCCGAAGAACTTCTCAAAACTCGCGAGCCGCCCGCTGAACCGACGGGAGACGACGGGCTTCCCCCCGAAGGGCTGGACGATGGTTACCTCGGGATGATGGATACTCCGGAGGCGGTGGATGTCACCTCGTCGGTCCTCGGGTCCGTGGACCCTCCGGCCCTCGTGGGAATGGTGCGCCATTCCGAAACTCGGCCCGTCAGCCTGCTCGAACTCGTTCGCGCCTTTGGCGAGGCCGAACAGGACGCCCGCCGGGCGGTTCGGGTACAGGAACTACGGGACCGGCTCCGCGAGGAGCAACGGGCGCCACCCGAGGTTCTCGTGCACGGCGATATCCCGGCCGAGGATCTCGCCGATGCGTGGGAGATCGCCCGACGCCGCCCGTCTGGGTCCCCGTTCGCGCTGCTCGACCTGTGGACCCCGCTGCAAGGGCGAGATCGTTTGGTTTCACTCTTCCTCGCCGTCCTCTTCCTCGCGCGAGAAGGCGCGATTGAACTGGACCAGGCGAAGGTCGGAGCGGGCCCCATATTGATCGTTCGGATCCGCGAGGATCGCGTTCCCGTCACGGAGGGGTGATCGCCCATGCCATCCAAGGTCGATGAATTGGTCCTACGGATCGAAGCGGTGCTGTTCGCCAGCGGGAAACCCATGTCGGTCAAGGAACTGACGGACGCGCTCGAGCTCACGGATTTTCGACCGGTCCAACACGCGCTCAAGACCCTTCTCCACACGTACGAGAACCGTCAGACGGCGATCGAGGTCCGCCGCGTCGGCGACCGGTACGCTTTGCAACTGAAGGAGGCGTTCGTCGCCTCCGCGCATGCCGTTACCCCGGTCGACCTCGGCCCGCGCACGATCAAGGCGCTCACCCTGATCGCCTACCACCAACCGATCCTCCAGAGCCGGCTCGCCCGGATGATGGGAGACGTCGCCTACGAAGAGGTCCAGCGCTTGAAGACGGCGGAGCTGATCCGCGCCGAGCCGAAGGGCGCAACCTTCGAACTCACGACCACGCGCCAATTCGCGGAGTACTTCGGTATCGCCTCGACAAGGCCGGAAGAGATCCGTAAGTTCCTCGAGCAGAAGCTCGGGGTCCAGCCGACGACGCTCCCGCCGGCCCTCCCTGCAGAAGAAGTCCTCCCCTCAGCGCCGGACGCGCCCGCAGTGGACGAAGCCCCGCCGGAAGACCCCCTCGCCCCCACGCCGTGATCCGTTAGAGTTGCCCACAATAGGGGCAGCGGACCGGTTCGGCAGGACGGGGGGCGCCGCAATAGGGACACGCCATCGTCCCCGGAGAACCCGTCGCCGCTCCTGCGAGCGGGGGCGGTGGGGGTGGCGGCATTTCGTACGAGGGAGAAGGCCATCCATAGCTTCCCGGGGGTGGGATGATCGGACCGGTGGGCTGCTTGGTCCGTCCGAAGACTATGATCAATACGACCGCGACGGCCAGGGCTACTCCGATGATGACAATCAGGAACGAGACCGGGATGGGGCTAGTGGCGCTGTTCGATGGAGGCAGCAATGGCACGGGGCCAGAATACGTGTAGTTCCGAATCGCGGGGTTCGCGTCCGCCGCCAGGAACGCCGATGGATCGATCGACCCCCAGCCCGTGGTCGCGTCCCACCCGGGTCCGGCGGAAAACACGTAGTTGGATCCTTGCGTGATGTCCTCGAACGGATTGGCGGCTCCCGGATTCTGGGCATAGTAACTCGCGATCCGATAGAGCTCGGGGTCGATGTACCCGAAGAGATGATGGGAGCTGCCCGCGAGGACGGCTAGGATCCCGGCAAATACCGGAGCCGCGACGCTCGTGCCTCCGAGCAACGTGAAGTAGGTCCCCGAGGCATTTCGCTCGACATAGGCAATCGTCGAATTCGCGACAAACGCCACATCCGGCTCGGCCCGACCGATCGACCCGGCGCCCTGCAGGATCGTAGCATTGACGATCGCCGGCTGGGCCGCTGAATGCATCTGCCACGAAGGCTCGGGGTAGACGGCGCTGATGCCTCCCTCGCTCCCGCCGACCACGCCAAACGAGGTCTGATACCAGGTCGCCTGGGAGAAGATCGTTCCGGCCCGCGCGTCAAAACTCGCATTGAGGTCCGTTCCGTTCCAGGTTCCTGCCGGTTCGCCTTGCAGTTCGATCTCGGTGCCGCCGACGGCGACATCGCCGAAGGATTCGAACGCCGCCGAGGCGGGCCATACAGGCCACTGTCCATCCTCACCCCCGGTGAGAGAATTGGGGGCATTGCCCGCATCTCCGCTCGACGCGACCACGGTCGTTCCGATCGCCGCCGCATGCATCAGCTCGGCATCCCACATCGAATCGTTTAGGTCAGGGAGGCCAAAGGAGCCACTGACGACCGCCAATTGGGCCGCTCCATAGTTGTAGGAGAGAGCCGAGGCGAGGCCCTGCGCCAGATCGTCCGCGAGGTCCGAATAGGTCGGACTACCTACGAACACGCTACCCGGAATGTAGAAATTGTAGAGAGATGCCCCCGGCGCGAGACTGCCCGCCATTTCCAGATCGAGTGAGTTCTCGAGCTCGTCCGAAGTGTCGTCGCTCCAGTTCCCAAAGTAGCCCGGAGCAGGCGCAGTCGCGTAACCAGGGATCGCCACCGGAACACCCGTATACTGGGGGACGGGCCACCACGACGGAAGCGTGTCGTTGAAGTATTCTTGGAGGACGGTTGGATCCCACGGCGGCAGGTTCGCCCCGATCGTCACATTGTAAGCCGATGCCAGAAGAGTCGCGATCGCTTCGCCGGCCCCGAAGGAGGCATTCGGACTCGAAGAGTTGCTCGGAAACAGGTTGCTGACGCCGTACGCCTGCGTGAAATCGGATCCGAGGTACCATTGGTCACCCGTCGAGGGATCGACGACGAATGAGTTGGACGTGGTCGCGACCCGTCCCTCGCTCTGGGAGACGAGCGTAGCAGCCGTTGCCGATGCGACATTCGAAAGGTCGCTGAATCCTCCCGCGCCCATCACTTGACCCTCGAGCGAAGTGGGCAATGTCGGGGGCGACGTCGCGCTGTAGACCCAGTTTCCGGTTGGCGTACGGTACTGAACGAGCGTTGTGTGGAAGGCAGAATCAATCGTTTGCACCGCTAGTGTCGCGGTGACTCCCATCCTATCCGGAGTGGCCTGGATTCCGCGCCCCCCCAATTGCACGAGCGTGGACTCGACTGAGGCGACGGTTCCGGCCGTCGGGGCGAATCGTTGCTCGAACTCCGACTCGGTCAAGAAGTGTCGATACTCGATTGCCGACGGATCGGAAAGCTGAGTGAGTAGCGCATTCAGCCCCTCCAGATCGTGAGGGGCGAGCGTGAGGGTGATGTCGACGCTAGCGGCCGGCGGGAGCGGCTGAATCGCAACGCCGCGGGGGAGTGGGGTAGCATCGGTCGCGAAGCCTGGCGTGCTCGCGCGCGGGGCGACGGCGACGGCCGCGGCCGGGAGTGCCAATCCCGAAGCGGGAACCGCGAGCAGAAGAATGACGGTCAGGAAAACGAGTGCGAGCGTCGATCCGCGCATTATCAGAACGTACTAGATGCGCACGGCAGATAACCGTGGGGGATTCCCGAGACCTTGCTCGACCTCGCCAACTCTTTATCTCGGACGTCCGTGCCCGGCGTATGAGCCCGCCGGAATCGCCGTCCGAGCGGTGCATCTTCTGCGAGATCGTTGCTGGGCGATCCCCAGCGTATGTCGTGTATGAGGACCCGCACACGATTGCGTTTCTCGATCTCTTCCCCTTCACGCGTGGCCATCTGCTCGTCGTACCGAAACGCCATGTGCCCCGACTCACGGACCTGCGGAACGACGAGCATGCGGACTTCCTGCGCGCGCTCACCGCGGTTTGCCAGCGGGTCGAACGATTGTCGAGCGACTACAACGTCGCCATGAATCAAGGGGCCCGGGCGGGTCAGGTCGTTTTCCATCTTCACTTCCACATCATCCCCCGTTACGGCGAGGCCAATCCCTTCGGACGACAGCCGCGGATTCGACTCGGCGAACCGGAGGCCCGCGAGCTAACGACCCAATTATCTGCCCCGTGAAGGCCTCCGTGCCGAAATTTCGATCGCCCGCCGTCGCTGGGCAATTCTACGAATCCGACGGTCAGCGACTCGCCCGTCAGATCGAGAGCTGCTTCATGGACCCGCGAGGTCCGGGTCATCTTCCCCCCCATCATCGGAGCAAACCGCGGCAGCTACGGGCGGCCATCGTCCCGCACGCCGGATACCGCTATTCGGGTCCCATCGCCGCCCACGTCTACGCCGCGATCGCGGCGGAAGAGCCGCCGACGACCGTCCTGATCCTCGGGGTAGATCATCACGGCGGTGCGGTCCGGGCGGCGACTTCGAATGTGGATTGGCTGACGCCCCTCGGGCCGGTCGAGATCGATAACGACGTCGTGGGCCAACTAGCGAAACCCCCGATCGTGATCGACGAAGAGACCCAGGCGCTCGAGCACTCGATTGAGGTTCAGCTCCCGTTCCTCCAGTACGTTCTGCCGCATCCTCGGTTCGTTCCCTTGATGGTCCGCTACGGGTCCTACGACTCGCTTCACGAAATCGCCGTCGCGGTCCGGTCGGTCGTTGCCTCGCGCCCCGATATTCTGGTCCTGGCCTCTACCGATTTTTCGCACTACGTACCAGCGTCCGAGGCCGATCGACTTGACCATCTGGCGATATCGGAGATCCTACGGTCCGACCCGAAAGGACTCTACTCCGTGGTGGCGCGCCATGACATTTCGATGTGCGGCATCGCGCCGACGACCGTTCTTCTCGATGCGCTGCAGCATGAGTCGCTCACTCCGACGCTACTTCGCTGGGGTCATTCTGGCGAGGACACACCGATGCCCGAGGTGGTAGGGTATGCCGCGATCACGCTCACTCGGACGTAGACGACCCCCCCCAACGCCGGGTCGAAGCCGATCGGTGGCCCTCGCTCGTGAGGAGGGCGCACCCGCAGCGTCGCCAGTACCGAGCCACCGCTTACTCCATTAAATACGGCCCCGAGTTCGCCGCCGCCGACTCGCATGATCCTAAGTGACACCAAGATCCGCGCGGAAATGCGACGGGGGAACATCGTAGTACGACCGTTTCGGCTCAGCTGTCTTGGTACGAATTCCTACGACGTTCACCTGGGGCCCTACCTCGCGACCTATCGCGACGGAGCCTTGGACGCTCAACAGGCAAATCCGATCCACGAATTCCGGATTCCGCCGCAGGGCTTCGTCCTGGTTCCCGGTCAACTGTACCTGGGCGTGACGGAAGAGTACACCGAGACCCATGGATTCGTCCCCTTCCTCGAGGGGAAGTCGAGTGTGGGACGATTGGGAATCGATATCCACTCGACCGCCGGAAAGGGCGACGAAGGGTTCTGCAATTACTGGACCCTCGAAATGTCGGTCAAGCTCCCGGTCCGGGTCTACGCGGGCATGCCGGTCGGTCAGTTGATCTACTTCGAGATCTCCGGACGTGTGGCGCGCAGCTATTCCAAGAAATCCTCGGCGAAATATCGCACGATCTCCCGGCATCCGATCCCATCGCGGATGCATCTGAATTTTCCTTCCGCGTCGCGGCACAGGCGGCGGAGGTCGACCCGCCGCTAGACCGTGGTCAAGAGGTAGAAGGCCGGACGGCCGGGACGCGCCCGCTCGCGGCGACCCTTGGGGTCGTGAGGAGCGGCCTCGGTCTCGGGGTAGACGGAGATCTGTCGGAACTGGAACCGACGCAGGAGGTACCCCTCGGACGTTCGCAGGGCTCGGTGCTCGTCGAGGACGATGGGCGAGAGGGGCGGTTCGGAGCGGAGCTGCGGCGTTACGCGTTGGACGTACCCGGGGATCTCGGCGCGATATGCGGCGAGCTCAGGATGGCGGGCGACTCGTTGCATCATTTCGGCGACCGAGGGCAGTCGTCCAGCCTCCACCACTTCTCGCATCCACCCTTCCACCGTGCGCTTCCACGGCGCGGCTATGTAGAAGACCGCCTCATCGAGCCTTTGCCCGCGATCAGTAGCGGCGCGCAGCACGGCGCGTAGGTCGTCTTCTAGGCGCTCCAGAAAGGCCTCCTCTTCCATGGCAGTGGGATTCGTTTCAAACTCATCCGGTGTCGGAAATGGCTCGACGCTCACCAAGCCCGCAAAGCGATGCTCCCCGAGTTCTTCGGCCAAGTGTGGCGTGATCGGGGCCATCATCCGAATCCACGCCCGCGCGATCCGTTGGAGCAATCGCCCGGAGGTTCCGCCCCGGGTCGTGTAGCGACGAATCAAGTTTGGGATTCGAACATAGATCAGTTCCCCCGCTTCCCGGATCGAAACGGTCGCAAGATGACCACGCACGGCGTGGACCACGCCGTGCATCTCGGACTCGAGCCAGGCATCCAGCTCGGGCGGTCCGTCGCCGGACCGAAACATGCTAGGGACCATCCGCTCGATCTCTTCCAATCGCGTCCGGGCGACCTCGACCTGTTCGGGGTTCCATTCTACGTCCTGGAACGGGGAGGCACCCGTAGCATGGAAAAGCCGCAGGGCATCGGCGCCCCATTCCTGGAACGCTTCGTCGATACCGACCATCGCGCCCCCCCTCCCGACTTGCTTTTTGGAGAGTTTTGCCCCAGACTCACCCGTCATCCACCAATGAATGAAGATCCCGCGCGGTTCGAGCTCACGTGGGAGGAGTAGCGCGTGCGTATACAGGAAGACCGGGAAGTGAACGCGCTTGTGTTCCTTCCCGCCGATATTGAGATCGAGCGGATACCAGTACAGGAATTCGGAGCGGAGTTCGTCCCGAAGGCTCGCCTCGACCGACGGTTCCCCGGGTCCGGTTCCGAGGATCACGGAATCAAAGAACGCGTCGGTCAGTTGGGATACACGGAGACGTCCGTCGTGGACGTAGCGCCGGATGACGAAATACGCGGGGTAGAGGGTCGAGTCGGCGATCGGCTCGATGATCCACTCCGGATCGTATGGAAACGGGGTTCCCAGCCAACGTCCCCGCCGCGTGCACGGGCGATCCTGGAACCACTCGAGGATGCTCGGGAGCTCTTTCCCATAATCCTGCGGCTGGTTCGTCATTCGGCCGACGAGGTCGAGGGTAAGATCCTTCCACGCCCGGTCGCTATAGTGCAGGAACCATTGCTCGGGGACGCGGCGAATCACGACCTGGTGCCCATTACGACAGATCACCGGCTTAGAGAACTCCTGGAGATCGCGGCTCGTCCCAAGAGCCTTCAAGGGGGACGCCACTTTTTCACGCGCGTCCGCTACCGACTCGCCCGAGTACTCCGAGGTCGCCATTCGCCCCCGAGTCAGTTCGAGTCGGTACAGCCGTTCGGTCGCTTCCCCCAACGCCCCGACATCTTGCAAGGTACGGGCGCCGGTGGCCCGAGCTGCCCGTTCCGCCGGGGTTCCTTCGCCGACGTTCAGTGCCCGCTCCGAAGCCGTCCACGTCTCGGGCTTCGTCAGCGTGATGATCACGGGCACCTCCCCCAGCTGAGCGCGGTCCGTTTCCGATAACTCGCGAAGGGCTAGATGGTCGACCGGCGCATGAGCCGGTACAGACATCACAACCCCCGTACCGACTTGGGGGTCGACGATCTTGCTCGCTAAGATTGGCACGCGCCGTCCCAAGAAAGGAACGGTAACCATTCGCGTCACGAGATCCTGGGCCGGCGTTTCGTGGCCAATCTTGCCGCCGTGTTGTTCGACCAATCGCTCCGCGCCGGGACGGGCGACTAGGTATTCGGCGTGTTCGTGATGCCAAACGACCAACGATTCGTCCGGCGCGAGCCAAAGGTTGGTAACGCCGTACACGGTCTCCGGACGCAACGTGGCGGCCAACAGGATTCGGCCATCTTCCAAGGCGAACGGCACCGTTGTGTACCGAATGACCTCCGCGTCGCCTCCGCTCGCAAGGTCCGTCTCCGACGCATCGACCGAGACCGGCCCGCAGACGGGGCACACGGCTGAGAAGTGAGGGGCTTGGACCAGCGCGTGCCGATCGTGCAGACGATGGAATTGCCACCGGATGAACGCTTGGTAGTCCTCATCGACCGTCGTGAGGTAGGCACTTTCATCGACCAGGAAGCCAGCCCGTCGAAAGGTTTCCAGATAGCTCTGCCCAAGTATGCGAGCCGCCGTTTCGGGATCCTCGAGCCGACCCCACTCGATCGGGTCGATCCTGTGGCTTTCCAGTTGTTCCAATGTCGCCGGGTCTCGGTCGTGGACGCGCTGAGCGAACGTCACAGCTGGTAGACCGGAGGCGTGGGCCCCCGTCGGAAAGAAAACCTGGTGGCCGAGCATCCGGTGGTACCGATGAAGGGCATCGGCGATCACGAGCCCGCGGAGATGACCGACGTGAAGGAAACCGCTGGTACCCGGATAAGCGACCAGCGCGTAGAACTTCTCTCGACCCGGAATCCGGGTTGCCACGCTCAGATGCTCTCGGGCCCAGACTGCCTGCCAGTAAGCCTCGCGTGAGCGCTCCATTGCCGCTCGCTCGGATTCGGGAATCGTATTTCAATGATTGTGACCAGGAGGCCCTCACGGAACGGCGCGGGGGCAAGCGCCTTTAGTACGGTTCTCCCCTGGTTTGTCCCATGCGCATCATCGAGGTCTTCTACTCCCTGCAAGGGGAGGGGCCGCTCTCCGGGGTACGCACTTCGTTCATACGAACGGCGCGCTGCAATCTGCGTTGCACGTGGTGCGATACGACCTATTCCTTTGGTCCGGGGCGAGAGCGATCGATCGAATCGCTGCTGCGCGAGGTCACTGGCCACCGAACGAGATATGCCTGCCTGACGGGCGGCGAACCGCTGCTTCAGCGGGAATCGGTCCGCCTTTTGCGAGCGCTCGCTCGGAAAGGAATGACCACCGTGGTAGAGACTGGCGGTTCGTTGGACGTCGCGCCGTACCTTTCCATCCCGCGCGTGATCCTTAGCGTTGACGTGAAGTGCCCTGCCTCGCGAATGGAATCGCATAACCGCTGGGAGAACCTGCCCCTCTTGCGACCGACGGACGTCGCAAAATTTGTCGTTCAGGACCGAGCGGATTACCTCTACGCCAAACGGACCATGAAGCTCCATTCGACTCGCGCCCAGCTCGTCTTCCAGCCGGTTTGGGGAACGGACGCCGGACGTCTCGCGGATTGGGTTCTCGCCGATCACTTGGACGTACGCGTGCTCTTGCAAGAACACAAGGTTCTATGGGGAGACGTCGCCGGTCGCTAGGCGCCCGGCGCTGAGTCGGAAGCCGACGGTCGCGGCGAGCTCGTGCGTCGGACGCCCGCCCGCCGCGGGAAGCCTAAAGAGGCGGCATCCCTGCTCGCCTCGAATACCTTATGGAATCTGCTTCCCCCAAGTACTCGCCGGTCGGATTGGATAGTCCGTTTGGTAAGTCCCGTTCGATGATCTTCCCGCGCGTGGTGCTCGCGGGCCACGGGGTGCTTCAAGAACTCGGGGCCACCTGCACCCAGTTCGATTTCCCTCGCCAAGGCGCCGTGATCACCGGGCCGAAAACGGCCGGCCTCGCCGGTAACCGCGCGGCGATGATCCTGAAGGAGTCGGGATTCGAAGTGGCCACCTTCATTGCAAAGGAGTCGACGCTGGATGAGGTCAACCGGCTGGAGAAGGAGGTCCAGTCGGCGGACGCCCGCTTCCTGGTCGCCGCCGGGGGCGGAAGCAAGATCGATATCACGAAGGTGATCGCCTCGCGCCTCAAGATCCCGTTCGTCAGCGTTCCGACCTCCGCCGCCCACGACGGCATTTCTTCGCCGCGCGCCTCACTGCGGGACCCCAATAGTACGACGAGCGTGCAGGCCGTCGTTCCGATCGGAGTCATCGCGGATACCTCGGTGATCGTTCAGGCCCCTTTCCGTCTCCTCGCCTCGGGATGTGCCGATGTCATCTCCAACACCACGGCCGTGCTGGACTGGAAGCTGGCCGCGCGGCTCCGCAACGAGGAGTACTCGAGTACGGCGGCAACGCTGTCCGAATACACCGCCCAGGAGATCATTGATCGGGCGGGTCTGATCAAGCCTAACCTCGAGGAGTCGGTGTGGATCGCGATCCGGCCGATGATCATGGCCGGGATTGCCATGAGCGTCGCCGGCTCCTCCCGCCCGTGCTCCGGCAGCGAGCACCTCTTCAGCCATGCGCTGGACCGAGGCGCAGGCCAGCCAAGCCTCCATGGGGAGCAATGCGGCGTGGGGTCGATCATGATGATGTACCTGCACGGCGGGGATTGGGGGCGACTTCGCAGTGCCCTGCGAACGATTGGCGCTCCCACGACGGCGCGCGAGCTGGGGGTCACGCCGCAGGAAGTGATTGATGCGCTGGTGGCGGCGCACCAAATCCGGCCCGAGCGGTACACCATCCTGGGGGACAACGGACTGAGCCGAGATGCCGCCGAGCGGCTCGCAACGGTAACTGGGGTGATCAACTAAGCATGGCCGAGATCACGCTCCTTTCCCACTCGCAAGCCCAGCCGGGCTTCGAATTCATCTATCAGGGCGGCGCACCGGTCTGTCGGACGTGTCCGTATCGGCATGCGTGCCTCACGCTGGACCCGGGGCGTCGTTACGCCGTGGTCAAGGTCCGGCCGGTGCAGCATCCCTGTGCGCTCCAGGAGACACAGGCCAATGTGGTCGAAGTACGGCCCGTCGCCCGATCCTTGGTGGTTGAAGCGCGGAGCGCAGTGATCGGCGGGTCCGTTGAGACCGGGCGCTACGCGTGTGGTCGTCTCGATTGTCCGAACTGGTCGATCTGCGCAGGACCCTTGATGCCAGCGAAACAACGGTATCGGATCGAGAAGGTCGACGACGAACCCGCCGAATGCCGCATCGGCCGAACCCTCAAACGGGTGGACGCGATCTAGCAAGCGATGCGGGGCTGTGGGGTAGCTACGGGTCGGAGGACGGTCCTCGGCTCGCTCTACTGGTCCATCCTTCGGGCTTTGGGAGCCCGGGACCCCGATTCAAATTCGGGCAGCCCCACGAGAGGTTCGCGACCATCCAGCGAGCTCTGACACCGACCCGGGCGGGCGGCCTGCCACTACCCTGGTTGAGAACGCAAGCGCACACTCCCCCGTGGCTTCCTTCCGCCCATTCGAATCCTATATGAAGTGACCCGTCGCTCACTCCCCGCTCAGTGTGGCGATCTCCTTGGCTCTGTCCCAGACCGAGTTCATTGTCGATCTCTTCCTCCTGCTGGCGGGATCGCTGTTTGCCGGCGAACTCGCGAGCCGGTTGGGCCAACCGGCATTGGTCGGACAATTGCTGGTGGGCGTGCTTCTCGGACCAACAATCCTCGGGCAATACCTCGGGCTTTCGACGCTCCCGCCGGAATTCTCTTCCCTCCAGTTTCTCGCGACCGTCTTCATCCTGTTCCTCGCCGGTCTTGAAACCGCGCCCGAGGAAATCCTTCGGATGGGTGCGCTCACGGCCCTATTGGGCATCGCGATTTTCGTGATCCCATTTACCGGCTTATTCTTGGTCATCACCTTGCTCCTCCCGGGAGTATCGATTCTCAAAGCTCTGTTCATCGCGCTGACGCTCTCCATCACGGCGCTTCCGGTCATGGGGATCATGCTGGCCCAGTTCGGTCTCTTGCACAAACCCATCGGGAAGTTTCTGATGAACGCGGCACTCATCAACGAGTTGACCGCCGTCACCGTCTTCGCGGTCCTGCTCGAACTCTTCCTCGGCAAGGGGACGGGATACACCGCCGTTGGATTGGCGTTGGTGGACCTGTTCGTTTTCCTGGGCGTCATGGTCGGGATCTACCTCGGGATCCGGCTTCTTCAGCGGACCCCGATATGGGGAGAAGTTCGGGATCGGTTCGCTCGAGATTGGCGGTCAAAGGGAGTCGGCTTTGCTCTCCTCATGGTATTGTTGGTGGGGGCATCGCTCTTTTCGCAATTCCTGGGGCTTACCTTCGTCGTGGGGGCCTTCTACGCGGGCCTTCTCGTGACGCGCGATACGGCCGGAGCCTCCGCGCACCGGTCGATTAGTACCGTTTTCGACACCATAAGTTGGGGCTTCTTCATTCCACTTTTCTTCGCCTTCGTGGGCCTGCAGATGAACCTCCGATTGGTTGGGACGCCGGATCTGATCCTTGTCTTTGGCGTCCTCCTCGTCGTAGCCGTAGTCCTGAAGGTTCTCGTAGGGGACCTCGCAGGACGGCTTCGCGGATGGGGCGCCGCCGATGCTCGAGCCATCGGCTTCCTCGTCTCCAGCCGTGGCGCGGTCGAGCTCGCCATGGCGCTGATCCTCTTGCAAGACGGGGTCTTCGATGTTCAGCTCTTTACGATCGTAGCCGGCGTCGGACTCCTGACAACCATGATCGCCCCGATCGGAGCCCTCCGGGCGTGGCAGTCGACCCTGGAATCCCGAACGGAACTCCTTCAGCGGGTCCCCAGCCTTCAGGGCGTTCGCGGACGAGCATGGATCCGGACGCCCGCTTTGGCCTTTGGGGACGTTCGAGATTTCCATTCCGATCCTTCGGCTTCCACCTCCGGACGCACGCCGCCGGCCACGCGTTCCACACCCGATTCGGGTGAAGGTACGGTCAAATCGGACCCGCTCGCACTTCCGGACAATCCGGCTCGCCCGCCGTTACCCGCTGTCAAGAGAAAGCCGCCCGCCGACTAGGCGACGGAGAATCCCTTCGGCCCCCCCCGTCTACATGACCCAGAGCTCTACTTCGGTGCACTCAATCCAGTGATTTTCCAACCCTGATTTCTGTGCCAAGGAGCGCCCGATGTCCAATCTTCTTGGTCAAATTTTGGACCGAAATATATCCGTGCATTGGAAGTTCGCGCGTTCGAGGAGACCGATGCCCGCGTTATCCGTGACCTGTCACTCGTGTGCCCGGGAATTCCTGAGCGATGTGCCTCTCGATGGGCAGGGAGCCGGTCGCCCCGTTTCCGAGGGCCATGTGTTAGAATGTCCACATTGCGGTATCCGGGACCCATACTTTTCTTCTGATTATCACGGGCCAGTTGTGGACGACCGTGACGACGATCAGGTCCCGAAGCGCGGATGGAGAGAGAGTCTCAGTACCCATCTTGCAGGGGTTTGGTGGCCCATGCTGGTGGTCCTCCTCCTGGTCACATCACTCGTGCTCGGGCACATGATCCACGACCGGTCAATCGTCATCGGACGTTGAAGAATATTCGGCGGATCCGTCGGGCGAACGAGGGGCTTGGAGGAGCCGGCCCCGGTCTTCTGCTTCCACGCTGGAAGGCAAGCCTGATGGATCCCACTCCGGATCGTGGGTATCCTCTCGATCCCGCAAGTCATTTTGGCCGTCCGGGCCGTGGCTTCCTTCATCGGAGCCACCCTCGTGTGCGGATTGTAACGCCAACCCAGGGTTGCCCGAACGATGCCGCGCGGAGGACGCACGGGACTCGGTCGCCGAGCCGGACTCGCCTCGGGGAGTTATATCCCCCCATTGTTCCCCGGCGCCACGAGCGAAATGAAACAGAAAGTTCCCCCTCGTCCCCGACGAATCCTCATCCTCGATATCGGAGGAACCCATGTGCGGGTGGCCCTTACCTCCCCTATGCGCACCCTACGTATCTCGTCCGGGCCCACGATGGACCCGCAGACCATGTTGCGGAAGATCAAGAAGTGGCTGAAGGGGGAGCGGTACGATGCCGTTTCAGTGGGATATCCGGGGGTCGTGCTCCGTGGTCGGATCGTCCACGACCCGGCAAATCTGGGTAAGGGCTGGGTCGGTTTTGACTTTCGAAAGGCGTTCGGACGCCCGACCCAGATCGTCAATGATGCTGCGATGCAGGCGCTGGGGAGCTACGAGGGCGGGAAGATGCTGTTCCTTGGGCTGGGCACTGGATTGGGGACTGCGATGATCCTCGATGGAGAGATCGAGCCGATGGAGCTGGGCCACCTCCCGTACAAGAAGGGAAAGTCGTACGAGGATTTCGTCGGAGAGCGGGGTCGTCGCGCTCTGGGCCGCAAGAAGTGGTCGAAGGAAGTCTTCGAAGTGGTGAAGAGACTCTCGGACGCCCTCGAGCCGGATTATGTGGTCTTGGGCGGTGGAAATGTACGTAAGCTCAAGGTTCTGCCTCCCGGCGCCCGCCGAGGAGATAATCGCAAGGCCCTCGTCGGAGGGGCGCGCCTCTGGACCCGCGCCGGGGTCCGTGGGATGAAAAGGACGTAGCCACGAGGCTTTGCCACACACCTAGGTGGGTCGCGAGGATGCGGCGGTCGTAACCGCCGTCGGAAGTGCCGCGGCTGCCTCTCGATCGAGAAACCAGTGCGTGGGTCCCGCACTTCGTACGAGGCTCGCGGGCAGTTCATGGGTTCCGCGGGGAAAGGACCGGAAGATAGCCTCCACCGCCTTCTCCTTGTCCCTCCCCGACACGAGGAAACACACCTCCCTGGAGGACGCGAGCGCGGGAAGGGTCAGCGTGAGTCGGGGTAGAAACGGGGGCTGTCCGGCACGCCGAATCGCGACGACCGTTTGGCGCTTCTCGCGCAAGGCCCGCCCTCGAGGAAAGAGAGAAGCCGTGTGACCGTCGGGGCCAATGCCGAGCAGCACGACATCGAACCGGGGCGGCGCACGGCTGTCCAGTCGAATTGGCCCGAGCGCACGAGCATAATCACGCGCCGCTGCCGAGGGAGGACGGACCTCCCCGCGCATCCGATGCACGCGTCGGCGCGGCACGGACACGTGAGAGAGGAGTGATTCCCACACGGTGCGGTAGTTGCTCGCCGCGGCGCGGGGGCCGACACACCGTTCGTCGCCAAAGAACACCTCGGTGTCCTTCCAGGGAAAGCGCATCCGGTACTCCCGCGCGAGGAGCTCATACAGGCCTTGGGGAGTGTGCCCGCCGGCAACCACCCAGGAGAACACGCCTCGCACCCGAACAGATTCCCTCGCCTTGAGGTTCAGATGTCGTGCCAAAGCCGAGGTGGCCGAGGGGAGCGTAGGGTGAATGTGCAGGACGCGCGCTACGGCGGGCTCCACTGGTGTCCCCACTGCTGGACGAGCGCCTGCGCCTCGGGCGGCCCCCAGGTATTTGCCGGATAGAAGACGATCGGAGGGGGATGTTCTAGCAGCGGAGCGTACATTCGCCACGACTCCTCGACCTCGTCCGCTCGAACGAACAACGTGGGGTCGCCCAGTATCACATCGATCAGGAGCGTCTCGTATCCGTCCGGGAGTTCTCCGAAGACATCGGCGTAGTGGAATTTCATACGGTTGGTCTGCACGCGGATCTCCCGCCCCGGTACCTTGATCTCGAAGGCGAGCTCGAAGCCCTCGTCCGGTTGGATCAGGATCGAGATCCGATCCGGGTTCGCGTCATACTCCCCTTCCGCTTGAAAGAACGAGACGGGTGGTGCTTTGAACGTCAGCACGACCCGGGTGGACTTGGCCGGAAGGCGCTTGCCCGTTCGTACAAAGAATGGGACGCCCTGCCACCGCCAGTTGTCGACCTTGAGGCGAAGGGCGATGAACGTCTCGGTCTCGGAAGTGGAGGAAACGCCCGGCTCGTCGCGGTACGCCTTCACCAACTGTCCGTCCACGGTGCCCGCGACGTACTGCCCCCGAACGACGTCCTTCGCCCGTAACGGGACCACGCTTTCGAGCACCTTGACCTTCTCGTTCCGTATCGCTTCCTCATCTTTCGTGGCGGGGGGCTCCATCGCGATCAACGAGAGGAGCTGCGTCACATGGTTCTGCACCATGTCGCGCAGTGCCCCCGACCCGTCGTAGTACTGGGCCCGACCTTCGAGACCGAGCCGCTCGGCGACGGTGATCTCCACTTTCTCCACCTGGGCGCGATTCCAGACCGACTCCACGAACATGTTGGCGAACCGGAAGACCATCAGGTTCTGGACCGTCTCCTTGCCTAGATAGTGGTCGATCCGAAAGATCTGCGACTCTTGGAAATTCTTCAGTAGGAGTTGATTGAGCGCTTGGGCCGATGCCAAGTCGCGTCCAAACGGCTTCTCCACCACCACTCGGGTCCACCCCGGACTCGTGTGGAGACCGGCGTGGCCGATCCCTTCGAGCGTAGGGGTGAATGCCTCGAGAGGGAGCGCGAGGTAGAAGATCCGGTTGCCCGGGAGTCCATGGGCTTCCTCGGACGCTTCGATGCGCGTGCGAAGGTCGTCGTACCCGGTCGGTGACTCGTCGTCCAGTTTGTGATACAAGAGCGTCGAGGCGCAGAACTGTTGGATCTCCGCATCGCTCCCCAATTTCTCGGCCCTCAGGGATTGCATGGCCATGGCGCGGAACGTAGCGTCGTCCATCGGACGCCGCGCGATTCCGAGCACGATACTCCCGGCCGGGAACGCCCCCTTCGCCGCGAGACGAAAGAGCACGGGCATCAGCTTGCGCTGAAACAAATCCCCGGTCGCCCCGAACACGGCCATAAGGTGCTTCGCCGGTACGGGGTTTTCCATGCTCAGCTCTCCCGCTTGACTTCGTGCCCGCCGAACTTGTTCCGCATCATCGCGAGGAGGCGCTCGGTGAACGGATCCTGCTCCCGCGAGCGTAACCGCTGTTGCAACGACAACGTGATCACGGGAGCCGGAATGTTGAGGTCCATCGCCTCGGTAACGGTCCAGCGCCCTTCTCCAGAGTCCGCGACCCAGGGTTCGATACCCGCGAGCGTTGGGTTCTCCGCCAGAGCGGATTCGGTCAATTCCAGCAACCAGGAACGGATCACGCTCCCGTAGCGCCACACCTGGGCGACTTGGTGAAGATCGAGCGCGAAATCGGTCTTCCCCTGGATGACGGCGAAGCCTTCCGCGTAGGCTTGCATCATGCCGTACTCGATCCCATTGTGTACCATTTTCACAAAGTGTCCGGAGCCGACGGCTCCCATGTGACCCCAACCTTTCTGCGGGCCGGGCGCCAACGTCTCCAGGATGGGTCGGATCCGCTCGACATCCGCCTTCTCTCCGCCGACCATCATCGAGTACCCCTCGGCGAGCCCCCAGATCCCACCGCTCGTACCGACATCGACGTAGCGGAACCCCCAGCCCTTCACGAGCGCCGCTCGCCGCAACGTATCGCGATAGTAGGAGTTCCCTCCGTCCACGATCATGTCACCGGGCGCGAGCAGCGCGTGGAGCTCTTCCAGGGTTTGGTCGACCGGGGCCCCGGACGGAATCATGAGCCAGACGATCCGGGGAACCGCCAACTGACGGACCAGCTCGGCCAGCGAATAGGCGCCGACCGCACCCTGCGCCACCACGGCATCGACGGTCGCCCTCGTCCGAGCGAATCCGACGACTCGGTGGCCCCCCTTGACCAGACGCTCCGTCATGTTCGCTCCCATCTTTCCCAATCCGACCATTCCTAGTTCCATGGTTCTTCTCCTACCCTGACGCGATGCCGGCGAGCGCTAACTCTTCCCCCAAGTGCTCGGGGTCTCGTACCTGTAAGGTATGGAGGCCCAGTCGAGCCGCCGCGGCAATATTCTCGGGCCGATCGTCGAGAAAGAGGGTCTCTTCAGGCGTGCGTTGAGTGAGCGTCAGCGCGTTTTGGAAGGCCGCCGGTTCCGGCTTCCGCCAGCCGGTGTAGCACGAGCTGAAAAAGACGTGGAAGACTTCCTTCAACCCGAACGCCTGGATCCGATATTCGTTGAGCATCCGGGATTCGTTGTTCAATGCCGCCATGACATACCTACCTTCACCTCGGACTGCTCGAGCTGCCGCCAGCGCGGCGACGTTGCGACGGGAGCGGTCCCGCATGAACTGGAGATAGGTTTCCGGGGAAAACGACCGGGGCGCGTAGAAGACCGTAGCCTCAAGATAGCCGGGGACGTCAAGCCGTCCGGTCTCGAACGCGGCGTCCACGAGCTGATGGCGCCGTTCCAATTCGTTCGGGTCCAATTCGAAATGGGCAGCGGCCGCGGCCCGCGCCCTGTGGTCCCAGCCATTCGACAGCAACACACCTCCGACGTCCCAGAGCAACAGGGAGACGTTAGCCATGGAGCGCCTCCTGGAGTATCTGGAGGCCGCCCGCAACATCTGCGCCCAAGTCGATCCGAAGGACGCGACGGTGCTTCTGCTGGAGGGCCTGGTAGTCGCCCACCGACTGAGAACGGATCAAGTCTCCAAAGGAGTAGTTGGCGCCGGGGACGGGGATGTCCTGGGTCGGAGTGTCGACGAGCTGGAGAAACAAGCCGGTGTTCGGGCCGCCCTTGTGCAGCTGCCCGGTGGAGTGGAGGAAGCGCGGCCCGTACCCGAAAGTGGTGGCAACGTGGAGTCGCTCCAGGAGCCCCCGGCGCAGCGTCTCGAGCGCGTTCGAAGTGGCCGGGCGGGGCGCGAGATACGCTTGGATCCCCACGTAGTCCCCGGGTCGGCACGTACTAATCCACCGCCGGAACTCCGCCACCAGCACGCCGCGATCGGCGCTCGGCACGGTGACGATACCGGACGCTCCGGAGGACCCACTGGGCGGGGCCATTACTTTGCGGGCGAGCTCCTTTGCGAGCTCTACGTCCGGCTGGTCGTAGGGGTCAATGCCGAGGATCATTCCCGCACTGGCCACCGCCACCTCCCATCGGAAGAACTCCTCGCCGACTGCGAGTGGGTCGGACACCCGGACCCGAACGACAGGAAAACCCGCCGTCTCGAGTCGGGACGTGTGGGCCCGCAGCGCGGTGTCCGGCGCCGTACCGACCTGGATCTCGACGAACAGACGATCCGAGCCGTACTGCTCGACCGAGACCGGGGGTTCGTCGACGACGGGGACGATGCCCTTGCCTATCTTGCCAGTACTTTCTGCCACCAATTGCTCGACCCAGATCGGAAACGGAGCGAACCCTGCCGCTGCGTAGAAGGTCAACTTGTCCCGACCGCCCGCGCCCAGTTCTCCAAGGACCGCCCCCAAGGAGAGTCCGGGGTTCTCGTCGACCCGGAGCGATGGCGCGCAAGCTTCCGCCATCGTCCAGGCGCGGTCAAGCAAAGCGCGGACATCCAGACCGATGAGAGCAGCGGGGACGAGTCCGAACATCGTGAGCGCCGAATACCGGCCCCCTACGGTCGGGAGCGCTAGGAATACCTCACGGAATCCTTCGCCCCGGGCCAGCTTCTCTAGGGAGGTACCCGGATCGGTGATCGCCGCAAAGCATCGGCCCGGCGGAACCCCGCTCACCCGAAGCTGCTCCCAAAAGTAACGATAGAAGGAGAGGGGCTCGAGGGTCGTGCCCGATTTGCTCGAGACGAGGAAGAAAGTGTGCGCGGGATCGATCCGGGCGCGCACGGCGGCGATCGCATCGGGGTGAGTGCTGTCGAGCACGAGCAGCTCCGGATACCCGGGTCGGTGCCCGAAGAGGCCCCCTAACACGTCCGGGGCGAGGCTCGAACCGCCCATGCCGAGTACGATGACATGACGAAATCCCTCGGAACGGATCTGATTCGCAAAATGCTCGAGACGGGCCACCTGCTCGTGCATCATCTCTGGGAGCTGGAGCCAGCCCATTCGCTCTGCCACGTCCGTAGGCGGCGCGGCGGGCCACAGCGTCGCGTCGCGCTTCCAAAATCGCTCCGCGACCCTCTCGCTCTGCCAGCTCAGCAAGCGAGCCGCGACTCGGGCGCCGTCGCTCCCCAGGGTCCAGGACTGGGGGTCCACCCGACCGACCAAGATCGCCTCCTTCTTGGTCGCCAGCGAACGGAGGAGGAGCGCGTAGGAATCCGAGAACAGCGCGACGCCCTCCGTTTGCAGATCCTCGGTGATTTGATCGAGGTTGATCCCCACACTCGCGGCCCGTTGGAGCAGCTGCCGCGCGTCGGAGATCCCCTCCCCGAGCGTGTCTCCGCGTACCACTCCGTGGTCTTCGAATGCTGTGATAGTGGCCGGTGGGATCGTATCCACGGTCTCGGGTCCGATCAGCTCCTCGACGTAGAGGGTGTCCCGGAAATGTGGGTCCTTGGTGCTGGTGCTCGCCCAGAGGACCCGCTGCGGCCGCGCCCCTCTCGCGCTCCACGGCGTGAACGACGCCCCGTGGAAGATTTCCTGAAATCGCGCATAGATCACCCGTGCGTTGGCGAGCGCGATCTTGCCCTTCAATACGGACGCATCGGGGGCGCTAGAGGCCTCGAGCGCTCGATCGACGGCCGTATCGATCCGACTCACGAAGACGGAGGCGACGGAGGCGACGCGCGTTGGGTTGTTAGCACGCTCTATCCCGCGTAGATAGGCTTGCGCGACGGCTTCGTATTGGGGAAGGGAGAACAGGAGCGTGATGTTGACGTTGATTCCTTCGGCCAGCAGCGCCTCGATCGCCGGTACCCCTTCCTTCGTTCCGGGAACTTTGATGAGAATGTTCGGTCGGTCGACCTTCGCCCACAAGCGCTGGGCCTCCGAAATCGTACCGGCGGTATCGTGAGCAAGGCCGGGGGCGACTTCCAGACTGACGAACCCGTCCTGTCCCCGCGTACGGTCGAAGACGGAGCGCAACACATCGGCCGCCAAGCGCACGTCTTCCACGGCCAAGCGCTCGTAGAGCTCCGCGGGGCCGAGGTGAGGATCCTGGGCCAGGATCTCTTGGAGCGAAGCGTCGTAATCGTGACTCCCGGCGATGGCCTTCTCGAAGATAGTGGGATTGATCGTAACTCCCGTAATCCCGTCCTTCTCGACCATCCGTTTCAGTTCGCCGCTGGTGAGAAGGCTTCGGCGAATGTAGTCGAGCCAAGGCGATTGACCCTGAGCCAGCAAGGCGGCCAGGCCGGTCATGGAATGCTCACCCGCACGCGCTTCCCAAGCACCCGCTCCGCTGACTCAAGCACATGATCCACGGTGAATCCGAATTCTCGCTGGAGGATCGGTCCCGGCGCGGAAGCACCGAAATGGTCGATCCCGATGGATTCGCCCGTCGCGCCAACGTATCGAGACCAACCCAGCGTACTGCCGGCTTCGACGGAGACTTTCGGGAGGTCCCGCGGCAGGACCGAATCTCGATACGCCAGGGATTGTTCGTCGAATATTTTCCAACACGGCAGCGACACGACGCGAGCTTGGATCCCCTTTTCGACCAACCGCCCCTGCGCTTCCAATACGAGTCCTACTTCCGAGCCCGTTGCAATCAGGATCAATTCCGGACGACCGGAGGGGGCTTCGGACAGCACGTACCCTCCACGTGGGGTTCCCTCCGCTATCGGGTATCGGTTCGGGTCCAAAACCGGGACCTTCTGTCGAGTGAAAACTAGCGCCGTCGGGCCCGCACGCTCGACTGCCACCCTCCATGCTGCGACGCTCTCATTCGCATCCGCGGGCCGAAACAATGTCAGGCCCGGAATCGCGCGCAGGCTGGTCAACTGCTCGATCGGTTGGTGAGTGGGCCCGTCCTCGCCCATTCCGATGCTGTCGTGCGTGAAGACCAAGACGATGTGAGTCTGCTGCAGCGCCGCGAGTCGAATCGCCCCGCGCGCGTAGTCGGAGAAGACCAGGAATGTTCCGCCATAGGGGAGAAGGCCCCCGTGCAGCGCCATGCCGTTGAGGCAGCCGACCATAGCGTGTTCGCGAACACCAAAGTGGAAATTACGTCCGAGAGCGTCGGAAGGGGAGTAGTCAAGCGAGCCGGGCAACAGGGTCTTCGTCGAGGGAGAAAGGTCAGCGGCGCCACCGAGCAGCGCCGGGAGTTTGGGCGCCAGTGCGTCAAGCACTTTTTGGGAAGCATCTCGGGTCGCCATCGGACCGTCGCTCGGCTTGAATGTGGGCAGGGCCGAATCCCAACCCGACGGGAGCGTCCCGGTGAATTGGGCTTCAATCTGATGTGCGAGCTCCGGTTGCTGGGTGCGGAGTCGATCTCTAAGGGCTTCCCACTCCTGCTGCCACTGAGCACCCCGGCTCATCGCGCCCCGAAAGTGTGTTCGAACTTCCTCGGGTACGAGGAACGTCGGTTCCAACGGCCAGCCGAGTTTCTCCTTGGTCGCTTTCAGGTTTGCCGGACCCAGCGCCTCACCGTGAGCCTCCCGCGTGTCTTGGACCGGGCTTCCGTACCCTATGTGGGTGCGAACACAAATGAGCGAAGGTCGCTTGGTTTCGTCTCGCGCTTGGCGCAAGGCGGTTTCGATCGCGGTCAAGTCGTTCCCATCGGATACACGCAACACTTGCCAGCCGTAGGCCTCGAAGCGTTTCGGAACGTCTTCCGTGAACGCCCAGATGGTGGGTCCTTCGAGCGTGACGTGGTTGTCATCGTAGAGGTAGATCAGCTTGCCCAGCCCGAGGGTTCCCGCGAGCGAAGCGGCCTCGGATGCGATCCCCTCCATCAGGTCCCCATCCGATACGATCCCGTAGGTGTAGTGGTCGACGAGCGGAATGCCGTCTTGATTCCAAGTCGCAGCAAGATGCCGCTCGGCGATCGCCATCCCGACGCCCATCGCGAACCCTTGCCCCAATGGACCAGTCGTCGCCTCGACTCCCGCGGTTCGACCATACTCCGGGTGCCCCGGGGTGCGGCTACCCCACTGACGAAATTGTTGGAGCTCCGCGATCGGCAGGTCGTAACCGGTGAGGTGGAGCAATGCGTAGAGTAGGGCGGACCCGTGCCCCGCCGAGAGAACGAATCGATCTCGATTCGGCCACTGCGGATTGGCCGGATTGTGCCGCAGAAATCTATCCCAAAGAACGTAGGCCATTGGAGCGGCCCCAAGCGGTAGCCCAGGATGGCCGGACTTCGCCTTCTCCACCGAGTCCACAGCCAGGAATCGAATCGTGTTGATACAGGTCAGGTCCAAGTCGTCCATGTTGACTGCGGGAACACAGCATATAGGAAAAGCTGACGGGCTGGGATACCAAGTTCAATCCTACACGCGGGCGTCGCCAAGTGAAAGGTCCGAAACCCCCGGGATAAGTAGGCCCGGGTGCTCCCACGAGTGGCGATGGATTCCTCGCGAGTGCGAGAGCCCGAAAGGACGACGACGGGATTGTGCGGGAATGGTCGCGGATGTAACATGATTCACGAGGTGGTGTAGATGGGAGAATCGGTACGTACCGTTAGTCGAAAGTTCCGGGGCGCGGAAACGATGGAAGGAGCCGGGGTCCGCCTCAAGCGGATGTTCGGAAACAACGAAGTCCCACTCCTCGACCCCTTTCTGCTGCTCGATAACTTCGGGTCGACCAACCCGGCGGACTACGTGAAGGGGTTCCCGTGGCACCCCCACCGCGGGCTCGAGACCGTTACGTACATGCTCTCGGGGAAGACCGAGCATGAAGACTCCTTGGGCAATCAGGGCGTCATCGACTCTGGCGATGTTCAGTGGATGAGCGCGGGAAGCGGCATCATGCACCAAGAGATGCCCAAGCGCACGGAGGGGCTACTCTCGGGTTTTCAACTTTGGGTGAATCTTCCTCACAGCCTCAAGATGGAGACGCCGTCCTATCGGGGGGTCGGGGCTGTGGACATCCCCGTTGTTCGCGGAGAGGATGGCCGCGTCGTGAAGGTGATCGCCGGTTCGTATGACCGCGTCGAAGGGCCAGTCCGGCACATTCCGGTGGACCCGCTCTACCTCGATGTCACGCTGCCCCCCAATACCGAGTTTCAGCACCCGGTCAAGCAGGGTTACACCGTGTTCGCCCAGGCCATCGATGGGGCGGGTTGCTTCGATCCGATGGGCGCCCCTGCGGTGGGGGAGGAACCCAAGCCGCTCTACAGTGGCTCCATCAGTCCTTCCAATGAATCGGTTTCTCGCCCCGGCCATACCGTGCTGTATGGAGACGGGGACACCGTGCGCATCCATGCGCAGGACGGAGGGCTGCGTTTCATTCTAGTATCGGGCAAGCCGCTGCACGAACCGGTCTCTTGGTACGGCCCGATTGTGATGAATACGCGGGAAGAGATCTTGGAGGCCGTGACGGACCTTCGAAAGGGAACGTTCATCCGGTCGCAGAAGGTCATCAACGAGGCGTGACGGTTCTTTCGACTGCGATCCGCTCCCCGAAGGGCCCTCCACCGGACCCCGAGGGCTGCAGCACGGCCTATTTAGTTCGCGCCGGAATGCAGCGGCCCGTGCGGAGTAGCCCTTTCTATGTCGGTTCGACGAGCGGATACAATGGGGTTTGCGAATTTCACCGGGGAATCCGTTCTCATAACGCCGCCGGCGTGAGAGCATGACCCCTTCTCCGTCAAATTTCACGCTCCGCGTTCGCTGGGGAATTTTCTGCCTCGCGCGAATCTGCCTCGCCTATTTTGCCCACCCGGATCCGCCGCCAGTTTGGCGGTACTTCGCTTCCAGTCTCGTCGATGCGCGAGCGCGAGTGCATTCTCTGGCGCTTCTCAGCGCGCTCGAATGCGACCGCGATAAGGCGGCGGTCGAAAAACTCGAATTCATCCGGGACACCCTGCCGAACGCACGGCTGACCGCCTCTCGGTGGGACGTCTTGGACATCGCCTTACAACGGGTGACCTTGGACGGATTCTACGCAGAATTCGGCGTGGCCGATGGCCAGAGCCTGCGTTTCATCTGCCAGCGCGTGAACCGACCCGTCTACGGGTTCGATTCGTTTCGAGGGCTCCCGGAGTACTGGAAGCCGGGCGTTTGGCCCGGCACTTTTGCGCGCCCGCGTGGAATGCCGCCCGCGGTACCGAAAAACGCTGTTGTCGTTTCGGGCTATTTCGACCAAACGCTTCCCGGTTTCATACAAGGTCTCGATGCTCGGCCGGCGGCATTCCTCCATTTGGACGCCGACCTGTACTCGTCCACGACGACCGTCCTCTCGGCCCTTCGAGAGCGCATCGTACCGGGCACGATCCTCGTCTTCGATGACTACTTCGGCTATCCGGGATGGAAATCGGGGGGCGAATTCTTGGCGTTCGCCGAGTTCCTCGCTGTCTCTGGCTACCCGTTCGAGTATCTCGCGTGTAATGCCGCCGGTCAACAGGTCGCGGCGCAGATCCTTCCGAAATCGGAGGGCTCCGATCGGTCGTCCAGCGGAGTGCCTCAGCAGGTCCCAGCAGGGAGCGTATAGTTGTACCGGCTTCCGTTACGATCGTGCGCCACTTCGATCGAACACTCGTCGCCCGGGTACATGATCCAAGTCGCACCGGAGCCCGGGAGTCCCAAGCCGTCGCCGAAACCGTGAATGACGATCGTCGTATTGTTCCAACTGAAGTAGAATAGTCCAATCGCGTTCGTCGCCGTGCAGATACCGTGGGAGCCGAAGAATCGCCCCGCGGCCCATTGGCCCTGCCCCCAATCCAAGATACGAAGGCTCGGTCCGTCGATCGCGCCTCCGCAATCGTAGGTGTCCTTTCCCGTGTAGCCATACGGAGCGAGCGAGACGTAGTGGGGGTCGGTCCCGAAGCACTGGCCCCTGATCGTGATCGAGTTCGAAAGTGATTTGAACGTGACTCCGGTTACCGATTCAATCCTGACGTAGCACTTGGCGGCCGCAGTCGAAGGCGAGTGCACTAAGGACCCTCCACGAACTTCGACCAACCCGGCCTGCAGGAGCAGGACCCCTATGCAAAGAATCGCTACTACGAGGGTCCACGCAGCGCCGAGAACGCTACCCGACCGTTGGAATCTCGTCATGCCGGAAGCCCCGACCCGTACGCGATTCGGCGCGACGGGATCGCTTCTCTCGCGGGGTGAGGTGCGGAAGTACGCCAAAGACCCCTCTCAATAACTACTTTCGGAGGACTCTCGACTTTCGCCGAAACGGCGCGGACTGTGGAGCCCTCATGGCGAACGAGCCGAGCTAACACGTCAATCGAATCGACCCTGGGTTCATGAGAGCCCCATCGGTGCTCTGACCTTCTCCGACTCGGCCCCAGGGCGTCGCGCGACTGACTGGTACACCGCGAGATAGCGATCGATCATGCGCTCGGGAGTATAGGCCCGAACCGCCTCTCGCCCCACCGCGCCCATCGACTCGAGTTGAGCAGGCGGGACCTTCAGCCTCTCGATCAACTCGTCCTCACTCTGGACACTGAAACCGGCGCCCGTGCGGCTCAACTCTCGCGCCGCACCGGTATCGAAGGCGATGAAGGGGCGGCCCGCCGCCATCGCCTCGAGCAAGCTGACGCCGAACCCTTCGAACGCGCTCCCTTGCAGGTACGCGTCGGCCGCGAACATCGCCGAGACCACCACCGACCTCGGCTGAGCCCCTAGAAAACGAACCGGAGCGGCCAACTGCCTGGCCAGCTGTTCGCAGTGGGCTCGATCGTAAGGAGAATCCGGACCGTCGCCGCCGATCACTACGAGTCCCCATTCCCCATGAGTCGCCGTTACAGCACGGATCAAACGGTCAACCCGCTTGTTATCGAAGAGTGCGCCGACAAACAGGCCGATACGAGGAGTAGGGAGTCCCCAGCCGGCGCGGAGCGCCCGGACGTTGTTCGGTGGGGAGGTGAATTCGACGAGGTCGACCGAAGCAGGGATGACCTCGATTCGATCCAACGGATAGCCCCAGCTGACGGCTTGGTCGCGTTCGCCTTCCGTGTGAGCCGAGTACGCACCGAATGCCCGGAGGCGGCCCGGAAAGTAATGCTGGTAGTAGAGCCAACGAACGAACCCTCGCCGCATCCAGTAGTGATAGAATCCGTGCGGTGTGATCACTTGGGGCCACGAAAACGACCGCGCCCAAGGCAGGTAGTAGTCCACACACCAGATTCGATTTCCGTGGAGGTGGAACACATCCGCCGGCAATGACCGAAGGAGGGCGAGGTACCCACGCGGAATTCGGAATCGCCCGAACTTTCGCATCTCGATCCGAATGACGGTTACTCCGTGGAGCGCCTCCCGGGCGGGCGCGCCCGGTTCGGCCTGGGTCACGACGGTGACTTCGTGACCCCGCAGCGCGGCTCCTTCTGCAATCACTTGAGCGGTCCGTTCGCTCCCACCGGTCGCTGGAAAATATCGATGGATCGCTATGACAATTCGCACAGCGTTACCCGTCCGTCGAACGCCCCCTTCGCGTAAATGTTTGCGTCCCGGGCACCCACCCTCAAACGCTATGCGCCCCTAACCCGAGGCGTCGCGGCTGTATGGGGGAAGCTTCCAGTTCGGCGGCCACGACTGCTCCGAATCCAGCCACCCTGAGGGGCGGTCTGATCTTTTGCGAGAACTGTGGGAAAGAAACGCTCCATCGAATCGTCAAGGTCACCGATCCTCGATCGCGCCGCGTCGAAGGGTTGGCGCGGTGCAACGATTGTCGATGGACTCATCCATTCTCTATCCAACGCGCGGAACTGCGGACGATTCGCCAGATCGTTTCACACGGGAAAGTATCAGAGGCAGCGTCCGTTCGCTTGCCGATCACCGAACGGCTCGCGGTTGGTCACCGAGTTCCAGAATCCGCTCCCGCAATGCGGATTCTCCGCATCGATACCCGCACGGGGCACCGGGTCTCATCCGAAACGGTTGGCCACATCAGTGCGATCTGGGTCACCCCCGACGAAGGGAGCGCCGTGCCCGTCTCGATCGTTGAAGGGAGGCGCACACGCCCAGCCCGCATCGTTCTGCCAGCCCAGACGCTCCTCACGGTCGGGGAGGAGATTCGCGTGGAAGGAGATCGCCTCTTCATCGCCGCGCTTCGCGCGCGCGGACGGACGTGGCGACGCGAGGACGACGGCTTTGAAGCGCGTGAGGTGCAGCGAATCTACGCGCGACGAACGTCGATCCCACCTGCGGGCAACAGCGACTGGAGTCGCGGACGGGAGATGCCGAGGTCGCGGGCCAGCGCCACTTCGCGCTCATCACGTTCCCGCTCGAGTCCCGGCGTCAGCAGGAACCGGATTTTGCCCCGCGCGCGCACCGCCGGGGGCGGGGCCACCGTCCACAACGACTCCCCCTTGTAGTCGATCTCTCCAATGGCGAGTTGTAGTGGAAGGTCCGGCAGGACGTGCTTGGTCCCATGAATGACCCATGCCCCTTTCGCGACGAACTCGCCGCTGGCTCCGGATTTGGAGACCTGATCGTAGGCGACCCAGAAGGCCGCCGCGGACGCAAGTCCGGCGCGCCAGGCCTTCGAGTAGGCGACCGCCCACTGCGCGGCTTCGCGATACGTGGTTTCCGATAGATCCGGATCGCCCGGAGCAGGGTGCTTCACGATAACGCTCGCGGCGCCGTGGATGTCCGCGTGGAGATAGATGTCGCCCTCGCGCAAGTAGCGCCGAACGACATAGTCGTTGGTCGTCGCGTCCCGGCCGGCCACCACGATCGCTCCCTCGGAGGAGATGAACCAACGATACTTTTCGAACCAGTGGGCTTTGCGTGGTGGGGCCGTCGTCGACTGTACGCGCACCCGTTCTGCCTTCGCGGCCTCGGCGTCCGTCGAATCCCGAATTCGCGACTCGGTCTCGGCGAGCGCGGCGGACGCACCGCTCAACTTTGCCTGAACTCGCTTTCCCTCGTCGTAGAGGGCCTGGGCCGATTCCCGAATCGTCCGATCCCGGTAGACTGATACGGTGCGCCCGTCCACCGAAATCGCGACGTGCCGGTCTCGCTCACCGCTCGCTCGGCTTGCCTCTGTCAGCGCGTTTTCGGCCTCGGTATAGTGGGAGAACAGAGTATCGGCCTGAGCTTGGAGCTCGGCGACCTCAGTTCGTAGCTGCGTTACCGCCGAAATTTGTTGGTCCCGCTGGCGCAGGAGCTCTCGATTCGGCCCCGACTCACGTTCGGGAACGGAGGGGGCCACAATCGCCAGGCCGTTAAAGAATTCCTGAGCGGCTTCGCCGAAGGTCGGCGTGCTGCGCTCCTCGACACCGGGTACATTCGACCACCGCGCGGATCGAAATGGTTCGACATCGACGATCGAATCGTTGCTCCAATACAGGTAGCCCTTAGGGCGCTCCCCCAATTCCGCGAGTAGCTCTCGAATCGTTCGATGCACTTCCCCGGCCGCCGGGCCGGCGTCGACCGAGGCGGGCGTCAATCCATCGAGGTGCGCGCGGGCAATCACCTCCTCTGCGAGGGGACCGCCAAGCGCCAAGCGGGCCGCGAGGGTGTGAGTGCGGTCGTTTCGCGACCGCTGAAACTCCGACTCGAGCTCGCTGGCGGAGGCAGTCCACGGGTTCAATCGCACCGGGGGTCGCTGGTAAGCCGCTCCCCTTCGTACGGCTCGGTGCGCCCAAGTCTTGGCGTGCGCGACGGCCACGATGATCCCCGCGCGTGCGACGAGCAGGTTGCCCGTCCCGAACATTTCCAGCGCCAACGTGAGCCCCTCGGGGGAATCGGCGCGCTGGAATTGCACCTCCAAGTACCGTTCGCCCCCGGGTTCTGCGACCTCCGTGGCCACGGCCCCGGAGAGCAACCGGCGCAGGTCGCGTGCCATCGGGGTGAGCTCCTCCGTATGAGCCATCGGCTCCGGGATGAGGGCTGCGTAGCGGCCGGGGACCAGGACCAGTTCGCGTCGGCCTTCTCCGGCGACCCGCAGTGAGAGGATCCAACCCCCTCCGATGCGGTCGAAGACTTTGTCGACGCGCCACCGACCGAGGGCACGCAGCTCCCGTACCACGGCGAGCGTGTCGAGGGACGTAAATCGATCCTTGAGCGACGGGGCCGCGGACAGAGCCATGACGTCTCGGGTCCCACCGCATGAGGCAGTCAATAAGAGTTCCTTAGTCCCTAGGTCAGGGCACACTCGAAAGAGTGTTTGGGTCATCGAAATGCGAGGGTCGAATTGTTCGGCCGGTGGAGGACGGTGATCCATGAATATCCTGCGAATCAACGGTTGGGATGGACCCGGCTTTGGTGGCGCCGAAATCTACATAAAACGCATCAACCCGATACTTGAGGCTCTGGGACATCACACCACGACGGCTGTGATCGTGACGGACCCACCTCCCAGTAGTTTGGGGCCGATCGAGACCTTCCTCGTTCCACACTCGATCGCGCGTCAAGCGGTAGGGAGCCTGCTGGCGCCGGGGGCCTTGACCGATTGGCTCGACCGGGTGGCAGCCAAGGCGAAGCCCGATCTCATTCATCTTCACCACTTTCGTGCTGGCTTCCCGGCCCTGGGACCCTGGCTCGCCCGACGGAGCGAGCCAATCGTGTTTACCGCGCACGATGTCGAACTCGTCTGCCCAATCGCGACACTAACGCTCCCGGATGGCTCATCATGCCGGGGAGGGGTACTCCCTCGGTGTCAATTCACGGGATGCAAAGTCGGCTATGGACTGCCCGTGAATTTAGCAGAGCGGTACTACTTTGACAGGTATGTGAAGCGCAAGATTTCCACGTACATCGCGGTGAGCCATGCGACGCAAATCGCCCTCGACACAAACGGCTATTCTCCGACTGCGCTGGTGCGCCCCATGATCCCCTTCCCTGACGCTCCTGTCTCGGCGCCATCGGGCCCGTTTACTTTGGGCTTCTTCGGTCGATTGGCCTGGTTCAAGGGGATTGACGTCTTGTTAGAGGCTTTCGACCTCGTGCGGGTTACCCATCCTGATACTCGCCTAAGAATCGCCGGAGAAGGGCCTCATCCCATAAGCCCCAGGGAGGGTATGACCCTGGACGGTTGGATCGGGAATAGTCGCGACTGGTTCTCCCAGATCCATCTCTTGATCGTGCCTTCGCTCGGATGGGAGAACTTGGGCAACTCGCCAATCGAAGCGCTGGGCTGGGGGGTGCCTGTGATTGTCTCTCGGTCCGGCGGTTTGCCTGAAACTGTGGGAGAATTCGGTACCGTGGTCCCGCAAAAGGACGCAAGCGCACTTGCGGCTGCTATCATCCGGACGATCGACGATTATTCTGCAGCTCGCGAACTCGCGCGGCGTGGCCGGGAATGGGTCCGCGATGAGTACTCAGTTGAGGCTCATCTATCGCGCCTCCTCACGATCTACGAGGGCGCACTTCGCTCGGAAACCCGATAGCCTCCCCAGTGACTCAACTTGCGCGGAGTCTCGAGTCGCCATCCAAACCTCGAATTCATAGCTCCGTTCTACTCCGCCGATCGCGTCTCGGCCCGGTAAGTGTCGATTGCCGAAGCTGCGGGCGCCCGGCGACCCTTGCCCCCATCGAACAGCTTATCAGACCGGATGCTCGCCCTGCGACGTGGTCCGGGTAGGAGTTACAGGAGCGACCGGATTCATCGGAGGGGCCCTAGTTCCCCACCTGGAGCGACTTGGATACGACCTCGTCCCCGTTGACGACAGATCGGGACCAATCGTGGTCGAGCACCCAGAACGGCCCGCTCTCGTCGCGGATTTCTCTAGCGCCCTTGCCCTGAAGGCCCTCTCCGATTGCGACGTGATTCTTCATCTCGGGGCTGTGTCGGGAGTTATGATCTCCGCCCAGGAGCCGGAGCGCACCGCTCGAATCAATATCGACGGAACCCGCCGCCTAGTCGAGCTTTGCCGCGAGCGTGGGATTCCGCTTGCGTTTGCAAGCAGTTTTGCCGTGGTAGGTCGCCCCGAACGCCTTCCGGTGACCGAAGATACTCCTGCCCGTCCGACCCATGAGTACGCACGCCAGAAGGCCGCTGGCGAGTCCCTCGTTTTGAGCCTGGCGGAAAGCGGGAGAGCCCCGTCAGCGACACTTAGAATGAGTAATGTCTATGGCGGTTATTCCGTTGGGGGTCGATCGATCGCGAAGGGAAACGTGATCGAGCTGTTTGCTCGCCAAGCCCGAAGCGGACGGTTAACGGTCAACTCGCCGGGAACTCAGCGTCGCGACTTCATTCATCTAGAAGATGTACTTTCTCACTGGGAAGCGCTCGTCCGATTTCTTCAGCACTCCACGGGCGCGCCGATTGCTCGCACCTTCAACGCGGCCAGTGGAGAGGCGCTATCCGTGCTCGAGGTCGCCGGAAAGGTCCAGCGTGTATACTCACGATTGAGACCCGATGCGGAGACGCTCGTTATCGAAGTTGTTCCCAACCCCCGTGAGGGAATCGAGCTCGTCGAACCCGGATTTGCAGTCAACCGTGAAATGACCGAGCGTGCCCTGGGCGTCTCATGTCGATTCACCCTCGACAACGTCCTCCCTTCGATACTCGGCGAGCCGGCAGTGCTCGCGCCACAGTAAATCCGCGCCCTCCCATTTCCCGCCCGAGCAGTACGCGACTTTAAGGCGGCGTTGAACCAAGCTTGGAACGATGGAAATGGAGTCGTCGTCCCCTGAATCCGCAGAGGGGTGGAGAGCTCGCGCTCATTCCTTTGCCACCAAGCGACTCCTTCCCCTAGCCGCGGAAATCGATCGTACCGACCGCATTCCTCAAGAGATCCTGGTGGGACTCGCCGAGCAACGATTCACAGGCCTCGGAATCCCCAAACTCTTGGGCGGTGCTGCGGGAGATGCCCGGGCTATCGCCGCTGTCCTAGAGGAGTTGGCGTATGGGAGTGCTTCCGTCGCGACGCTCCTAGCAGTCCATCTCTCCGTCTGCGCGACTCCCATCCTCGAGTGGGGAACGCCGGAGCAACAGGAACAGTATTTGCGGCCCTTGGCGCAAGGGCAAATCATTGGAGCATTCGGCCTGACCGAACCCGGGGCGGGCTCGGATGCTGCTCGGTTGGTGTGCCGATACCGCCGAGATCCAGAGGGCTACATCCTCGACGGAACAAAGATCTTCATCACCGACGCGGGACTGGCCGGAGTCACGCTGGCCTTTGCGACCCGCGACCCCAACCTTGGCCATCAGGGGATCTCGGCCTTCCTGGCTCCTCGAGGAGCCCCCGGATTTACCGTGGCTCAGCGCCTCGATAAGCTAGGAATACGGGGCAGTGAGACGACCGAACTCGTGTTCCAGTCGGCGAGGCTACCTTTGGGGGCAATGCTGGGCCCCGAAGGGGCGGGCTTCAAAATCGCGCTCACTGCTCTGACTGGAGGTCGGATCGGCATCGCGGCGTGCGCGCTCGGAGTTGCGCGAGCCGCATTCGACGAGATGAGACATGCTGTCGAACGAGTCCCCGAAGATTGGAGGAAAAGCCTCCTCGCTGAATCGTACGCGCAATTGGCTGCGGCAACCGCGCTCGTGAACGACGCCGCGGCACGCAAGGCGTCGGGACTTCCGTATGTGGACCAGGCATCGTGCGCGAAACTTTTCGCCTCTCGTACCGCCGTTGTTCTTGCCAATCGTGGACTAGAGCTCGCGGGCCTCGAAGGCGCTGAGTCCGGTCATCGAGCGGAACGACTATTTCGCGACGCCCGAGTTTTTCCCATCGTCGAAGGAACGACGGAAATCCAACAACTGATCCTCGGACGCGCCCTAATCGCCGCTCGCCAATCCCTGGCGTGACGCCCAAAGGAGTTCATCTAATCGGGGCGGCCGTTCGGCATAGAACGAATGCTCGCGAGGGTCTTGTCGAGGCGTGCCAGAGGAATTCCCAAGTTCACGCATGCTCCTGAATCCCCACTCTCGGATAGATTCGAGTTCGGAGACATTCCGGTATCGCTGAGCTACGGCGCCCGAACATCCGAACGGACGCGTGGTCTAAGTGAGGCTAAATCGAGCGATTTCATCATTGTAGAGAAAGTCGGTCGCGAACAGGAATCCGGAATCCGGCGCGACCGCTAGAAAGTAAGGGTGAGGGGCCGCGTAGTACGTGATCGAGTTGAAGAACGTGCTCGCTGAAATCTCGTACACCCCACCGTTTTCGGGATCCGCCACAAAGAGGTTCCCACCGTCCACGACCACCCCAGTGGGATTTCCACCGAGGTAGATGGTCGTTACTACCTGGCCATTCGACACGTTCACGACGTCGAGGTCACCTGTGCCTGTGCTCGTCACGAAAAGGTTTCCTTGATCGACCGCAAGCTGCTGAGGCTGGAGGTCCACCGAAAAAGTGTTGACCACTTTATGCGAGGCACCAGAAACGACGGATACTGAGCCAGAGTACGAATTCGACACATAGACGGTTCCGTGGCTCGCGAAGACGCCGACCGGCCCATGGCCCACCAGAGTCGCGGCCGTAACCAGATAAGAATGGTCATTGATGAACATCAAGGAATTCGAGGCGAAATTGGCCACGTCGACCGTGTGATCTACCGGGTCGTACGAAATTCCTTCGGGCTGCAATCCGACCGGGATTGTGGCGATGACTTTGTTGGAAGCCACAGCGATGACAGAAACCTCGGCTGCAAGCGAGTCGGTGACGTAGATGGCATTTGTTCCGGAATCATAGGCCACGCCATAGGCGCCAGCGCCGACCGTGAGGACATGAACGACCTTGTTCGTCGCCTCGCCGATTACCGCCACGGTTCCCGAGCTATAGCGTGCGACATATTCCGTCCCCGTTGGAGTCGTCGCGAGTCCGGCTGGTTCTGTTGTGTACAACTTCGCAACCGGGCTGAGAGGAGGTCCGCGAATATCGTCAATCGTGTTTTCCTCCTGATCGGGCACGTACATTGCACCGTTCGATTGGTCGTAGAACGGCGTCTGGGGGTCCTCGAATGTGTTAATCGATGCGAGCACCCCCGAGCCGCTGTCGATTTCGACCGACACTCCAGTTGTTACCAAAAGTCCCTCCAGAGGGTAGTATCCAATGTTAAAATCCGCACAGTCACTGTCCACGTAGAACGTGTGAGTCACTGTTAGATCGGCAATTTGCGTGACCGCCGAACAGTCTTCGCCCCCAACCCCTCCGTAATCCACTACGTAAACATCTGTATTTGCGGCATCGTAAACAATCCCAACAGGATAGTTTCCAACCTTTATCGTCTGCACAACCGTGGTCATAGCCGCGTTGACGACGATTACTTTGTTGCAGTAAGAGAGCGTAATGTAGACGAACCCGTTGGTCGGGTCGAACGTCATCTGGTTCGAAAAGCAATTGCTTCCTAGTGGGATGCGGGCGGTCACCGCATAAGTGCTGGGGGAAATGGCGCTCAAGTTCGAGCTTTCGTCCGTGACATAAATCAGATTGGAAATCGGATTGTAGAGCGTCCATGTCGGATCAGGCCCAACCCTAATCGACCGTGTAACGGTAAGCCCATGGATTACGGTCACATTGTCACCACCTCGATCAGCGACGAACGCGTCGTTTGTCTTCGGGTCTACGGCCACTCCCCACGGCTCCGTCCCCACTGGATCTGTAGCTAGCGGCTCGCTCGTCTTGCTCGAAAAAATCGATACAGTGTTGCTATAGATGTCCGTCACGTAGATTCTTCCCGAGCTCGGGTCTACGGCCCCATACTGAGGCCCCTGCCCCAAACTAATGGACCGCCCCGCGATCGCTGCGCTCGGTCCTTGAGCCAACGCCTGTTTCCCGGTGGGAATCCCCCCGGAACGCACGTCGGCCCCAGAAACGACATGGCCAAGAAATGCAGGCTGGATCGAGATCGCAAGTAAGAAAATCGGAATCGAAATTACTAGCCACCCGGACCGTTGCGCGGTGACTCTGTGTCGATTCTTCACAATTGTTCGAAACTCGCGTATTTGGACAAACCGGTTAAAGCCAGCGATGTGTGCCGAATCCGGTTCGGCCGTGCCTTCGCCGTAACACATTCGGGCGGCGTCGATGGCAGGGTCGCTGGCAGAGCCAAGAAAGTCTATGTAACTCACGTGGCTTCAAATCGCGTGACTCCAAACGTCGGTCGCCCCGACGCCAACTCTCCCCCGCCGTCGGACGCCGAGCGACGCATTCCCCTGACGGCAGTGAATCTCGATCCGGCGTGGGTGCGCATTCTCGAACGGGAGGGGATTTCATCGCTCTACCCGCCCCAGGCTGAGGCGATCCCGCCGGTGCTCGCGGGCGAGAGCGTGCTCCTCGCCTGCCCGACGGCCAGCGGAAAATCGTTGGTGGCTTATCTCGCGCTCGTTCGCGCGGCGACGCGGCACCAGACCGGCCTCTACCTGGTCCCTCTACGCGCTTTGGCTCAGGAGAAGTACGACGAGCTTCGGGCGTTCGAGGAGCTGGGTCTCCGGATCGGCCTATCGATCGGCGACTTCGACCTACCCGCCGATCGACTGGCCAAGCTCGACATCCTCGTGGCGACCAGCGAAAAGGCGGACGGCCTATTGCGGAAGGGCAGTCCCTGGTTAGATCGACTCGGCGTCGTCGTTGCGGACGAGATTCATCTCATGCGGGATCCCGAGCGAGGTCCGACGTTAGAAGTGACCCTGACCCGCCTCAAACGGGTCTTGCCGGAACTACAGATCGTGGGTCTATCCGCGACGGTCGGGAACTCGCAGGAGATCGCCGACTGGCTCAAGGCACGTCACATCCGCAGCGAGTTTCGTCCGGTCCCCTTAAAGTCGGGCGTCTACCACGCGGGACGAATCCTCTTCACCGACCTCACGACTCGAGATTTGGACGCGCCGGGCGAGGCGCTTCCCCGCCTCGTGCGCACCGTCATTGAGGAGGGCGGGCAGGCACTCGTCTTCGTCAATACACGTAAGGCCAGCGAGCAGACAGCGCAGCAGTTGACGGCGACCGTCCGCCCGCTTCTCACATCCGCGGAGCGCAGTGCGGCGCGCGTCACCGGCGAGGAACTGCAATCCGTGTCGGAAGAAGACACGGAGGGAATTCGTCGACTGGCCGCACTGCTTCCTCACGGGGTCGCGTTCCATAATGCGTCCTTGACGAACCCGGAGCGTCGCGTCGTGGAACGCGCGTTTCGGGACCGAGTGTTAAAGGCCCTGGTTGCGACCCCGACCCTCGCGGCCGGGATCAATCTTCCGGCCCGACGGGTCATCGTGCGCGACACGACGCGCTACGATGACCGGATCGGCATGCAGGCGCCCATCTCGGCCATGGAAGTGCAACAGATGTGCGGCCGAGCCGGCCGACCCCGATTCGACCGAACGGGCGAAGCGATCCTCATCGCCCGGAGCGAGGACGACGTGGAGCGACTGTTGGACGACTACCTTTCGGCACCGCCCGAGGACATTCGATCTCGCCTCGCCGCCGAACCCGCGCTTCGAATGCACGTGCTCGCCCTCATCGCGAGCCAGGCGGTACAGACTGAGGACGAGCTCGAGGATTTCTTTCAAGGGACCTTTTACGGGCACACCCTCCCTCTGCCGGATCTCGCCGACACGATCCGGTCGGTGCGGCGTTTCCTCGAAGAGAACGACCTATTGGCGCCCGGCACCGCGTTGCGGGCGACGCCGTTCGGGGCCATGACATCGGAGCTGTATCTCGATCCGCTGAGCGCCATCGTACTCCGCTCGATGCTCGAGAAAGCGCCGATCGGCGTTCAGCCGTTCTCGATTCTCGCCGCCGTGGCCGCGACGCCGGACCTCCCGCCGGTGTTCTTGCGACGTGGCGAAGAGGGCCAATACCTCGCGCGCTTTACCGACGAGTCCGCCGAGCTGTTGGTCCAGCCCGAAGAGGCGCCCCTCGAGCTCGATCTCGACCTCTTTCTCGCCACGCTCAAGACTGCGGCCATCCTCGAGGATTGGATCGCAGAGACCCCTATTGTCACTCTGACGGAAAAATTTGGGATCGGGGCGGGAGACTTGCGGACGAAGGTCGAAGATGCGGACTGGCTCCTCTTCGGTGCCTCGCGGCTCGCCACCCGTTTTCAGCGACGCCTGTCGCGGCCGATCGACGACCTCGCGATGCGGATCCGCTATGGGGTCCGCGAAGAGCTACTGGACCTGGTTCGGCTGCGCGGAATCGGACGCGTCCGCGCCCGTCTCCTCTTCCGGGCCGGATACGAGGACCGGAATGCGCTCCGAGCGGCACCGCTCGAGCGAATTGCCCAAGTGCTCAGGTCGCCCCAATTGGCCGCGTCGGTGCTCGAGCAGGTACGCCGCGGTCGAAAGGAGGCCATGGAGTCGACCCCCCCGCCACTCGCTCCGGTCTCGGGGGGGGTCCCGACGCCGCGACCCACGGAGAAGCAGAAACGACCTCGAACTCTCGACGAGTTTCCAGCGGCGCCCGACTCTTGACCCATTCTTCCACCGGCACGAGGAGCTGGATCATCGTCCGGGTACCGCCGTCGCCTCCGGGCCGGACCTCGCGCCGCACCACGCCGGCTTGCTCGAGACGAATCATACGTCGCCAAAAAGTCGTCGCGGCCAAGGGGCGCACGCCGGTTTCTCGGGCGAATCGGGCCTCCCAGACGCGAACGGCCGCGACCGACGAGGACGTGCCTTGGCATGCGCGGTCTAACGCCCATAGGACGCGCGGTTCGATACTCCCGCGGGACCACGAATCGGTGAGCGGTCCCATCGAAGCGGGGGGAAGGGTCGTGGGAATCGAAAGTTCGCGCCGTAGCAGCTCCATGGCTCGTCGGGCCCCTCCTCCGTCTCGGAGAACCCGATCCGTAACTCGGCGGGCGAGGTCCGGAGGGGGTGCTCCCCCGAGCGCTCGTCGGGCCCGCTCCTCCACGATCTGATAGATCTCTTCTCGCGAGTACTCCCGCAGACCAATCGACCGACGCGGCATCTCAAGCTCGGGCACTTCCCGCCCCAGTCCCGCGACCTGTTCGGTCACTCCCGCGAGAATGATCCACATCGGGGGGAGGCCGGATTCTCCTTCCGGGAGAAATCGGTCGGGCGAATTGAACGCACGCAGGATGGGAACGACCGAGGGCCCCCCCACGTCGATATCTTCTAAGACCACAACGGTCGGCCGGTTCATCCGGCGGAGACGTCGTAGATAGCCGGCCAGAATTTCGACGACCGGGAAACCTCGACCGCGAAACCCCTCGTCCAACTGCTGCACGAGGGCGGTCGCCACACCCAGAGTTCCCCGACACCAACGGACCCGGACCGTCGAAGTCAACGGAAGGGGCCCGGCTCGCGCCGTACGCAACCGGTCGACCACTTCGCGCGCCGCCCGGCGAGCAATGATCGAGGTCCCACTCCCGCGTGGACCGATCACGGAAGCGACCCGGGCCGGTCCTTTCGGGGGGTAGTCAGGGTCGAGCAGGGCCAGCAGCCTCTGTACCTCGCCGTGGCGGGCGAGGGCGGTCGGGGGGAGCCAATCGGTGGTGAGCACTTCCGGATAGGTCGCACGCAACATGCGTCATAGGAATTCTTCTTGCTATAAGAATTCTTATAATCGCACCCTTCACCCCCGGATGCCCCTCGACGAGAACCAATGCCCGATCGGCCCGGATGAGTCGCCCTCAGGTAATCTGGAAGTCACGTGGCCGCTCACGATTTAACTGGGGGCCGGCCTCGGGCCGACCTTGGAGCGAAGAATGACCTATCGCGTCACGCTGATCCCGGGGGACGGGATCGGGCCGGAAGTTACGCAGGCCGCGCGGCTCGTCGCCGAAGCGACCGGCGTCCCGATCACGTGGGAAATTGCCGAAGCCGGCGAGAAAGCCATCGAATCGACCGGCACGCCACTCCCGGCTTCGGTTCTCGAATCCGTCCGAAAGAATCGCCTGGCCCTCAAGGGGCCGATCACCACGCCGATCGGAGGAGGATTCCGATCCGTCAATGTACAGCTCCGAGTGGAGCTGGACTTGTTCGCGTCGGTGCGACCGGCCCGCGCGATCGCGGGGGAAGGGACGCGCTTTCCCGAGACCGACCTAATCGTCGTACGCGAGACCACAGAAGGTCTCTACTCGGGGGTCGAACACTGGGTCGATCGAAATCACACCGCCGCGGAGACCGTAGCGATCGTGACCCGCGCGGCGTCGGATCGGATCATCCGATTCGCTTTCGAACTCGCGCGCCGGCAGGGCCGACGCCACCTCACAGCGGTCCACAAGGCCAACATCATGAAGACGACCGGGGCGCTGTTCCAAACCGCCTTTCGCGAAATGGCCCCTCAGTATCCGGATATCGAAAGTGACGAGCGTCTGATCGACAACATGTGCATGCAACTCGTGAAGAAGCCATCCGAATACGACGTGATCGTCACGACCAACCTGATGGGCGACATCTTGTCGGATCTGTGCGCTGGGTTGGCGGGAGGTTTGGGCGTGGCGCCGGGAGCGCTCCACGGCGATTCGATCGCCGTGTTCGAGCCGGTGCACGGATCCGCTCCCAAGTACGCGGGACAGGACAAGGCGGATCCCGTGGCGGAGATCCTGTGCCTCGAGCTCTTATTCCGTCACCTCGGCGAAAACGAGGCGGCCGAACGTATCTGGCGAGCCGTGTGGGAAACGATCGCGGAGAAGAAGGTCGTGACCTACGACCTCGCATTGCCACAGTACACGACGCGGCCGGTCACGCCGTCGAGCTGCTCGGCCATGGCGCAGGAGATCGCGCGGAAGGTTCCGCTGGTCGATCTTACCAAACCGGCCCCGGTCTACACGCCCCACCCGTTGAGTGCGACCAAAGGGATCGACGATCACTTGCAAAATTGAGGGGCTATTCCCCCCAGACCTTCACCACAACGCGTTTACGGCGCTGCCCGTCGAACTCCGCGTAGAACACTTGCTCCCATGGGCCGAGGTCGAGGTCGCCGTGCGTGATCGGCAGGACGACCTGGTGGCCGAGGAGGAGATTCTTGAGATGCGCATCCCCGTTCGATTCTCCAGTATGGTGATGCGCGTAATCTCCCGGAGGGGCGAGCCGATCCGCCCATCGTTCGATATCCCCGATCAATCCGGATTCGTCGTCGTTCACGTAGACCGCGGCGGTGATGTGCATCGCCGAGACGAGGACCAATCCGTCGCGGACCTGACTCGATTTCACGATCCGCCGCACTTGATCGGTGATATTCAGGAACTCCCGTCGCTGCGTCGTTTCAAACCACAGATACTCCGTTGCGATCTTCATCGAGCGGGTGCCAGTCGGAGAGCCAACTTTAAGATTCGGCCCCGCGCCTGAAGCTCCGAGAGAGGTTGATGCAAGCCGACCGACCCATTCGAATCCCCCGTTCCGCGACGGCGGAGGCCCCGGCTCCCACACCCTCTTCCTCCCCGGCAGCCCCCACGACCCCGCCCGTTCTCGCCGCGGGAGGAACCTACCGGCCCAACCCGGGAGGTTTCGCTCGCATGTTGCGGATCTACCTCCTCTACATACTGGCGCTCGTCGCGCTCTACGGGTTCTTTCTAGAACTCGACGTTCGCTCGACGGTGGCTGGGACCTCGATCAACGAATCCGGGATTCTGGGCTTCACGTTGGTGGCACTGGCCCTTGCCGGAGTCGGAGCGTGGATGACGCTGGGTCAAGCGCCGCGAGGCGCGCGGATCGGGCCGAGGGAGATCATCGTCACGGAGCGCTGGGGACGCGAGGTTACCTTTCCGCCCGCCGACGAAATCAAGATTCGACTCGTTCGACGCCACGGGCGAGGCGTTCTCTCACCGCAACCCACGGCCACGGTCCTCGTCATGACCCTAGCCGGGGCACGGCGTACGTACGTGATCGACGAGCAGATGTTGCCCGGCGACCCCACGACGTGGTTGGTCTGAGCGAGCACCCTCGGGGTGAGGGAACTCGCTTACTCGAGGATGTCTTCGAGTTCGTTGGCCACGAGCGTGAGCAGTTGATCAAGAAACCGGTTCTTGAGCTCCGTGATCTGCCCCGCATCCGTCTCGAGGCGGGCCATGAATTCGTCCCCGTCCCGAACGAAGGATAGGGAAAGCACATGACGACGGGAATCGGCCGACCGCGGCAAGGGGGGCAGCTCCACGACCTCCGGCTCCGGCTTCGGTTTGACAAGTTTGGAGGGTTTCGTTTTGGGAGCCGGGCGGCGTAGTGTGGCCTTACGTGCCGGTTTCTTTGGAGCCGGTTTGCGAGCCGGCTTGGCTGGGGAGCGGTGGGATTTGCTCCCCTTACCGCGGCCGGACCTACTCGGCATCCGAGAATCCTCGCGTCGGCCGCACCAGCCCCCCCTATTTATGACTACTGCCGAAGAACGCCACTCGATTCCATCGACTTCGTTCCGGAGACATGGCTTTACGGGCAAGCCCATACCCTCCCACCGAAGGGAATGAGGGTCCCAAGACCGATCGGACCAGAGCGATGAGTCGCACGACCTTCCTCTGGCTCTTTTCGCTCGCGTTCTTCCTGGTCTTTCTCGCGTTGCAACCGCTGTTTAGTTTCGCGCTCTTCGGCTCCGACACCGGAGAATACTATCGGCTCACCGCGGTGTTGTTGACGACTGGCCACTTGCCCCACGGGGGGGCGTACCTGGGGTGGGGAGCGGCGTATCCCGACTTCCCGGGGATCTTCCTACTTTCCGGCGCCGCCGCCGGCGCTTACGGGACGGACGCACTGACCGCGCTGATCGTCGTCGTACCTGTGGTCGCCGTTCTCTCGGTTTTCCCTCTGTTCCTTCTCTTTCGGCGGCTCTTCCCGCAGGATACGATCGCCCTGCTCGCGGCGGCCATTTCGAGCCTCGCGATGCCGCGGCTCTTCTCGATCGCCCACCCAGCCCCTTTGTCCATCGGAGACTTTCTCGTGGTGGCCGCGCTCTGGATGCTCGTCGAGGGCCGTCGTGATCTTCGTTGGTACGTGCCTCTCTCGTTGACCAGCGCGGCGCTTATCGTAACCCATCATCTTTCCAGTTACTTCTTCGTGGTGAGCGCCCTGGGTGGGATTCTCTTACTCGAGCTTTGGAAACCCGGACTATGGAGCCGGCGGTATCCAACTCGTGAATTGGTGTTCATGGCCGCATTTCTGACGGGCCTGTTCGTGTTTTGGTTCTACGGCACAACGACGTTCGTAGCGAAAGTCATTTTAGCCGGCGTCCTGATCCACGTGAGCACCGGCGTTATTTTTGCCAGCTTCGAGGCCGCCGGTCTGGTCGCGGTCGCCTTCGTCGGGGGTTTGATCGCGCTCCGCCGTCGCTTCGCGAGAAGCGCGCGACCGTGGGTGCGCCTTCCGACGGATCGGAGCGTGATGCGCGACGCGATACTCATCGCGGCCGCTGTGTTCGGCGGTGTGGTGGTTGTGGTCTTCGTCCCTATTCCCGGAACGTCTCAGACGACCACCCTCGCGGCGATTCTGTTTTTCGCGCCGATCCTCGCTCTGTCGATCTTCGGAGCGGGCAGTCGACGCGCGCTGACCCCGAGTCGGATGGCCCCCTTCTCGGTCACCTGGCTCGGCGCGCTCGGATTATCCGCCTTAGGCTGGCTCATCTTCTCAAGCTATCTTGCGAACGCCAATGTTAGTCAGATCGTGCCGGCGGCGCGGCACGTCGAGTACCTGTTCCTTCCTCTCGGGCTGCTATTCGCAGTCGGGATCGGCCGTTTGGTCGCTCGCGCGGGCGATCGGTACGGTCGTCGCGCCATCGTGGTGAGCTCGGTCGCCGTCGTGTTGCTTCTGGGCGCGAACGCGGCAATCGTCTATCCGCCGCAGAACGATTTTGGAGGATTTCAAGAAGGCCTCACGGTACAGGACGCCGCCCTCTGGATGTGGGTCGGAATCGACGTCTCCTCCCACGCCGTCGTGGCTTCGGACCACCGATTGAGCTCGATGATTTTCGGTTTCGACGGGAATCCCGCTACTTGGGATTCTACTCCCGCCCTTTTCACCGGATCCAATTGGTCGGCGGCGGCCTCCGAGCTAAGAGGCTCTCCGGCGCCCTCGCTGGTTCAACCCGTTTCGTACGTCGCCGTGGACGCGGTGATGTATGCCGGCGTCGCCTTGAACCCGACCGGCGCGGCACCACCGCTGAGTGCAGCAGCCATCGCGTGGTTCATGGCAGCCCCGTTTGTCCTCGTCTACGAAAATGGCCAGCAGGCGATCTATCTGGTCGACGCGAATTACTTGCCGCCGACGTAAGGATGCAACGTTCCATCGATCTCCCACGTTACGATGGGCGCAGTGGATCGCTCGGCCAATACACCAATTAGCCGGCGGGCCCACTCGAGTTTCGCCCGTTTACGATCGGCGGACGCGGCGTCGCTCTCCTCAACGCGATCGAAGTCGAACCCCCAAAGTATTACGCGCCGGGCTCCGACATGGGCGGCCAGGTAGGCAGCGCGGTCTCCGTCCGTAAAGCCCCCTACATTGAGAAGGATGGGCGTGGGCGCTCCGGCCCACGAACCGGCCAGCTCGCCCGTGAAATGGGGAACCCACTCTTCGAGCGCGGGAATATTGTCTCCGTGCGCATGTATGACCGTGAAGGCGCCTCGCGCGTTCGCCGAAAGCTCGGAGGCGACCGGGCCATCGAGGTCGGTCACGATCGCCGTCGGCACGATCCCCGCCTCCAGGCAAGGCCGCGCCGCTCCGTCGGCGGCGACGACGGCGACCGGGACTTGCGAGGGAGCAAGGCGCCACAGGGGCGGCGGCCCGGCACGGGGAGCGAGTCCGACGACAACGACATCATGACCCCGGAGCCGAGATTCAATCCGCGTCAGCGGCGCCGTGCGAGCTGTTTCGGGTAGCAGCTCCTCGAGACGGGCGGCAGCAGCCTCCTCTTGCGGGAACGAAAACCCAAACTGCTGCTGGATCTTCGAGTAGTAGGGAGCCCACTCCGCGTACTCCACGGCTACCGGCCGCCATTCAGAATTAATGCTTTATAAGCGGGTTACTGCTCCCCCGCTCCGAGGAAAATCATCCATGCGACCGCTCGCGCAAGAGATCTTGTCCCATTTGCCGAGCGATCCGAAGCGCGGGGCCGAGGCTCCACCCCCTCCGACGAATGACGACGCCGAACTCGAGGCGGTCCTCGCTTCGCTCAAGACGAACATCAAAGTCGTGGGGTGTGGCGGAGGCGGATGCAACACGATCAATCGACTTGCGGAGGAAGGACTCGCCGGCGCGGATATGGTCGCGTGCAACACGGATGCGCAGCATCTGCTCGCGATCCACGCGCCGAAAAAGATTCTCTTGGGACGCCGACTCACGCGCGGGTTGGGAGCAGGCGCGATCCCGTCCGTCGGAGAACAGGCGGCACATGAGGCGGAGGACGAGCTGCGGAAGGCGCTCGCCGATTCCGACATGGTGTTCATCACCCTGGGTCTTGGCGGCGGGACAGGCACCGGGTCCGCGCCAGTCGTCGCTCAGGTCGCAAAGGACGCGCACGGAGGGAATCCACTCACAATCGCAGTCTGTACGCTCCCGTTCGCCTCCGAGGGTTTGGTGCGTGGGGAGAACGCGGCGGAGGGGTTGGAGCGCTTGCGGTCCTCGGTCGACACCGTGATCACGATCCCAAACGATCGACTGCTCGAGCTCGTTCCGCGGCTGCCGATCCAGACCGCCTTCAAAGTAGCCGACTCCGTTCTGGCCCGCGCCATCCGGGGAATCACGGAGATTATCACTCGCCCCGGACTCGTTAACCTCGATTTCAACGATCTCCGTACGATCATGAAGGGAGGCGGCGTGGCCCTCATCGGGATCGGAGAATCGGAGAGCGATAACCGGGCTGAGGATGCGGTGCTCGAAGCGATCAACTCCCCGCTCCTGAAGGTCGATATCGCCGGCGCGACCGGTGCGCTCATCAACGTCACGGGCGGCCCTGACATGACCGTCAGCGAGGCGCAGAAGGCCTCCGAGGTCGTGCAGCGGGCTATCTCACCGACCGCCCGGATCATCTGGGGCGCGGCGGTTGACCCAACGATGCAGAGCACGATCCGTGTAATGCTCGTGGTCACCGGAGTTAAATCCCCTCAGATTTTCGGTTCCGGCACGGGCGCTGCAGCGCCGGCCCGCAAGACGGGTCCGGAGCTGGACATCGTCCGCTAGGATCGAACAATGGCGTTCCTCGACCGGGCCAAGCACATTCAGGACCAGTTCGACGGTAGGCTCCGCACCGTCGGCCACGGCCGGTACGGTCGGATCCTGCGCATGGCGCGCAAACCTACGACCGACGAGTACGTCAAAGTCCTCGAAGTCACCGCGTTGGGCGCGATCCTGATCGGGCTCGTGGGCTTCTCGATCTACCTCTTCTTTACCGTCCTCGGGCCGTGGATCTGGGGCTACCTGTAGTCCCCGACTTCCGTACGGAGTGCGTTCTATGGCGGGCAAACCCAACGAAGAGGGCATCGGACTTCTCGGAGGCGAAGCCGTTGAGGCAGCCAAGCCGCCCCACCCCGTGTCCGCGCAAGTGGTGGTTCCAGCCGCCCCGACCAAGGCCGGCCCCCCGCCCGAAGCACCGGCGCTGCTGACCCTCAGAGCCGCGGACGACACGGTCCGCGACGTGACGGCGGGTACGCTTACGACCCTGTCCGCCGTGCTATCGAGCGGACACCCCGAATCGGGCCACGCTGGGCTCTCGATCGAAATCGCTTACACTTCGACCTATCCGGGGGAAGGGGCCGAGTGGCCCGTCTCCTGGCTGCCGCCCGGTAAGCGGTCGTTCGCCGATCTCGTTGCCCGGACCGCGAAAGCGTCCGTCGAGCTAATGCCGGGAGCCAGCGTCCCCCTCTCGTTCCAAGTCACCGCCCCGGTGGGAGTTCGATACGGCGATCGGGTCGAAATTCGCCTCAGCGCACAATGGCCCGACACGAGCCGCCCGGCGAAGCTCGTCCTATCGTGCGTGGCCCGTCAGGCCGTCCTGGCGATCAAAACCTCCCGCGGTTACGAGCGCGAAGTAGCGGACACCCTCCTCGCCCGCACGGAAGAGAAGTCGGATGTCGTATTTTCGCTCCTCGTGCCGGCGGCGTTGCGGGGCTACGTCTTCGCCGAAGGGATGAGCTTCGAAGGGGTCCGCGAGATGCTGAAGGGGATCCGAAAGGCGCGCGGGCTCGTGGCCGGCGAGACGACCCTCAAAGAGGTCGAGCCGCTCCTGGTCCCGAAGATCACGGTCGAAGGATTTGTGGAAGGCGCCATCGTCGAGCTGATCGCAGGTCCGTTCAAGGGCGAGAAGGCCCGCGTCAAGAAGATCGACCAAGGTAAGGAAGAGATCACGGTGGAACTGATCGAGGCCGTCGTGCCGATCCCCGTCACGGTCCGCGGCGACCACGTGCGGATGCTCGAAAAGGGAGGGGGCAAGAGTGGCGGATGAGGTGAGTGTCCTCGTAGAGGGCGGCAAGGCGACCGCAGGACCGCCGCTCGGTCCAGCGCTCGGTCCGTTGGGCGTCAACGTGGTCCAGGTCGTCCAAGCGATCAACGAACAGACGAAGGGATTCGCCGGGATGCGGGTCCCCGTGGTCGTCAAGGTCAATCCCTCGACCCGCCAGTTCACGTTGGTTGTCGGGCGACCGCCCGTCGCGGCGTTACTGCTCAAGGAAGCCGGCAAAGAGAAGGGATCGGGCAAAGCGAAGTCCGAAGTGCTCGGCGACGTTTCCTTGGATCAAGTGAAACAGATTGCCGAAGCGAAGGGTGCGGATCTGTTCGGTCGGTCGATCGAGGAAAAGATGAACCAGGTGATCGGGACGTGCGTCTCAATGGGCCTGACGGTCGGCGGCGAAGACCCGCGCGCCTTACTCAAGCAGCGGGTCGTCGCACGAGGTGCGAAATGATGGGCGGCCCCGGGGGGCCTCCTCCGGACCTCTCGAACGCCGAGATTGTCGATTATACGGTGCTCGAAGGGGACGCGAAGGTCCGTTTGAAGCTGAAGGACGGCTCGATCATCGAGGTCCGTTTAGAGATCATGAACATTCTGCGGGCGGGCAACGACCCCAATACCGGGCTTCCTGCGTACATCGTGCAGTCCGCCCCCCTCGTCCGGTTGGTCGAGACTCCCAAGGAGCTGCGGAAGACTCCGTTGCGGCCCGGAACCGGCAAGGACACGAAATCCCTGCCCGGCTTCGGCTGACTCGTTAGAAGAGCACTAAAAAAAAAGGGAAGGGCCGAAAGGGACCGTTTGGTCCGTCCGGCCCAATGGGTCCGGCTTACTGCACCGCGACCTTGACCTCTTCCGGCGAGGGCGTGGGGCTCTGCTTCGGCAGCGAGAGTTCCAGCACTCCCTGGTCGAGATGGGCCTTGGCTTCGGAGGCTACCACCGGTTCGGGGAGCTCGAAACTCCGGTAGAATCCGCGGTACGAGCGTTCGCGTTGGACGAACGGCTGGTCCTTGGATTCGGTGGTCGTTTCGTTCTCCGCCCGGATCTCCACTTGGGAGCCCTTCACACGGATCTCCAAGCGGTCTTTCGGGATGCCCGGGACCTCGGCGACGATCTTGTACGCGGCACCGGTATCCTGGATGTCGGTACGGGGGCGTCGCGGCGCGAGTTCCTTGCCGGACTCCTCGGACCCGTTCGGGAACGGCAGGAACCCGAACGAGTCGAAGAAGTGGCTTCGAAGCTCGTCCCAGACGGTGTCGAGGTCGGCCCATGGGCTCAGCGCGGACAGTTCTACGATTGCGGTGTTCGGCATAGTTACCTCTCTTCATTAGAAGTAATTTTACGCTTCTATATAAATTATGCGTATTCTCGTTGGCCCGATTTTCTGAAGATTTCGATTGTTGACTCGGAGGGAGAGCGAGCGGCATTGCCGCCCTCGATTTTTGGAGCCGGTATTGGGAAAAAAGGATGGATTAAGTAGGGCCTCTCCTTTGCCCCGATATCGGTCACCATGGCAACCACGGGTAATCCGGCCGGCGCTCCGCCCCCCGGGCCGATGGGCCAGCCTCCCCCACCGTCCCCCCCGCCCCCCCGCAAGGGTATGTCCGGCGGCGCGAAGGGTGCGATCGTAGCGGTCGTGGTGGTCATTATCGTGATCATAGGCCTCGGATTCTCGGGACTTATCCCCGGTTTTAAGCTAGGAGGATCGAGCTCGAGTGGCAAGAGCGGACCGAGCTACAACGTGACGTTCTCCGAATCCGGACTTCCTTCGGGGTCCGCGGGAGTGTTCGCCGGAGTGTCGTGGTCCGTTACCCTGGGTGGATCCACTCAGTCCTCGACTAGTTCGGCTATCGTATTTTCCGAGCAGAACGGGACCTATTCCTTCTCCGCGTCCGCCGCCGGATTCCTACCTGTTCCGGTTTCGGGAAGCATCACGGTCGCCGGTGCCGCTAAAGCCCAGCTGATTACATTCACGGCGCTGGCCGCGGGTAGCTATACGGTGACCTATACCGAGTCGGGACTCACGACGGGTACCAGTTGGTCGGTCACCCTGAATGGTTCCCAGCTGGCTGCGACCTCTACGACTATTCTATTCACCGAGAAGAACGGGAGCTACTCCTACACCGTGGGCGCTGTCACTGGCTACAACGCCGCGCCCGCTTCCGGTTCGATCACCGTGGCCGGACAGGCGCTTTTGGAGACCATTACCTTCAGTTCGACGGGGGGAGGGTCTCCGGGAACCGCGACGTATTCTCAGGCGGAGCCGGTTGCGGCCTCTACGGCCGGGGCGGGCTGGAAACCGGTATTTGCGGTGGGCGTCTCGGTAACCGCCCAAGTCACTCCCGGTGAGTGGGACCAAAACCTCACGAACGCGACGTGTCCGCTAACTGGAGGGTCGCCGCCTCCCACGGTTCCGGCTTACACGGGAGGCTACAGCGCTGGCTCGATGGAGGTCTGGGCGGTATTGATGTACACTACCAGCCCCACAGCCGCCGCTAAGATCATTCTGGTTTACAACGGCATTGGAACGAATCTGGGAGAGATCTCCGGCCCGAGCTGCGTCTCGTTCTACAACAACGCAACCATTTCCGGCTCCTTCATCGACAGTAGCACCGCCGCGACTCACTTCGACGCGAATGCATCGGCCTTCGTCTCCGCCCACTCGAGCGCCAGCGCGGACTGGCTCTTGGTCCCGATTATCACGTACAGCTACGAGTACATGGGCACCTACTTCAACTACACTTACGGTGGCTTCTGGGTCGGAGAATACACGACGTGCAACAGCAACACGGGAACGGGTACGGAAGTCAACGGCACCGTGAACGGTACTACTGGCGCGGTGACGGGATTCAGTACGAATTCAAGCGCCAACTGTTCAGACGGCATTGTGCCGCATCTCCACCTGGATTCCCAAGGACTTGAACCCGGGGAGACGACGCTCCTGCAACTCGCTCTCAAGTTCGCGCGCGCGTTATAGCGAGATTCCAAATCGGGGTCGCTTCCGGCCCCGGCGATGCGATTCTCGGAGGAGCGATTGACGCGCCGCTCGTACCTCGTATTCCAAGCTCGCCTTCCTCGCTAGGAATCGCAACGGCTAAGTCTCGGTTTCTCCTCACACCGATCGTGGTCGACGTTCAGGAACTTCCCGCGACTCCCCCCGAAGATCATGGCGGGGACGAGCGGATCGGACTCGAAGTGGCCGGCGGCCTGCTCATCTTCCTGGGCTGGGGACTGGGATTCCTCGCCAATCTGTTGTTGCATGCGTTTGCTCCCAGATCCGGGTGGGTGCTGTTAGGGATTGTGCGGATCTTCCCCACGCTCGGTCCCTACGCGTGGGCGATCTTCGGGCTGGGACTGGTCACGGGCGCGATCGGGTTCGTATTCCTGTTCCTGAGCCGACAGACCGCGAAGGGGCCGTTCGTTCTGCCGGGCTTCAATTACTGATTGTACGGACGAATCGTGCGCCGCGACGGAGGGAGCTTCACTCCGACCACGCCCCGAGCTCGCTTCTGGAGCGTCAGGCAATCGTTGCAGACCCGTTCGTCCGCGTCCAAGCAGGTCCGGCAGAACGTTCGCCCGCAGATCGTACAATGCAAAGTGGCCGGCGAGCCACATTTGGCACACTGACTGACAAGCACGGTCCACCCCCTCCGAGGGACCTAATCGCGGTAAACTCGGCCTGCTTTAAGGCCTTCCACGAAGCCTCGGGCATACCCGGACGGGGCGACAAAGTCGGCGGCGCGTCGCGCGCCTGGACTCGCCGTCGGAAAGCTGACCCCGAATCGCGCGGCGCGAAGCATTCCCACGTCGTTATCCCCGTCTCCCGCGACGAGACATTCTTCCAGCGTAATGCCGAGGGAGGCGAGCGCCTTTCGTACCGCGAAGACTTTGCCCGCCCCGCGCTCCATCAAATGCAGGGCATAGCCGGTGCCTTCTACGAACACGGGGCCGCCGCGCAGGCAGCGGCGCACCGCCGCAACCGAGACATTGGGCTCCAGCGCCACTTCCGTCTCTCTCCATCGGTCCGTGAACAATCGGCGGACCGGCAGCCCGGCGTTCCGGAGCTTGCGATAGGCCTGCAGCGCCACGGACCGGTCCGCGAGCGTTTCCACACTGTCGGTTCTCCCTTCGCGACGATAGAGGAGTCCCCCATTCTCCGCGACGATGGGGCCGTTGAGACCAATCGACCGGTGGATCGCGAGCGCGACGGGCAGAACGTTGCCCGTCGCCAGAAGAACCGGGATCCCCTGGGCTTCCACCGAGCGGAGCGCCTGGACCGCCTCGATCGAGAGCCGACGGTCGGCATCCGTCAAAGTGCCGTCAATGTCGGTGACGACAGCACGAACCTTAGTCCGAGGTCGTTTGGGGCGAAGCGGGGTCACACGGCTCATCTCGAGGGGTGTTGCATTCGATCAATCGACCGGCGGAGGGCGTCGGCCACGTCCTTCCCGTCGCGACGCCCGCGGACGACCTTCATCACATCTCCCATCAACGGGGAAAGGGCCGCCTCCCCGCGCTCTTGAATCACGTCCCGATTTGCCGCGACGATCTGATCGACGACGCGATCGAGCTCGCTCGTGGAGAGGGCGGAGAACCCGGCCCGTTCAATGGCTGCGCCGATGCTGTCCGCGCCGCGTAAAAGCTCCGTCACGACACGGGGGATCCCCTCCTTCGCGAACTCGCCCCGCTCTTGGGCCTTCAGGACATCGCTCAGGAGTGCGTTCGATGGGGCCACGGTAAGGCCGTCCGCAGCGATAGAGGGAAGGTCTTGGATCAAGAGGCGTGCGACGATCGACGGGGCGTGCCCCATTCCGACGAGGGCTTCAAATCGTTCGAGCTCGGCGGCCCCCTCGACCTGACGGATCACGTCGGCTGGAAGCGAGTAGGCTTCAGCGAGTCTCTCCTGCAGTTGCTCCGGCCGCTCAGGCAATCGTTGGCGGAGTTGCTCCACCCATCGAGGGTCTATCGGAATGGGGGAAATGTCGGTTTCCGGGTACATCCGATCGCGCCCCGGAAGCGGTCGGGAGTAGCGGGTCCGACCATCCGGAAGCGGATCCCGCGTTTCCTCGGGAATTCCCTCGAGCGCGGCCGTCGCTCGACGCGCCACGCGATCGAGCGCGTTTCGGAGGCGCGTGGAGGATCGATCGGCCACGAGCACGAATCCGTCCCCCGGACCAACATGCAACGCTTCCCGCAGTCGATCGCACTCCTCGGCGCTAATGCCGTAGCCGGGCAGTTCATCCGAATGAATCAGCCCTTTCAATCCCGCCGTTCGGGCATGGTCGGCGAGTTCCCGCCCGAGCCGCTCTTCCGATCCGGGAGGGGATTGCAAGAGGCCGGCGAAACCCGTCAGTCGTAGTCCGAGCACGGTTCCGCTCTTACGGGCGGTCTCGGCGAGGAAACCGCTTCCATGCTCTCGAAAGAAGGACGTCAGGTCCACCGGGTCATTGACGGGAGCCGGCGCGTCTCGCTTCTTCAATTCATCGCGGACGCGCAGTAGCACTTGCTGCCGCTCGACCTCGGATTCCACGTAGCGGTGGATGAGGCGCAGCTCCTGGACGCCCTTGATCTCGATCCGGCGGCCCCCCTCGATCGAGACGTTAAGATCCTCGCGAATCGTCCCAATGCCGCGACGGACGCGGCGGGTCGCGCGGAGGAGGCCCCCGATCTCTTCCGCGAGTTCACGCGCCTCCGTGGGATTCGTGATCTCAGGACCCGTGGCGATCTCGATCAGGGGAATTCCCAATCGGTCAAGTCGGTAGACGACCTCGGTGTCCGAATCCCGGGACTTTCGGGCGGCATCCTCTTCGAGACAGACCGAGGGGATCGAGTAGCGCTTCCCATGCAGGTCTACGTAACCGTCGACCGCCACTAAGGCCGTGCGCTGGAATCCGGTGGTGTTCGACCCGTCGATCACGATCTTGCGCATGACCTCCACTTCGTCCAGCGGATGGGCGTGCAGCAAGAGGGCGACCGTCATCGCCACCTCGAGCGCTTCGGCGTTCAAGGCATGCGGTGGTTCTTCGTCGGCATCCACCAAGCAGTTGGATGGGGTCACTTCGTAGCGGAACAGCCGGTGACGCGCCGCCTGAAACGCCGCCGCCGCGTCCACTTGCAGATTTTCCCCGCTCGCCGCGCGTAACGTGCGGGCAAAGGTGCCCGTCACCTCCTCGGAGAGCTCCGCCGGACACTGGCAGAACAGCTTTCCCGTGGCGAGTTGCTGATGCACTTCTAGGCCGGCTTTCACGAAGTTCCCTCGACGACATGTCGCCGTACGAATTCTCCCACGCGATCTCGCAGCATGAGCGCCCGGACTTCCGCCGGGTTCTTCGACCTGCCGAGCGCCCAGAGCAACTTCGTGTAGGCGGTCTCGGGCAAAAGATCGTCCACGTAGAGAACCCCCGCACGCAGAAGTTCTCGGCCCGTCGCGTAGACAAACGGATCGGCTAATCCTTCGAGGCACTGCGTGGTCATCACGACGACGGTCCCACTCTCCACGGCTTCGCGCATCCAGGGGAAGTGGGCCGAGGCGACGTGACCGAGGCCCGTCCCGGCCACGACCAATCCTCGCAGGCCTCGGACAAAGGCCACTCCCTGTTCGGGTCGCAGCCCGGGGTAAAACCAGAGAAGGCCGGCGTCCCCGCTGAGCGGGCCCTCGACTGCCAGGCCGTTCGGGTGCGAGGGCCGCACCGGTTCATTCCAGGTTATAGTGTCCGGTCCAACGAATCCCAGGGGGGGTGCGTTGCGGCTCTGAAAGGCATCGCGACGGCTCGAGTGCATCTTGCGGACCCGCGTGGCGCGATGAATGGCGAACCGATCATCTGACAGGCCCGCGTGCATAAGAACGACCACTTCGCCGAATTCACCCGCCCGAGCAAGGCGGACCGCAGCATGGAGGTTCGACGCGCCGTCCGACGAGGGACGATCAGGCGACCGTTGTGCTCCCACGAGCACCACCGGCCCAGGCAGATTCGAGAGCAAGAAGCTGAGCGCGGAAGCGGTGAAGGCGAGGGTATCCGTCCCGTGTGCCACCACAATCCCACGAGCCCCCTCTCGAAAGGTCGCGACGATCCTTTCGGCGAGCGTGACCCAATCTGCCGGCACGATGTCCTCGCTCAGCTTGTCAAATACCGAGATGACGCGCACCGGCCCGTCTTGGTTGAGATCGGGATAGAACTGGAGGATCTCGCGTTCATCCCGCACGGGTCGAACGCCGCCGGTTTGGTAGTCGACCCGCGAGGCGATCGTGCCGCCAGTGGTTAACAGCGCGACCCAACGACCCCCAGGATGGGGTGAGGTTGGGTCCGGGGGAGAAGTGACGCCCTGTTCGCGTCGGTCGAGGTCTCTCTCTTCCGGAAAGACGTCGATCCGGTACGCTGGGTCTACGCGTAGGCCGGCGTTGTATCCGCTGGGAAGTTTCAGTTGAACTACCCGCTCGCCAGACAGCTCGGTATGGGGAACGATCGTTCCCGTCCAGGTTTGACCGCTCGGCGAGGTGATGGTCACGCGGCGGCCCATCGGCAGCCCATGCAGAACCTCCCAAGGATCTCCCGCGGTCGTTCGGTCCATCGGTCGGTTCCGTCGGCTACTACGCCGCTGATGGGCGTGTCAGGCTCGGACGGTATAAAGTCTGGCGCGGGTGCCCTCGGCGGCGAGCCCGGTCTTTTATAGACCGCCCTTCTCGCCGCGACGGGGTCACACAGAGGGAGACCGCTTTGCCCGTGTGGGGTAGCTTCGGAATCGTACTCAACCGGTTCTGCTACACTGGATTATCCTAGAGGCCTGCGGAGCCTCAGACCTGGGTTCAAATCCCAGCACGGGCGTCGCTCCCGCCCGACAATCACGGGGGGGCTTTCAGTTACCCCCCTAACGAACCCTCCCCGGACGACTTCCACGACCACCAATTCAAGACTTGAGAGGCACACGGAGCCGCCTCGCCCGACGTTGTGCAGCCTAGGTCCCAGCTTGTCGTGAGGGGAGCAGCATCCCGTTCATATGCGGAGGAGTCGGTGCGCTCGACGAACGTTCGATGTTCGCTCCGGAATACCGCGAGCGTGTGCGGGAGCACATTCTTCGAATGGCCCGGGAAGATCGCCGGATCGTCGCTGGCGCTGCCGTGGGCTCTGACGCCGTGGGCCATTCGGATCGCTGGTCGGACATCGACTTGACCTTCGGGCTTGCGGACGGCGTTTCGGCGACGCAGTTACTGGACGATTGGGCGGTCGACTTGGACCGGAACTTCGAGGCGGTCCGAATGTTCGATGTAGCCGACCGACGGACAACTTATCGTGTCTTCCTCTTGCCCGGAAATCTGCAGGTAGACCTGTCGGCCACGCCCGGATTCGTGGCGGAGAATGGCCCGCGGTTCAAGCTCCTGTTCGGGACTGCTACGTGGAAGGAGTACTCCCTCCCCCGTCGCCCGCGAGAGGCGTTTGGATCGGGAGTCCATCACGCCGTACGAGCCCGATTATGTATCGAACGCGGACGTCCCTGGCAGGCGGAATACTGGATCCGCCGAGCGCGCGACGAAGCCTTGTCGCTCGCTTGCCTGCGTCGCGGGTTCACGCCGGATCACGGACGAGGGCTCGATCAACTTCCTCCTGACGTGCTCGCGGCAGCGGCTGAAAGCCTCGTCCACTCCACCGATCGGGCGGAGCTTCTGCGAGCACTGAGCCGCGTTATCGACCTTCTGTTGACTGAGGGGGTGGAGGTCCACGATCTGACGAGTCGCCTGGCGGGCCCACTCAAGGACCTACTCCGTGATATTGGGCCCTAGGCCTACGGCTCGCGGTGGTCGAGTGCGAGCTCGACGGCCGGCGGCGCGCCACTGACTAATCAGACTAGCGTCGGGTGAACCACTCGCCCTCCCCCGAATATTGTTAAGTAGTCCGAATAGTAATGCTCTCCTAATCATATGATGAAGACCGCCCAGGCGGGCGTCGCCCGACCTCACGAGCTTCAAGCGGGCTCTGCTGCCCTTGGAGAATTATTCAGCGAGACGATAATCTTCCTCCACCTCGCCGCCCGACGGCAGGGGCTCACCCTTCCCCAACTCATCCTCCTACGCATGTTGCAGGTGAAGGGACCGCTACCTCCCTCCCAGATCGCCGACCAATTTGGAATCAGTCGGCCCGCCGTCACGTCCAGCTTGAACATCTTGGAGTCGGCGGGCTGGGTCGTTCGCTCCGCACCGGGCGCCGACCGGCGCAGTCATCGGACCTCCCTGACCGCGCGCTCCCGACGCGTCCTGTTGAACGTGGAATCCGAGCGCCGCCAATTCTTGGAAGAGGGCTTGGCGGGAATCGGAGGTCGCCAGCGAGCCGAACTTGCCCGGACCTTGACTCTACTCGTAGCTAATCTGCGTCAGATCCACGGCCCGGGCGCCATTCCCTTGAGGCTCCCGAAATGACGGCGGCGCTGCCTATCTCGGCCCTCCCTTCCGCCTCCGTTACCCCTTCGCCGAAGACGATGGAGAATTTCGACAGTCGCTACGCGAACCGCGTGATGCTGCTGTTGATGGGGATCGTGATGGCCGTCCTATACGTGGAAGGAATGCTGACCCCCTCCCTCCCTACGATCCAGAGCGATTTCCACGTCGATACGGCGCAGGTCACGCTCGTGATCTCCGCCTATGCGATCTCAGGCGTGGCGCTGAGTCCCGTTGTCGGAAAGCTCGGCGATATCCACGGGAAGCGCAAGGTGTTGATGGGCGCCATGCTCGCGTACGCGGCGGCGGTCTCCGTCACCGGATTCTCTCCGAACTTTACCTTCATGGTGGCGGCGCGAACGGTCCAAGGGGTCGGGCTCACCATCCTGCCGCTCGGCATGGCGCTCGTACGAGAGGAATTCCCTCGGGAGCTCGTGCCCCGCGCCCAGGGCCTCTTGAGTGCGATGTTCGGGATTGGGTTTGCCATTAGCCTTCCCGTGGGTTCATTCGTATCCCAGACGTACGGGTGGCGCTACACGTACCACTCGGCGATTCCCTTCGTCTTGATGCTGACGATCGCCGTATTCTTGCTCGTCCGGGAATCTCCCTACCGACGGCCCAACGTTCGGGTCGATTACGTGGGCGCGGCGTTACTGGGCGGCTCCTTGGCAGGAATCGTGGCGGCTCTTTCTCAGGGGCAGGCGTGGGGTTGGACCTCGGTGCTGACCTTGGGATTCCTTGCGGCAGGGCTCGTGCTCCTCGTGCCCTTCGTCTTGTGGGAGCGCCGGTGGACCCTGCAGGCGCGAGAGCCGATCGTCGATCCCCGGCTCCTCAAGGAGCGTAACGTAGCGGTGACCAACGTGGTGCTGACCGTCGCCGGCCTCGGGATGTACATGGCGCTCTTCTCCCTCATCTATCGATTCGAGTTCCCGGCAGCCTCGGGAGGGTTCTCGCAGAACATCCTTCAGGCCGGTATCGACATCGTACCCTTGGCCCTCGCTATGCTCGTGGTCGCGGTCCTGGCGAGCGTCACGGTTTCGCGCATCGGCGTCAAGCCACTCGCCCTCGCCGGCGCGGCGCTCACCAGCGTCGGCTTCCTGTTGCTGGCCTCAGCGACGACCCTTACCCAATGCCTCATCTATGAATTCGTGACGGGGGCGGGCATCGCGCTCCTGAATGCGTCGATCATCAACATGCTGGTGCTCACCGTGGATCCGAAAGATATGGGACAAGCGACGGCGATGAACAATGTGTTCCGTAATTTGGGAGGCAGCGTCGGGGCCCCGCTGGTCGGAGCGCTCCTCGTCACGTACGTGACGGGCATCATCGTCCCCGGCGGCCCGCTCGCCGGGACCAACCTGCCGAGCCTCGCCGCATTCCAGTACGCCTTCCTGATCGCCGCGGCCGTCACGCTGGTGGGCGGCGTCGTCGTACTGTTTGGAGAGGAGGTACTGGGACCCCGTCGGCACAAGAAATTTGCCCACCTCCCTACGCTTCCCCGCAAGTCCCGGAGCCCCACAGGCGTTCCCGCCGGGCCGGTGCCATCCCCGTTAACGGATCCGGGATCGAACTAGCTCATTCCACCGGGAGCTCCGAGTCACTTTTTGCCGCGCCCAGGCGCGAGTAGATCGATCCGCTCCGCGCTCTGCGAGGCGTCGATCACAATCGTAAGGCGCCTCAAGCGGGTCTCGCTACGGCGACCGCTCATCACCCAAAACGTGACCACTCGTCGATATGAGGGGGCTTGCGAAGAGAAGAAGCGCCAGGCTACGGGGGATTGGCGGAACACGCGCAGCGACGCGGCATCCAAGCTTTTCAATGGCTCCTCGAATGTGTATCCCGCGCGCTTCCGAGGGTCGCGCGCCTCGAACGCCACAACTCCGGCACGGTGCATTCGCCCCTGAGCCACGAGCTCCCGCACCTGGGCGATGTTCGTCTGACTCCAGGGGCTTCCGGGGCGTCGCGGGGTATAGCGATTCGCGTAACTCCTCGCGTCGAGCGAGCGCACTTGTCCATCGATCCATCCGAAGCAAAGTGCCTCTTCGACCGCCTCCGGATAGCCGAGCCCCGCGCGAGCGGCCCCCTTTTTGAAGTATCCAATCCAGAGCTCGGTCGCCGAAGCATGGTGGCGTTCGAACCACGCGCGAAGTTTCTCGGGCCTCTCGAAAAATCGAACTTTCGTGCGGATCTCGTCCAGCGCGGTCACTCACCCCGTGTTCCACCTAGTGAGGGTGTCGATGCCCCGTTCGCCCCCCGATCACGGCGGGCGAGGTGAGCGAATAGTCTCCGACAGCGACTCCCTTCACGCCCCGCAGGTCCTCGGCGGCTTGGACGATCTCGCGTCGTTTCCCCACGAGCGCAATCACTTCCATGCAGGAGTTGCCTTGCAAGTGAATGTGGCCCGAGAACCGAATGTGGTCACCCCATCGATGCTGCGCGGCGGCGAGGCGTAGGAGCACATTCGGCGCGTTATGCCGGTAGAGTAGCGTCACGCACGAAACTGCGTCTGCCTGAGGGTCGCCTAACTCCTCGCGCATGAGCTCCTTCCGAATGATCGCCCGGAGTGCCTCCGACCGGCTCGAGGAGTTTCGTTGCTGCACCCATCGGTCGAGGTGCTTCAACAACTCGGGTTCGATCGAGATCCCGAGCCGTACGACGCGGCGCGTCACGATTCTGACGGGAGCCGCGCAGCTCCCGGTCCCGGGGGATTCGGCGGGGTGGGCTCCGGACCGAATCCGACGTCCTCGTAGCGCTTGATCCGGTAGATCGCCATCGCGAGTAGCCACGCCCCGATGAACAGGAACACGATCCCGATTCCCAGCGTCTCAAAGTCCAGGCCGTTAAGCCAATTCCAGAACGGCCCGCCCCAGCCCAACTCCGACGAGGTGACCTGCAATAGCTCAACCCCGCCGATGACGAAGGCCACGAGGACCGAGATGATCGTCAACGTGAGGTTATAGTAGATCTTGCGGATCGGTTTGAGGAACGCCCACCCATACGCGTAGCGCATAGCAAAACCATCCGTCGTGTCCGAGAGCACCATCCCGCAGGTGAAGAGGAGCGGCAAGATCAGCACGGCCCAGAGAGGGATCGAGCCCGAGGTCGCCACCACGACCGCGATCCCGATCAACAACACCTCGGTCGCAGTGTCGAATCCGAGGCCAAAGAGGACCCCGATCGGATAGATCTGCCATGGCTTCTCGATGACCTTGAACAGTTTCCCAAAATAACGATAGAGAAACCCGCGCTTCTCCATCTGCTCGTCGAGCGCCTTCTGGTCGAGTTCCCGATTCTTGAGGCCTTTGAAGATCCGATAGACCTCGAGGACAATGATCACGTTGACGAGACCGATTATGAACAGAAAGGTACCGGAGATGAGGGTACCGAGGACGGCCCCGACGGAAGCGAAGGTGTTGTATTGGCGCTGAATGAACTCGGCGGCCACGACCAGTCCCACGACCATGCCACACACGATGGTCGAATGTCCGAGGGAGAACCAGGTCCCGACGGTGAGCGGGCGCTCTCCGTCATTCAGTAGTTTCCGGGTCGTGTTGTCGATCGCAGCGATATGGTCCGCATCAAATCCGTGACGAATTCCGAGAATGTAGGCGGTGATCGCCAGACCCGTGAAGAGCAACCCACCCCCCGCCACATCGCCTCCTTTCGGCAGGCTGTGTGGAAGGTAGAAGAAGGCGAGGGCGAAAGCACCGACAGTGGAGAGCAAGATTACTGCGTAGAGGACGGTTATCTCGAACTTCTCGCGTCGGGAGAGATTGAGATCACCCGGCCCGGGAGGCGAGCTCGGCGGGGAATTCATTCAGCGGCGAACCACCGACGGGCTACAAATAGTTATGCTGTTTTCTAAAATCGTAACAACGGAAGGGGAACTCTGGCCACCCCTATCGCGCGAATGCCCGAAGACCAGGAAGTGGGAAGTTTCCGCGCGCTCATCGGCCGAACCGACGATCCATGACGTACGGCAGCACGCCGCCTCCCCGATAGTACTCGAGCTCTGTCGCTGAGTGGAGCCGGCAATCCACGGTGAACGATGTGGGAGTGGAATCTCCGTCGGGCAACGCGACGACTTGGACCGGTACATTGGGTCCGAGCTCGGAATCGGGTGCGAGCGCGAGCCGGTAGCTCTCGCGTCCTGTAAGACCGAGCTGCCGCCACCCTTCACCGGGGCGGAATTGCAGAGGCAGGACTCCCATATCGACCAGATTGCTCCGATGGATTCGTTCGTAGGATTCCGCGATAACCGCACCCACGCCCAAAAGGCGAGGGCCCTTCGCCGCCCAGTCGCGCGAACTTCCTTGCCCATAGTTGCGCCCGGCGAGTACGAGGAGCGGCGTTCCTTCGGCCCGATAGCGCTCGGCGATCTCGAAGATCGTTCCCGTCGCGCCCGACGGGATATGCACGGTAAGCCCTCCTTCGCGGGGAGCCACCAATTGATTCTTGATCCGCACGTTCGCAAAAGTTCCTCGGATCATGACATCGTGGTCCCCTCGACGCGCTCCGTAGGTGTTGAACTCAGTGGCCGCGATCCCATGCGCGGCGAGGAATTGACCGGCGGGGGTGTCGGGGGGGATCTCTCCGGCGGGTGAGATATGATCCGTGGAAATTTGGTCACCGAAGACACCGAGGATTCGCGCTTTCTGTACCAGTACGCCCTGTTGCGGCAGCCAGGGTGGGGGCAAGTGCAAGTACGGGGCCTCTTGGAGGTACGTGGACTCCGGGTTCCACGGGTAGAGTTCGCCCGGAGGCACTTTGAGAGCCTCCCAGTGCTCGTCACCCACTTCGATGGCGCGGTACTTGTCCCGATACATGCTCGCATCGAGATTCTGCTCCACCAAGTGACGGACCTCATCTGCGCGAGGCCACAGATCCTTGAGGTAGATCTCACGACCGTCCGGGGCCTTGCCTAGGGGCTCGCGAGTCAGGTCGATATCCATTCGACCGGCAAGTGCGTAGGCAACGACCAACATCGGAGACATCAGATAGTTCGCCCGCACGAGGTTGTGGATTCGCGCCTCGAAGTTCCGATTGCCACTCAGCACGGCCGCGACGAACGCATCGTCATTCACGATACTGGCCGCGACGGCCGGAGGTAGGGGGCCGGAGTTCCCGATACAGGTCGTACAGCCGTAGCCGACGATGTCGAACCCGAGCTCCGCTAGAGGGGCAAGAAGACCGGCCTTCTCCAAGTATGCAGTGACGACCTTCGATCCCGGGGCGAGGGATGTCTTGACGTAGGCGGGAACTCTCAGTCCTAACGCTCCCGCTCGTTGGGCGATCAGTCCGGCGCCGATCATCACCGAAGGGTTCGAGGTGTTCGTGCAACTTGTGATCGCCGCGATCACGACCGCTCCGTCCTGCACCGGAACCCCGGATGGCAACTGGCCAGACGCGACGGGAGGTTGGGGACCGTCGAACGGCTGCAGGAGATCATCCGCCGGATAATCCAGCTGTCGCGTTTCGCTCGGCCGCGGGTGGCTCTTTCGATAGGTCGCGAGGGCGGACCGGAACGAGGTTGGCGCCTCGGAAAGTCCGACACTCTCCTCCGGATTCTTGGGTCCCGATACCGTCGGTACGATCGATCCGAGGTCGATATGCACGACGTCATCGAACTTCAACTCCCCGGCGGGGCGAGTACCCCATAGTCCCTGCAGGCGCGCGTAGGCTTCGACGCGTCGCACGAGATTGGGGTCGCGACCAGTTCCTGTGAGATACGCGAGGGTGGCTTCGTCGATGGGAAACAGCGCCGACGTCGCCCCATACTCGGGACACATGTTCGAGATCGTCGCACGATCCGGCACAGTCAGGTGAGCGACTCCGGGACCCGTGAATTCCACGAACTTGTCGACGACCCCTTTGCTGCGAAGGGCCCGTGTGACCGTGAGCACGAGATCGGTGGCCGTCGCCCCTTCCGGTAGGCTACCGCTGAGTTCGACTCCCACGACTTCGGGCGGTGCGAGGAAGTACGGCTCGCCCAGCATCACCGCTTCGGCTTCGATACCTCCCACGCCCCATCCTAAGACGCTAAGGCCGTTGACCATCGTGGAATGCGAATCGGTTCCGATCAGCGTGTCCGGGTAGGCGACGGCGCTACCGTTAGACGCGTGTAGTGTGACGACCTGCGCGAGATTTTCGAGATTCACTTGGTGGACGATCCCGTTCCCGGGAGGGACGATTCGCAAGTTTTGGTAGGCCCCCTTGGACCACCGGAGAAACTGATAGCGCTCCGAGTTTCGTTCGTATTCTCGGTCCAAGTTCAGCACAATCGAGCGGGCGGACCCATAGCTATCGACCTGGACGGAATGGTCGACCACCAGATCGACGGGAACAATCGGATTGACCTTCCCCGGTGCAAGCCCACGAGCGGCCGCGGCCGAGCGTAACGTGGTAAGGTCAACTAGTACCGGGATACCCGTAAAGTCCTGAAGCAGGACTCGCCCGGGGTAGAAAGGTATCTCGGTTTCCGACGATAGCTTCGTTCCATTCGCGAGTGCCCGGAGCGTCGCGACCTCCGACTGACGCGGGTCGAAATGCCGCAGCAGATTCTCAAGCAGGATCCGAATCGTCCGGGGACGGCGGTCGAACGCGGCTCTATCGATGCCCTCGAGTCGGTCCAAGCGATATACCGTCGCCGCGGAGGAGCCTAGCGGAACCTGGTCCTGGACTCCGAGCGGGTCGGAACCGTTCATACGCGGGGAGAGAAAGCAGCCCCTCTTGGGCTCTGCGCCCCCATCCGGGCGAGCAGGAAGCTAGGATTCTCGCGGCATCCTTCACGTGGTTCGGTTCTTTGCGATAAAAATTCTCGGCCCGATAGCTCGAAGCGAACGATGCGGGCGACTTCCCTTCGGGCAATTCTCCCTTCATAGCCGAATCGAATGCGTCCAAGAGAGTCCCACACGCGTTCCTACGGTCGGCACTGACTCGGTCGGAGTGAGCTGCATTTCGACGCGCTCGCCGGATTCTGGGTCCAATTCGACTACGAATCCGTCCCCGGTGAATCCCGCGGCGACGACTTGAGCCGGGGCTCCCTGCGTTACGTCCGGCGACCACCGCACTTCGCGGGGATGAACGGCCCACTCCGCCCCTTTCGATGTGATCACGTTGTACCCCAGAAAGCGAGCGACGGACCGGTCGACAGGATGCTCGAAGACATCGCGCGAGCTCCCCACCTGCCGCAATTCGCCGTCGAGCAGAACCGCCACGCGATCGCCGAGGAACAGACCCTCCTCCCGGTCATGGGTCACGTGAATGGCTGCCATTCCGAGGCGAGAAAGCACCTTTCGAAAATCGGTTCGCAAGATCGTCCGAATTTCCGCGTCGATCGAGGCGAACGGTTCGTCGAGGAGCACGAGTACGGGTCGCGCCGCCAAAGTCCGCGCCAACGCCACCCGCTGACGCTCCCCGCCGGAAAGCGTCGCGGGATCTCGATCTTCGAGCGCCTCCAAATGCAGTAGCGCTATCGTCTCTTGCACGCGGGCTTCGATCGTGCTGCGAGGAAGCCGTTGTAGAAGTGGCCCGTAGGCGATATTCTCCCAGACGGAACGACGCGGAAAGAGGGCCGGCTCTTGGAACAGCATTCCAATACCGCGTCGATGGGTGGGTACCCGAGTGATATCGTTCCCGCGAAGTCGAATCGAACCCGTTCGCGGGGTCTCCAGTCCCGCGAGGGATCGGAGCAAGGTCGTCTTGCCGCTCCCGTTCGGGCCCATCAGCACCAAAAATTCACCCGCACGTACGGTGAACGAAATCCTGTCGAGAACGGGCGTCCCTGCCCAGGAGGCTCCGAGCCCGTCCACCACGAGGAGGGGCTCAGAATTCGACACGGCGACCTCCCGCGAGAAGGAGAGCGAAGACCGCACCGCTGACCAAGATCAGCAACCCGGCCGCGGCGTTCGATACCATGTCCAGGCGGACGCTCTGCAAATTGTAGACCGCGACGGGAAGAGTGGTGAAGTTCGGCGTCACCAGAAAGTACGTCGCAGTGAACTCGCCCAGACAAAAGGCGAAGGCGAACAGAGCCGCCGTGAAGAGCCCCGAACGCGCGCGCGGCAAGTCGGCGTCCACATACCCGATCCAGGGGGGAGCCCCCAGCACTCGCGCCGACTCCCTGAGTGTCGGGGTCAGCCGCCGCAGCGGCAATTCGAGACTCTGCAGAGCAAAGGGCAGGGCCAGGGTTGTTTGGCTCAAGATGATCAGGATCCACACCATCGATTCTCCGCCGAGAATCGGTCGCCAGAAGTTCGCCAAACCGAACGCGACGACCACCGGCGAGAAGAGCAGGGGCAGGAAGAGATAGAGACGGAGGGATCGGCTGAGGCGGGACCGACCGGCGAGTACATATCCGGCGCTAATCGCTAGGAGCAGCACGATCACAGCGCCGGATGTCGCGAAGAAGAGCGTGTTCTCGACTGTCCCTACGATGCTGATTCCGAGCACCGCGGTCGTATGTCCACCGAAGAGCGCGCTCCAGCCCGCGAGCGACGCACTGCCCGAGGGAGACACAAACGCGCGATCGAGCAACGCCCCGAGAAGTACCCCCACGGCGGCAACGACTAGCACGGTCTCCACCAGAAGGGCCCATGCGGAGGCCGATCGACGTGGAAAGGGCCGTGGACGGATCGCTTGCGGATCGGTCCGGGCGCGAAGCCGACCGACCAGGTACAAGTAGCCGACCGTAGGCAACACCAGGAGCAGGACCATCACGAAGGCAAGTACGGCGGAAGTGGTGGCGTCACCGAGCGTGTACTCGAGCCACCAGACGCGGGCTTCCAGCGTGTAGCAGCGAGCGCCGCAGAGGAGCAATGGCGGTGCGAAGGAGAGCGCCGAGAAAATGAAGGTAAGCAGCCCGGCGGCGGCGGCTCCGACCCAGGAGGGTGGTCCCCAGACCTCCCGATATGCGCGCGTCGGACTCCCGCCCAGGGTTGCGACGCTGTCTTCGAGGGGGCCCGATGCCGTCTCGACCCCTACGGCCGTCAGGAGCACCACGATCGAGACGTTGAACACTAGGTTCGCCGCGACGATCGCCGGGACCCCGCGGCCGAAGACGGCCAGCGCGGGCCACGTGCGAGTGGCGATTCCGTTCGCCCCAAAGAGGTCGACTATGCCCAAGACCACGACGACGCTCGGGAGCAGGAATGGAATCAGTAGAAATCCGCGAATTGCCGTGCGTCCGGGCCAATCATACCGACCGAGGAACACGCCGGCGGGATAGCCGATTGCGACGGCGATCGCGGCGCTTAGCGCGCCCTGTTCGAGGGAATTGGAAAACGCGTCGGCATTCAACGGTTGTTGGACGACTCCTACTACCGAACTGATTCCTCCGATCGCATCGACCCCCGATAGGAACAAGAGAATCGGCGGCAGCAGGCCAAAGAGCAGGACCACCAACAGGAGCGGCGAGAGGAACGTGCCGATTCGCAGCCCAGTGGTCACCCGGGCGCGTACGAATTCTCGATCTGCTGCCATGTGTTCAGCCAACTGCTCAAATTTGCGACGATCGACGATTGGGGGAGCCCGTCGTTGAGCGCGACGATCGAGGCGGGCGGAATCGCAGCGATGTACTCTCCCGGCAGTGCGATCGTATCGTTTGCGGGATACTCCCACTCGTTGGTCGGAATCTCGTTCTGAACCGTTCCTGAAAGGAACCAATCGATGAACTCCTCTGCGAGCGTCAGGTGCGTCGTCCCGCGAACGATCCCGATCCCGTAGAGGGTCTTCCACCCGTAGAACGAGCCGTTCCAGCTCGAAACGGTGGAGTTGTACGATCCCCCGGCTCCGTTCGCGACGGCGTAGGCGGGATCCGTCGAATAGCTGACGACCATCCCCGGGTTGTTCGGCGGTGACGTGAACTCGTCAAAGGCGGTTCCCCAATCGGGAGCCGCAGGAGGGAGGTAGGGGTCGACGGCTTGCCACCAACTCTGCCAGGGCTGGTGGAGGATCTCGGAATAGAACGCGATCTCCCACAAAAGGAACTCCTCGCCCGTGATGTCCGTGGTTGGATTCTCTACCAAGAGCTGACGGGCCCACGAACTATTCTGCGTGAAATTCGGGAAGGCCGAAGCGGCGATGGCGCCCCCCGTGGAGGTCCCGAACGAGGTGTTGTAGTCGATCGCGAGGTATCCATATTCGTAGGGCGTGACGGTGTGGTCTGCGCTGAGCTCGTCGACTAAGGCCGGCGGAACGTTGGCCAGTTGCAGGCTAACGTACGGAACCAGCAGCCCGGCAGCGTCGGCTTGGGCCGCCGTGATCTCATCGAGGCCGATGACCAAATCTGCGCCGGGGGCGTTCTTCTGCTCCACCAAAGTGCTGTACAAGGTCCCGGGGGGGCACTCGACCACCAATCGAACGTGGTGCGCCGACTCGAACGCTCCGAATACGGCGGGCGCCACGGGCGAGCTGCAGTCCACTCCGCCCAAGAGGGAGGGATAGGTGTAGATGGTGAGAGTGGGCTCCCCATTGGGAGGATTCAATAATTCGTACTCGGCCAGTCCATAGCCCGCTAGCACGACCACCACCACGATCGCGATCGCGATGAGAATCCGGCTGGAGCGCCCTGGCCGTATCAATCGCCGACGACGGGGAGTCGGCAGATTTTCAGGGTCTGGAATCATCCTCTCCGCTTCCCGGCGGAGAGTTCGTTGCGTTGCTGCATCGCGTTCCCTTCGCGGGCATTACCCCGATCAGGTTCGTGGGGTCGGCGAGCGATGCTCGCCCTCTCAGCCTGATAGCTCCCCCAGCGACCGGCGCAACCTCGGGGAACCGTATATGGTTACCGGTAGGACTCCTGCCGTACCGTCTTATACGTGGCCCGCGTCCCGGCGAACGGTCTCATCGATGCCCGATTCCAAGGCCAAGTTGCGGTTCGGATCCGAGCTGGTCAAGCGGGGATTCGCACGGATGCAACAGGGCGGCGTGATCATGGACGTCACCACGGCCGAACAGGCTGCGATTGCGGAAGAGGCCGGGGCGGTGGCGGTGATGGCGCTCGAGCGGGTTCCCGCCGACATCCGAGCCGCGGGCGGGGTGGCCCGAATGGCCGACCCGACGAAAGTTCGCGAGATTCGAGACCGCGTTTCGATCCCTGTGATGGCGAAGTGCCGGATCGGCCATACGGCAGAAGCGCAAATCCTGCAAGCACTTGGCGTCGATATGATCGACGAATCCGAGGTCCTCACCCCCGCGGACCCGTTTCACCACGTCGACAAGAAGAAATTCACGGTGCCGTTCGTTTGCGGCGCCCGCAACCTGGGAGAAGCCCTCCGGCGCATTGACGAAGGCGCGGCTATGATCCGCAGCAAGGGCGAGGCCGGGACCGGCAACATCGTAGAGGCGGTTCGACACATTCGACAGATCAATGACGAAGTAGCGGCCGTCAAGTCACTGGGCAAGAAGGAGCTCTCGGACTGGGCCAAGCGGGAACGAGTTTCCCTTCCGGTTCTCGAGGAAGTGCGGGCATTGGAACGCCTTCCGGTCGTAAATTTTGCGGCCGGCGGGATCGCCACGCCTGCGGACGCCGCCCTCTGTCGACTGCTGGGCGTCGATGGCGTGTTCGTCGGGAGTGGGATCTTCAAGGCGCAGCATCCGATGAAGGTCGCTCGGGCGATCGTGGAAGCCTCGCTCCATTATGAGGAGCCAGAGGTGCTCGCGCGCATCTCGTCGGGATTGGGGGAGGCGATGAAGGGATTGGACGTGGCGACACTCCCCGAACGCGAGCTCTTGCAGGTGCGCGAAGCGCAACCGCCTGCGGGATGATGCGGGGCGACGGGAAACTGGCCACGCGTTCCCCGCGAACTCCCGATTCCTCGATTTCGCTTCTCCGGATGGTCGACCAAACAGCCAGGGAGGGCTAGGGAGCCGTGCGGATCCTCCAAGTCTCTCCCTTCTACTATCCCCACGCGGGAGGAGTCGAATCGCACGTTCGAAGCCTGGCGGGCGAGTTTGCGCGCCAGGGGCACGAAGTCACGATCCTGACCTCACGCTACGACCGATCGCTCGCCGTCCAGGAGGAGAAGGACGGGTGCCACATTGTGCGAGTCCCGTCGATGGGTGTGGCGTTCAATACCCCGATCGACCCGGCCATACAACGAATCGTCGGAACGATCCGCACCGATATCGCCCACATGCACTACCCGCCTCCCCTTACTGCGTACTTTGCGGCCCGGGGTCTCACTCCCCGACGGACACCGACTTGCCTGACGTACCACGCCGACTTGTTCTTGCGAGGCGCGGGCGGCCGAATGCTGACGGAGCTCTATCAGCGGGTGTTCCTGCCGGGAACCCTGAACCGGGTCGACCGGATCATCGTCCACACGCGGAGCTACGCAATGACATCGACCATGTTGCGCGACCGGTCCCTCACGATCATCCCATCCGTAGTCGACCTGGACCGATTCCGGCCCGGCATCGACGGAAACGAGGTTAGACGGATGTTGGGGATCGAGGGAAAGCGCATCCTCGCGTTCACCGGGCGATTGGTTCCTCACAAGGGATTGGAGGTAGTCCTGCGCGCGCTGCCTGACCTGCCCTCGGACATCGTCTTTCTGGTCATTGGCTCGGGTCCACGTCTCGGCGACCTCGTGCGGCTCGCGCGACGTCTCAACGTCACGGAACGCGTGCGCTTTTGTCCGGCGGTATCGGATGAGGACCTTCCGAAGTATCTGAGCTGCGCCGATCTCTTCGTCTTTCCGTCTCAGAATCGGCTCGAAGGATTCGGCTTGGCCGTTGCCGAGGCGATGGCCATCGGACTCCCGGTCCTGGTCGCGGATATGCCGGGCGTGCGCGAGGTCATCGAGCCGGGGAAGGAGGGGCTCTTGGCGGAACCCCTCTTGGCCACCGACTTCGCGGCGAAAATCCGCCTCCTACTCGATGACACCGCCTTGCGCCAACGGATGGGTCAGGCCGGCCGCGCGCGCGCGGAGGAGCGCTACGGGCTAGGGTCGATCGTCCAGCAGCTGCTCACGGTGTACCGAGACCTGATCGCAGCTGGTTGATCTGGGTCATCATGCGCCGGGCCTCGACTCCGGCCGCACTTTTCCAATCAGGGCCGGACGACGCGTAAATGATGCTCCGCGACGCGTTCACGAGCAGAGCGCGGCCATGCCCGTCTACGCCATCTCGGACCGCCGTCGCCAACGCGCCTCCCTGCGCCCCCACGCCGGGCACGAGGATCGGGATCGAGTTGCCGAGGGCGCCGCGGGCCGCTCGGATCGCATCCGAGTAGGGCGCTCCCACAACGACCCCGACGTTCCCATGCGCGTGCGCCAGCCGTCGCACCTCGGCGACGATCGCCAACCAGAGCGGGCCCCGAGGCGTAGGGATCTCCTGGAAATCCGGAGCGCCGGGGTTGGAGGAGTGTGCGACCACGAAGATCCCCCGAGAGGGGTCTTCGAAGAAGGGGGCCAACGTCTCCCACCCCAGCCAGGGCGTGACCGTGATGGCATCGAATCCTAACTTCGCAAACGCACCGGTTCGAAACTGCCGCATGATGTTCGGGATATCGTTCGCTTTGAGGTCCAGAATCCGGAGATGGGTAGATCCGATCCGTTTCGGGATCTCTGCGAGCATCTTGAGACCCGGAAGCCCATACCCGAGGTAGCACCCGAGTTGCATCTTGTACGCCGAGGCATACGGCCGAGTTGCGGAGACGATTCCCGAAACAAATCGGACGAGCTGGGTGGGAGGTGGGAGGCGCCGGAGACCCCGGGGCATCTGCTCCGGGTCCGGATCGATGCCCACGCATAAGAGCGAGTTTCGGGTCGCCAGCAGCTTGTCTACCCGCTGGAGAAATTTGACCGGCACGAACGAGCCTCAGTAGTCCGGTATCAAAAGTCTTGTCGTGGAATCCCGCGAATCCGGAGGAAATCATCCCCCTCCTTACGCCCCTTGACAGACCCTTTTAATCGGGGGACCTCCTGGGCCTGGCCCCCGGAGGCCCTCATGAGCGTGCGCGATCCGAACCTTGGCCTGCGGGAAGTCCGTCTGCGTGACTTGCGCCCGACTGAAGAACCGATTCTGATTCTGGGACGCGTGGTGGCCGTGCAACGCCGGGAGATCACCCGCCGCTCAGATGGGGGTCGGCGGCCAATCCTATCGGGCCTCCTAAGCGACGGGACAGCGACCGTCCGATTCACCTGGTGGGACCCACCCGCGGAAGGCATCGAGAGGGGGACGGTCCTACGAGCGGCGAATGTACAGATTCGGGAGTATCAGGGCCGACCCGAACTCTCCTTCGGGTTTAGAACGCGCGTGGAGCCCGCGAGTGAAGTCGAACTTCCGAAACTGACGAAGGAGGAGTTCCCTCTGCGATCGGTGGCCACGCTCGGGACGGCAGACGAGGGATTTTCGATCGAGGTCCGAGTAATCCGAGTGGCGCCGAAGAACGTCACCGTCGGGCAAGAACAACGAGTGGTCTACGAGGGACTCTTGGCCGACCGTGCCGGCATGGTGTCCTTCACCGCGTGGTCCGACTTCCAGTTCCGCGTCGGGGAGGCGATCCGGATTACCGGTGGCTACGTCCAGAGGTTTCGCGGTCAGATCCAAATCGTGCTGGATGGCCGCAGCGCGGTCGAGCGTATCGAAGGGCCCGACCTACCCGAGCCCGCTCAGGTTCTCGCGGCCCCTCTCCTCTCGATCGCCCGGGTCGAAGCCCAACGCGGGGGCGAGCTCGTGCGCGTCGAGGGGGTTGTCGTGGGAGTCGTGCCGCCCAGTGGGTTAGTGTATCGTTGCCCTACCTGTCACCGGAATGTGTCCGAGGGCGCGTGCCGCGTCCACGGGAGGGTGGAGGGGGTCGCGGACCTTCGGTCTCGGCTGGCCCTCGATGACGGCACCGGGTGTCTCGTGGTTAACGTGGGGCGAATTGAAACCGAGCGCCTATGGGGCGTAACCCTGACGGAGTGTCTTACGCGAATGCGAGAAACCCGCGATCCTGCTACCCTCGAAGCCGACCTATTCGCGGCGGTGCTCGGCCGACGGCTGGCCGTTCGAGGCCGAGCCTCGAAGGATGACTTTGGCGTAACGATGCAACCCGAGGCGATCGAGGACTTCACGTCGGACACGGCTCGCATGGCGGTCGAACTTCGGTCTCGGTTGTCGAACGGGGGGAGTCCGTGACCGGGCGCGAGTTGGCGTGGCGAGTGCTGGCTCAGGAGCTGACCGCTTCGGTAGAGGAAGAGCGCGGAGTCGGGGATCGCGCGGCGAGCTACGTGCTGTCGCCGTTAGGGGCTCGGATGAACCGCGTCCTCGTCGGGGGAACATTGGCGCCCGCGGAATCCATCGGAAGAGAAGAATCGCAGCCGTTCTTCCGGGCTCGACTGAGGGACCCGACCGGCAGCCTCTCCGTAACGGCCGGCGGGTTCCAACCCCGCGCCGTAGCCGTGCTAAAGGCCGTCTCCGAGAACACCCCCGCCATGGTTGTCGGGAAGGTCCGCCTCTTTCGGGGACGCGACGGGGTCGGGTACACGTCCGTCCGGGCCGAGGCGATTCAGGGGCTCGACGACGGGCCGCTCCGGGAGCTCTTTGCTGAGGCGACCCGGCAAACCCTCGATCGACTCGAATTGGTCGAGCGATTGCGGGGAGAACCGATGCTGCCGGAGTCCACGCTCCTCGAGGCGGGCTATCCGCTCGTCTGGGTCCGAGGCGCACGGGACGCGGTTTCCCGCTATCCGAACGTCGATCGATCGGCGTTCCGGCAGGGCCTCGAATCAGTAGTCGACGCATTCTCGGGAGCGACGCGTCGTTCCACCCTTTCGCCTCCAGCTCCTTCGCCGGCCGTAACGATCACGCGAACGCCTGCAGTCTCGCCGCCGGTCCGGCCCGTGCTCTCGGCCGCCGACCGGGCGGAAGAGGCCGCCCTTTTGGACCTTCTCGACGAACTGATGGATAATTCGGCGGACGGGTACGCGGAACTCAAGGAACTGCTCGCCCGACTCTTGCGTCGGGGGGTCCCAGCGGATCGCGCGGAGGCGATCGTCAATCGGCTGGAGGAGACCGGGGTCCTCGAGGAACCGATCGTCGGCCGGCTACGGCGCGGCTGACCGGCCTTCTTCGCGGGCCCGTGGAGGTTTGACGACCTGGCGGGACTCCCGCCGTCCGCTCCTCCACGTGAGTCATGCGTCGCACACGAATCTCCTGTACGATCGCCTCCAGAGGCTGATTCGCGTCAATCTCGATGCCGTACGTAAACTCGGTCGACTTCCGGTACACCTCCCGAGTCGCCTTCCTGCCATACGGCTTCGCCCGAGTTCGATCTCGGTCCACACAAACCGACAGCGGCGCGTGTAACGTGAATACGTTGTGGGGAAAGGGGAGCCGCTCGATCAGATCCTCGATCTGCGACCTCCAATAGAAGTTCCCGTCGAAAATCACCGGGGTTCCCGCCCGAAGGAAACGAGCCGCGCGCACTGCGGCCAGCCGATTGGCCTCGCGGAAGGTCCGCTGGGTGATGTATCCCGATTCCCAGGTTACCGACCCCAACTCGTCGAGGAGTGCATCGATCGAGATGACTTGGGCTTCCAGGGCGCGTGCGAGACGTGCCGCGATCGTGGATTTCCCGATTCCCAGCGGCCCCCGAACGATAACGAAATCGCTCAAGGCCGCGAGGTCTCCTATCTGCCATCCGCCGGTAGAGGCTCGTCGTGGGGGGAATCAGATCGAGAGTTGGGGGAGATCACAGGACCGTCGGGGCCGGTGGCATCGAGTCGAATCATAGGCCTTTCGCCTCCGGCATCGCCCTCCGATGGGCCGCCGCGGCTCATGAGGATTTATATGGGTCGTCGGTTCGGGGCGTGGGGGAATGAGGACCACCTGTCTCTCCGATCTGATGACGAGACCAGCGACACGCTGACCCCCCTCTTCCGAATGAATTACCAATGCCCGAACGACCCAGTTACATCCCGCTCGTCATCCTCGTCGTGATCGTGGTGGCCGCTGCCAGCGCGGGATCCGCGCTCCTGTATCTGCACTATCTTCCCAAGGGCTCGGGGCCCGCGTCGGTTGCTTTGGGGGACAACGTGACGGTCAACTACATCGGATTCTTCGGAAGCACTCCGCAGGCTGGACGGGTGTTCGACACCTCCATCTACAGCGTGGCGACCAATAATGCGACGTATCCGAAGTCCCTTGAGTACACCCCCCGACCCTCGATCGCCAACTACACGCCTCTGCCGTTCTACGTGGGGGGAAGCGTTCCCTCCGGCGGCTACTCGTTCGGCGGCCAGACGTTCTCCACCGTGATCCCCGGCTTCTGGCAAGGCGTGGTCGGCATGGCCGGCAATACGACGCGCGTCATCACCATTCCTTCCAGCGGCGCCTATGGGCCGCTCAATCAATCGTGCGTGTTCACGCTACCGCTCTCGTATACGGTCCCCGTCAACTTCCTGGTCCCCGGGTCCCAATTCTCCACGCTCTACCCGGGGGTCGACCCCGTGGCGGGCATCCAGTTCACGGACCCCGTGTACGGCTGGAACGATACCGTACTGAGCGCGAATCAAACCTCGGTCGTGGTGCAGAATCAGCCCGATGTGGGATTTGTGTCCTACGCCAACGGCTGGCCGGTCTTGGTCACGAATGTGTCGGGCTCCGGCGCCGGCGCGATCACACTCGTGAATCAGCTGACCGTTGCCTCCTCGGGCCTGGTGCTCGGTCATTCGGAACGAAGCCAGACCTATTGCGGGCAGAGCGAATTCATTGTCTCGAGCGTCGACGAATCGAATGGCACGTACACGGCGAACTATAACCGCGAAGTCATCGGGGCGACTTTGGTCTTCCAAGTAACCGTGGTCGGAATCTGGGGCCCCTAGGGCCCGATTCAGGGAGCCCGTCCTTTATGGGGAACCGCCCAGGGTGACGCGGCCCCGTCGCATCAATTCTTGGAGCTGGGCGTCGGCGACGTCCGTCACACGCTCCTCCCGACGCGCACGCGCGGCGCGCGGACTGTACTGCTGCACGGCCCGACGCGCTTCCAGACGGCGCGCACGACCCGCGTCCAATATCCGGTTTCCCTCTTGCTCGAGGTTACCGATCCCTCGGTTCAGCTCGTCGATCTGGCCCATTACTTCGGCGCGGGTCTTGGCTTTCTCCCGTAGGGCCGCCACAAGGCCCCCGGCTTCGACTAGCCCTTGCCGCATCTCCTGCATCTTACGATCACGCGCGTGGTGCGCCTGGCTCAGCTCGGCGGCCAACCGGTCGCACTCCAGGCGCGCGGCCCGAACGAGTTCTTCGGCCGCCCGACGCTGCGCCTGATGCAGCTCGCGCGCCGCTTCGATCTCAGCGGACTTCCCGAGCAGTTTGGAAAGCTCGCGCAATCGGTCGACCAGCTGATTCTCGTCCGAAAGAGGGAGCGCCGTGGTCTGCTGTTTGTGCTCGAGGAGAGCGATCTCACGTCGGAGCTGTTCGGGGCGAGGGAGCTCGGTTTTCTGTACTTCGGTTCGGACCATGCGCGCGTCCCCGAGAACCTCGTCCAATGCCCGTCGTGCCGCCTCGCGGGCGCGCCGGATGTCCGAGAGGCTCCGTCCCAGCGCCTGATGTTCCCCGTGCAGTTGCTCGAGGTGCGCTTGCTGCGCTTGACGGTCCCGATACACGGACTTCTGGGCATCTGAGAGCCGGTACACCTCGTCGAGTAGGGATTGACGGCGACGATGAAGGTCCGCGAGCTTCGCATCCAGGGAACGAAGCCGCTCGCGGTCTTCCCGTTCGTCCCGTTCGGCCTCGTCCGAGAGGGGGGCCCGAGGAGTCACGTCTCCGCGATTTCCATGGCCCCACTAAATACCTTGCCCGAGCCCAGGAGTCTCCAATTGGACGCACTTTCGAGACGAGGCAGGCCTATCCGCCGGATCGTCGGCGGGAGGCTCCTTGCAGAAGATGTAGGGCGAATAGCGCGGCGGGAACCGAGCCGTCGATGTTGACCACGGCGATGGGGGCGCACGATTGCAACATTGCGGTCAGCGCCCCCGTCCCGCGGCCCCCACGCCCGTAGCCAACGGCGGTCGGGACCCCTACTACCGGGGCGCGGGTCAACCCGGCCACGACGGTAGGGAGGGCTCCCTCGCGACCAGCGAAGACCAGATAAACCGACGGCGCCGCCCGCTCGAGAGTTCGGAGAGCCCGCACGAGACGGTGCAAGCCGGCCACCCCTACATCGTACGCGCGCGCAACGCGAACCCCGACGACCTCCAAAATTGCCGCCGCTTCTTCGGCGATCGGCACATCGGCGGTGCCGGCCGTGAGGAGAGCGACCGTACCGTAAGGCGACGTGATTCCCAGAGTTCCCGCCAGGTGGATGATACGCCCTCCGGCCAGGAACTGGAGAGGCAATCCTCGTCCCACTTCATCGCAAAGGCGACGCGTCTGGGCGCGCGTCGGGCGAGATACGAGCGCTCCGTGACGGCGACGGTGGAGCGCCTGGAGAAGTTTAACCAGATGGTCGACCTCCTTGCCTTCACCGAGGATGATCTCGGGGACCCCGGTGCGGCGGGGGCGATCGATGTCCAGCCGACCGATTCCGCCCACCCTCAACTCTCGGCGGCTTGGAAGACGACGACCGTGGATTCGCCGGTGGGCCATGCTACGGCGACCAGGAGATCTCGGCCTTAACTTTGGCCGCTTCCTTCCTCCGAATCGCTGGCCGCCAAACGCACCGCACGAAAAGCCCCACTCGTTTCAGGAGGAAGTCGGGTTCGCCGGGCCCGCGCTCCCGGTACGAAGGAGAATGGCCTCGATGACCTCGGATTTCGCATCCGCATAATCTTGGACGTGCTTCCAGGTGCGACCTGCCAAACGCTCCTTGGTTCGAGCATACAGCTGTCGGTCCGCTTCGTCCGTTCGAAGTCGGTCGCGCAGGGTCAGCATTCTCGCGATTTCGCCCGACCCCGACGAAAAAACGTGAAGGTTGACGTTGATATCGGGACCCTTGAGCAGCCGATGCTGGTGCCAGTCCGGCTCGCGGATGCGTAGCGCATACCCCGCCGCTTCGAGCTGGGGGATGTAGGAAGGTTCGTCCGCGGAGGAGGCCACAACGAGCAGGATGTCGATAATGGGCTTCGCCATGAGCCCAGGTACCGAGGTGGATCCTACATGCTCGATCTGAAGCGCCCGGGCTCCTAGTGCGATCCGGATTCGCCGCGCCTCCCGGACGAAGTGCTGCGGCCAAGCTGGGTCATAATCGACCAGAAGGACGGGGGCGTTGTGGGGTCGGAGCTCACCCACGGTGACCTCGCGCAGGTGTTCCTCGGATGGGGAAGCGGGGTCGGGCATCGACTCGGACTCGGTAGTCGGCAAGAATTGGGGGCCTTTAGGGTTCTGCGATCGACGAGGTGGCAGGACCTCTGTTGAAACGTCGCGGATACTCAGTGATATCTCGATCCGATTCCGGTTTTCGTGACCGGCGATTCGTACCTGCCCACTCGCCGGGCGGCGCGACCGGCTTTGCTTCGGAATTCGTGGACATAATGTCCGTTTGGGCGATAAATGTCAGCACGAATTGAAGTGTGATGCGCACCGGTCGTAAGACGGTGATTTAGAATTCAAACGACCCGTTTCAGACGGGCCCCTCCCTTGAGTTTTAAGCACAAGGCCGGCGCCACCCAACATATCATATAGCGGCCCCCGGTGTTCGCGGCAGCCGTTCTCCATGCCCGAATTCTCGCTCACATCGGAGCAGGAAAGCCTGCGCGACCTCGCGCGCCGCTTTGCCCACACGGAGATGGCACCCCACGCCGCCGAGTGCGATCGGCTGGCTCAATTCCCTGAGGCGATCTATCGGAGGGCTTGGGAATTGGGGTTGATGAACCTCAACGTTCCGACGGAATACGGAGGCAGCGGCCTGAGTCTTTTCGACCAGTGCCTCTTGGTCGAAGAGCTGGCCTACGCATGCGGTGGAATGACGACCTCGATCATCGCGAATTGTCTGGCCCTGGAGCCGATCCTGCTCGGGGGCACCCCGGCCCAGAAGGAACGGATCCTGCGCCCATTCTGCGCCGATTATCACCTCGCCTCGTTCTGCCTGACCGAACCGGGGGGTGGAAGCGATGCCGGCGCGCTCAAGACCCGCGCCGAGAAGGAGGGCGATGTCTACGTTCTCACCGGAGAGAAGTGCTTCATCACGAATGGCCCGCACGCCTCGCTCTACACGGTCTTTGCCAGCACGAATCCTACGCTCCATCACAAGGGTATCACGGCGTTTGTGGTTCCCCGATCTGCCCCCGGGCTCATTCCCGGAAAGGAGGAGGAAAAGATGGGTCATCGGGCCTCCTCGACCAGCACGGTCCGGTTTGAAGGCGTTCGAGTTCCGGCAGACGATCGTCTCGCGGAGGAGGGGGAGGGATTCTCGCTCGCGATGCGAACGTTGGACCAGACCCGAACGCCCATCGGCGCGATCGCCACGGGGATCGCGCAAGCGGCGCTCGACCACGCCGCGGCCTATTCGCTCAAGCGGCAGACGTTCGGCAAGCCGATCTCGGAGCATCAAGCCATTCAGATCAAACTGGCCAACATGGCCCAGGACGTCCACGCCTCTCGATTGCTGACCTGGCAGGCGGCCTGGACCATCGATCACGGGAAAAGAGGCACCTTGGAGTCCTCGATCGCGAAGTGCTTCGCATCGGATGCCGCGATGCGCGTGACCGACGAGGCGATCCAGACCTTCGGGGGATACGGGTACATGAAGGATTATCCCGTGGAGAAGCTCCTGCGCGACGCCAAGCTGACGCAGATCTATGAGGGCGCGAATGAGATCCAACGGATCGTGATCGCGCGCGAGTTGCTCAAGGCGTACGCGTGAATCCGGACGGATCGAATGGAGATCCTCGTCTGCATCAAGGCGGTTCCCGAACCGGACGCTCGATTGCGGGTCGCGCCGGACGGGACGACCTTCGAGTCGGAGGGCGTGAAGTTCGTTCTCGCCGGATATGATGAGTCTGCCGTCGAACAGGCGCTACTCTTGCGCGAGGCCGTTCCCGGGTCGAAGGTACACGCCTTGTCGATGGGCCCGGCGCCTCGCACGGAGGAGGTGCTCCGCGCCGCGCTTGCCCTGGGGTGCGAGACGGCGACGTGGATCGAGACGCCCCCGGACGTCCTAGTGGATCCATTGCTGGCGGCCCGCGGTCTTGCCTTGGCCGCGAAGCGGAAACCCTTCGACTTGGTTCTTTGCGGAAAACAGGCCGGCGACACCGAAGCGGGCATCGTCGCTCCGGCGCTCGGGGAATTCCTCGGAATCCCCGACTTTGGGTGCGTCCTCGACGTCCGATGGGACCCCACATCCAACCACTTCACGTTTCAGCGTGCGACGGAAACCGGGACGGAGAATTGGGAAGCTCCCCTACCCTGCGTGATAGGGCTCCAGCAGGCGTGGAACGACCCCCGGACCGCCAAGTTACCGAACATTCTGAAGTCTCGCAAGGCCCCGATCGAACGTCTCGCGTGGGGCGAGCTTGCAGCCGGACCCGAGGGAACCCATGCCGCGCGCTCGCGTCCCGCAAAATTCCAACTTCCGCCGCCGCGAACGGGTGCGAAGATGATCGACTACAAGACCCCCGAAGAAGCCGCAGAAAAGCTGGTGCGTATTCTTCGGGAGGAGGCGAAGGTGTTCCCATGAGCCCCCAAGTGCTCGTCGTCGGGGAGTTCTCTGGCGGGCATCTCACCGGAGCCAGTCGGGAAGCGATCGGCGAGGCCCGCCGATTGGCGGGCGAATCGGCCAATCTCCGGGGGGTCGCGGTCGGTAGTCGTGAGGAGGCCGCTGAAATGGGACGGCTCGGAGTCGCCGACATCGTCGCGGTCCAAGCCGAAGCGTCGACCTCGTTGACCACCGCCGTCTGGTCGGCTGCGGTCGCCGAGGTTGCAAAGACCCATTCGCCGGGGATCATCGTCATTGGGGGATCCACCGCCGGGCGCGACTTGGTCGGACGACTCGCGGCGCGCTGGGACGCCTCCGCCGCGACGGGCGTGACCGAAGTCCAATGGGCGGACGAACGAGCGGTCCGGGTCCGCAGGCCCATCTTCGGGGGTAGGGCCACGGAGGAGCGGACCCTGGACGGACCCCGGATTGTGATCGGCCTCCGATCGCACGCCTTCGGTGATGCGGGGGGCGAGGACTCCGCGCCGAGGGTTGCGACGATTCCGCTTCCTTCTATTCCGCCGAATTGGCTCGAAGCGAAATGTACGGGAGTGTCGTCGGCTCCTGCGGGCTCCGGACCCGCGCTTGCCGATGCCGCGATCGTTGTTTCGGGAGGACGGGGAGTCCGATCGCCCGAGAACTTCCACCTGATCGAGGAACTCGCGCAATCGCTCGGCGCCGCGGTCGGCGCATCCCGCGCTGTCACGGACGCCGGTTGGAGACCCGCCTCCTTTCAGGTAGGGCAGACCGGCAAGACTGTATCGCCGCAACTATACATTGCGGTCGGGATCTCGGGGGCGATCCAGCATCTCGTGGGGATCCTGAGCTCCCGTGTGATCGTCGCGATCAACTCCGACGCCCAAGCGCCGATCTTCAAAGTCGCGGATTACGGCCTAGTGGGCGATCTGTTCCAGATCCTTCCCGCCCTCACCCAAGAGATTCGGCGCGTTCGGGGACGGGGAACCTAGAGGTCACGGACCAGGTCGATCCCGTCCTGTAGGAGCGTTCGGATTGGCACCCCCGCCGCCCGCTGAACGGAGCGCAACAGCTGGGGTAGCGAGGGACGATCCGGACCCGGCTCGGCAACGAGCGCCCGCGCGACGTCCATCATGAACTGTGGATAAACCGAATACACGCGAGGATTCCACTTCACCTGGTCCATCCGTTCAAAGTCTCGAAAGTCAGCGAGCACCCCCGTACTCTCGAGGCGTCGGTCATATTCGGCCAAGCCCTGAGCTGATGCGTCGTGCGACGAGTGCGCCATCAATGCCGTTTCAGCCGCCTCAAGTCCGCTCCGCACCGCGTAGTTCATCCCTTGAATCACAACGCCATTCGAAAAGACGAACCCGGCCGCGTCGCCCGTCACCATCCATCCGTCCCCGTGAAAGGCCGCCGGTCGACTGGCCCACCCCGAGGAGATCATCTTCGCCCCGTACTCGACGAGCTCCGCGCCTTCCAGGCGGGAAGCGATTGAGGGGTGGAGCTTGAATTTCTCCATCAGGTCGAACGAGTACGCTCCGGTACCAAAGAGCGAGGCGATATTCAGGATCAGACCGACGGAAAGCGTGTCGTCGTTCGTGTAGAGAAATCCGCCCCCCATGACCCCCGGCGGAAAGAGGCCCGCGATCCACTCCTCGGCGTGGCCTTCCTGCGGCCCCAGTTGGAACCGATCCTCGATCGAGGCCCGATCGAGTCGATAGACCTCCTTGATCCCGAGTTCGGTCGCTCGGCCTTCCAGCCGGTCGTTCGGGCGAATAGAGGTGCCGAGCGTGACCCGTGAATTGGCCCCGTCGGCTATGATCGTGACCGGGGCGGTCATCGTTTCGCCCCCCTGGACGATCCCGTGGACACGGGCGCCCTCCCAGTTCAATCGGTCGACGGGAACGGCGGTCACGACGGTGGCGCCCGCTTCTTCGGCCTTCTTGGCCAACCACGCGTCCGTGCGAACCCGGAGGACTGAGTGCGCGACGAACGGCTCCTCTCGCCAGCTCGGGTCCTCGTAGGTGAACGATAGCGACTGGTCCGTTGTCAGGATTCCGAAGCGCTTGCGGACGACGTGGCGTTCGACCGGCATCTCGTGCCACCAGTTGGGTAGAATGCGGTCGAGGTCGTGCCCCCAGAGAACGCCCCCCGAGAGATTCTTGACCCCTGCCTCGGCTCCTCGCTCAAGTAGCAAGACGTTGACACCGCCCTGGGCGAGACGGATCGCCGCCGACGAACCCGCCATGCCGGCTCCGACCACGATGACGTCGAAGTCGTCCCCCATTGTCGGCGGGCGCGAGAGAAGCCCTTCCGACTTGAGGCTTGGGGTCGTTTTACTCCGGCCCCCGGCCGGCGGAAGTCGACGCCCGACGGGTTGCCGTTGAGAAACTACTGACGCGTCTGCTGGGGGTAGCTAGTGGGTCCTTGCCCCACGCTCGCCGTCAAGTTCTGATTCGCCGATTCGATCACCCGTTGAAATTGAAAGGGGCGCGGAATGCCCACCCAGTCCTCGTTCCCGACGCGGGTGCCTCCTTCGGAACTGATCCGGACCGTCCCGTAGTGGAGAATCCGCTGAAGGATAGTTTGATGCACATCGATCCCGCGCACTTGAGGGATGGGGATTTCATCGAAGTTGCGTCCGAGGATCCCCTTCTGGATGATGACGCGATGTGACGTCACCGCGTAGACGGTTCGGATCCACAGGAGGTATCGATAGACGAGTCGGAGGAATCCGATCAATGTGAGAACGAGGAAGAGAACGAGCAAGTACGTCCCCGGCCCATATCCCGAGATTGTCGGAGCCTTCGCGAACAGGTTCGTAAGGTACGGGAAGGCCGGAAGGGTCGAGTCCCGTACGGCGTAGGCGGCGTAGTCGAGCGCGGCAAGGACGATGAGCCAGAAGACCGGGCCGGGCAGGTAGAATAACGCCGTGGCCCGGGTCTCCTCCAGCAGCACTTCGCGGTCCGCGAGATAGGTCGCCTTGAGCAACCGGGGACGGCTCCCGGTCGGGGTGGAGGATGCCATTGCCGGCTCAGGGAACGTTGGAGAGATAAACCCTCGTTTCTGAAGGGGATTTGAATCGAGTACTCTCGAGCGGGGGACTTATAGTCACTTTGCGTCGGGGGCGACGATGGGCGTTACGGATTGCCACGTGCATATCAATCCGATCTGGGAGATGCACCCCCAAGCCCGCGCGCTATTGGGGCACGAAGCCGCCGGCACGGCCTTGGAGGAGTACGTCAAAGAACCGGCCCGGTTTCTCGACTACCTGGACCGTTCTGGAGTCGACCGAGCGGTCCTCGTCAACTACGTCGCGCCGAAGATCGTGGGGTACACGGAACGCGCGAATGATTTCGTGAGCCAGTACGCCCAACACGACCCGGATCGATTGATCGCCATCGGATCAGTGTTGCCCACACACCCGAACCCGGGGGTGGAAGTCCGACGGCTCTCTCGCGAGCTGGGAATCCGGGGGATCAAGATGCATCCGCCGCACCAATTGTTCGCTCCGAACGCCTACGCGGATGATGGCCTCCCCGGACTCCGTGAAATCTATGGCGCATGTGAAGCGCTTCGCGTACCCGTCATCTTTCACACGGGAACGTCGATCTTCCCCGGAGCGCGGAACAAATTTGGTAGCCCACTCCTCGTGGAGGACGTCGTACTCGATTTCCCGGAACTCACCGTCGTGTTAGCGCACGGGGGTCGTCCGTTGTGGATGGAGGAAGCCCAGTTCTTGGCTCGCCGTTTTTCGAAGGTCTACCTAGAGGTTTCGAGCATTCCCCCGGCGCGCGTGCTCGAGTATTTTCCCTCGCTCGAGCGGATCGCGGACCAGGTTCTGTTCGGCTCCGACTGGCCCGGTCCGGGCGTAAAGGACATCGGGGCGAATCTCGCGGCGTTCCGAGCGTTGCCGATTTCGCGCGACAACCTTGATCACATCCTCTATCGTAATCCGGATCGAGTGTTCCCTCGTCGCGGCGGCTCACCCTCTTGAAATACTGAGGGCTGCTCGCGCCTGCGTGCCCGACCCGCCGAAAGAACAGAGTCCGACTGCCGAGCCCCCGGCGCCCGCCGAGGGAGAAGAGCCTGTTCAGGTCGAAGTCGTTGAGGGCGGCGAAGAGGTTGGTCGTCTTCCGCTGCCGCGTCGCAGTCGAGGAGAAATCTTCGGGATCGCCAGCCAGCTGCTCGGGGCGGCACGAATCAAAGTGATGTGCGAGGACTCGGTTTCTCGCATGGGTCGGATCACCGGCAAAATGAAGAAGAAGATGTGGATCCGAGAGGGCGACCTACTCATTCTGCGGCCCTGGGGATTCCAAGAGGGCAAGGCGGACATCCTCTTCCGCTACTCCCGGACGCAGTCTCAGTACCTCGCGCGCCGCAATCTGCTGCCCGCCTCCATCGATATCTTCTCTCAGGGCGAGGTCGCTGCTGACGGGGCCGCCCCTTCGACCTGAGGACCGATGTCGGACGCCGGCGGTCGAGTCTTAACCGCCCTGGAGTCGATGGTCCTCGAACAAAACGCCGTCGCGCTGGGAATGACCATTGACGCCCTCATGGAAAATGCGGGGCGTGCGGTCGCCGAGGAAGCGGCGAAGCGCCTTCCTTCCCCCCCGGGATCGGTAGCGATCGTCGCGGGCCCGGGTAACAACGGAGGCGATGGCACCTGCGCGGCCTTCTACCTTCATCAGTGGGGGTACACCCCGGAGCTGTGGCTCGTTCGTCCCCCGTCGGAGATTCGGTCGCTCGCCGCACGGCGCTGCTTCGACCGGATCCAACGACTCGCTCCGACGCACTTACGGACGCCGCACGCCGAGGATCTGAGTTCCAGCCCGCTCATCGTCGATGGGCTTCTGGGCGCCGGGCAATCCGGCGTGCTGCGCTCTCCGTTTCGCGAAGCCGTCGTCGCCATGCGCGAAAGCCGGGCGCCGGTACTTTCGATCGATGTCCCCACGGGCGTGGCCGACCCGAACGGACTTCGACCAAAATGGACGGTCGCGCTGACGGCCCTCAAAGAGGGGATGACCGAAGCCAACTCGGGTCAAATCGTTGTCCGCGACATCGGGATTCCGCCCGAGGCGGACCGCCAGACGGGACCGGGCGAGTTCCTCTTCTTCCCGCGACCCTCACCGCCCACCGGCCGGACCCGATCCGCGCGGATCATCGTGATCGGGGGTGGCCCGTATTCGGGGGCACCGGCGCTCGCGGCTCTCGCAGCCCTTCGCTCGGGAGCCGAACGAGCGACGGTCATCGCCCCACGCCCGGCAGCGGATCGCGTCCAATCGTTCTCTCCGAACCTGGTGGTCGTACCCGTCGGCTCCGACCGGTTTCGTCCGGCGGACGTTCCCGAGATCGTTCGATTCGTGCGCACCCAGTCGCCACAAGCGCTCGTCATGGGGATGGGCTGTGGAGCGGAACCGGAAACCATAGAAGCCCTCCGATCGATATTGGCCGATCTCGATTCGGCCCTTCCGGTCGTCGTCGACGCGGACGCGCTGCGCGGCCTCCCTTCGCCGGGTCGAGATCGATCGGGACCGCTCGTCGCCACTCCGAATCAAGGCGAGTTCGCGCACATCCTCGGGGGGACGCGCGACGGCTCCCTCGAGACCCGGATCGAATCCGCCCAACGCGTCGCGGCGGAACGACGACTTCACTTGCTCGTCAAAGGTGATCCCGATCTCTTGATCGGACCCGGCCGAGTGTGTGTGAATACGCATCACCACCCCGCGCAGACTGTGTCGGGGGTCGGCGACGTGTTGGGCGGGACGCTCGGCAGCTTGCTCGGACAGGGCGTCGCGCCGTTCCACGCCGCGCAGCTCGCCACCTACTGGGTCGGAGAAGCCGGAGACCGCGCCGCCGGTCGGCGAGGATTCGGCCTTGTGGCGACCGACGTGATCGAGGAACTCCCCTCGGCTCTCCTGGACGGGCTGGACCGCTTGCGGGGAGCCGGCTGATCCGCCCAGGGTCACGCGTAGCGGACGCGGCCGCGAATCACCTTGGCTCGGGCGAGCACCTCCGCGTGCCCACGGGGGTGGCTAACGCTGTAGCCTTCGAGGAAGATTTTCACGAGCTTCTCTCCCTGCGGATGGAGGGACTTGAGGTCCTCTTCGACCAGATGCAGGTCGATTCCCAACTCCTCGATCCCGGCGCTACGGGCGCCCATCGAAAGATCCAGGAAGGCTGGAGGTCCCTCTGGCCCTTCGGGGAAGAGTACATTCGAGCTCGTGAGGTCGCCGTGGGATATCCCCCCGGCATGCAAGCGCCCCAGGGCCGATCCAAAGGCCCGAACGGCCGCCTCGACCGTCGCCGGGAAAAGAGCGGGGTCTTCGAGGATCTCCTTCAGCGTCGCTCCGGGCAGTCGCTCGAGGATCAACCGGTGATGGAGGAGGTCGATGTCGTACAGAATCGGGGTGCGTACTCTGAGATGACGCGCGTCGACGAGGAGCCGGGCCTCCGTGCGCGTGCGCTCGCGACGGAGTCGATCGTCCAGCGGCTTGGGGCGGTAGCCTTTGAGCTCACGCTCCTTCACCAGCGCCGGGAACCCCCACCAATCCGCGGCGCGGAGCGTGGCTTCGGCGCCCCGCGAGACGGTGGTACCGCGAGGAGCTTCGTCGTCGGCCACAGACACGCTCCCTAACGAGGCCGCTGGGCGGCGACCCGGCGCACGATCGCTTCTCGGGCCAGACGGGCGGCCAGCGCACTCGTATTGCCCGAATCGTAGTGCGGACTGACTTCCATGATATCGAGGCCGGCGAGGCGAGGCGCCGCTTGACCGATCGCGTACTTCACGTCGCGCGGCGTGAGACCGAATGGCTCGGGGGTCCCCGTGCCGCCGGCGTAAGCGGGGTCGATCGCATCGATATCGAGTGAAATGTAGACTTTGTCGGTCTTCAGCATGTTCAGGGCACGCTGAACCGACGATTCGATTCCCTCGCGCGCGATCTCGTGGGCGGTCACGTACGCCATTCCAATGGCCTTGTTGTCATCGATCTCCTCACGCGAGACGGATCGGACTCCGAGCACCACCACATTGCGGGCACCCACTTTCTCGACGATACGCCTCGAAGAACAGGCGTGGCTTCGGGCGTCACCGAGGTAGCTGGATCGGAAGTCCATGTGCGCGTCGATATAGAGCACGCCCAACGATTCTTCGGGATACGCTTCGACGCAGGGGGGGGAGCACGCATGGTCTCCCCCGAGGACGATCGGGATCTTGCCCGCCTCGTAGATCGGCCGCACTTCCCGACGGACGGAGTCCACCATATCCTGCGCATTCCCGAACTCCTCGGCGTTCCCCAGGTCGTGGATGGGAACCTCGGCGAGATCAACTCCAGTCTCGAGGTCATAGGATTCGAAGTTCCAGGAATGTTGACGGATCGAATCCGGTCCGAATCGAGCGCCGGGACGGAACGAGGTGGTTCGGTCGAACGGAATTCCGACGACGACGAACTGGGCGTCGGTCCAACTCGCGGAGGCGTCGGCAAACGTGTTGGACCGCAGCACGACCGGCGGACGACCGCGGCCTATATGATTCTGCTGAGACACAGCGGTCCTTCCGAAAGAAAACGGGGCAAATCCTTCGCCGGTGGAACGCGTCGTACCGGTCGTCCGGCCCGACCCGCAACCGGTCAGTTCCCGGAGGACCCGTTAAGAGCCGGAACTGCCCTGGAGGGAAAGGAGTTCCTACCGTGCCCGACCCGGACTTTGTGGGGAGCAAGACGGAGGAGGACGGCGTCGTCATCCTCACACTCCGACACCCTCCCGTAAACTCGCTCAGCACCGGGCTGCTCGCCCGGCTCAGCGAACGAGTAACGGAGATCGAATCGACCGCATCCACGCGTGCGGTCGTGTTGACCGGCGAGGGCCAGTACTTTAGCGCCGGCGCCGACTTGAAGGAGATGTCTGCGATGGATCGGACGTCGGCCCCGGCGGTCGTCGCGCGCGGCCAAGCTCTCTTCTCCCGCATCGAACGACTCAAGCCGCCGGTCGTGGCGGCGGTCAATGGGCTCGCGGTCGGGGGTGGACTCGAACTCGCGATCGCCTGCGACCTGCGCGTCGCCGGCGAATCCGCCAAGTTTGGCGCCCTCGAAGTATCGATTGGTTTGGCCCCGGCTTATGGCGGCACCCAGCGCCTCCCCCGACTCATCGGCGCCGCGAAAGCGAAGGAAATGATCTTCACGGCCGGGATGATCCCAGCTTCCGAGGCCCTCAAGATCGGACTCGTGAACAAGATGGTGCCGGCCGGCCAAGAACTTCGTGCCGCGCGCGACCTCGCGCACACGATCGCGCAAAAGGCGCCGAAGGCCGTCCAAGCCTCTAAGCGCGCCATTGGGGAAGGAAGGGAACTTTCGTTGGACGAGGGATTGAAACTCGAAGCGAACCTCTTGGAGACGGAAGTACTACCGAGCGAAGACCTGGGCGAAGGGCTCGTAGCATTTACCGAACATCGCCTCCCGAAGTTCAAAGGAAGGTAGTCATGCCGATCGAATTCTCATTCAGTGCCGATCAGGAGGCCTTCCGCGAGGGCGTGCGCGCCTTTCTGCAGAAGGAGGTCGCACCGATCGTCCAGATGATGGACGAGAAGGAGGAGTTTCCCACCGAGACAGTTCGGAAGATGCGGTCCGAGGGATTCTTCGGCGTTCCCATTCCCGAAGAGTACGGTGGATTGGGGCTCGGCAAGGTCGGGTACTGCATTCTCCTCGAAGAGTTGGGGAAGATCGACGCCTCCCATTCGACGATCGTGGCCGCGCACACATCGCTCGGCATGACCCCGCTGCTCTACTTTGGGACCGAGGACCAGAAGCGGCGATGGCTCGCGCCGGCCGCGCGCGGAGACCGATTGATGGCGTACTCGTTGACCGAACCAGGGTCGGGAAGCGACTCGGGCGCAGTCCATACGGTCGCCGAACTCAAGGGGGACCGCTGGGTCCTCAACGGAACGAAGATCTACGTGACGAACGGACGCGAGGCCGACACGATCATTGTGATGGCCGCGAACAACGTCAAACTCGGGCCGAATGGCGGGGTCACGGCGTTCATTGTCGACACGGATCTCCCGGGGTTCCGAGTCGGCCGCTCGGAAAAGAAGATGGGGCTCCATGGGACCTCTACCGCGGAGCTGATTCTCGATCATGTGGAGCTCGGACCCGAAAGCGTGCTCGGGGAGGTAGGCAAGGGATTCATTGTCGCGATGACCGCGCTCGATGTGGGCCGCGTTTCCCTCGGAGCCGCGGCGCTCGGTGGGATGCAAGGGTCGTGCACCGCGGCGCTCGAATTCGCGAAGAACCGCACCCAATTCGGATCGCCCATCAGCGAATACGAAGCGATCCAGTTCAAGCTCGCCGATATGGCGATGTTGATCCACGCGCTGCGCCTGATGGTCTATCAAGCCGCCGCGCACCAGGACCGTCTGGGGAGCGACCCCAAGAAGTGGACCCACTTGGAGCGGGTCGAGAAGACTCGGGAAGCGGCGATCGTGAAGTGCCTCGCCTCCGAATGGGCGAATGACGTAGTGGACGAAGCGCTCCAAATCCACGGCGGACTGGGCTATATCCGCGGCACGCCGATCGAGCGCGCCTATCGGGACTCGCGGATCCTGGAGATCTTTGAGGGCACGAACGAGATTCAGCGCCTCGTCATTTCCCGGGACCTCTTGAGCCGGGGTCTGTAGGAACCGGGACCGCGGCGACCGTCGCATCCTCGCGCAGGACCCGTCGTAGCACCTTCTGAACTCCGCTGCGCGGGAGCGTCGTTCGAAATTCGATCGTGCGCGGCGCCTTGTAGTGCGCGATTCGGTCACGCACGAACTGGATCAGCGTCGCCTCGGTCACGGACGCGCCGGGCTTGCGTACGACGAACGCCTTGACGACCTCACCTCGCTCCGCGTCCGGGACTCCGACGGCGGCCGCATCGGCCACCTCCGGATGCTGGAAGAGGACCTCCTCGACCTCTCGGGGGTAGACTTTGAATCCGCCGACGATGATGATGTCCTTCTTTCGATCCACGATGTAACAAAATCCGTCCGCGTCCAAACGAGCGATGTCGCCGGTCCGGAGCCAGCCGTCTTGAAGAACGAGGGCGGTCTCCGCGGGTTGATTGTAGTATCCTAACATCACTTGCGGGCCTCGAACCAGCAATTCGCCCGGCTCACCAACCGCGACGTTCTTCGAACCGTCCTCCAAACTGCGAACCAGTTGATCGGTATCGGGCAGGGGGAGCCCGACCGACCCCGCCCGGCGCCCGCCCTGCAGCGGATTCGCGTGCGTCACCGGGGACGCCTCAGTGAGCCCATACCCCTCCACGAGATTGCCTCCCGTCAAAGCTTCGAACTGACGCGCCACCTCGAGCGGGAGGGGGGCCGACCCGCTCAGACAGACCTTGATCGACCGGATGTTGTATTGGCTCACCTTCGGGTGCTGGTTGATTGCCTGATAGAGTGCCGGGACGCCCGGGAACTGAGTGGGCCGATATTTGTCGATCAAACCGAGCAGTTCGTTCACCTCCGGGCGGGTTTGCATGACGATCGTCATTCCGTCGAGCAGCGGGTAATTCAGCGCGACCGTCATCCCGTAGACGTGGAAGAAGGGGATCGCGGCCAGCACGATCTCTTGTCCGGAGGCTTCCGGAGCGAACCACGCATGGGATTGCAGTGCGTTCGCGACGAGGTTGCGGTGGGAGAGCATTGCCGCCTTCGGTTTCCCCGTGGTGCCGCCCGTGTACTGGAGGACCGCGACCGTCTGGGCCGGGTCCCCGTGAAACTCCGAGATAGTCCCCGGCGTTCGAACCGAGCGCGTCCAGGGCCGAACATTGGGCCCCTCCGGATAGCTCGTGGACATCCCACGACGGCGAAGCACCGAGTTCACGAACGGCCGCTTCCAGAACGGATAAAATTCACGCAGTCGCGCCACATACAGCGCCGGCAGGGAGAATTGATCCGCGATCTTGGCGAGATTAGGGTACAAGATCTCGAGCGTGACGAGCAGCTTCGGCCGCGAGTCCTCGAGCAACCGCAGAAGGTCCTGGCCCAGGTAGAGGGGACTGATCTGAGCGACGCTGGCGCCGACTCGCAGCGCCGCGAAGTACGCGATGGGGTAAGCGGGACAGTTCGGAAGGTAGATCGCGATGCGATCGCCGGGCCGGAGGCCGTCGCGCACGAAGGAGGCCGCTAGCCGCTCGGACTCTTCCCAGAAACGTCGATAGGACCACTTCGCACCGTAATAGACGAGCGCCGTCCGGTCCGGCCAGCGTCGAGCGGCGTCCCCGACGCACTCGTGCAACATCCGGTCCGGGATCCCGATGTTGCGCGGGATCCCCTTCGCATAGTGGGCGTACCACGGTCGATCACCATCCACCCACGCGGTCTCAGGCATGCGCACCCGTTAGGGGGTATCCGAGGGCGGATCGTCTTTCGCGAATTGAACCCCGGGCTTGTAGCTCGCGACCCAATGTACGCGATCCCCCAGATGCAGGTCCGACTCGGCCTTGACAGTCGGCATCCAGCCGGTCATGCGTCCTCCCTCCTCCAGCTCGACGACGACGTACGCGTACGGAGCTTCATTCACGTAGTCATCGCTCGGGACATGCTGGATCGAGAACGAGGCGACCTCTCCCCGACCCGATAGGTCGACCTCGGCCAGATCCGCCTTCCCGCACCGCGGACACACGAGGCCCCACGTGGCGGTGGTGAACCCGCAGGCGGCCGAGCGAAATCCCCGGAGTCGCTCTCCTTCCTCGTACCCGTGAATGAAGTCCGCGATCGAGTGCGGAGTGGAGGCGGGTGGCGTCGGTTCGGTCGCCATAACTTCCCCTACCGGTGTGAAAAGATATGGACGGAACACGAACCGCCGGTCGCCCCGACATTGTGCGTGAGCGCGGTCCCGAGCTTCGGAACTTCTCGACCCTTGGCCATGCCATTGAACTGCTCGAAGACCTCCACCACTTGGGAGACACCCGTAGCGCTCACGGGATGCCCCTTCGCCTTGAGTCCACCGGAGGGATTGACCGGAAGCTTCCCGTCGTGCTGCGTGACCCCGTCGGCACCGGCTTGCGCCGCCGTTCCCTTCGCGAAGAATCCCATGTCTTCTAACGCTAGGATCTCGGCGATCGTGAAACAATCGTGCACCTCCATAAAGTCGATATCAGCTGGCGTCATGTGGGCTTGGCGAAAGGCGAGCTCGGCCGCGGTTCGGGTCGCGGGTAGTCCGGTCAGCTCGGGCCGGTCTTGCATGTCGGCGATCGAGCCGCTGCGGGCCGAGGCTCGAATCACCAGGGGTTCTCCCGCCGGGGATTTCACGAAATCCTTTGCGGCGACGACTACGGCGGCTGCCCCGTCGGAGAAAGGACAGCAATCGAACAAACGAAGCGGGGAGGCGATGATCGGGGACGAGAGGTACGTTTGCATCGTAATGGGCTTCTGGAAGTGGGCGTGGGGGTTGTGCGCCGCATTCCCGTGGTTCTTGACCGCAATCGCCCCCAATTGTTCGGCGGTCGTTCCGAAGCGGTCCTCGTGCACCGTGGCAAGGGTCGCGTACAACCCTGGAAACGTCGCGCCGTTCTTCGATTCGAACGGGAAGTCCGCCCCGATCGCAAAGTAGCTCGTCGCGGTCATCGTATCCAAGTGCGAGAGTTTCTCCACTCCGACCACGAGGACGGCATCCTCGAAACCGCCGGCCACATGAACGAACGCTTCGTGCAGTCCCGCGCTGGAGGACGAGCACGCGGACTCGATCGTTGCGGAGGGAACCTCGGGAATGCCCAATGCAGTGTTGAGGAGCGGACCGATGTGAGCTTGCCGCTCTGCGATCCCGAAGGCGTTCGCGACGAACGTGTGTCCGATATCTTTGGGCTCGAGCCCAGCCCGGTGAATGGCTTCGAGGGCGACCCGGGCGGCCGCTTCGCGACCGGTTTCCTTCATCTTGCCGAAACGGTTCGAGGCCGCTCCGACGACCCAGGCTTCCCGCATACCCGACCCAGTCGGATATTCCCTCGAACGGTTTAACCGTTCCACCAACGGACGGTCGTTCCCGAGGGACTACGAAGGGGACGTGGTCGGAAGATCCAAGATTCGGACCACCTGACGAAATATCCGACTCGCGGCAGCCTTGTCCCGGGTTTTGACCAGAATTCTTCCGTCTCGGCTGACGGTGACCTCGTGATCCAGTCGAATGATCAGCATCACGCGGGCGTCCACCACGTCGGTCCCATTCGCCGCGAATTTATCCCGCACATCGGCCAAGTCCAATCGCATCGGCGGGTCGGGAATCGCTTCGAATGCGCCACGACTGGAACAGAGGCGCAGCGTGCGGTACATCGTCCGAGGAGAGGGGCGTTTCCCCCTTGAGAATATTCCGACCGGAGCGACCCACGCGGATTGCGCGGCGGAGGCCCGAACTACATCACGATCGCACGGCGGACGCAATCGTCGATGATCTGGTCGACGTCCAAGCGCTCCTCTTCGTCCAGGATCTGGACCAGATTGCTCCGCGTCGCCGGCCGATCGGGAACCGCCTGGCAACAGAGGCCCGGGCGTGTGGAGATTCCGTAGGTGCCGATCTCTTTGGCCACCGACTCGATCTCGCGCTTATCGAAGCCGATGAGAGGACGCACGATGGGCAACTTGACCGAGACCGTCGCCGAGCGCATGTTGCTCAGAGTCTGGGAGGCCACTTGGCCGAGGGCTTCGCCCGTCGCGAGGAACGAAGCTCCCTCCCGCTCTGCAATACGCTCGGCGGAGCGCCACATGAAACGCCGACAGAGCACGCACCCCACGTGGCGGTCGGTGTTGCGCATCAGGGTGATCTGCGTCGTGCCGTGCGGTAGCACGTAAAGCGGGATCGGTTGCTGGAAGCGATCGCGCAGGATCTGCAGGTGGTCGACGACCTTCTCGAGCGGACTGTCGTCGGTGAACGGGCGATTGTCCATGTGGACGGTCACCAACTCGTGGCCCTGTCGCAAGAGATAGTATAGGCTGACCGGCGAATCGATTCCGCCACTCATCAGCATGACCCCCTTCGACATTTGGGCCGGATTACCCTCGGTGAGCTATTTAGGCGTGCCGCGGGACTCAGTCTTGACTGTTTCGCGTTAAATATCGTCCCCGAGTGTCGCGCGTCGTGGCGAGCCACACGCCGAGTCCGATTCCCTTGAACACGCGCATCAGCGGGCAGGGAAGCCCGGTGATTCTAATCCACGGGGTCGGCGAAGATCTCACCGTTTGGGACGGTGTCCAACCGTTGCTGGCTCCCGACACGCGCTCGATTGCTGTGGACCTTCGGGGGCACGGGGGCACCGCGTCGCCTACCGGGTCGACTTTCTCGTTCGCCGAAATCCAAGATGATCTGACCGCCCTCTACACGCACCACGAGCTCTCGAATGCGCATGTGGTCGGGCTCGGAGCCGGAGGATTCGTCGCCCTCCGGCTCGCCCTGGAGCAACCGGATCGGGTTCGGAGCCTGACCCTCGTTGGTGCAGCTTCACACTGTGACCAGCACACGAAAGCGGTCATCGATCGATGGGCCGAGACGTATCGGGAGGAGGGCTTCGACGCCTACTACCTGCGTCGCTTGAAGGATTTGTACTATCCCGACTGGATCGAGGCCCACCTCGATTTGGCCGATGAGCTCCGCGACCGGGTGCGCGGACAAAATTATGACGCCATTTGGGCTTGGGCAGCGGTCGTCAAGACTTTCGACCTCCGTAGCCACATCCATCGGATCAAACTCCCGACGTTGGCGATCCAGGCGCTGGACGACCAGGTCATCGACCCCTCGCATGGACGCCTGCTGCGCCAATCGATCTTTGGGACTGAGCTCAAGCTGTTTCCCGAGACAGGCCACCTGGCCCCGGTGGAGCGGCCGGAGCGCACTGCGGAGGCGATCCAGACGTTCGTACGGGCTGTCGATGCGAAGATTGCCGCCGCTTCGAAAGCCCCGCCGAACGCTCCCGGTGTGCCCCCAGGGGCTCCGGCGTGACTGGCTCATCTATTTACTCTCCCCGACATTGCGAATGGGCGACAATATGGCGGCACCCGATTCCACCGAGCTCGAGGACCGATTCCGTCAGTTGGAATTGCAGATTCGCGAACTGCGAGTTCGAATTCTAGCCCTGGAGAAATTGCTCGCTCCTCGCGCCGAAAACCCCACGGACCGCACGACCGTTCGCGAAAAGGCGACCTACGACTGGCAGTCTTGAGCGGGCGTCACCGTTCTTCGCTTCCGACCGGCATTCCTTTGCTGGATCGCTGGAACCTTGACGACCCCCCGCTCGCCTCCGCCGATGCGGCGGTGCTCCTGGTGTTGCGAGATTCCGACGCTCCGAAGGAGGTACTTCTCATTGAAAGGACGGAACGTCCGGAGGACCCGGCTACGGGTCAAGTCGCGCTCCCCGGCGGCCGGGTTGACCCAGGAGATCGGTCGCTCTGGCACACTGCCCTGCGCGAAACTCAAGAAGAGGTCGGCCTGACCGAAGCAGACTTCTCCGTACCCCCCCGTTTCGTCACGACGCAGCTCGCCACTGTATTCTCGCTCAGGGTAGCCGTCTTCGCCACGGCGCTCCCTCCGCGTGGGAAGGCCCCGGAGATCCACAGCCAGGAAGAAGTGGCCGCTGTGTTCTGGCTTCCCCGGGCGGCGCTGGATTCTACCAATAAGGTGACCCGGGAAACTAAATTCGGTAGGAGAGAGGTGGAGGCGAACCTCCACCAGGGACATATTCTATGGGGATTCACACGACGCGTCCTTCGCATGTTCTTTGGCCTCCCCGTAGAACCCTTGTAGCCTCCTCCGCGCACCCTCTCGCAACGAGGGCGTAGTCGACACTGGCCGCCCCCGAAAAGTCAGCGAAATCGCTCCGACAACGTATTTAAACCCCATTTAAATAGCGCGACCCGAGTGAATCCTCATGGCTAAGATCCGGATCGAAAACGTGGTTGCCTCGACTTCCTTAGGAGACGAGCTCGACCTGCAATCGATCGCCCTTGGACTCGACGGAGCGGAGTACGAACCCGAGCAGTTTCCCGGTCTCATCTACCGGCTGAAACAGCCAAAGACGGCGATCCTGCTGTTCCGGTCCGGCAAGGTGGTTTGCACGGGCGCGAAGAGTATGAAGGAGGTCGAAGACTCGATTCATACGGTTGCGCAACAGATCAAGAAGGGGGGCCAGAAGATCAACATGCACCCCAAGATCGAAGTACAGAACATCGTGGCCAGCTCGGACCTGGAGTCGGAGATCAACCTCAACGCCATTGCGGTCACGTTGGGGCTGGACCGGGTCGAGTACGAACCCGAGCAATTCCCAGGACTCGTCTGCCGCATCGAAGAACCTAAGGTCGTAGTGCTCCTCTTCGGAAGTGGAAAGTTGGTATGCACGGGGGCCCGAAAACCCTCCGATGTTGAGGTCGCCGTCAAGAAGATCACGCAAGAGCTGCGCGGCGCCGGCTTGCTGCGCTAGGGTGAATCAGGAGGGGGAGCTGTGCCGCTCCCACCTGACCTACCGATCGTCGATCACCACTGCCACCTCGCCCCGACTGGGGAGGGAGTGGAGGCGGCCCGGCGATTCCAGTCGGCTGGCGGAACCCATTTGTTCCTTACCACCCAGCAGTACACTCCGGCCGTTGCTACAACCCTCGACGCGTATCGGGAGCAGTTCGAAACTACCGAAGCCCTAGCGCGTCGGATCGCCTCGGAGGTCGGTGTCACGGTCTACGTCGTGGTCGCACCCTACCCGATCGACCTGATCCGATCGCAGGAATCATTGGGTCTTTCGGGGGCCGTGGCGCTGCAGCGAGCCGCCATCGACCTGGCGGGGCACTGGGTCGAGGAGCAGCGGGCGGTTGCTCTCGGGGAGGTCGGTCGGCCTCATTTTCCCATAGCCCCTCCGGTCGCGGACGCCGTCGACGAGGTGTTCCGCCACGCCCTCGGTGTCGCTCGCGATGCTGGTTGCCCGGCAGTCGTGCACTGCGCGGACCTGAACGCCGATGGATATCGCGAGCTCGCCCAGGTAGCGGCGCAGTCCTCTTTTCCCGTCCATCGGCTGATCAAACATTACGCCCGGACGATCGTGCCCGCGGAGTTACGAGGCGGAGTCACGCCCTCGTACTTGGCGCGCCGCCCACTCGTCGATCGAGTGCTTGGCGATCCGTCTACGTGGTTCCTCGAAACTGACTTTCTCGACGACCCCGCGCGTCCGGGGGCGGTCCTGGACCTCGCAACCATCCCGAAAAGGGCCGCGGCGCTTGCGCAAAAACAACCCGACGCGGTCGAGTTGCTGCGCGTACCGTTCCAGCGCGCGATCGAACAGGTCTATGGCTTCTCCCCGACCGTCGTGCGAGGGACCTGATGGCCCGTCGCATCGCTCGGCGGGGGCTCTTGATCGCGATCGAAGGCGGAGACGGTGCGGGCAAATCGACGCTCCAGCGGCGGTTGATCTCGCGACTTCGAAAGCGGGGGTTTCGGGTTGTCGGGCGACATGAGCCAAACGATCCGGAACTTGGACGTTATGCGCAGGAAGCTTCCGTGCGAGATCCCTGGTCGGGAGCCGTCTACTTTACTCTGGACCGGTTTCGCGCCCGAGCGAGCCTCGATCGCGACCTACACCGGGCCCACGTTGTGATCTCGGATCGGTCTCTCTTCTCGACCCTCGCTTATCAAGGCTCAGTACTCGCAAAGCCCCTACGGAGCCGCCTCGAACTAATGCAGGCAGTGGCCACGATCCTACCGGATCGAGTGATACTGCTGGACCTTCCCGCGCCCCAGGCGCTGGGGAGGCTTCGAGGTCGAAAGCGCGCGCGTTCCCCCCTAGAGCGTCGTCGGACTCTCGAACGTGTGCGTCGTGCATACCGTGGCATGGCACGCGCGCGGGATTGGCTCGTTCTCGACGCGCGTCAACCGACGCGACTCCTAGCGGAGGACGCCGAACGTTACTTGGTCGACTCCGTTTTACGGCCGGCGAGACGTCGTACCCGACGGCGAAGCTGATATTCCACGGCCGGGGTTAGAGGGAACAGATCGTGACCGCAGCACGCATTCTACTCCACGACGAGACGCTCGAGCCCACGTTCGTTCCTCCGCAGTTGGTCCATCGCCAGGAAGAGCTCACCCTCCTCCACCACCGCTACCGGGATTCGTTGACCAAGGGGATTCCGTACCACACGCTCCTCACCGGCGGCATCGGCTCGGGTAAGACGGCCCTCGCGCAACGCCTGGGCAACGATCTCGAACGCGTCGGGAAAATCGGGTCGAATGCGGTCCTCAAGCTGTACGTGAATTGTTGGAGGCGGGCGAGCGACCGCACGGTGCTGCTCCACCTGCTCCGGGGGCTCGGCGTGTCGCTCCCCGATCGGGGCTACAGCATCTCGGAGATGCTCGATGTGTTCGAGCAGGGCATTCGCAAGGCCCCGCGTCACTTGCTGGTGATCCTCGACGAGGCCAGCGCGCTCGTACGGCAGGAGACTAAGCTGGTGTACCTCCTCTCCCGTTCCGGCGAAGTGGGGCTAGGATCGATCTCCCTATTGCTCATCGCAACCGAGGACCTGCTCCCGTATCTCGATCCGGCCAGTCGATCCAGCTTCGGGGTCACACACCGCCTGTCGCTTCGACCCTATGACACCCCGGCGCTCACCGACATTTTGGAGAGCCGGGCCACCTTGGCGCTCCGCCCCGGTTCGTGGGACCGCGGGCTCTTGGAGCAGATCGCGCGCATCGCCGCCCCGTCGGGCGATGCTCGGTTCGCCCTCGAGGTCCTAACGGGGGCGGCTCGGGGAGCGGAAAGCGACCAGGTCACCGCGATCCGGCCGGAGGATGTCCGTGCGGCCAAAGGGTCGATCTACCCGACGGTTACCGAGAGTCGATTGGAGGAGCTCCCAACGAGCGACCTCTTCGTCCTGCTCGCGCTCGCCCGCAGCCTGCGGGGCGCCACTTCGTCGATCCCCTCGCAGAAATTGCGCGAAAAGCACGCGGCCCTGATCGAAGAGTATGGGGCCCAACCGATCAGCCGCACCACCTTCTGGCGCGCGCTCAAGGGCCTCGATCGGGAGGGTCTGCTCGCGCTCGCCCCCACAGGGAACGGAAGCTCCGCGACCGTTAGTATGGATGAAATGCCCACGAGCTACCTCACTACCGTCCTCGAAGAGCGGATCGGCGCCCGTCGTCCTCGCAAAGCCTAAAGCACCCCCCCGGCTCGGAGCCGCGTGGCGTCTGCTCTCATCCCGACGGGTTCACGTCCCGAGGCCCCCGGGCGACTTCCTGAGTGGATCCGGGTGCGTCCTCCACGGGAGCACTACACGGAGGTACGGGACCTCCTATCCGAATTGAAGTTAGGGACCGTATGCCGCGAAGCCCACTGCCCGAATCTATCGGAGTGTTGGTCCGCCGGCACCGCTACCCTGATGCTGCTGGGCACGGACTGCACGCGTCGTTGCGGCTTCTGCGCCGTACGGACCCATTGGCCGGGGGGCGTGGTCGATTCGACGGAGCCGGCACGCGTCGGCGAGGCGGTCCGCCGCTGGGGATTGCGATACGTCGTGCTGACCCAAGTATGCCGCGACGACCTCGTCGATGGCGGGGCGGAAGTGCTGGCCGAAACGGTGCGCGAGATTCGCCTCCAGGCGCCAGCGACCCGGGTGGAATTGCTCATCGGGGACCTGCAGGGAAGATTGGCTTCGATCCGGCGCCTCCTCGAAGATCCCCCCGACGTCCTCGCCCACAATCTGGAAACGGTCCGCTCCCTGAGCGCCCAGGTTCGGGATCGACGGGCCGGCTATGATCAATCCTTGGGGGTCCTTCGAACGGCGCGCGACTTAGGGGGTCCCCGCCTGGTGACCAAAAGTTCGATTATGCTCGGATTGGGTGAAACCGAATCGATGCTCGACCAGAGCTTTCACGATCTCCGCGAGGCGGGAGTGGATTTGCTTACGGTGGGCCAGTACCTTCGCCCCTCGGCGCAGCACGTCCCGATCAGCGCGTTCGTACTACCCGATACCTTCGATCGGTTGCGGCGTCGAGCGCTCGAGATTGGCTTTCAAGGAGTCGAGGCGGGTCCACTCGTTCGGAGCTCGTACCATGCGGAGGAGCTCTTCACTCAAGCTTACGCGTCCCGAGGGGGCTAGTCCATGGCGAAAAAAGTGAAGAAGAAGCCGCAGGAGGCCGAGGCGTTCCACTTCCAGTTCCCTACCTTCGATGAACAGTCGTTCGTCGACCACGAGTTCGAGCAAACTGCCGCGGTATTGATCGCGGGCGGGTTTGCGGTTTTGCTAGGCCTCATCTCCTGGATGATGATCGTGATCTCCCTACCGTGGTTCATCCCCGCCGCCGTGGGCGTCGTAGTGCTGATGCTCACGCCGTACGTCATTCGAGCGTTGCGCCAGCGATCGAGTCTCTACAAATGGTCGGATTGGGCGGGTGTGATCGCGATCGAGTTCTTCGGGTGGCTGGCGATCTGGTTTCTGCTCGCCGACGTTTCCCCGCACATGCTCTAGGGTAGCCACGGCAATCGCTTGAGCAACAAATCCCCGAGTGCCGTTCGAAGGGCCGGGGAGTCGACGGCTCCCTCGAGCGCCGAAACGGTCGCATTCGTAGTGGACGTGGCGCGCAGGTCCTTACCGAGCGGCAGGTGGGCGAGCGACGTGTGCAAGAGGGCGACGAGATCCCGCTCGCCTCGACGAGTTTCCACCGCCAGACGCCCGTCCGCCTGGACATAAGGCCCCTGCAAGGCGGGGGCACCGGGATCCGTCCATTTCTCCAAAAAATTCCCCACCCGGTCGATCCCGACCGGGGGTCCACCGTGGAGTTTCACCGCCGGCAGCAGGGAGTGCGTAACCTCGACGAGCAGGATCAGGGCGCCGTCACCGGCGGCGCTCGCCGTCCCGATCACCCCAAATCCTTGTCGTTCGGCTTCCTCGGCAATCGCATGTTCGGCTTTGCGTATCTGCGGATAGAGAATGTCATCCACGAGATCCGGCCGAGGTAAAGTGACCACCGCCACGTGCGTCGTGCGGGCGCGCAATCGCTCTTGCGCTTGTTCGATCGTGATCGAAGGTCGAGGCGCCCCTTCGAACCAGCGTTCCGAAGGGTTCCGGAGATACGCCTCCGCGGCCAGAATGAAAATCGCGAGGTTGCGTTGCGACAACGCACTCGCAACGTTGCGATTCGCGTCGACCGGGTCCGGTAGGATCAGCGCGACATGGGTGGGAAGACGGGGAGGATCCTTCCCCGCCTCCGAGAGATGCACGGGGGGTCGCCAGCGACGAGCTTCCTCCAGAAGGTCCCGCAACCTGCCGTATCGCAGCACCAGTAGTTCCTGCAGGTAGCCGGAGAAGCCTTCGGTCCGTGTCTCCGAGCCGTAGAGCCCCAGGCTCCGCAGGAATTTCTTGGTGAGCCGTACCTGGTCCACCATCTCAGGCGTTTGGCGAGCGACCAAGTAGGCTTGGTGAAAGGGAGTCCGATCTACGGCGCTCAGTGGATGACCGGAATCCGTGATCGCGTAACCCGGTACGGCGTCCACTTGGAATCCCTCGAAAGTTCCGCGGAGGTAGGGATGTTCGGCATAGCGCGTCTCGGGGGCGGTGAGAACGGCTCGCCCCAAGGCGAGCCCGTCCATTTCGAGTTGGTCTTTGGAGAGCTCCGGGGGGAAGAGGAGAAACAGGTCGAAGTCGAGCCGGTCTTCGAGAAAGGTCTCGCGGGCCGCGCTTCCGGCGACCAAAGCTCGAACCAGCGGACTCTTCCGCTCGCGCGCCGCCTCCGTTACTCGGTCGACGAGCTCGGCGCGCACACGCGCAACCCGAGCCAGCATTTCCGGGCGCGGCCGAATTCTGTCCAGGACGCGACGCTCGATCTCAGCGGGGTCTTGCGACGACATCGATCGGGGGAGGGCAACCTCACTCCCGGACCACCTAGATAAGATGAAACCTTGGGGCAGCGTGAGAACCGCCCAGCGGAACGGTTATCGCTGCTCCCGACCTTGCTAGGGTGGGGTCAGACGTATCCCCGATTTATGGCGCATCCGGCGATTCTATACGAGCCGTTGAACGGCGGAAAGGTCCGCTGCACGGCGTGCGCTCGCTATTGCACCATCCCAGCGGGATCGCACGGTTTTTGCTATGTGCGAAAGAACGAGGGCGGGCGACTGGAGCTCCTCTCCTACGGGCGTGCGGCGGCGATCCAAGTGGACCCTGTGGAAAAGAAACCGCTGTCGCATTTTCACCCAGGCGCCCGAGTGTTCTCGATCGGGACCGTGGGCTGCAATTGGCGATGCCAGTACTGTCAGAACGCCGAGATCTCCCAAGAACAGATGGTGCAGGGCCGTGCCCTGTCGCCAGCCCAGGCGGTGGCGATGGCGACCCGGCTCGATTGCCAAGGAATCACGTTCACGTACAACGAACCGACGATCTTCATCGAATACGCGCTCGATATCATCGAGCTCGCGCATCGCGCGAAGCTCTTCGCGAATTTCGTGACCAACGGTTACATGACTCCCGAAGCCGTCCAACTGCTCGGCGGCAAGCTGGACGCGGTGAGCGTCGATTTCAAGGGCAGTGGCGAACCGGGGTTCATGCGCAAGTACATCACGGCGAAGGGTCCGGCCCCGATCCTTGAGACGATGGTGGACCTTCAACGGAGGGGCGTGCATGTGGAGATCACCGATCTGATCGTACCCGAGGTGGGTGACGATCCCGAAGCGTTGCGCAGCCTCGCTCGCTATGTTCACGATCAGCTGGGGCCCGAAACGCCATTCCACCTCCTGCGGTGGCATCCCGATTACAAGATGCTCGACCTGCCGGAGACGCCGATCACCACCCTCGAGAAGCTCCACGCGATTGCGCGTTCGGAAGGGCTTCGCTACGTTTACTTGGGGAACGTGTGGGGCCATCCCTTGGAGCATACGTACTGCGCCCACTGCGGCGCCATCGCAGTACGACGCTACGGTTTCACGATTCAGGATTGGAATCTCGATGCGCAGAATCGATGCCGAGCGTGCCAGCACCCGCTTCCTTTTGTTGGTCGCCTCTCTCCCGACTATATTCCGACCTTCGCTACCGCGGTCGCATAGGTCGGAGGGCGTGATGCCTACTGGCGTCACCATATCAGTAAGCCTCAAATTTCGGCGTCCGTCGTATCCATCCGTGACGTCCAAGAAGTCGCGGACTCCCGCCGAGCCGCCGCATGAGAAGATGGCGGAGATCGAACGGGCGGCCGACCGCTTCATCCGAAGCATCGCACCCGACACGCGGATCGAGGTCAAGTGGGGTGCTCCCTGGTACACGGGAAAGGATCTGATCTGTGTAGTCGGCGCCTTTACCCACCACGTTGGCGTCGAATTCTGGCGAGGCAGTACGATACCGGACCCCGACCATCTACTCGAGGGAACGGGAAAGAATCTTCGCCATGTGAAGCTTCGATCGATCACCGAAGCGACCTCGCTTCAGTTCGCACGCCTCCTTCGGGCCGCGTTGCAACTCGATAAGGCCGCGGAGAAGCGCACTCGCTAGAGAATCCTACGGCGCCGGCGCCTCCCGGCGGGCGAACTCCCGAATCGCGCCCTCCGGATTGAAGGCGATGAAGAAGTGGAAGCGCTCCCCCGACACCATCGCCTCGCCCGTGCGCCCGCGACGATCGCCGGCTAGCGTGAGTTGATCGATGCGCGTCCACCCCGTTTCGGCCTTGACCCGATCGACGAGCCCCTGAAATTGAACGGCGCACACCTCGCAACAGAAGAAAGTCCGCTCGCCTTCCACTTCGGCCCAGACGTCGCCCCACGTCGAGTCGCAGATCGCGCATCCTTCGTAATTATGCTTCAAGGCTTCCGCTCCGCTCCAACCGGGCGATGAGGTAATCGTCGAACAGATCGATCGAATAGAGAAAGACCGACTGGACATCCTCCACCACGTTCGGCGCGCTGCCAAATCGTACGACGAGATCGAGCGCTTGGTTCGAGTGCTCGACGTCGGCTTCGTATCCCTCACGGAGAAAATTCTTGGACGCGTCCGTGATCGCCGATCCGTGTAAGATCGTCGGATCGAAATAGTGCAGGGTCGCTCCCTCGGAGACCAAATTCTTGTTCGCAATCAGCTCGAGACTGTGCATTGCCGCTACAGCGGCGATCCAGGGTTCGCTTCGCGCGATGCGCTCCCATCCATCGATCCCTCGTTGGGTCGCGGGAAGCGGGGGTGTGGCGAGCACCTCGGCTCGGGGGAGCCCCAGACTCTCCCCCATTCGCAGTAGCAGTTCATAGTGGGACACGCGCGATGGGCCAAAGCCCCCAAACTCGGTGTTCAGATTGTCGAGTTCGTACAAGATGACCTCGGGCTGGTCAGTTCGGGCCATAATGTACGAACACGAACGGACCCACTGGCGCAGAAAGTGTTGGTGCTCGATCACGTAGCCGAGCAGCACCTCCCGCGAAGGATGCTGCAAGGCGGTCACGAATGGGTGAGGTATCTTCCCGAAGAACTTGAGCACAAACTTGTGGACGATCCAATCCCGCAACGAATGTTGGCCCAAGTCAAAGTAAGCCCGAAGCGATTGGGTCAGTGCCTCGACGCCGATTCGTTTCCGCGAGAGGTTTTGATTGAGCCAACGGATGTGCGCGGCGTCGCTCAGGGAAGCAGAATCGATGAGGTGCCGGGCAAGCCCCGGATAGTCCCCCGGCACAAAGGGAGCGAGGCAGGCGGGACATTTCGTCATGCGCCTCGCATCCGGGGGTCTTCAGAATGGGAAGGTGGCCGGTAAGCGATTCCGGAGCGCCTGATAGTCCACGTCGTTCCCATACTTGGCTCGAATCTCGGCGAGCATCCCCTTGACCTGTTCCGGTGTAAGCTTTCGCGTCTCGGCCACCATGCCAATGGTCTCCTCGTAATTGGCCCCGCATGCGGCGTAACAGTTCCCCATCCCAGTCATCAACTCGCGCTCGCGGGGATTCACGGACCCTCGAAACCTGGTCGGACCATTAAGGGTTGACCAGGCTCCCTGCGTCCCCCGCCCGGGCCCTCCTCAGGGCAACCGGGAACCCGATTGGCCGATGGCGTATCGCCATCCGGTTGGAGTGCGGACGTACGTATCGGTAAACCAGACATGATATTCGAACGGACGGCCGTCCTCCAACCCCTTAGCCCACAGCTTGGCCGTGATTGCAGCCGTGTCTCCCCAAACTCGGACGGTCTGGTCGCTGTCAACTTGGCGTTCGTATTGGAACCGGCCGCTTCGGGCCTCTTCCAGCAAATCGAACTTGGTGTAGGATTTACCCGATCCCGTCACCAGTACGAAGTCGTCGGTTAGGATGCGATCCATCTCCTCGGAATCATTCTGCTCCACGGCGGTCTGGTAGCGTTGGTCGAGTGCCGCGATCTGCTCGGCTACCTCCCCGTCCGAGGACTTTGCGCGAACCAAATTCCCTCCCGAAATCGCGACGGGCCTCTCTTCGAGGTCAGAAATCGCGCGGTACAAATAGTTTAACGATCCCGACGTCCCGCCTCAACTTATGGAATCGTCAAGGTTCTTCTAGCAGGGAGACTTCCGTTCGGTCATGCGACTCGAGAATACTGGCATCCGGGTCACGAACCTCAAGTGATCCCTCCGATTCTACACGCGCGCGCTTGGGCTTCGGGTAGTTCGCCGAGGGGACACGCGAAGTTGGGGCGGAGGACTCTGGGTCCTCCTAAGGGACCCGCGGTCTCGCCGGTTGATTGAACTCAATTGGTACCCCCCGGGGTCTCGCTTCTACACCCCCTACCAAACCGGGGAGGCGCTCGACCATCTCGACTTCACGATTGGAGTGGCAGCTCGGTCAGTCTTGGAGAAAACCTATCAGTCGTTGCTCCAGAACGGCGCACGACCCACTCGATGGTCACCCTCTACGACGGAAGGTTGGATGGCCAGCGTCTGCGATCCGGACGGAATCTGGATTACCATCGGCCGTCGGCCCACGCGAATCGAGCGAAGATCGCTCGGCAATTGAGGGCGAACGGATACCCCTCCGTCCTCCCCCGTCCCCTTGACGTAACGTTCCCGAGGCGCGGGACGATGGGTACTTGATGGGCTGTCTTAGGAAAGGTCCGCCGAGATTCAAGCTCATGTAGAGATTCGAAGACGCGAGACATTTTCAATTAACTGGACCCAACTTTCGGAGATGGGTTTCCCTTAGGCGTTCGCGTTGAGCGGATTGAATTCCAGCAATCGCCGAAGACTGGCGATCGCCCCCCGACAGCGTCAGGTGAGAGAGCCTAAATCCTTCCCCTTACGGTTAGCTAATCGGCCGAGAACCGCTCGCACGACAGCGTAAACTCCGAGCAACGCCCCTGAGCCTGCGGTGAAGGCAATCCCAATTCCGTAAGGAACGAGAAGCACGGCGACGACGGCACAGAACGCCGCGAAGCTGAAGAGGCCGTATTGTAAACCTCGGAGGAAGACGAATACCGGTGCCGGCCCCTCCCGGGAGTGCGTGAAGATCACGAGCGTGATCGTGAAAACCGGAATAGGACTCAGTAGACCGCTCAATTGAGAGCCCAAATTCGCGGCTGCCGTAGTGATGGTCAGGACGATGACCGCCGCGGTCAGCATCCGGAGCGGAATCTCCCACCTTGGAAGCGGGGTCGCTTTCGCGGACCCCGTTGGCTTCGGAATGACGACGAGTACGACGCAAAGCGCCAGGACCGACCCGACAAGGTCGACGATCACAATCTCGGGCAATCGGCTCAGTACAAGCGTGGAGACGCCGAACCCGGCAGCGGCGACCCCGAGGCACACGGGCCAGGGGTAACGCGGGGCGGAGCTCGCATATCCGAGGCAAAACACGCAGGTCGAGACGATCCCCAGTAAGGCCCCAACTGCCGCGGATGACGCGAATGCCGTCCCCTCCGTCAGGGTGAGGACCACAAGGATGGTCCCTGTGGTGATGGGCAGGGCGACAAGCCAACCGGCCGCGCGGTGGCCGTAGCGCAACGCTATGAGACTGACCAGACCGACGAAGGCGGGCGCGATTGCGACCTTAAGGAGGAGGATATCGAAGCTACTGCTCACCTTCGTTGGGATCCTGCCAGGGAGCCCGCCTACCCCCCGTCGTTCTGCTACCGGAAAGGCCGACCAAGGGCCGTCCGAGTCAATTCCTTCCGACGGGTGCTACCGATATCGGGGCGGGCTGCGCCGAGGGTGAAAGCCCGGAAAGGCACACGACCTCGAGCGGGCGGAAGATCTGCTGAAGGAAGTCCGTATCGGGGTCACCGCCCTGACGGATGGCGACAACGGGAGGCCGAACAACCGATTGGGTCGCATCGGGCTGGGTTACCATGAACTCAAAGTGAACTCCCTCACGCAGCGGCCCGCCGGTCGAACTCGCGATCAGCGTTATCTCATGTGCATTCAACCACTCGATGAACGGATGCGGGCCCGGCTCCTCGGCGCAGAAAAACTCCCGGAGCCGTTCGAGGTTGGCCACGACCAAGACGCGGGGGGCTTCTCGTCCAAGCAGTTGTTCGATTGCCTGCTGAATTGGTTCCGACATCTTGAGGAAGCTTTGCAGCTCCTGAGCATCGCGTCGCTGCCCGTTCGGCCGGAGGTACGTCCACATCCGATCCGCACTGACTCCTGGAGGGGGGGCGAAGGCGGGGGTGGGGGCAACGATCCCCCGCTTGGGGACGCTCGCCGGAGATTCTTCGGTCTGGGTGTCGGACACCCCCCACCCAAGCAAAACGCGGATCCATTCCCTGGGCGGCCCGCGACGCCAGTCGGTTCACTTCGTCTCGCATCGAGCCCCAGACGTAGATCGACGTTATCAAGTCGGGCGTTTGCGGAGCTCCCGGTGCAGGCTGACCGCGCATGGGGTGAGAGTAGCCTGGCAAGGTACTTAATCGTCATGCCGGACATTCGTCAGGACGGACGGTTACCGCGCCATAAACAGCATCGAGAGAGGCCGGGGCCAGGCTTCGAACGAATCTTCAAATCCTAGACGACGGTCTGCAGTGGACTGCCGTTTGGCCTTCAAGCCACTGTGCAAGGGATCCGCCAATTCACGAATCCGTCGTTGGACAACGATCCAAACGAACGACTTTCCAGCTCCTCGTTGGAGAACGAACCCATACTGGCGCCCTCAAGGACTTGCGAGGATTCCCTCGCGGTAGGGGTTAACTAGCCTGAATCTGGTTGCTCCCGCATGGAAGGACCGCTTGCGCTTCGGGCCGTGGATTCTGTCGACGTTACCCTGTTGGTCGACAATTCGATCGACGCCTTTCTCGCGAGTGACGATCGGGCCCACCGACCTCCCCTGACGCGTGACTGGTTCGGACGACCTCATCTGCGGGCTGAGCATGGTTTCTCTGCCCTCGTGACCATTCGACACGATGGGAAGGAAACCGCCCTGCTCTACGACGCCGGCCTAACACCGGACACCCTCTCGCATAACTTGGAGGCTCTGGAAATCAGAGTCGACGACCTTCAGGCGATTGTCCTTTCCCATGGACACGGCGACCACCACGGAGGTTTGGAGGGACTGATCCGACGCGTGGGACGTAAACGCCTTCCCCTCGTTCTCCACCCTGACGCCTGGAAAACCCGAAAGCTCGTCTTCCCGACCGGGGCGGAGATGAACCTGCCGCCGCCGGATCGAACCGCCCTTATGCAACAGGAGGTCGAACTGCTGGAGCGAGAGGGACCGTCGCTCCTGGTGGGTGATTCCACGCTAGTATCGGGTAGGGTAGAGCGAACAACCGACTTCGAGCACGGGTTTCCTCTCCAATGGGCTCGAGGGGCAAGCGGATGGGAACCGGACAAGATGGTCTGGGACGACCAGAACCTGATCTGTCACGTGAAGGGCAAAGGGCTCGTCGTCGTTTCGGGATGTAGTCATGCCGGGGCCATCAACATTCTGAAGAACGCGAAGCAAATGACGGGTGTCGACGCGATTCACGCCTTCGTCGGTGGTCTCCATCTCACAGGCAAGGCACTCGAGCCCATTATTCCCCAGACTATCGCCGAACTCGAGGCTCTCAGGCCCAACTACATCGTTCCCGGTCACTGCACCGGCTGGAAGGCCCAGCAGGAGCTGGGTCGTCGTATGCCCGATGCGTATCTTCAGCCGAGCGTCGGCACCCGATTCCACTTCGCCTAGCGCGAGTGCTTCTCGATTCATTTTCTTATGCCGGGGCCAGGCATGGAACGATTTTTCCAATCCTAGACGAGTGCCCAAACGAGGCGGCCGAAGGTCGAAGGAAGCTCCCGGGCGAAGAGTCCCCTCAGTACACAACCCGCGCCGTGAGATCGGTGCGCCCGTGCGTTCGTTGCGTCGGAAGGGACTCTAACGGTACGTGCCCCGTTTTCGGAGCCCTTCGGCTCGGCCCCGCTCGCACGCCGCTGAGGAGCCAATTCAAATATGGAGTGGAGAGATTCGCCCCTCACCAAGGGTTGGAGGGTCGTCGGTGATTGACCACGTCATTCTCACGGTTCGCAATTTCAAGCGCTCCGTCGCGTTCTACACCAAGGCTCTGAAACCCCTCGGAATCACCAACTTCACTGATTACAAGGGCCATGACGGACACCCCGACCTGAAGGGATTTGGTGATGGCGAGCGGGCCTTCTTCTGGCTGAAGGAAGGAACGCCCGACCCGCAGGCAGTCCATGTTGGATTTGAAGCGAAGGACCACGCTGAGGTAAATGCATTCTACAAGGCGGCCGTTGACGCGGGAGGCAAGAGCAAGGAGTCACCTCGAGCTCGGCTCGAGTACTATCCTGGCTACTACGCCACGTGGGTGATCGATCCCGATGGCCACGACATTGAGGTCGTTCACAAGAGCTGAACCCAGCCGTCGCCAAACAAAGTTGGCCCTGGCGAGCGAAGGGGTAGCAATCAGGGGATGACCCTGACCCTTCTCAACACCACACCCATCGAAAGGCACCCTCGAATGCGCTTCTTTCGGGGACAGAGACGGTATCTCTACGCATCAGAGGAGCCGCAGGGGGCACTGCAAGGAGGTTGACGTGCCCGGGCCCGGCTCCGAATGATTCTTCCGATTCTATACCTCGGCTTTGACGCGCGATGCACGCGGCCCATGTCCTGAGGCACATTGCGGTGATCCGTTAGGTAACCCGCCCCATTCTGAAGAGCGGAGTCTCTGATGCCGGAGCGCTAAGCACGAGAGTGCGGTGAATATTTCTCAAGGAAGCATTTAGGGTCCGAACATGAAGCCAGAAGAGCTGGCCGAGTTGATGCAGACACTCGACGATGCCTGGAATGCTGGACCCAACAGCAAGCTATGGGATACCTTCCGAAAACGACACACGGAGGATGTCGCCGTCTACTGGCCCGGCCAGCCGGAGCCGACTCGAGGGAGGCACAACCACGACCTGGAATCCGTAGAGTTCTTCAAGACCTTCCCGGACAACCATCTGATCAATCGCCCGTACAAGATCTTCTTCGTCGCAGGCAACCACACGTGCTCCGTGGCGGACTTCACAGGCACGATGAAGGGGCCGATGAACATGGGCGCCAAGTCGATCCCGCCTACCAACCGGAGCTTCAAGGTCGAGTTCTGCACCGTGGCCACCTGGAACGCCCGCGGGGAGATCATCGAGGAACGGTTGTTCTACGACCTCGTCGGGCTCACGAAACAAATCGGACTCGGCTAGAGCC
>JBAQJJ010000050.1:0-57839 GCA_049300255.1 Thermoplasmata archaeon
GGTGTCCGTGGTCCCCGCTCTGTTTGCGGGACGTGACAATCGTCTCGCCAAATCGCACGAACGGATTCCAATTGTTGAGCTGAGCCGTCGGAAACAGGATGCGAGTCGTCACGTCGGTGACGTCGACCTGTCCTGCGATCAGCCGGAATCGACTCGGCCGCTTCGATGGGGCTTGCAAACGGTGGGGCAAGTAGCTCACAACTCTTAACGATTCGGCTTTCTTGAGCCGATAGGGTTCCGACGCCTGCCTCGAGCTCCGCTGACGCGACGCGGTCACCCAGCCCGCGAGCGCTCGTCAAGACGACTCAGTTGGGAGGTTGCGCCGAATATTTTTTTCCGCCGATTCCTGAAATAGCTTCCCTCGATGCCCCCACGTGACCCGGCGTCCGCTGAGTCGCGTGCGGAACCCTACAATCGCCTCCGCCCGACTCATCCTCCAACTACCGCGTTCGCGCGACGCCCGTGATTTGGAAGCGATGTTCCACGATCCGCGGGTTTACCGCTACCTGCCCTACGCTCGCCGAATTGAACCCGGGCACGAGGTTGTGAGTCGTGCTCATCAAGGTGTCCGGAGCGGAACAGCATATCGATTCATTGTCCGAACCAAGGAGTGCGGCGCCTTTGTAGGCTCCGCGCTCCTGTTTGGGGTTGACCATCACAATAAATCGGCGGAATTGGGCTACGCGTTGGCAAGGGACCAGTGGGGCTGCGGCTACGCGACCGAAGCGGGCTCTGCTCTCCTCCGATGGGGGTTCAAGTCCCTCCGTTTGCGGCGCGTCTCGGCGATCGTCGCCGTCGAGAATCTGGCCTCCCAACTAGTGCTCCGCAAGTTGGGGTTCCGTCGGGAAGGTCGTCGACGTGAGGCGGGCCGTCGTGGAAACCGTTGGGGCGACGATCTCGAGTTCGGACTACTTCGTCCAGAGTTTCGGGAGAGTTGATCTCCGAATCGAGCGTTCCATCCTCGGATCGAACGCTCGAAGGGGCCGGTGATCGTCACCTAAGCGGATTCAGCGCGGGGGCGGTTGGGGACGCGAGCGCCGTTCGAGCACTGCGCCGTACGCGGGAAGATTCGCCTGGCCACGATTGAGTGATTCGATCCGCCGGACCAAGAATCGCGATTCGAAGGTGGTCGCCACCTCATCGACCGACGGTCGGTGAGGCGGGCCCATCGATTCCGTGTATTCCCGCGCCACCCAGGATAGGAGATAGGCGCCACCCGGCCGCAGGACGCGGGAAAGCTCGGCAGCGTAGGCGTCGCGCAAGTTGAGCGGCAACGTGTGGAAACAGCCGACGTCCGTTAGGCCACCGAAATATCCGTCGGAGAACGGCATCCGCAGCGCGTCCCCGACGCGGAAGTCAACCTGCAAGCCGGCGCGCTGCGCTCGCCGGAGCGCGGCTTCGATCGCGCCCGGGGCGAGGTCGAGGCCACTTGCCCCAAAACCCGACCGCGCGAGAAAAATAGCATTCGTCCCCGCGCCACAGCCGATGTCCAAGACCTTCGCCCGCGGACGGAGCCAGTGCTCACGAACGCCCCGCTGAATCCACTCGTACGGACGGGGCGAGAACCAGGGGAGATCTCGGTAGGAAGTTCGGGCGTAGGTCTTGACCCAGCCGCTTCGTTCTTCCGGCGGAAGTTCGGGACGTTCTACGGGCAAGGGTCCTCGACGGCTGTCGTCGTGCGGTCGTTCATCGGATTGCCCGAGCGCTACGAGGGTTAGGGGTCAAAATAGCTTTGGGACATGCGCCCTGGCGACGGGGGATGGACCCACCCTCCGCGCGCCCGGGAGTAAGGACTTAAACAGCAGTCCCCTCGACCTTCGGACCGTGGAGCTTCAGGATTTCTTCGTATCGATCTTGATCGTCGGCATCTCGTGCGTGAACGCAGCGGTCCCTTCCGCGGCGTGGGTCCGAGCTCGCGATGCCCGATTTCTGTTGCTTGCCGGGGCCAACGCAGTCCTGGCCATAGTCGCCGCGATCTGGGCGTGGGGGGTTCTCCCGGTGAATCCACCGGCATTTGCCGCGCCTCAGTTTCCGATCCTAGTCCTCGTGCTCCTCGTTGCTTTGCTGCTCTTGGCGGCTTCCCTATGGCCACGTCGCACATGAGCAATGGAGGAGGACCTTCTTACTCTCGATACGCGGCGACGGCTTTACGAAGCAGTACGGCGAGCACCCGGATTGGGGGCCCGGGAGGTTCAACGGACTGCCGGCACCGCCTGGGGGGAAACCGTCTACCACCTCGATCGACTCACGGAAGCGGGCCTACTGCACCGAGAGCACGGGGATCACCAGGACCACTACTTCGTCGCCTCCGTTCCGCTCGGTGATCGTCAGCTGCTTCGACTCACTCAGTCGGCTTCGGCGCGTCGCTTGCTCGTCGCATTGCTCGAGGCGCCGGATCGGACCATTCCCGACTTGATCGAGCGAACCACCCTGAGTCCGGGGCGCCTTTCGGTCCATCTCCATCGATTCTTGGAAACGGGGTTCGTTCGTTCGGGTCGAAAGGGCAGACTGCGAACCTTCGACGTCGTCGATCGGGAACGCGCCATTCGGTTGCTGATTGCGTATCGCGCGGGGCCAGCCGACGAATGGATCGAACGGTTGATCGAGTCCTGGGCCGAGTTGTTTCGCCCTTAGAATTCCCACTTTGGACCAATCGTTTTCGAGTTTGAACCAAAAGGAGGGTAGCCCACCCTGGAGTAGGGAGCTCGATGCCTCCCTCCGGCCGACCTGGTACCTGGGTTCGAACGAAATATCGACCCGCGACCTCCCTCTACCTCGTTTTCGCGACGGTACCCCTCCTGCTCGCTTTGCCGGCAGTCTCGGCCGACACGCCTGCGTGGAGCACCTCGCTCAATCCCACCTCGTGGACCAACGGAGTCGTGCTGTGCAATTTTGAGCCCAATACCCCTTCGGTAGCAGTCTCCGCACCGCAACTCGCGAATTCTGGGCTATCCGTCGGGGTTGGGGACATCGAAGAAGTGACTCCCAATGGAACTGTCGTTGCGGTCGCAACTCTGGGAAGCTTTGGCTGGACTTCTCAGAACGTTAGCAACGACGATCAGTTTGCGTTGGCGTATTCGGGATCAGGTCCTGTCCGTCCTTCTGGTACTCCGATCGCTACCGTAGGACAGGTCTCCGTGGATGTGGCGTATCTCCTGCCCGCCTACGATGGGGCGACGGCCGGCAATGTGTCCTCCGTCGCCATGCAGATTCAGATTTCCCAGTGGCCCTGGCAGGTCGTCGGCGATGCGTTGCTCCTCTCGATCCCGCTGGCCCCGGCGTTCCCCGGAACGGAACATCTCGTCGCCTCCTCCACGACCAGCTCTGCGGTTGGAAGCGTGTCGAACGAATCGGGGCGGACCCTCGAGTACTTGGCCATTGGGTCGGAGGCGATCGCCACCGATTCGAACGGCAACTCCGTCTCCGTAGGAGTGAGCCCGCAGGTAGCACTAAAGCCGGACTCGGGGACCGTCGCGCTCCTCTTCGGAACCGGCGCTGGAAGCTTCCAAGCGGTGAATTACACGGCGCACATCGGCATCGTTCTACCCGCGACGATCGCGGGTCTTCCGATCTACGACTTCGTTCTGGTGGGAGCAATTGCGATCGTGATCGCCCTCGTCATCGGGGTGACCACGCGCCGCATTCGCCGCGGCCCGTCCGACTTGATCTATGTAGGAGAAGAAAAATGAATCGAAACAACGACGGTAGCGTAAGCCGATCGACGAACGATTGGGGACTCGCACTTCCCTGCGGCCACGAAATATTGGTTCCGTGGGATTCGCCGGTGCCCTTGATGATGGGCTGTGCGGTGCGACACCAACGAGGCTGTAGCGAGGCATCGTGGGGCGGGGCCGCCGGCGAGCGCAGCCGTCCTGAGGGTTCAACGGCGGGAGGTGCCCGGCTATGAACAGCGCGCACCAAGGTTCAAGGTCGGCACTCTTGCTTCTCGTCCTTGCCAGCCTCGCCCTGGTTTCTGCGGTTCCCGGGATCACGGCCGCTCACACGTCAATCGAAAGCGCTAGCCCCTCTGCCGGTGTGAATAACGTAGCCGTGATGGCCACGGGCAGCCTCTCCTTTGTTCCGGATCAACTTTCCGTCTCCCCAGGCGCATTGGTCCACCTGGTGGTGACCCAAGAGGCGAATTTTGAGCATACCTTCACCCTCTCTTCCGTCGCGAATTTTACGATTCCCTCGGGAGACTCGAGCGCCCAGCTGGCGGCCTTTTTCAACGCTCATCCTCCGATTGTGAACTTGAGCTTGGGGTCCACGCCGGGCGCCGAATTCTTCGCGAACTTTACGGCGCCTGCCGCCGGGTCCTACGAATTCGTCTGCCTCATCCACTTCGCGGATGGAATGACCGGTGAAATGGTCTCCGGAGCGAGCTCTTCATCGAGCTCCCCGAGCACGTTCCCGCTGACGTCGGTCGTGATCGGAGTCATCATCGTTGCGGTGGTCGTAGTGGTCGCCGCCGTAGTCGTGGTGACCCGTCGCCGGAAGAAGGGACCTACCCCCGAAACCCCGCCCGACATGAACGCGCCGAAGTGAATAGAAGGGTAGAGGCGATGCGAGCGAAGCCTCCGAAGGCATGCCGAGGAACGGCAGGTCGCCGGGAAGGCCGATCGACCACGCCGGGCGGAAATTTCGCTCACAGGATCGAGTCGATCCTTTGGGTCGCGGGCCAGTACGATACGGGGGTTCCTTTGGCCGATCTCGCCTCGCTCTCGCCTCCCGACGGGTCTTTGGACGAGTCGGATCTTCGCGACTGGCTTTCGACCCGGCCCGATCTGGCGCGACTCGAGGGCGATCATGTTTTCTCTGCGGGAGCGTGCCCCGCCGGCCTCGACGATCGACGGGCCCGTGCGGCGCGCTACCGACACGCCGCGGAGGTCCTGCTGGACCGGACGCTCTCCCCGATTTTGCCCCTGACGGTCTGTGTGGGGATCACGGGCTCGACCGCGTACGGCGAGCCCAAGCCGGGGGACGACTTGGATTTCTTCGTCGTCACTCGGAAGGGGGCGCTCTGGGTGTTCATGCTCTACGCGACGGTCGCCGCCCGATTGCACCTGCGGCCTTGGCCCGCGGACGAGCGCCCGCGTCCCTGCTTCAACTACGTGTTGGAAGATGGGGCCGCATCCCGAGAGTTCGGACGCCCTCGCGGGTTCGTCGTGGCGCGCGAAGCGCTGCATACCGTCGTGCTCCATGGGGAAGCCTACTACCAGGGACTATTGGGTGCCGGGGTCTGGATGAAGGAGGAGATACCCCGCCTTTATGCCCAGCGCCAGCCGTCGACGCATCCTTCCCAGGAATCGCCGGCGCCATGGCCGATTCGGGCTGCGAGCGCTCTGCTCTTCCCGCTCGCCGCGACTTACATTCACTTGAAGACCCTATTGGACAACGCGCGGGTTCGACGAGAAGACCCCGAAATGTCTGGCCTTACGGCCCAGCCAAGCTTGCATCGCTTGGCGATGCTAACCGACCGTTTTGAATCCCTGCGACTTCGGTATCAGAATAGCCCCTCAGAACCTCCGTTTTCGCGCGGCTCGAGCCCGGCGGAGTGAAGGGAGATGCGAGGAGCCTCAGCAACGACGGATTCCCCTCCCGGCATGGGGCTCGCCAGCGCCGAACGGTCCATGAGGAACCTTCCTACCCATCCGGCGGTCGGCGCAACGGGGTTCCCTAGGCGGGATACCATCGAACTTCTCGCAAAGGGAAATCCTCCTACCCGGTTGCTATTCGTGGAACATCGGGAGCGGATCTACGTCATTTCCTCCGAGTCGACCAATCGATGGAGTTCCTCTGCCCTTCGGGAGGGCGGGTGTGAAATTCGTCGACAAGACGGGCAAATTTCTCGCTATGCCACCGCCCTCGTAGTAGACTCCGCCGAAGCCGCCGAGGCTTGGTTCAAGTTCTGTGAGAAATATGGGACAGACCTCTGTCGTCGCTACTTCGGGAATTTCCCCCGCACGATCGTGCTCGATCCCCAGAGGATTTCCTCGCCTCGGAGCGCCTACGAACTTCTCGAACAGGAGTTCGACGCTCGGGCGGGCGTCTACGATGAGGCCATCCAGGCGAAGCCGATCGAACGGTATCTCAAGGAGCAGGCGCTTGGGCTGATCCAGAAGGGCCTACGGGGGCTCGATCCGATCCTCGAAATCGGGCCGGGTACCGGCTTTCATACCTTGCCTTTGCTACGCGAGGGACATTGGATCACCGCCGTCGATGTCTCGGAAGGGATGCTGCGGGTTCTCGGCGAGCGCGCTCGGGAGGCCCAGGTATCGAGTCGCCTGACGATTCACGCAGGATCGCTGGGAAGCCTCGACTCGATCCTCCGTCCGACCCGCAGCGAGGGTTTCGGGGCTATCTTTTCCGCGTTCGGTGCGTTCAATCTTGAACCGAACATTCGGGGACTCGCCGACGTGCTAGCCGACCGAATGAAGCCGGGAGGTCGATTGGCCTTCACGACGCTCAACCGACCGGGAGGATTTCCGGTCCTATGGGAGCTCGCCACGGGCCGGCCGCGCGCCGCGCTCGCCCGATTCGGAACGCAGATTCCACCGGCCCAAACCGGTTACACGCTCGAAACCTACCCCCGTTCTCCGACGGACTGGGACCGCCTACTTCTGCCGAGATTCCGAAGGATCGGGTGCGAACCGGTCTCGGTGCTCGCGCCACCGTTTGATTCGCCCCGAGCACTTCGCGGATTGGGAGCGGCGGCCGTCGCGAACCTGGGCCGATTCGATCGGAGACTCAGCCGGCACTCCTGGATGGTACCGGCTTCGGGCTGGGTTTTCCTGACCTACGTACTGGCCGATCCACCCCCCGGCGGTCCCCCGCCGGTCGCCGATACACGGGTCGCCCCCACGGAGATTCATGCCTCCTAAGTGGCGTTCCGGAAGACTGGCGCTCAAGCTGGTCGCCGATCCCCCGGGCGCCACCGCAGCGCTAACGCTTCCGAACTTTTCGTACGTCTACGTGCTGCTGGAACCGCGCGGCGCGATGCTGGCCTTTAGTCTCCCCACCTTCTCGTACCTGCTATTTCTGGCGCGCCGGTTCGTGGGGGTGAAGAAGGTCCGGACCTCGGACCAGATCGTCCCGACCGCGCGATACTCAGTCCCGCTGGCGCTTCAGCTCGTTGCGAAGCTGTATCCCAATCCGGTCGGATCCGGTGAGGCCACCGCGCCAAGTTCTGAAGAGTTGAGCCTCGACAAACCTCACTAATCTGGCCAATCGCATGCGACGAAGTCCTGTTCCGCCGGCTTCCCTCGAGTATGGCTCGGGCGTCGTCGTGGGGGCCAATTGCCTTCGATCCGCTGCCCGATTTCGAATTGGACTGTCGACCCGGGGGACAGGTCGAATCCCGAACAAAAGCAAATACTATGTTCCTGAGATTGAGTAGCTGAGAGGAAGGAGATCTAGGGGCTTCTCGCGCATGTCCGGCATTGGGCAGGTCTACCAGTTGAATCGCAAGCCGGAGACGGAAGGCGCGCATGGGCTGCCGAAGCTCCCGACTCCCGAGGTCGAAGTCTCTGCTCGGGGCGTGACCGGGGATTTTAATCGCTTTCGCCACGAAGAAAGGCGCGACGACCCGGGGATGGCGCTCCTGATCATTCCCCTCGAAACCATCGAGGAGCTCAATCGGGATGGATGGGCCGTCCGACCCGGGGATCTCGGCGAAAACGTAACCTCGCGGGGAGTCCCGTACGACGACTTTGTTCCCGGACGCAAATTTCAGATCGGCGACGTACGCGTGGAGATCGTCAAACCGTGCGATCCTTGCACGAACCTCTACCTATTGCCCTACGTAGGGCACGAGCGGGGTCCGGAGTTCTTGCGGGTCACGCTGGGTCGTCGAGGCTGGTACGCCCGGGTACTCGAAGAAGGTCGTATCCGCCAAGGGGATCCGATCCGTCGACTCCCTGACAGTTCGAACTGACTGGGATCCTTAGCTGAGTCAAAGCTGAGGGCGGATCACCGATCAGAAGCGATCGTGACTCAGACACAGGAATCGAGGATCGTTTGATCCGAACTCGCGCCGGGTCGCCTCCTCCTTCATGACGTGACCCAGGGTCATCCCCATCCAGACCTGATACGCGCCGGGGGAGATCGCATACCCGCGCCGCGAGAACCAGCGTACCCGCTGAGTGAGTGGAGTGAAGGCAAAGGCTGAGAATCCACCGCGGGCTTCGCGTTCGACCGCTTGGATGAGCAGTTCTTCGTCCCGGGAAGACGCGCCCAACAACTCTCCGCATGTGACACCTCCCGGAACGGTCTCGCACATCGCATAGCCCGACAGCCCACCTCGATGCGTCAGGAGCCGAAGATTGCTCACCTCGAGTTCGTGGGCGCGACAGTCCGTCTGGAAGAGCGCCTTCGTCCGAGGGACGAACCCCCAACGCCCTTGAGTGAACTCGGAGTGAAACTGATCGAGTCTCTTCAAATCGGGCCGAGCCGCCGTTCGCACGTGGTATCCGCGGGGGAGGAGGGACCTTCGGGTTCGCTCACGAAATGCCCACTGAACTCCGTATAGGTCTCGGTAACCCATTCCTTGGTAAAGGCGGTGCGCGGCCCAAGCCCGACTGGTCCACAAAGTTACGTGCCGAATCCCCGCCGATCGTTCGCGCTGGTGCGCTTCGGTTAGGAGCGATCGGGCAATTCCCTTGCGCCCGGAATCGGGACGGGTCACGACGAAGGAGATGCCCGCGACTTTTCCGAGACCGGTCGGGAAGGTGTAAGGCATTCGAAATACGACGACCTGCCCTAGAACTTCGTTATCTTCGATCGCGTAGAGACCCACGTAGTCGGAGAGGAGGTCCGTGTCACGACGGTACAGGTCGACGATTCGGCGCGTCCAGGCGAGTTGAAAGCCGGTCACCTGGAGGAGTCCGCGATGGCGATCGAATCTTCGTGGAAGTTCATCGTAAGCGACGACTTTCATCGGACCCTCCCTGCGCACGAGCTAGGCGACTTGATGGGTCTTTCCCTCGGCCGGCTCAAAACTCCCGGAATCGACAAGCGGCGGTGAATCGGAACGTAATGAATCCGCGACGGCGGCGGGCCGAGGCCCTGAATTATCGGGACTCGTAAGGGACGACTGGGTTCTTTACGGGCAGGTGCCAACCGCCGAACAGACCTGACTGATCTCGGTCACGCTGTTGAGCGTGATCGTACCCGACGCGGGGGAGCCTAGATCATAGTAGAGGACGAAGGTTTGAACAGCTCCGGGCGTCGCCGCTTGGGTCTCGACATAGACAGTCACCGTGGTGAAGATCGCTACCGCCCCGGTCGACACCGTGAATTGGAGCTCGAGTTCAGTGTTGTCGGGAGCGCCCACCGCCTCCTGAAATTTCCAAAAGTGAGCGACGTCGTTGGCGACAGCCGCATTGATGCCGTAATTGGTACCTGCGGCGGCCAATACAGTCGGGGTCGCCACCGCCGCGGAGAGGGTGGCTGGAAGGACCGCCGGTTGGGGACCGACTCCTACGTCGGTCTCCGTCCAGTAGGTCAGCTGCGCCGTCGCGTGATAGATTCCGGCTCCGGTCTGTGGGACCCCCAGACCGATCGAAAACGAGGCGGCTCCGGCATACGCCCCTACGATCCCGACCAGGGCCAGCAACGTGGCAAAGAAGACGGTACGTCGGGTAAGTCTCCAGCGAGGGTCGCCCGACGCCATCCGATGGTGTTCCTCACCGTATGAGTTCTTGGAAGGGGTAGATGAAGCTTCGGACGCCGCGGTGATTGCCTCCCCACGGGGCGGTAACGCTCAAGGCTCCGACCGGGTGGAGATACGTATATATGCATACCTGTACGCGTCGTACGACAATTCGGGTCGTCCCCGAGAATCCGGCTGCCCCGAAACGGAAACTCGAATCTACGGACAGGCCCCGATCGCCGAGCATACGAACACGGAGGCCTGCATCGATTCGATCAGGAGAAACGCAGGGGGGTAGGCGGGCGAGGCCCAATAAAATTCGTAGACCACGGCACCGGCTGGAATCGCATTCTGTGACTCCACGTAGATCGTAACGGAAGAGGCCGGTTGCGAGATTCCATCCACGAATCGAATTTCGAGCTCCGTTCGAGCGGGGGTCGCGGTGCTCTCCTGAAAGCTCCACTCTACGGACGCCTGGCCGACTACAGCGGGATTGATCGTGTAGCCAGCCGTCGCCCTTGGTAGCACCGTCGGTGCGGCCTCCGCAACCGAAACACGAGCGGGGATCGGATTTGGAATCGCTCCGACATGCGTTTGTTCCCAGCTCCAATAGGCGAGCCCAGTCTGGGCGACGTAAGCTCCCTCGCCACTCTCGGTGGGCCCAGCGGCGAACTGAGTGGAGGCGCCCAATACGCCACCAATGACCGCGGCAGTAAGGGCCAGCGAAGCAATCAAGGTCAATCCGACCCACGGCGAGCTTCGTATATGTTCCCCGAAGGATTGTCGTGAGGTGCCAGCTCGCGGTCGACCAATTTTGCGTTCAACCGAGGTACTTAGGGCAGTCGCGAGACTCATGGACATGCTCCCACCGCGACGCAAGCTTCGGCGACCTCGGTTTCCGTTTCGAAGGTAGTTCCGCCTACGGCCCCCGAATCCCAGTAAATTGAAAAAGTCAAGGCCGCCCCGACGACAACGGCCTGCGTTTCCAGAAATACAGTGAAGGTATCATGTGTGACTACCGCGCCCACTTCGAACTGCAGCTGGAATACTATCTCGATCTCCAGATTGGTAGGGCTTCCGCGGGCCTCCGTAAAAGTCCAGGATAGGGCCGTGTGGCCCGCACGACCCGCGTTTAGGAGGAAGTTACCCAAGGCGGCCGGAAGGCGGCTGGGGGCCCCCGCGATCTGACTGACTTGAGCCGGGGGCGGGTTGGGGGTGGCGGCAATTTGAACGGTTGTCTGGGTCCAATCGGAAAGAAAGGTAGAGGAGTCCGCCGATCCCGAGATACTCTCGGTACCTCGAGTGATATCGAAAGCCGCAACTCCGAGCCCCACGACGATCAGCACGGCGACGGCGACGATTAACCCGCGCGCGAAGTAGGAATTCGCAACGGTTGGCCTCTTCTCGTCCATCGAACGGCGTCCTAGTCGCGGAGTCGCCTCGACCGCTTCTGAACGAGAATCGGGCATTCACGCATTCTGGCCTCGTCCGGAAATGTGATGAAGGGGGTCTTTAAGCCTAGGACGAATCCGCCGATTCCATTCGTGGCGCGCCCTAGGCGGGAAGGCGGAAGAGGGGTCCCGCTCCTATACTGGGAGCTCATCCCGGAAGAACGTGGGATCGCAGAGAAAGCGACCGGCTCGCCCCCTCGTTCTCGGCCTTGACTTGGCGGGTTCCCCCCAACGGTCTACTGGTTGCTGCCTTCTTGACAAAGACGGAACGGCCCGGACCTCGGTGGCGAACTCCGACCAGGAGATACTCGACCTTGCCCAGAATCCAAACCTCCAACTCGTGACGATCGACGCTCCTCTCTCGCTCCCCCGGGGTAGGGAGTCGATCGACGATCGATCTGGCCCCCACTTCCGCGAATGTGACCAGGAGCTCCGTCGCCTTGGAATTCGATTCTTCCCCTTGACCTTGGGACCGATGCGGATGCTGACGATGCGTGGCATGCGATTGGCGGGGGAGTTTCGGCAACTCGGAATGACGACCGTCGAAGGATATCCGGGCGGGGCACAGGATCTATTAGGAATTCGGCGAAAGGGTGCGGGTATTCCAGAGCTTCAAGAGGCTTTAGTACGGCTGGGAATAACCGGAGATCTCCGACGTCGCCGACTGACGCATGACGAACTCGATGCGGCGACGATCGCCTGGGTCGGGTGGCGGTTTCTGGAAGGCAACGCGAGAGTCATCGGCGATCCGGCGGAAGGGATTATGATCCTGCCTTCCTCGCGGAAATCGGGCCGGTCGGCAGCTCGACCTCCCGGCAAGGAATCTGCTCTGCGGCAGAAATAAGCAGTACGCCGAGAATCTCCTCACCGGATGACTCCGGCCCGGTCTCTCGTCGAGGACAGTGATAGCGTGTCGAATACAGATCACGCTGGCGGAATCACGCGCAGCCCTACCCGAGAGCCAGGTCCTTCGATTACTTTGGGGGAATCCGGTAAGTCGCGGGTCCCATGTCGGACGCGGTGTCCCTCGGCGCATCGCTCTCGAATTGGCGCGGGCTCGCCGACCTTCTCCGCCATGCAGTGAGCGCGAAGATCGACCCGACCCCGATCGAGATGACCAGAATCATCATCCCCATCGAAGAACCCTGGGAGAGAGCGGCGCCCCCGCTCGGATTGCTCGGGGTCGCGACGTACAGCGGAGCAGAGTAGTTGGACTGCGCATCCACCGCCGTCACCTCGATACAGTAAGTCGATGCCGCGGTCAAGCCCGTCACTTCGGCGCTCGCCGCCACCATTCCGAGGTCGTCGGTCTGGCTCCACGTTCCACACGGTCCGCCTGCGTTGGAGACGTAGACGATGTTGTCGGTCAATGAGTATCCGATCGGATTCGTCCACGTCAGGTAGGCATACGTGGTCCCGACGAGCTGGTCCGCCAGGTCATACGGCGCCGGAGGGATCGCTCCTTGCGTCGCGCCGGTCACACACGAGCTGTAGGGGCTTTCTCCCCCGTTTGTCCAAGCGGACACCTCCCAGTAGTAGGTCGTGCCGGTGGCGAGGCTTCCCGCCGTGAAGTTGATCGTCGGTCCGCCGGTGCTGAGCGTCGTGAGGGTTCCGCCGCAGGATGCTGTGGTGCTGTACGCCAAGGTGTTGTTCACGAGGACGCCGGCGGGCTGAACCCACGTCAACGTCACGGCTGTCCGCGAAGCGGAGACATAGGTCAAACCCGTGGGGGCTGAAGGAGCGGCATTGAGAGTCGAGGCATCGATGGCGATGGCCTGCCCGCCCTGTCCTCCCTGCGTCCATACTGTCACGCTGAAGCAGTATACCGCGTTCGGGGACAGCCCCGTCACAGTAAACACGGTCGCCAGGCTGTTCGTACCCACGTTGCTGGCCCAGGTCCCCGGGTTCCCGTTCGCACCTGTTACGGACGATCCACAGGTGGCTCCCCAGTAGACCGTCGTATTCGTGAAGGAGCCAGTATTCGGCGATGGGTCTACCCAGGACAAGGATACCGACGTTGCTGCGGCTCCCGTAGATACGAGGGCCGAAGGTGTTCCCGGGATACCCGCAAGAGTCGTCACTTTGAGTGTCGAAGAGACGGCGCTGAAGCTCCCGGCCGACCAGGCTTGCACGGCGAAGCAATAGGTTACGTACGGGCTGAGTCCGAATGAGCTCCCCGCCGAGGCGATTCCCAACGAGATTTGCACCGTCCACGTTCCGCAGGTCGTCCCGACGAGAATCGTGTCGTTCACCAGATTTCCCGAGGGGTTTACCCAAGCCAACGCCACGCTCGAGGAGGTCACGCCCGTGGCCGATAGCCCGGAGGGCGCCGAAGGAACCGCGTACGTCGTTCCCTCGATCGCGGCCGACCAAGCCCCTTCGCCCGTGGAGTTCCAACCTTGGACCTCGAAACAGTACGTCGTCCCCGCGGCGAGGCCCGTGACGACCCACTCGGACGCCGTGGGGTCGACGATATTCGTGAACACCGCGCCCCCCCCGACCGTGAAGGCGTTGCACGCCCCCGCGGTAGTTCCCGTTCTGGCTAGGCTCTGGTTGAGTACGGTCCCGATCCCGACCGTCCAAAAGACGTCGAGTTGCGTCGTGGAATTCGGCTGAGGAATGGCAGAAACGCTCGTCGGCGCGGACGGAACGGACGCCGTTCGAACGTTGGTGAGCGGCGTCGAGTCGGCACTCGTGCCTGTGGAGTTCGACACCGTGACTTCGAAGCAGTAGGAATTACCCGATACAAGGGCCGTGACAGTGTAGCTCGTGAACGGGCTCGATGCCGATGCCGAGGAGCTGTAGGCCCCGCACGACCCGCTGAAGGAGGCCCAGTAGACGGTCGCTCCCGTGATGGGCCCTGCCGGGTTCGTCCACGTCAGCGGTACGGAGGTGGTCGTTACCGTCCCTGACGTCAACGACGTGGGAACCGGAGGCACCGACGCTGGCAGCAGTCCGACGCAATCCGTTCGCCATGTGTTCTGCGAATTCAAGCTCGCTGAGGCCGTGTAAGACCCTGTCGCGGTGTCGATACCCTCTTGGTTTTCCTGGGTGACGATGTTAGTGATGGTAGCCGCCATGTCCAACTGCGACATGCCGCTCCCCGGCGTGATCGAGGACTCGGTCCCGAGCACGCCTATCAGCGCGAAGATCGCCTCTTTGGGAGCGGTTGTCGTCAGTGCGCAGGTGGCCGAATTCGAGTTCCCCGAAGCGGTTCCGACCCCTGAATCATACGTCGCGGTCGTAACCACGTTCGTCATGTCGGCCAAGCCGATGACGTAGTACGAAGCCGCGCTGTAGTTGACGTACACCGTGACGGTCTTGGCGGTTGCACTTTGGATTCCGTATATGTAGCTCACCGGTGCGACATTCGCGGTGGCCTCCAGATCGGTCGGAGTATAGCCGTGGACTGCCACGGCCGACGGAGCAGTCGTGGAATACTGCGTAACACCGATCAGGAGCGCCGAGTAAGCGGCGACGGCGACGGTCGTCGAGCACGTGGTTACGAGCGAGCAGGCCTTGATCGTGTATCCCGAATTCACGCCGATAGTATCGAAGCTGAATCCTCCCGTCGGTCCACTCAAGCCGTGGTTGGCCGTCTGGGAAGTAACCAGCGTGAGGCCCCCGAAGATGCCCGTAAACAGCAGGCTGGCCGCCATCCATAGTGCGAATCGTCTCATTGAGCGGAAGTTCGACATCGCAGTAACACGTGGCGATTGAGACTACTGGAAGCACTCTGTATTTATACGTATTTATACGCATTACGAGACGTTAGTGGACCTTTTAGGGAGGAGCCAGCGCGGAAGCTCGGCCCGAGTCATGCCCGACGATCAGTCCGACGACGAGCGGCGGGCTGAATGCGGGACCCCGACCTGTTCGGCAGCGCTCGAGCGGACGGGGCTCGCGGGCTTTCGCCTCCATGCGACCAGCGCGAAGATAGACCCGACCCCGATCGACAGCACCAGGATCATCATTCCCATCGAGGAGCCGCTCGTGAACATCAATCCGCCGCTCTGCGGGCTGGGAGTGGTGACGTTCAGCGGGGCCGAGTAGGGTGATTGGGCGTCCACCGCCGTGACCTCGATACAGTAGCTCGAACTCGCCGTTAGTCCCGTAACCTCATAGTATGCGGTAATCTCCCCGAGACTGTCGGTCTGGCTCCACACCCCGCAGCTCCCACCAGGGTTCGAGACATAGACGATATTGTTGGTCAGCATGTACCCGCTTGGGTTGATCCACGTTAGATTGACGAAGGTCTGTCCGACCAGCTGCGCCGCAAGATCGTAGGGAGCCGGGGGCGTAGCACTCTGAGTGGCTCCAGTAATGCAGGAGCTGTAGGCGCTCTCTCCACCGTTGCTCCACGCGGCGACTTCCCAGTAGTAGGTCGTCGCGGAGGTCAAGCCGGACACGGTCATCGTGCTAGCCGCACCACCGGTGCTCACCAAGGCGAGTCCGCTGCCGCAGCCCGATGCGGTCGTGTAAGCGACGGTATCGTTAAGGACCGCTCCCGAGGGTTGCGTCCAGGCGACGGTCACGGCGACATGCGACGCCGACACATAAACGAAGTTAGTGGGCGCCGAAGGGATAGGGCTCCCTGTTGATGTCGTGACGGCGATCGCTTGACCGCCTTGCCCGCCTTGCGTCCACAGGGCGACGCTGAAGCAATACGTGGTCTGCGAGGCGAGACCCGTAACGGTGTAACTCGTGGGGACACCGTTCACGTTAATGTTAGACGTCCAAGTTCCGGGATTGCCACCTGCTCCCGTGACGAGAGCGCCGCAGGAGCTACCATAAAAGAATGTCGTGTTCGTCAACGCTCCCGTGGTGGGAGCCGGATTCGTCCACATGAAGGATACAGTGGTGGCCGCAGCGGACGTCTCGACGAACGAGGCCGGAGTGCCGGGTATTCCGCCCAGCGTCTCAACGCTTAAGGTGCTCGCGTCGAGTGTCCCGGCGCTGCCATACGACCACGCCTCAACATTGAAACAGTACGTCGTCAAGGGCGCGAGACCACTAACGGTCGCCGATGAAGCCACTCCTTCCGAAAACTGACTGGACCATGTTCCGCAAGTGGTTCCCATCAGAATGGTATCGTTTGCCAGGGTTCCTGACGGGTTCGTCCATGCGAGGGCGATGGTGTATTCCGTCTGCGCTGTGGTGGACAGTCCCGTCGGGGCTCCCGGAACGCCGTACGTCGACGCGGTAGCACAAGAGGAGAACGTCCCCGCTCCCGTGTCGTTCCAGGACTGAACTTCGAAAGAATACGCTGTTCCCGCCGTCAGACCCGTGACGGGGAGCAAGGCCTGAGTCGAACCGGCGATGTTGGTGTACGTCCCCGATCCCGTAGGACAAGCCGACCCCGTCCAGCGCGCTACGGTCTGGTTGAGAGCGTTCCCACTCGGCACCGTCCACGCCAGATTAATCTGCGTAGTGCCGTCGGGTTGGGCCGTCGCGGTCAAGGCAGTGGGCGCCAAAGGCTTGTGGGCGGTCACGACATCCGAAACGATCAGCGAATCGACGCTCGCCCCCGTGCTGTTCGATACCGTGACCTCGAAACAATAGGCGCTACCCGACGTAAGGCCCGTGACCGTTCCACTAGTGTAGGGACTCGCTGCGGCCAATGCATTGGCGAAGGTTCCGCATGAGCCACTCCAGGCGCTATCGAGAATCTCCGCCCCGGTCATAGGGCCGACCGGGTTCACCCAAACCAACGGAACGAAGGTGGTGGTGGGGCCAGCAACTGCGATGGCGACCACTACGGCTGCCCACGGCTCTGAACCGGCGAGCGTCGCCGATAACGTCACCGCGGGGTTGTTCACACTGTACGTTTCTGTTAGTTGGCCCCCCGTGGTCGTGGTTCCTCCATTGACCTGTTGCAACAGTGTGTCGCCGCCGGTGGCCGACAGCGTTTCCGATGCGGTAGCCACCGAGACCCCCAAGATGTCGAGGTCACCGGGGTCGACCATCGTTACGGCATTGGATGCGGTTACTGAGGAGCCGGTGGCGCCGGCGCCCACCGCGTCAAGCGACACAAGCCCCGCACCGATCACGTCCACTACACCGATGGTATAGGTGGTCGATGCGGCGAAGGTTACTGTGACAGTCAAGCTCGCCGATACTGCCAGCAGGTTGGCGTCATAGACGTATTCTTCACGCGTAGCGACAGACACGCTCTTGGCAAGGGTGAGCGTGTAGGAAGGGGACGTCGTCTCGGTAGCGGGAGCCGTAACTGAAGCGGCCGAGATGAATACATACAGCGAAGATAGCGCAATTACCGCGATGCCCGTGGTCGTGCAGGTCGTCACAGCCGAGCACGCTGCGATGGTCTTGGAGGCAACCGACGGATTTAGCGCCGACTCGATGGAGAAGGCGATCGCGGCCCACGGTGATGCGGCACTCAGTGTCGCCATTGGCTCCTGCTTGGCCGAGCCAGTATAGAGAGTGTAAAACTGACCCCCGGTTGTCACACCGGCGGAAACCGATTGGACCATCGTATCCCCTCCACTCGCCGAGAGTGATACGGTGCCCGTCGCCGTGGCAACACCGAGAATAATCAGGTGAGTAGGAGGAGCTACGTAGTCAGTGGAGGCAACCGTAGCCGTGACGTTGTCAGAAACGGTGATCCCTGTGCCGCTACTGCCCGTTCCGACGGCATTGAGCGATGTGGTGCTCACGCCAACAAAGTCGATTACTCCGATAGAATACGTAGTCGACACGGCAAAGGTCTCGGTCACGGTCAGCGAAGCAGCGGCCGCGGCGAGGTTGTTCGTGTCGTAGACATACTCCTCTTTGTTGCTCGTGGTGGCCGAAACGATGTCACCGACTAGCGTGTAGGTGTGGCCCGCGCTGTCCGTCGGCACCCCGCTCGGAGCGGTGACCGACGCCGCGGCGATGAAGACCCACACGGCCGATCCGGCCGCCACCGCAATACCCGTGGTGGTGCAGGTCGTATCCGTCGCACATGCCGCGATGGTCTCCGTGTTCACGAGCGGGCCGTCGACCCCAACGGAGGTGGGAGCCTGTGGTGCGACCGCTGGAAGCAGACCTAGGCAAGCCGTGCGCCATGCCGAAGTCGCCGCCAGCGTTGTCTGAGGGGCGAACGCACCAGTGACGGTGTCGATACCATCTGCGGTTTCTTGAGTGACCACACTCGAGGTCGTTGCCTTCAAGAACATCTGGGCGAGCGGTGACGTCGGAGTAATGGTGGATTCTGCCGTCGTCTCGACCCCCGTGACATCCAGCAGCATCTCATTGGCCACGGTCGTCGTGACCGAACAGGTCGTCGCGGTTCCAGAACCCGAAGCAGCCACTCCGGCTGTAAAGTAGCTTGCCGTTGTGATCGTGTTGGTGAAATCGGCCACCACGAGGTCGTAGTAGGTCGCCACCGTGAAGTTCACATACGCTGTCAGGGTCGCGGCGGTCGTCGCGACGAATCCGTAGATGTAACTAACTGGCGCTACTCCCGCACCGCTCCACGACAGATTGGTCGGCGTATAGCCGTGCACCGCAAAGGTCGTAGGAGCAGTCGTTCCAAACTGCGTCACAATGATCAGGAATACGGAGTTGGCGGCTGCCGCGACGGCTTCATTACAAGTCGTGTCCGTCAAGCACGTCGTGCCCGCGTCTCCCGCGTTGATTCCGATGGTATCGGTGCTCAATCGTCCCGTCGGAGGGTTCGAGACGTGGCTGGCGGTCGGGGGAGCTAGCAGACTGACACCCCCGAGGATGCCCACGAACAGAAGGGCGGTCGCCAGCAAGAGCGCGACCCGTCTCTGAGGGTATAATCTCGACATCGCAGAATTCCGAGGGGATTGGGACAATGGGAACCCTGCTGTATTTATACTTACTTATGCGCATCGGGGATCGTCGGGTGACCAATTCGGCGGTTGTGAGCCGTTGAGACGATTCGACTGATCGACGGAGACGATCCCGGCGGTCCGTTCGCCATTGGGGTCGCGTACGATCCATCGGATTACGCGAATGCCAGCGGATAATGCTAGCGACCTCTGGACTCACTCGACTTCGATTTCTTAGCTTGCGGTCGGGATGCACCGTCATTGCAGGGCCGGCGTGGTCGAGAATCCTCCGGATTGAGTCCTCTCATCCTTCGGTCGTAACAGAATGGACCAGTCACGTCCGGCGGTGACAGGCCGCTCGGGCGGTGCCGATCTCTTCCCGACTATGTGTTGGTCCGCGCTCCCTGCAATTGGTTCTCGACCGCGAGCGCCCTAGGTCAATGTCGCACTGGCGCCGAGTCGGTTCCTGGGCCAGCGAACGGAGTCGACGGTTACCCCGCGGGCCGGCCCCGAAATTACAGCTGCCGCCGTAACTCGCGAAGTCTCAAATCCTTGCAATTCACTAGTACTCCTCCGTCTTACCCGACAAGGAATCGATCTTGGGACTTTGGTCTCGCCCGTTCGTAAGGCGATCCTTCGTTGTCGCTGCCGTACTCCTTCTCGTGGCGGGGGTCGCATACGCCACAGTCTCGCTCCCGAGTCACACGCAGTCGGCGGCTGGTCAATATGTGAAATACAACGGGTCCGTTCCCGGTGTCGCCGGTCAGGGAGTGCTCATCACTATCATCCCTACCCCGGCGCCGGCTGAGGCCTCCTCTCTTCCGATACTGAACTTGCTGACCATGGGGCCCTCTACCCCTACCTCTGCATCCACTTACTGTGGCAACACTTGCACGGCGGGGGATTTCGCCCAGGAAGTAGAATACCTAGTCACTGCACAACTCTTGGCGGAAGCATTCGAGCTCTCGATTAATGCGCAGTCAGGGTCCACAACGGTTTCGGTGACCCTCTACTTTCAGGTGCCCGCGACGGCCACCGGAATGACGACAACGTACCTAGGGGTGTACACGGATCTAACGACAACCTCCTCGACGACCTCCTTTACAGCGACCATTCAACTCTGTTCGTCGTCGACGACATGCCCCTGAGCCTCGGAACACCAAAGCGGCCGAAGGGTGAATCTTGTCACGCGGTCCCGTTCGGATCCATTCTGAAGCATTCGCCCAGAAAACACGCAAAAACCCCTCTCAATGCGCATATATGCGCGACGGCCGACGGTCCTTGATTTCCGCGTTTCCCGAACATCCGAACGATTAAATATCGCCATTTGAGATAATTGACGGTATCCCCACGGATACGACGATGGTGAAAAGAAAGGGAATTTACTTTGCAACGCTCGTCGTGATACTTGCAGTCGTCGCGGGATACGCCGCGGCGAGCTTCGCGCTGAGCACAAGCACCCAGAGAGCATCCGGAAATTACGTAAATGGCGCAAGCAGCGTCACCGGGCTTACCTACACGATAACGACGCTGAACGCCACCGCGTCCCCTGCCCCGACTGCTTCGACGGGCACGGGCCCCGCGCCGCAAGCCCTAGTCGCGGGGGTGAACGCGTTTTGCGGGAACACCTGCACCGCGGGCGACTTCTCCCAGCAAATCGAATACACCTTTACGGCGGGGATGACCGGAGCGATTTTCATCACGTTGTACGTCTCAGCGACGTCCCTTGGAGGTTCGACCACCGTCTTCCTCATCCAAGCGTCGTCTCCGGTGGCGGGAACGATCGTGATCTACTGGGACCTAGGAACTGTTGGGAACACACTGAACTCGGTCACCACGACCGCTCAGTCGTGCGGCGGGGCCACCTGTACGTAGACGGACGACGCGGCCACTAACCGGGGACGGCCTTCGTCGTCCCCCTCTTCCCCGAGTTTGTACTTTCTTCTTGTCGCCCTTCAGACCCACGCTACGCTCTCGGGCCCGGACGGGGCGTTCGCGGAACGTGATTCATCCAGCCATGCGCTCGAGCGAGAATCGCGCGTAGCGCCGGATCTGGGGCAATTCCAAAATCTCGATCGAACGCAGCGACGTGCTTCGTTCCCAATCGCGCACGACTTCGCTGCCCAGAAAATACCCCGTTTCGATGTGGCCGCGGAGCGGGTACCACGACCCGAAAAAACGACGCGTCGAGCGTCGGGCTTCCACGGTGCGAAGGAAGGCGCGCGCCAGCCATCGTCGATTGGCCTGGCACCAACGAAGCCAATCGCGGTCCCGATCGACGGAGTGGGATTTCCCTATGCTCCCGAGGCTCATCTCACAGCGCGTGGCGAAGCCTTCGTCGTACAGGTTCCACCACGGGCTTCGTGCGGGGCCAACGGGGGCGAGTCCGGCCTGCTCCCGTCGCCGGTAATGGACCAGATGAGCCAATTCGTGCGCGATCATAGCTCGCACCGTCGCCGAATCGCTCCAATCGAGTTCCGCGGCGTTTTCGAGACCGAAGAGTATCGCCGGAGAACCTCGGAAGGTGGTCGCCCACCCCGCCCCGCAACCAATCCCGACATAGATCACGCAGCGAATGCGGAAGTCGATCTCGAGTAAGGAATCGATCCGACGGACGGCCCACGGAATCTCGCGTACAAGATGGGCGTGAACTCGTTCCATGGCGGCGATTCGTCCATCGAGCGTCGGAAGGATTCGACGTTGCGCCACCGATCGCCAGGAAACTCCGTCGCGGCGGTAATTATCGATCTGTTGAACGAGCAGATCGGGCCACGGCCCCAGGTACGCGTGCGCCCAACCGTCGAGCTGCTTCCTTCGACTTTGATTCCGTAAGCCAGGCCAGGTCCTGAGGAATCGCGGGAAGGTGTCGAGAACCTGGATTCGATGCATGATTCACTCCAGCCAGTGGCGAAGGGGAAGGCTACCGCCTACCGTCGAACGCTAACCTGACGACTCGCCAAGAAAAAATGGAAAGGGAGGGTGGAAAGGGTTCGGAAAGGCCGCCTTAGGGATGCTTTTGCATCGCCATGACCTCGGATTCAGTGACTTTCTTTCCGTGGGAGTGCTCCACGTGCCACTGCGTCATGGCGACCAGTTCGCCCTTGTTCTTCGTTACCACTTCAAAACCATCGTCGCAAGCAACCTTCATCCTGCCGCAGCCCATGATTAATTCCCCTGCCTTTCGGCAACTCCTCCAAGGCGTTCCGGGTCTTAAGGTTGTATGATTCTGTCCTTTCTTTTCGATAAGAATCGGAGCCTCAAGTCGGAGGCCAAAGCGTGGGCGCAGCGCCTTCCCAACGACGACCCGCGTCGAGATCTTCCCGTACGACAACGAAGGCTCGATCTCACTGTTTCGCGTGTTCGAGCGCGGGCTTCGCGGGAACGGGTATTCCCGTGCGCCCGGCCGCGCCGGCGCCGAGTTCGACCCGGACACCGTCGGCCGTGAATCGGTAGTTGCGAAGGAAACTGATGACAATCACGGCCCCGAAACCGAGGCCCGCGACGAGTCCAAAGAGAATCTCGTAAGCGGTCGCCGAGGGCAGGAACACTCGTCCGAAGAAGTAGCTGGTCGTAATGCTCGTGAGGATCGTGGACGCGATCACGGGCCCGATCGCCGTTCCCAAATTCCGGAAGGTCTGGTTCATACCCGTCTGAATCCCAACTTCTTTGGGATGGGAACTGGTTACCACGACATTGATCATCGCGATGTAGATCATGATGATCCCGGCCATGATCGGGATCGGCCCCACCACGAGTTCCGGAATCGTGGTATTGTAGACGGCGAGGAACGAACCTCCGATGACGACCAGCGTCGCACCGATTAGCATGGGGAACTTGGGCCCTCGCCGGCCAATCGAGCGCCCCACGAAGGGTGCGAGGATTCCACTGGTAATCGTGGTCGGGAGGCTCAGCAGACCGAACTGGAAATACGTGAGCCCCGCGCCGCCGGGCGACGGAGTTTCGGCGCGGGCGACGAGCCCCACGAACATCATAAACATGGCCGTGCCCGCGAGAAACCCGGCGGTATTGGAAAGGGCGATATTGCGTTCCGCGAGCTTCGCAAAAGCGATGATCGGCTGGGCGGCGCGAAGCTCCCAGAGAACGAATGCAAGGAGAAAGACCGTCGCGAGAATCAAAAAGGTGGGAACGCCGAGCGGGACGCCCCCCAATCGGTAGGCGTTCCAGCTGGTCCACCCCCAATACGGGCCCTGAGTCAGAGCGAGCAAGAAGAACGCGATCATCAACGCGAGGAAGGTCGCGCCCGGAATGTCCACGCCGACTGCGTTCCGAACGCGGGATTCGTTGAGCAACAGGATCGTGAGAATGAGCACCAGAGCGGCGACCGGAATGACGGTGTGATAGGTCAGCTGCCAGCCATATGCTTGCGTGATCGCGGCACCACCGAAAAGTCCAAGCGAGGCCCCGACCGAGAACATCGCGGCGACGATCCCCTGAGCGGTCGCGACGCGTTCCCGGGGAAACTCCTCACCGATTAGCGCGAAGGCGATGGGGAATATTCCCATCCCCACGCCCTGAATGGCGCGCACCGCGATCAGCAGATACAATTGGTTAGGTCGCGTCACACCGAAGGCAGCACCGATGTTCGGTGTAAATCCGGCAAAGGTAACCGCGACGAAATATATGCTCAAGATGACGACGAGCACGCGCTTCTTACCGTAGATATCACCCAACTTTCCCGCGATCGGAGTAAAGGCGGTTCCCACGAGTAGGTAGGCGGCCAAGATCCAAGCGATTTGTCCCAACGGCTGAGTGTAAAAACTCTCGAAATTGGGAAGCCCCGGGATGATCATCGTCTCGACGTACGTGACCATAAGGGCGGCCATCGACAGAACGACGAGAACCCCCCGCTGCCGTCGGGCGTCGGAGGTTCCCTTCCCGGCGGGCTCCGGGGATGAGGCCGGTTTGTCCATTACTCACGCCCACGGACCATGTGGGGACTTAACGCTAGCGAGGCAATGGAGTGACCTGATTGCACGAGACGACTTCGGCCAACAGTCGGCCGGTTATCCATCACGGGCGTGGTCTAGAAATGGCCCCCGCACGAGGGGCAACGTGTGTCCAGCTCGGGGTACACCGTGTGACAGTACGGGCAGCGCACCATGATCGTCGGTGTACCGGCGACCACAGGGGCCTGGATGACGACGGAAACAGACGGCGGCCCGCTGGGGGCTCCCCGGCCTCTGGCCGTGCGCGCGCGCTGCCGGTCGATTTGTTCCAAGAGGACGTCACGCACGCGAACCGGTGAGTCAACGCTGAGGGTGTATTCATCCGGCCCCGCTTCTGGGGGTGGTTGGACTCTCACAACGAGCAGGTGTGCTGCCGCTCCGCTCGACGCCGTGACCTCGCCGATGTTGGCTAAGGACAGAAACAGAGTCGTACGGCGCCGCTTGGAGAGGTGGCTGGCTCTTCGGGTGAAAGTGAGGTGTTGGGTCGTCACGGTCAGGACGCCGGGGTAGTTTCGGTACCGTGCCGCGACTTGGAGAATCTCCCGCTCATGACTAGGGGACGACACGTGTCTACTCCCGGGCGTTGAGACGCCGAAGATAGCTACGGGCGGCGATCCGTCAAGAATGTTGTGGGGCAGCTTCTCCGACTCAACGGATCCGACTTGGAATCGCTCACGCGATCCGGCCGACCACCGAGATGGAAGGGACGGGTCGCAGCGAGTGTCGTTCCGCCCACTTCGATAGAACGTCGTACAGTTCCGTGAGTTCCGCAAGTTTCTGCGTCGGTTCATACTCAACCCGCGGCGGAATCTCGTTGAACGATCGGCGGGCCAAGATCCCCGCCTCGACCAGCGCCTTCAAGCGACGGCTGAGCGTCTTGGGGGAGAGACGTAATCGGACCTGGAGTTCCGTAAAACGGATCGACTGGCCCGGTACCCCCACAAACGCGTACAGAATGTCATGCATGTGCGGTTGGCCGAGCAGGGCAAACAGCTCGGTTACCTGGCATCCCCCCTTGCCGGCGGGGGTTCCCCCCGGGCGTCCTGGAGGGCGAGCTCCGGCCGTACGCTTGGCGACGGTTCCATTCATATCGCTCCAAGTATCGATTCGATAGTATTATAGCTTGCCATTGGGGGCGCACGGCACTCAGTGCCGAGTTGCGGACAAGATCCTATTCGACCATGCATTGCCTTGGCACTACACTATAGGAAGCTTAAATACTTCCCTTAGTATAGCATTGACACTATGTCCGCGAGTTCGAGTCCTCCAAAACTGAACGCCGTAATGCCGAGCGCCACCGCGTTGGCCGTCAACCTTGAGTTCGGCCGTCTCGCCACCGACTCCCAGGTGGCTCGCGCCGTGGCGGCTCTCGAATTCCGAGGGTTTGACGTGATCGTCGCTCCCACATCCTCGGCGGCCCGAGAGGCGGTTCTTCGACTCCTCCCGGAGAAGGCGGAAGTGTTCACATCGACTTCGCGGACGCTCGAGTCTCTCGGCCTCCCGGCGGAGATCGAAGGCTCGGGACGGTACAACCCCATCCGACCTCATTTGCTCCAGCTCCGGAAGGAGGGCAAGTTTTCTGAGATGCGCAAGCTGGGAGCCGCGCCCGACTTTGTCGTGGGAAGCGTCCATGCGATCACCGAAGCCGGCGAGGTTCTGGTGGCCTCGGGCTCCGGAAGCCAACTTGCACCGTACGTGTATGGGGCCGGTAAGGTGATCTGGGTCGTCGGGACGCAGAAGATCGTGTCGGATCAGGAGACCGCGCTTCGCCGAATCGGAGAGTACTCGTTCCCCCTAGAGGACGCTCGCGCGCGCGAGGCATATGGGATGGGGAGCTCGGTCTCGAAGGTCTTACTGTTCAATCGGGACGCGCCGGGACGGACGACGATCGTCTTAGTGCGGGAGAATCTCGGATTCTAGGGCTTCGGAACGCGAAGTCGACGGATCTGCTGCACCCACTTCGTGAGCGAGGGGAGACCCGCGGGGATCTCCTCCCCGATCGTCAGCAAGGGGGAAAGCCCTCCGTACAGTCCAAAATCCGCGACACTGGGCTGGCCGAGGACCCATTCCTTGTCGCGAAGCATGGCATCCACCAGCCGCAGGTATTCGATCATCTCGAGCCGAAATTCCGCTTCACGTAGCTCTAAGACGTGCCAGGGTCCCCGGGCCCGCGTTTGTATCTCTTCGAAGACCCAGCGTTCCAGATCGCCGAGCGTGGGGGGAACCTTGGTCACTACAGCGCGCCAGACTCGTTCCTCAAGCACGAGGTGTCCCCAGTTCTCGAGGACTTCGGCGACGCCCTTCCATTGGGCCGGAAACAACGTGGGTTCGGGTTTGCGCTCCTCCAAGAATTCAGGGATCTCTTTCCACGGCACGATCTGCGTTCCCCAAACGAGGGCAGGAACGAAATCTTGCCCCGTCGCCCGGATCAACTCTCGCTTGTCATGGTAGGGGACCTTGACGATTTCGCACGGGATCCCCTTGAACGCCATCATCCGCTCGACCGAGACGCAATAATGGCTGATCGGCAGGTAGAACAGCACCGGTTTCGCGCTCCCCGACTTTTGCGCCGGGTCCCGTGCGACGGGAGTGGCAACTTCCTTACGGGAAGCCGTGGGCATTACGGCTTCACCCCCGGTGAGGTCCGCAAGCGAGACAGCAGTCCGCGCTCGAGAATCTGTCGATCGTAGTTGCGAAGTTCGCCCTGGTGCCCCGAGCAGACACGAAACAAAGCCCACGAGGCCGAGGGAACCCGTGGATCCCCCTCGGCCGCGTACAGTTCGATAGGAGCGGGTCGATCATCGCATCCGCCCGCCGCGTCGATGTTGGGTTCCCCCAACGAGGGTCGATAGGCGTAATCGTAGGCGCGACCGAGATCGCACAGCGGCCGTTGGAAAATGTGACTCACGCGCCGCCTCCCGCGGGTGCAAAGTCGTCACTTCCCATTAAGGGAGGGGTCGGGGGAACAAGATCCGGTGCGATGGGCGAACCAGCGACGTGTCCGGGGCAAGAATGACCCGAAGGGAAGCGGAAGCAATTTGAATCCCAACTCCCTCGGCCGGGACATGTGCGAGCTGAACGATATCGAGCTCCGGGAGCTCGAGGAACTCCTCGAAGCCGCAGCGGGGTCCACGGCCGCGCGAGCGCCACCCAAGAAGCGGGTTCCTGCGACGATGACCGAGCCGTTCCGGGTGGTACCGGAAATGGTCTCCGTCGAGAGCAACTGATTGGTTGGGCTACGGCTGAGCCCGATCGGAGTTACTTCAGGTCCTTGAGGTTCTTCTGGACGTACGCCTGCCGTTCTTTGTCGCTCATGCCTCGCATGTGCGCCACGATCGTCAGGTTCCCCGTAACCTCGAAGCTTTCCCGTAGCATGGGGACTCGAACGCTGAAGTTTTGGAGACGAATCTCCAATTGCCCCTGCTTTCCATCGAGCGCCGTCAAGAAATCATGGAACATGTTAGTCGACAAATCGGAGCGGACTTCGTCTTCGGCCATGGCTACCGATAGCTGTCCATGAATAGGAAGTTGTCGGGCCCCGGCCCGCACGAGGCACGCGCCTCCGCGCCTTACTTAACTTTGTGAACTAAAAAGTGTATAAACACCGGCGCCGTTGGCCCACACGTTCTATGATGGCGGAAACCGCACGGGGCCCTGAGGGGTTCTCCTCGCCGAAGCGCCAACTGCTGCTGATGCTGAAGCAGCATCCGGGTCTTTCCCTTCTCGAGATCGCTCGCCGCCGAAAGATCTCCAAGGTCGCGGCCCTGAAGCACCTGACGATTCTCGAACGGGAGGGACTGATCGAGCGCGCCTACGAACGTCAGAAGATGGGGCGACCGAGCGTCCACTTCCGCCTCAGCCCCCACGCGAGCCGACTGTTTCCCGAAGCCTACACGCAAATGTCCATTTGTGCCCTCGAATTCATCGAGAAACAGCTGGGGCACGATGCGGTCGTCCGCATGCTTCAGGAGCGGACCCGGGAGGTCGAGGAGCAGGGCCGCCCGCGGCTCAAAGCTTCGGACCTACCGACCCGAGTTCAGGAACTGGTTCAGATCCGGTCCGAAGGGGGGTACATGGCCGAGTTCGGAGGGCAGCGGGGAAAGACGATCGAGATGCGGGAGCACAACTGCCCCATCCTCGCCGTAGCGGCCCGCTACCCCGAAGCGTGCGAGGTGGAACGCCGACTTTTCGAATCGATGTTGAAGGCCTCTGTCGAAACCTCCCACCGAGTCGTCGCGGGCGATCCCGTGTGTCGATTCCTCATCCGCCCCCGGACCGAGGCGCCATGACCGCGCCATCCGGTGCGGACTTCTCCCCGCCCGTAGCGGTGGTGACGGGAGCGAGTCGGGGATTGGGGGCGGTCATTTCGCAGTTTCTTGCGGCGCGCGGATTCACGCTCATCGTGAACGCACGGGAGGCAGAATCGCTCGCGGCCCACGCCCGCCGGTTGTCTCCGTTCGGCGCCGAGATTCACGAAGTTTCCGGAGACATTTCGGACCCAGACGTACGCGCACGACTGCACGCGGAGGCGGAGGCGCTACGCGGCGTAGACCTGCTCGTCAACAACGCGTCCGAGCTTGGTCCTTCGCCACTCCCTCCCCTCGCCAACATCCCCGTGTCCGAGCTCGAGCGGATCTACGCGATCAACGTGGCCGCGCCCCTCGGTCTCATCCAATCCCTGCTCCCACTGCTCGCGGTGCGCCACGGGCTCGTCGTGAACATCTCCAGTGACGCGGCGGTTGGAGGCTACCCGGGATGGGGCGGCTACGGCGCGAGCAAAGCGGCCCTGGATCTCCTCTCCTTGACGTTAGCGCACGAGTTGGAGCCGTCGGGTGTAAGCGTCGTCGCGGTAGATCCAGGCGACATGCGGACGCGGATGCACCAGGAAGCATACCCGGGCCAGGACATCTCCGACCGACCCCTTCCCGAGATCACCCTACCGTTCTGGGCGTGGCTCCTCGGTCAGTCACCAGTTTCAGTCAGCGGCCATCGGTTTCGGGCGCAATCGGACCAATGGGAGGTCACGGCGTGACGGCGACCTCCCTGGAGTTCCTGCGGCCGCCGGAGCTCTCCGCCACCGTCCCACCCGAGGAACGAGGCATCGACCGAGATGAAGTCCGGCTGCTCGTGAGCGATCTTTCCGGGGATCGCCATTCCCGATTCTTGGACCTGCCATCTCTGCTCGACCCGGGCGATGTACTGGTCGTGAACGAGAGTGCCACCCTGCCGGCAAGCCTTCCCGCTCGAGGTCCTCTCGGTGACTTCTTGCTGAATCTTTCAACGAATTACGGCCACGGAATCTGGGTCGCCGAACCGCGTTGGTCCTTCGATCGCCCCGGACCACTTCCGATCTTGCCCGGCACCTCGTTGAGCGTGGCCGGCCTGCCGGCCCGGGCTCTCGGCCCCTTTCCCGGATTGGATCGGTTGTGGTTTCTTCACGTGGAGGGCGATCTCGACGAGCGCATGCGGAACGTGGGGGTGCCGATCCGATACGGCTACACGGAACACCCCTTCCCCCTGTCGACTTACCAGACCGTTTTTGCACGGGTCCCGGGAAGTGCCGAGATGCCGTCCGCAGGTCGGCCCTTCAGTCGACGGTTGCTCGACCGGCTCGTGGCGCGGGGGATCCAGGTCGCCCCCGTCCTGTTGCACGCAGGGGTTTCGAGCCTAGAATTCGAATCCGTCCGGTCAAACTTCGATCGGATCTATCCCGAACCGTTCGAAGTCCCGCCCGCCACCATCGCCGCTATCGAGGAGGCACATCGACATTGTCGACGCGTCGTGGCGGTGGGGACGACCGTAATCCGGGCCTTGGAATCGGCCTGGACGTCCGGCGGATTCCGTCCGATGCGAGGGTTTACGCAGCTGGCAATCGCGCCGGGCCGTCCGATCCGGACGATCGATGGACTGCTGACCGGGCTGCACGACCCGCGCACCTCGCACTTGCTTCTCTTGTACGCCGTGGCCGGCGAGGCACGCATTCGACAGGCCTACGAGGAAGCCATTCGAGCGCGCTACCTGTGGCACGAGTTTGGCGATAGCCACCTGATCTGGGCCGCGTGAGTTGCGCCCTTCGGCGCCCGACTATTTGGCGGCCGCCAACCCCGCCCGGTGCCGGAGCGCGTAGTAGAATCCGCCGAAGGCCGTCGCAGTGGGGGTCCGAAGTCCCTGGACCCGGAGCTGCTCGCGCACCTCCTTGGGGCTCTGCCGAAGGTCGAGCGTCTTGGACGAATCGAATCGGTACTGGAACGTCCCCGTCGGTCCGCGCGGAAACGGCTCCCAGTCCCGGGCGGTGGTGGGACGGAGGTCGCTCATGCGCTTGCCCTCGGAGGGAGCGAACATCGGAAGCGTGAGATGCTCCTCGGTGAGCCAGATCATGGTGGCATCCCGGATCGCCTGCTCGGTCGTTTCATCGAGCGCGCCGGGCGCGACCTGGGCCTTGACCCATTCGACCATCGCATCGAATGTCTTCTCAGAATTGTCCTCGAGCATTTGAATGACCGCCAACCGGATCGCGCTGCGCCGCAGCTGCGCGATGCCGGTCTCGCTGAGCCGATACTCCGAGGTCAACCCCAGCAGACTCTCCGAATTATCGGCGAGGTCCTTGAGCGCCAGCAGGAAGAGGGGCGTCGGCGGGTCATCCGCGGAGTACCACAGCGCAAAGTCGTGTCCATTCGTTTCGAGGACCAGCGGCGCTTGGACATCCTTCGCGTGCTTCGCGCCCTTGCCGAGTGCGGTCGCAGCTTGATCGCGGGGTCGTACCTCGATGACCATCCGGGGCGCGCCGGCGCCGTCGAGGAGCGCGTAGTCGATGTGCTCGCCGCCGTCCTTCCCTGGGTAGTCGAGATAGACCTGCCGCTTGTCGTGGGGGTCCCACCCCAAGGTCTCCAGAAACGGATTGACGATCCAGTGTTTGATCTGCTGTTCGGTGATGTCGTTGACGTCTTTGAGCACCTCGGTCGCCACGAGATTGAAATCGGACAATCGGCGGCTCAGGTCTACCGCTTCCATAATCACCTAGTAGGACGCGAATTGAGTTATATCTACCCTCGGACCGCGTGCTGTAGGTTTTCCGCCTCCCGATCGAGGAACGGCTCGACCCGGGTCAATGGTCGGTCCAATCGTCCGTACGCGGGAAGCCCCAAACGATCGCTAAGGAGCCACTCGACCTCATAGGCGTAGAGTAGCGACGACCCCAGCGATTGAACGAGGCGAGCCAGCCGCACGGAACCTCGGTCGGAGAACGACCAATACCGTGGCCGTTTCTTGAGGGACTGGAACATTCGATCGGTCAGGGCCCGATATTCGTAGCGTTCGGGGCCTCCGAGATCTCGGACCCCCCGGCCGTCGCTCTCGGCCTCGAGATGGAGCGCTCGGGCCAGGTCCGGCACCGCGATCGGGCTCACGTGGTATTGACCGCTACCGAACATCGGAAACACCGGGTAGCGGTGCATCAGTCGCAGCATGACGGTCAGGAGTCGATCCCCGGGACCGAACAACATGGTGGGACGGAGAATCGCATAGGAGAGCCCGCTTTCCGCCAGGGACCGATCGAACTGGCGCTTGTAGGTCAGGTACGGAAGCTGACTTTCGAGCTCCGGGGGCGCGTCGGGGACGCTGAGGTGGAGAAAGCGCCGAATCTTCGAACGCCGTGCGGCCTCCAGCATCCGCTCCAGACCTCGGAGGAGCCCAGCGAACAGGACCGGCTTGCCCCATCGGTACCAGGCTACATTGAGCACGACGGCCACGTCGGCGAACGCACGATCCCAATCCGCGTATGAGGCGATGTCGACCGGCCACCAATCGATGCCTGCGTTGGATTCCTCGGGCGAGGCAGAACGATGCAACGACCGGATCTGATAATCGCTCCCGAATTCCCGAAGGACGGCGTGTCCGACGAGCCCCGCTCCTCCCCCGACCAGCAATAGGCGGGGGCGTGAATCGGGTGGGCTCATGAGAGGCTAGGCGGAGCGACCGCCTCGGGCCGAAGCGCAGGAGATTCCCGTTCGACCGCTCCGAACAGGTCCGCCCACGCAAGCCGCACGCGGGGAATCACATCGGATACGCGTACCGGTTCCCCCAGCTCTCGGGCAAGGGATGTCATGAGCTGTCCGTCCAATCCGCAGGGACGAAACCGACCGAATGGGGTCAGATCATTCGAGACGTTCAAGGCAAACCCGTGGAAGGTCACCCACTCCTCGACCGCGATCCCCACGGAGGCGATCTTGCGCGCACCCCCATCGACCCACACCCCGCGCTTCCCAGAAATCCGCTCGGCGCGCACACCAAAATCCGCGAGCGCCCTCCCGACCAGTTCCTCGACCTCGTGAACAAATCGACGGACGTCCCGCCCGCGCGGCGTCAGGTCGACGATCGGATATCCGACCAACTGCCCCGGCCCATGATACGTGCTATGCCCGCCCCTTTCCACTTGAAAGGTCGGTAGCCCACTCTCCGCCGCCCCACTGTCGTCGCCTTGGACCCCGATCGTGACGACCGGCGGATGTTCGACCAAGAGCAGCGTATCGGGAATCTCTCCTCTCCGCCGGGCGGCCCGCAGCGACCGCATTTCGACGAGAGACGCGCCGTATTCGCGCAGCCCCCACTCACGGACGTCGGGCATCGACCGTCCTGCGCGTTACGTGCATGGGTTCTCCCAGCCACAGCAGGGCGGCTTCGCCGAGCGTTTCCGAAAAGGTGGGATGCGGATGGATCGTGCTGGCGAGATCGCGCACCGTCGCCCCCATTTCGATCGCGTGGGCGACCTCGGCGATGAATTCGCCGCACTGGGCTCCGACCGCGTGGACTCCCAGGAGAAGCCCCGAAGCGTCATCGCCCACGAGCTTCACCCAGCCGGTCGTCGCGTGGGCGGCATGTGCTCGCCCGAGGGCGGCATAGGGGAAGCGAGCTTCGCGCGCGGTCGGGTAACCCTGACCCGGGGCCTCCGCGAGCGTGTAGCCGACCGATGCGATCTCTGGGGTCGTGAACACGACCGACGGCATGGCCTGGAATTGGAACCGAGTAGGTCGACCTGCAATGACTTCGGCGGCCACGGTGCCCTCCCGATAGGCCTTGTGGGCCAGCATCGGCGGGCGGCAGACGTCGCCGACGGCATAGATGTGCGGCTGGTTCGTTTGCTGCCGGTCGTTGACCGTGACAAAGCCGGTCTTTCCGTCGGACTCGACCCCGGCTTCGTCGAGACTGAGCCCGCTCGTGGTGGGCCGCTTGCCCACGGTCAGGAATAGTTGGTCGGCTCGTAACTCTTCTCGAGAGCCGCCGCCGTCGATCTTCAAGCCTACTCCCTCCGAGTCGCGCGTCAATCCGATCGCTTTCGTATCGGTACGGATAGCGATCCCGAGTTTCGTGAGCGTGCGATGGAGTTCAAGGGAAAGATCCGATTCGATCCCGGGGAGGATTTGGGGCAGGAGCTCGACGATCGTGACCGAAACCCCTACGTGCGCCATAAACTCGCCGAGCTCGCAGCCGCTGACTCCGCCCCCCAGCACGAGCAGCGACTTCGGCAGCCGCTGAAGTCCGAGCAGCTGATCCGCGTTCACGACCGCCTTGCCGTCCGGTTCAAAGCCCGGTATCACGGAATGCGTAGCCCCGGTAGCGATGATCGCTGACTCAAAGTCGATCCGTTCACTTCCGCCGTCCGGCGCAACGAGCTCCGCGGACTTGGGGCCGGTGAACCGCGCCTCGCCGGGCAGGACCTGGACGCCGGCGGACTTTAGCAGCGAGGCGACGCCCTGACGCTCTTTGAGAACGACCGATTCCTTCCACCGCTGCGCCTGTTCGAGGTCGAAGGTTACCTGGGGTGCCACGACCCCGATCTCGGCTCCCTGCTCGCGCAGCTCGTGATAGAGTTGAGCGGCATGGATCAACGACTTCGAAGGGATGCATCCTCGATTGAGGCACTCGCCTCCGAGCTCTTTTCGCTCGACGAGCAACGTCTTTTGGCCGAGCTGACCCAATCGAATCGCGGCGACATAGCCACCGGGTCCGCCCCCGATGACCAGCGTTCCCGTAGCGCGCGCATAAGTGCCGGCCATCGACCTAGCCCCCTGTACCGACCCCCGATGGGGGCGCCGGGGCGGCCAAAACATCTTCGAGCAGGGAAGCGGGATCCGGGGGAGGCTGCGACTCGGCGACGGCGATGGCGGCGCGCACTTGGTCGTCGACCTCGGTCGCGATGACCCGTCGCTCGCTCTCCGCGACCAGCCCGTTTTCGGCGAGCCAAAGTTCCAGGCGTCGCACGGGGTCATGCGCCTCGGCTTGGGCCGCCCAGTCCGCCGGCTGGTATCGTTTCGGATCGTCCGAGGTCGAGTGGGCGGTCATGCGATAGACCACGTATTCCAGGAACGTCGGACCGGCCCCGCCGCGGGCGCGCTCGAGCGCCGCTCGAAGTGACCCTATGACGGCGACGAGGTCGGTACCGTCCACCCGCTGTCCCGGCATCCCGTACTCGCGGGATTTTTCCGCCAGCGTCGCCACATGGGTCTGGTTCGAGACCGGGTTCGATATCGCCCATTGGTTGTTCGTACAACAAAACACGATCGGCACCTCCCAGACCGCTGCAAAATTTAGGCCGGAATGGAAGTCATTCGCGGACGTGGCACCGTCTCCAAAGAAAGCGACCGAGACGCCCGGCGCCCGCTTGTGCTTGATTGCGTAGGCGGTGCCCACCGCTTGGGAGATCTGGGTCCCAATGACGGACGACATCGAGACATACCGGACCGGATGCGCGGTCGGATGGCACGGCATTTGGCGCCCGCGGGCCGGATCGAGGTCGGTGGCGAACAGATGGCTCGCGTACTCGACCAGCGGATGGCCCCGGACCAACGCGATCAACTGCTCGCGCAAGCCGGGAAAGACCCAGTCCTCCGGAAGGGTGGTAAGTCCGGCGCCGACATTCACGGCTTCTTGGCCGGTCGCGGCTCCATAGAAACCCACGCGCCCTTGACGCTGCAACGCCGTCATGCGAGTGTCGAGGGTTCGCCCGAGAATCATCCAGCGATACGCACTCCGCACACGCGCCTCCCAGTCCGGGCCGAGGACCGTTCGGACGTCCTCCGGTTGGTACGGGAGGGGGACGATCTCGCTCGCCACGGTCATGCGAGCTCGGCGAACAACTGATGCGGCTCCTCGAGACCCGCCTTTACGACCGCGATGAACTGGGCCGCTACGATCCCATCCAATACCCGGTGGTCCAGCGAGAGGGAGAGATTCATGAGATCGGCCGGTCCGAGCTGACCGTCGGGCCGGTAAACGGGACGGCGCGCGATCTTGTGGACGCCGAGAATGGCCACTTCGGGGTAGTTCAGTATGGGCGTCGCGAGGACCCCGCCGAGGGCGCCGAGGCTCGTGATGGTGAATGTCCCGCCGATCATCTCGGCGCGTTCCAGACGACCCGCACGCGCCTTCTCCGAGAGCTCCTGGATCTCACGGGCGAGCTGCGTCACGCTGCGTTGCTCCGCGTGATGCAGGACCGGGACGAGCAGTCCCTCCGGCGCCGCCGTCGCGATCCCGATGTTGTAGGTCGAGTGGACCACGAGTTCCTGTGGCTCCTCGTTGATCGTGGCGTTCACGCGGGGATTCGCGCGCAATCCCGCGATCACGGCTTTGATAATGAACGGGAGATAGGAAAGCCGCAGACCGTCCTTCTCGACATGCTTCGCCATTCGGTCTCGGAACCGAACGAGCTCGGTCACGTCGACCTCTTCGACGTAGGTGAAGTGGGCGGCACGATGCGTCGCCTCGGCCATGTGCTCGAAAATGACGCGTCGGATCCCCCGAATCGGGATCCGCTCCAAGATTTCGGCTCGTTCCGCAACCATCGGCGCGCCCCCCGGGGTGGGAGCCGAGGGCTTCGCTGGAGGCGGCTTTGCCGCCGGCGGGACTTCCGCCCTTTCCGAAGGCGGGGACGGGGAGGAGGGCGGCGCTGCGGTTCCCTGTTGAAGGTCGGCTTCGATGATCCGGCCCCCTGGTCCAGTTCCCCGTACCGAGGAGAGGTCGATGCTTCGTTCGGCGGCCAGACGCCGCAAGTACGGGGAAGCGAGCGACCGTCCTCCGAATCCGGAAGGCGTCGGAGGGGTCGAAGCTCCTTCTCCGACTCCCTCCTTGGGGGCCGGGCGAGTCGGAGGAGTGGCAGGAACCGCACCACTCGATTCGGCCCGCGCGGGAGCCGCTGGGGAATCTCCCGTCGTCTCGATTGAGACCAGTAGACCCCCTACCTTCACCTTGTCTCCAACGGCGGCATGCAATTGGAGGATCCGTCCGGCTTTCGGGGAAGGAATTTCCACGTTCGCCTTGTCGGTCAAGACGGAAACGAGGGGGGCGTCCTCTTGGACCGTGTCGCCCTGCTTCACGAACCACTGCACCACTTCTCCCTCGGCAACTCCCTCGCCGATGTCGGGAAGCCGGAATTCGTAAACCATCGGCTTCTCCTTTCTCACCCGGCCGCCACGGTTGCCCGGATCTGGTGTGCGATGCGTTCGGCCGTGGGCAGGTACAGGTGCTCGAGCGCATACGGGAAGGGCGTATCGTAACCCGTTACCCGCGCGACCGGCGCCTTCAGGGAGTAGAGCGCCTTTTCGGCCAGAATGGCCGCCAGCTCCGCTCCGAAGCCGCAGAACCGGGGGGCTTCGTGGACGATCACGGCCCGGCCCGTCTTCTCGACGGACGTGAGGACCGCCGCTTCATCCAACGGGACGAGCGTTCGCAGGTCGATCACCTCCGCGGAGATCTGGTCCGCAGCGAGTGCCTCGGCCGCTTGAAGACAAAGGGGAATCATCGCCCCGTACGCTAGGACCGTCACATCGCTTCCCTCGCGCGCGACACGGGCCTCGCCAAAGGGAACTCGGTGGTCGCCATCGGGTACCTCACCAGTCACGGACCGATAGATCCGCTTGGGCTCCAGGAAGATCACCGGGTCTTCGTCATGGATCGCGGTGAGGAGCAGGCCCTTCGCGTCGGCGGGAGTCGATGGGATTGCGACCTTGAGCCCCGCGGTATGCGCGAAGTAGGCCTCGGAGCTCTGAGAGTGATAGAGGCCGCCCTTGACGCCGCCTCCGTACGGGGCGCGGATCACCACATGACACGGATACTGGCCGCCGGAGCGATAGCGGAATTTGGCGAGCTCGCTGACGATCTGGTCGAAGGCTGGGTAGATGAAGTCCAGGAATTGGATCTCCGCGACCGGTTTGAGTCCGTAGAGCGCCATTCCGATCGCCGTTCCGACGATCCCGCACTCCGAGAGCGGGGTATCGATCACCCGTTCGGCCCCAAAGTCCTTCAGCAGACCCTCGGTGGCGCGGAAGACCCCGCCGTTGACCCCGATGTCCTCGCCCAGGAGGAGGACGTCCGGGTCCTGTTCGAGCGCCTCGTGAAGTCCGCGATTGACGGCCTGAACGAGCGTCAGTTCGGTCATGGCTTGACGACTCCTTCCTGTACGAGCCGCTCCAGCTCCTCCCGCTGGGCCACGAGTTGGGGGGTTGGGCGGGCAAGCACATCATCCAAGAATGAGAATGGATCGAGCGGACTCGTAGCCTCGGCTTCCTTGAGCGCGGCGTTCACCTCAACCTTCGCGGCATCCCAGACCTCCTGGTCCGACTGTTCGGTGAGAGTCTCGGACGTGATGAGAAAATGCTTCATTCGGGCGATCGGGTCCTTCTCCTTCCAATGCTGTAACTCTGCTTCCGTGCGGTACCGCCTCGGGTCGTCCGAGGTCGAGTGGGGGCCCATGCGGTACACTTGAGCCTCGATGAGCGTAGGGCCGTCGCCAGCGATTGCCCGCTGTCGGGCATCGGACACTGTCGCGAAGACGGCTTGCAGGTCCATCCCATCGACAACCACGCCCGGGAATCCATACGCGCTCGCCTTTTCGGCTAATGTGGCGCTACGCGTCTGCTTTTCCCGCGGCAGAGAGATCGCCCACTGATTATTCTGGCAGAAGAAGATCGTCGGCACCCGAAAGACCCCGGCGAAGTTCATTCCCGCATGAAAGTCATTCGAGCTCGTGGCTCCGTCCCCGAAGAAGGATGCGGTGATGATTGACTGTCCCTTACGCTGCGCGGCCATCGCGGCCCCAACCGCCTGTGTGATCTGGGTGCCGATGGGGGAGGATGCGACTACGAAGTTGCGGTTTCGATACCCATAGTGGTTCGGCATCTGCCGCCCTTTCAAGAGATCTCCAGAGTTTCCAATGAACTGATCGAAGAGCTCGAGCAGCGTCACCTTCCGAACGAGGGCAAGTCCCAGCTCGCGGTACGCCGGGAAAATCCAATCGCCCGGGTCGAGGGCGCAAGCTGCGCCCACCTGCGCCGCCTCTTGGCCCTGCATGGGCACGTAGAACCCGATCCGCCCCTGCCGCTGCAGAGTGAGACAACGCTCGTCGACTACGCGCGCGAGGACCATAAACCGATAGGCTTCGAGGAGCCGACCCGGCGGGAAGGCGGGATTCGCTGGACTTTCGACCTCCGGATTCGACGCGGAAGATTCGGCCACCGACACTCCGGGAGAGCGCGAGCGGTGCTTATCTTATAAGATTACAGGAACCGCGCGCCTTTCCACCGGAAAATGAGATGGCCTTTACGACGTTTCAACGCGTTGGAGCGGGTTGAGACTACCCGTCGTGAGCTACGGACTCGCGATCGGATTGTGGACCACGTTCGAGCGACGGGCGCTCAAGACGGGAAGCATCGCGCGATTCTGACTTAGCGACACACGCTCAGTCGCTCAGGTCGTCCATCTTCGACTCGTGCCCCAGCATCATTCGCCCGTCTTGGACGAGCTCTTCCGTCGAGGGGATAGGACCGCCGAGCCGCTGCGAGTCGAGCTCTACCATGCGGCCGTGGAGCCACTCGAATTCGCCAAAGATCAAGTGGTCCCGAAACTCGTTGCGGGCATTGCCAATGCGGTCGACCGGGGATCGCATGCAGATGTAGTACGAGGTCACCCAACCCCCGAACGCGTCCCAGACGAGGGTATCCTCCAGGATTCCTCGGTGGGTAAGGTAGCCGATGAGCTCGAAAAATCGGGCGATGTCGAAGGGGACCGGCGCGTTCGGGTCGTTGCTGAGAAGTCCGTGGGCGAGGCGACGCCGCGACCGGCGCATGTCCGCCTTGTCGAACTGCTCGCGCAGCGCGATGACCGCGTTGCCGGAATTCAACTTCTGGGCCTGGCGCGTCTGCCAATACATCAACACGATCGTTCCCACGACCGCAGCCCAACTGGCCGCCACGGCCAACGTCGTCAGCTCGTCTAGCGACATCCCGGTCGACCTGCGGCAAACCCGGCCGCTTGAAAGAGATTCCGCCTTGCCCATGACGTCAGTCAGAGTCGATCGTTTCCATCACCGCCGAGGGGGCCGGCGTCTTTCCCCGCAACAGCGTGGGGATCAAGGCCGTAAGGATCAATCCGGCGGAGACGAGGAAGATGACGTGAATAGAAGACAGGAAGCCCGCGGCAACGCTCATTCCGCCCCCGGGAACCGGCGCGCCGACCAGAATCGCCTGGATCGCCGACCGGGGCATGACGGAGGCCATGATCACAAGGGTAAGTCCCAGAGAAAGAGTCGAGCCCGTGTTCAAGAGCGTCGTCCCGATCCCGGACGCCACGCCGCGCTGCGCCGGCGGGGCGGCGGTCATCATCGCCGCCCGATTAGGCGCGGCAAAGAGACCCATACCCGCCCCGGCGAGGACCAAGGGCGGGGTCAGTTGCAGGAACGATTCGGTCGGACCGATCGTCGAGAGCCAAAGGAACCCAGATGCGGAGACGAGCAGCCCCGCTATGAGGAAAGGCCGCGGGCCGAATCGATCCGAGAGCCAGCCGCTGAACGGACCGACGACGGCCAGCGACGCCGACACCGGAATGAGGAAGAGACCGGCGGTGAACGGACTCAGATAGCGCGGTGGTCCCTGCAGATAGAAGACGAGGACGAACGTGAACGCCCCGCGGGCGAGCGCGTTGAAAAAAATCGCCGACACAGACGACGAGAACTGCCGATTTCGGAGGAGCGAGAGGTCGAGCATCGGAGATGCGACTTTCGATTCCACATAGACGAAGGCCGCGAGCATTGCGATGCCCAGCACCACGCTCCCGATCTCGACCGAGGTCGAGAACTGGCCCAGCGCTCCCAGTGTCACCCCCAGGAGGATGGTCGACAACCCCGCCGCGAACAGAATATTACCTAGCCAATCGATGTGCGGATGCGCCTCGCGCTGGACTAGCTCGCGAAGGTCGATCCGGGCACGGATCGTTGCAACGATGCCGATCGGAACGTTGACGAAGAAGATCCATCGCCATCCGATCGTAGAGGTGATGACACCTCCCACGACCAACCCGGCAATGGCCCCGACCACGATCGAGACCTGATTGATGCCCAGGGCGCGACCCCGCTCGTTCGGGGGAAACGCGTCGGTAATGATGGCGGCCGAATTGGAGAAGAGGAAACCCGCTCCGATCGCCTGAACCAGACGGAATCCCACCAACTCCGTTCCGGTTTGCGAGAATCCACAGAGCAACGACCCGACAGTGAAGATCACGAATCCGAGTACATAGAGCCGGACCCGACCGAACATGTCGCTCAGCCGGCCGAAGTTCAACAGAACGACGGCCGTTAGGAGCGAGTAGCCGATCAGGATCCACAGGAGCAGCGTGGGGGTCGTTTGCGGAAGTTCGCGCCCGATGGTCGGTAGCGAGATCAGAACGATGTTGATGTCGATCGACGCCATCAGCGTCGCGATCGTCGTGTTAGAAAGGACGAGCCACTTGTACTGCACGCGTGTCGCCGAAGCGGTCACCCCGCTAGGCCGGGCACCGGCCGGACTCCAGAATCATCCCGGTCAACCCTTAGGAGCTCGTGGGAGATCCGTAGCTGGCGATCTCTGCCGAAATCTTATCAATGTACTCCCGGAAGTGCGAGAGAATCGTACGGGAGGTGATGATCCCTACCACCTGGTCACCCGAGCGAACGATCATCCGTCGAATCCCCAGTGACGCCATCTTGGCTACGACCTCGTCGGTGGGAGTGTCCGGAGCACAGGAATGAATCGACTGGGTCGCTAACGCCTGAACGCGAATCGTTCGGGGGTCTACGGCGGGCGCGATGATCTTCTCGAGGAAATCCCATTCCGTGAGGATCCCCACCAATGTTTTTCCGTCCCGCAGCACGACGGCGTAGCCCTTGTGGTGTTCGACCATCGTTTGCGCGCATTTGAGCGCATCCGTGTTCTCATCGACGGAGAGTACCGGCGACTCCATGATGTCCTTGGCGCGGAGTACCATAGGGAGCCATTTACCGGAGAGAAAATAAGTGCGTGCTTCCGCGGTCCCCTTTCGCACGACCTACGTCAAATCAGGCCGGGAACGGAGTCGAATGCGAGACGGACGGGGGTCGACGCGCTTGCACCGACCGGAGGACCGTCTCGGTCTCCTGACGTTCCGCCACGGTCAGCTCAAGACGGGGTGCCCGGACCCGAGACGATCCGATTCCAAGTGACTCCGCAACACATTTGATGCGCTGCACGAACTTGACCTCGGAATCATACCGCAGCAGCGGGAGGAACCATTCGAAGTTGGCTCGGGCCTCCTCGGCCGGGCCCTCACGGCAGGCCCGGAACAGGTCGACTGACTCCCGCGGCATCGCATTGGCGAGACCCGCCACCCACCCGATTGCTCCCGCGATGACTCCGGGTCGAACTACCTCATCAATCCCGACGAGGAGCTGCAAGCGAGACCCGAGTCGACCAACGAGCTCCGCAATACGCTCGGGCAGACCTGTCGAGTCCTTCACGGCATCGAGGTTCGGATTCGATGCGGCCAGCTCCTCGATATGGCTCGTCTGGAAGTCCGTGCCGTACGCGGTCGGATTGTTGTAGAGCATGGCCGGAAGGTCGGTCGCGTGAAGGATCGCTTCTACGTGCGCGCGGATTTCGTCCCAGTCGCCTCGATACACATACGGAGGAAGCACCATCAGCCCGTCGCAACCGATCTCGGCGGCGCGCTTGGCGAGCGCGACGCTCTCCGAAGTGCGGAGCGAGGAGATCGCCGCGATGAGGCGGCCCGTACGCGGGACCGTGCTGCGCGCGAGTTCGAGCAGCTGACATTTTTCAGAAAAGGCTAACGTGGCCCCTTCCCCCAACGAACCGAGGAGGACGTAGGCGTCGATCCCATTCGCCGCGAACCACTTCAGATGTCGAACGAAGAAGTGGCCATCCAGCTCGAGAGTAGGCGTGAACGGGGTCGTGACCGCTGGGACAACTCCACTCCAATCCATGCCGACCTCACCTCGAGTTGTGCTCGATGGATCTCGAAGCCCCCCGCACCGGAAGGAATCCGTGTCCAAAGGGGTCGCGAGGATCCAGAACGAGTTCCGATTCCGCGACGATGTGGGCCGATCCTGTGATCCGAGGGATCACGCGATCCCCCTGTACTTCGACTACGCGCCCTTCGAACCGGCTACCGACGATACTCTCCTGCCAGTACGGTTTGTCGAGTGCGATGCGTCCGTCGGCAAAGAGGCACGCCAACCGGGCACTGGTCCCTGTCCCGCAGGGAGACCGGTCGTACGCGCCCCCGGGGCAGAGGACGAAATTTCGACTATCGGTGCCCGAACTTCGGTGCCGTTCGTCGTAGAGGGCGACGTGTTCGATTGACTCACCGGCGGCACCCCGGATTCCCGCTGTGCGCAACGCTTCACGAATGGCGAGGGTTAGGGTAGTCAATTCGGGAATCCGGTCCGATACGAGTGGAAGGGGAGCGTTCTCGACGAGGAAGAACCAGTTCCCGCCCCATGCGACGTCTCCTACGATCGCACCGAACCCCGGCACAACGACCGAAACCGACGGCCGGGTCCGGTAGCTCGCCACGTTAGTGAAAGTGACGGCGCCGTCCGCGTGCAACCTGGTCTGAATCACTCCCACGGGAGTCTCGATCGTATGCGCTCCCGGCTGGATACGCCGAAGGTAGGCTAAGGTGGAGATCACCCCGATCGTTCCGTGTCCGCACATGCCAAGATAGCCAGCGGAATCGAAAAAGATCGCACCGGTTGCATTCGCGATATCCTCGGGATCGCACAGGAGGGCCCCCACGGCCGCTTCCGCCGTACGCGGTTCGCCCACGACGGAGGTGCGGAAATCGTCGTGGTCGGTGGCGAGACGTTGTCGACGCTGGACCATCGATCCGGTCCCCAACGGAGGCCCGCCCGCGACGATCACCCGGGTCGGTTCGCCGCCCGTGTGGGAGTCGACTACTCGAACTCGCGCCGCATTCGGTTTCACAGCGGATGCTCCAGTCATTCTGCCAGAAGGGGTCGGCCTCTCGAATCCGAACAGACGGAAAATCCTTCGCGTCGCACCGTGGGAGGCGGTGGATCAAACCCAATTCACGAGAATCGTCGATCGGTGGAACGTCCTTTCCGCAAGTCGGGCGACGCTGGCGACCGCAAGCAGCAGGACGCCCGAGATCGCGATCAGGGCGGGGGGAGTATCTCCTACGAACGCGATCACCGCGACTACCGCGACAAAGACCGGTAACACCACGAGCATGGAGAACTGCTGGGCCGTTCGTACATCCTTCATCCGCGAGGAGATGATCAGCGTCGCAAAGGTGGCCAGAAACCCGAGCAGAGTTCCTGCGACGAACATGTCGAACAGGACCGCGACATTCGGGAGGGGTGGAGCATGGCCGGCCGACGTCGCGATCGAGTCCACGAGGAGGATGAACGCGGTGAACGAGAGGTAGTTCGCAGCCAGGGCGGGGATGAGGGGAGCCACCGCCTTTCCCCACAGGAGCTCGGTATCCGAGATCGGCGTGGCGAGCAGCGGCTCGAGGCTCTTGTTGGTCTTTTCCTGCACTATCCCGGGGGCTGCAATTACCACGGAAATGAGCGCGGGTGTCAGAAGCAACAACGAAGATCCAATGAGGAGGCCGGTGCCAGATCCCGATCCCGCCGACGTCGTGGTCAGGGTGGCGTCCAACAGGAGGAAGACCGGCAGGACGAAGATCGACGACCAGACGTAGCGGTTCCCGCGAAGTTCCGCGAGGTCCTTCCGGACGATTTCCCAGACGATCGCCTTCCTCATGTGACCGACCCCGAGGCGAGAGGAGGCGATCCCGAACGCTGCGCTTTGTCGTCGTCCACGAGCTTGAGATACACTTCCTCCAAGGAGTGGGCGGTTCGCTCTACGTATTGGACCTGGGCGCCCCGACCAATGAGCATGGCCAGGAGGGCCGGATTGTCCCGGTCGGGATCGTCGAGTTGAACGAATAACTGGTTGCCCGACCGTCGGACGTCTCGCACCGCCGGAAACGCCTGCACCGCGGCGGCCGTGGCGTCATCGAGCGCGACGAATTGGTAGTCGGTCGTCGGTCGGAAGAGCCGTCGCTTGAGCTCCGCCGGCGAATCGAGAGCGAGCAGACGGCTTCGTAAGACCGCCACGCGGTCGCTCAAGCGGTCCGCGTCGTCCAAATTGTGGGTGGACAGGAGAATGGTGCGCCCCTGGGAACGGAGCCGAAGGATGTAATCCCGCACTACCTTCGCGGCCTCGGGATCGAGGCCCGAGATCGGCTCATCCAAGATTAGGCACTCCGGATCGTGTAGCATGGCGCGCGCGATCGCGACCTTTTGCTTCATGCCCTTCGAGTACGTGGCGACACGCTCGTCCCGACGGTCCCAAAGCTCGAACTCTTCGAGCAATTGGTGGATGCGACGTTCGAGGTCAACCGGGACCATCGAATTCAGTCGCCCGAAGAACTGCAGATTGCGGTAGGCGGTCAGCGATTCATAGAGGCCCGGGGTTTCGGGGAGGATACCGATCCGTCGGTGGACGTCAGTCAATCGCGCCGGTTCGCGAAGGTCCATCCCATCCACAAATACGGTGCCGGAACTCGGAGCGATCAGCCCGGCCAGCAGACGAATCGTCGTCGTTTTGCCCGCGCCATTCGGCCCCAGGAGAGCAAAGATCTCGCCACGCTGAATCTGGAAGGTGAGATCTTCGACGGCAGGGCGACTCGCCGAAAAGATACGGGTGAGTCCTTCCGCGGCGATGAAAACCGTCACTCGTTGTCCTTCCCCTGGATGCCTGGTAAACTTCGGGACTAACCTAGGAGATTAGCCTGTGTCGCACAGATAAACACGGTGTTGCGCCAGTAATTCTCCCTCCATGACGCCCCACAATTCGGTCCCAATCCAACTGGTACGATCCGAGATTAAGACGAAGAGCGGGAAAGGGTTCGCAGAGCGGGCGGAGGATTCCCGCTCTGCGGTGGAGTCCGGTTTAGATGAACCAGATCAAGTTCCCCACGTTCGGGGTTCCCATCCCCGTCGGTGCGTCGTAACCACGAGTCGCCTCGAATCCCGTGCCGGGCTCGAAGGCGTTCGAGCCGACCCGGATGTCATGCAGCACCCCAGTAGATCCGAGGAAGTAGAGCAGCGGGGCAAAGTTGCCCGCCGTGCCGTGGTGTAGTTGGTCGGCAATGGCGGTGATCGCCGCCCATTGGGGGGATCCGGCGCTTGTTCCGCCAAAGATGTAGTAGCCAGGGGCCATTGCGGAAGAGGTGACGTCGTAGTACGCTAACACTCCGCCGTCCACTCCGGCATCATACGCCACGTCAGTGTCGACCCGTCCGAACGAGTGATACGGCGTTCCCGCGGAGCACGTCGAAGGTGTATCCCCAGCGCATGTGTAGGGCGTTATCCGATTGATCAACTGGTAGCCGGGGGCGGCGAAATACTGGCTGGGCGCGCCTCCCGTAACTCCGAAGATCAGCCCATCCGCCGCGAGCGTCGCGTTTTCGAAGTCGTTCCACGTCGTTTCGTGGCCGTAAGTCGCAGGTGCGGAGACGAGAGGACTCGCGACCGTGGCGCCTTTCGCAAAACTCAGCTGCAGGAACGTTCCGCCCACTGCGATTTCGAGCGGGTTGTCCGCGGGATACGCCGCCGAATTTGTGGGGCACTCGAGTGTGGCTCCCAAGTCGCCCGCGGAGGCGAACATCGTGATTCCTTCAGCCGCGGCCTCTTGGTAAACGAGGTTGTTCGCGGCGAACCAGGGGGAGCTCGCCCCCGGAGTAAAGTCGCACTCCGGTTCCCCGAAACTCTGGGACCAGATTTGCCCCAAGTGGTGTTGCAAGGCATACTGTTCGGCGACCAGGATGTCGCTATTCGAGTCGGAGTGAGCGACAACGAGGTCGATTGTTGCCGCTGGCGCCATCGCGTGACTGTACTGCGTATCGAGGGTGATTTCACCAGTCCAGCCGATCTCATCGAGAGACTGCGCGGAGTCACCGGAGAGGTCGAGCGTCGGGCAGCCGGCCGGGCAAATCACGTTTAGATTCGCGGACGGTAGGCCGAACGTACTATCGAAAGTCGCGAGGTTACTCGCAACCGAGGGATCTCCATAAGCGTCGATGATCACGATCGTTTGGCCGGCGCCCGCATTCGCGTAGCCGCCCACCGCCTTGTAAGCGGGACCGTAATTGTAGCCATCCTGAATCTCTTGAGGGGTGTAACAGCTGATGACGCCGCAGCTTCCGGGGGGTTCCTGAGAGGGGTTGAACGTGGTTCCGACGAATACCGATTGCACATCGGTATGGAACACCGATCCTTCCACCGCGGCGATTTCGGAAGCCGCCGCGACACCGAATCCCGTCACAAAGCCGAAGCTCACCATCAACACGACCACCAGCGCCGCCGTCACTCGTCGCAACATAGCAGGGGGGCGACGTAGTTGACGTATATCTTAGTTCCGAAATTTCAACCTCGATCACGAAATGAGATTGGCTCCCACCGCTATATCGAATGGATTTCCGTCGTCCGAGGGGGGATTTTCGCCCGACGCGTTTTCGCGCGTACCAGCTGGTGACGGGGAACGCTCATTGGCATCGGGAACAGCTCTGACCAAGGCACCTCCCTTGGACAATTCGGCCGTGTAACACAAGAACCTGCGGCGTGTAAGGCAAAAGCGTCGCTATTCCGAGATCCGAAAACAAGGTCCACGAATCGTTTGTGGTTTTTGAAAGCGCCGCCTCGACCAAGGTCAATGCGCCCAAACCCGTCGTCCTCCTGGCCATAGCGGGTGCCTTCCCCGCGGTTCCCGCGAGTAGGACCCACCAAAACGTTGCGAAGGCCGCAACGAGCGTGATGGTCGCTACCGCCACCACAACCAAGAGCCTCCGATCTCGTTTCTGCACGTTCTATAGATGGAGTGGGAAGTTCGTATAGATTTGACCCGTAAACGAGAGTCCGGCCGGCTCTTTGCTGCCCCCAATTCGCTGGCCTTTCCGGTCCCGCGAAATTGAGATGACTAAGCACCATCGAGTTCAGCGGGCAAATCGGCTGAAGAAACTATCCGGATTCCAAGTCGGACGGCGGTCAGCATTGGCGACACGCAACACCAACTTTTCGAACAGGCGGTTGAATTGACCCGCCGCCGCGAGGTCAACGGGCTGGTCGAGGTTGTCCTTGGATCCGTGGTAACGCTCGGCGAACCATGCCTTGTAGAGTTTTTCTTCCGTCGATCCGCGGACGAACCCAAACGAGCACAGCAGGGCGGGGACGCCCACTTTGATGAAGCTGTATTGATCACTTCGAATGAACAGCACGCGGTCGGGTTCGTGAGCGGTGTGGACCTCCACACCGCTTTCTACGCCTACGGCGCGCACATCGTCTCCCAACGAGGATTCCTCCAGTCCTTGGACCTCGAGGTACTTCAGCGGGAACAGTGGGAGGTGGCAGTCCAGATTGAGGTTTGCGACCAGTGAGCCGGACACGGTCGGATGCGTGGCAAAGTACTGCGAACCGAGGAGCATCTTTTCCTCCCCGGTGACCGCAAGGAACAGGATCGAGCGCTTCGGCTTCGTCCCGCGAGCGCCCGAGAGCCCTCGATCCAGAAAAGTCGTAACCTTGGGGTCGGGAGATGCTTCAAGTAGGGAGTCGCGTGTCGGCGAGCGAGAGCGCGACGTTGGGAACCCCGACTATACCTCCGCAATCTGCGGCTCCGACGGAGACGCCATCCCCTCCTCCTCCTCCGGCCCCCCTTCAACCGGCGCCTCGGAAGGGCAGACTTTCCAAGAACACCGGCATCGCCATCGCCACAGTCGCCGTCATAGCGATAGTGATCCTCGCCTTGTTCCTCACGGGCGTCATCCCCGGCCTGAAGAGCTCCTCCTCGAGTACCCTCAACGCCCGTGAGTACACCGTCACCTTCTCAGAGTCAGGATTGCCCTCGGGGACGAGCTGGTCGGTCACTCTCGCTGGCACGACGGAGTCCTCCACCACCAATTCCATCGCCTTCTCGGAAACGAACGGGAGCTATCCCTTCACGATCACCGCCACAGCGGGATACGCCGCTAGTCCGTCGTCCGGCCACGCGGTCATCGCCGGAGCCGCCTTGACGGAGCCGATCATCTTCGCCACAGGGTACACGCTCACTTTCACCGAGACCGGTCTTCCTTCTGCTACCATGTGGTCCGTGACCCTGAACTCTACCACGTTGTCATCGAGCACCGCTTCGATCGTGTTCACTCTCACGAATGGGATGTATTCCTATTCGATCCCCGCTGCGGACGCATACGTTGCCAGCCCCGCGAGCGGATCCGTAACGGTCATCGGAGCGGATCAGATTGTGATGGTGACGTTCAGCTTGGTACCCCCCCCAGGGTATGGTGTGACATTCACCGAAAGCGGGCTCCCGTCCGGCACCATGTGGTCCGTCACTCTGGCGGGCACGCCCCAAACCTCCGCCACTACGACCATCACGTTCACCGAGGGGAACAGTACCTACGCGTACAGCGTCGGTTCCATCACCGGCCAGATGGCGACCCCGTCGAACGGGAATGTGACCGTTAACGGGGCGCCGGTGGGTGTGACGATTGACTTTACGGCAATCACGGACTTTAGCGGCCCGCAGTACCCGGTGACCTTTGACCAGACCGGTTTGTCTGCCACCGACATCTGGGGAGCCTACTCAGAAGCCAACAGCTCGATTCTCCTCATCTTCGGTGGGTTCAATAGCGGACCGAAACTGGAATACTCGGCGCCAAACGGATCCTACGCTTGGGACGCGTACACCTACGCTCTCGGCCCGAATGGCACGAGCTACGAGGTTAGCCCGTTCTACGGGAACTACACCGTTTCGGGTCAACCTGTCACTATCGACGTCAGCTTCCTCGAAACGTTCTACGTGAACTTCACGACCACGAGTTTCACGAACTTTCAAGAGTGGAACGTCACGATCAATGAGAGCCTATCGACGAACGACGGGAATGGGAACGTCACCTTCGAGCTCTCCAATGGAACCTATCAGTTTACAGCAGCCTCGTTTGGCTATGCGGCCACTCCCTCGTCAGGGTCCATCACAGTACAGAACGGCTCGGCCTCTCGGGCGATTGTGTTCACGAAGGGGACCACCTACCCCGTGACCTTCACGGAGAGTGGGCTCTCCTCCGGATCGTGGGTTGTCACGCTCTACTACGGGGGAGGCGAGCTTCCGGGGAGTAACGCCTCCGGATCGCCGATCGTCTTTGACTTCCCGGCCGGGACGTATCCATTCGAGGTCAGCCCTCCGTTTGACGAGTATTACACCGCGTCTCCCGCATCGGGAAATATTACGGTCACCTCTCCCGGGGTATCGCAGGCCATCGTCTTCACCGCGATTTCCACGTATGCGGTCACGGCCACGGAATCCGGGCTCGCGCCGTCGACCACGTGGACACTCATTCTCAACGAGAGTGAGGGATCCACGACGGTGCCAGGGTCGATCATACTGGACGTCCCGGCCGGACTGAATTTCTACACGGCCACCGCCTCCGGCTACAGTTACGTCAATGGGAACCTGACCGTGACCACGAGCGCGAACACACTCATGATCCTATTCACCGCAATTCCGCCGCCCCCCACGAGCTACAACATTGCATTCAACGAAACGGGGCTACCGACTTTCGCCGACTGGGAAGTTGATGTATTCAGTCAAGGGTCGGAATACTGTCCGGCCCTCTCGTGCTACAACTACAGCTTCGCCGGCTATCCGCTCAACCTATCGCTGCCGAACGGTAATTACACTTGGATAGCGGTAACCGAAACGGCGAACTTCACTGCAAGTCCGATGGCGGGGTACGTCTCCGTCAACGGGGCTTCCCCGACGAACATCACGGTCACCTACGTCAATTCGTCCGCCGATTACCTCGTCGTTTACATCGAAGAATTGTACTTGTTCGACGGCACTGGCGGGCTGCCGAACGGAACGAGTTGGAGCGTCACGCTCGGGGGGCAGACTCTGAGCACCGATGCGATGTTCCTCTCCTTCCTCGAGCCGAACGGAACCACTCACGCGTACACGATCACCCCTCCGGCCGGGTACGTCGCCGTCCAAAGCTTCGGAAGCATCACGGGGTACTATAGCCCGTTCCAAGGCGATTTCAACTTCTTCCCTCCGGCGTCGCCCCAGGTGGCCGTGGCCTTCGAGCCCAAGGGTCCGCTGCAAGGAGGAGCTCTCGCCATAATGGGAGGCAACTTCTCTGGGATTCACCTGGAATCTGCCATCGCCTTGGCCCGGAACTTCTGACTGTCGCGTGGTTTAATCCCTGCATGCGAGGTACGCCCGAGGGCGGACGGTTCGCTCTTCGGGGTCCTAAATAGGGCAATCTCGATGGCTTCGGGACCCCGAGCCAGCCTTCAGGGCGGTCGCGCCACGTAGAGTTATTCCGGAATGACCCGCCAGGACTGGGTGAAACCTCCCTCAGTATCGGCCGGTCGGATTTAGCGCGGTGAGCGGACCCTTCTGGCATAGGCTGCCCCGGCTCTAGCGTATATCTACGACATTGCCGGTGCCCTCGTGGGTCCTGAAGAAGGGACCTGCGAAGGGACCGATGGCTGAGGAAAAAAACAGGCGCTGGCTGATCGAGAAGAGGCCCGATGGACCCGTGGGTCGGGAGAACTTCCGGTGGACCGAGTCGGTCATCCCCTCGCCGGGAGAGGGGCAGATGCTCGTCCGTAACCTCTGGCTTTCCTTCGACCCGACGCAAGTCCTGGGTATGGTCGCCGCTCCCGGGGAAGGGGGCTACCAGATCGGGGACCCAATGGGAACGTTCGCAGTCTCCCAAGTCATTGAATCCCATATCCCCAAGTTCGAGCGTGGGGACCTCGTCTACGGAGCCTCGTACTGGGAAGACTACTCCGTCGTCGACGGGAAGGGTTACTGGGACACGGCCAAGATCCTCCCAGGAGCCTCTCCCCGCCTTGCGGCGGGGACGCTGGGAATCACCGGGATGGTGGCTTACTTCGGCGTCGTCGACGTCGGTCGGCCTCGCCCGGGAGAAACGTGCCTCGTCTCTGCCGCGGCCGGTGGGGTAGGTTCAATTGCCGTTCAGGTCGCCAAGCTTCTCGGAGCTCGGGTGATCGGAATCGCGGGCGGGACCGAGAAGTGCGAGTGGCTCGTGGCCGAGGCCCACGTTGACGGGGTGATCGACCACCGGAGGGAGGACCTCGCGACGCGGCTGGACGCGCTCTGCCCGGATGGAATCGACGTCTACTTCGACAACGTAGGGGGACGGATCTTAGACCTCGCGCTCGAACGGCTGCGACCGCATGGGCGCGTCGTCCTCTGCGGGACCACGGCCCGCTACCGGGCTGATCCACCGCTGCCGGGTCCCCGGAACTACTGGCAGTTGATCATGGTGAACGGGAGGATGGAGGGCCTTCTCGGCCGCGACTACTTTGACCGCTTTCCCGACGCGATGACGGCGCTCAAGGGGTGGCTAGACGCGGGGAAGATTCGCTCCAAGGAGGACGTCGTCGAGGGGCTGGAGCACGCACCGGAGACTCTGGCGCGCCTCTACGCGGGCGCGAACGTCGGGAAGCAGCTCTTGAAAGTCGCCGACCCTTCGGCCACCGCCTCGAGCTAAGTAAGGGGGCCGCCACGAGGGACCCTATTTTTATGCCACTTTCCTGCCTCGTCTTGGGAGAAATCTCTAAAGGTGAGGTCCCCTGCCGCCGTCACTGGGCCAATTGCTTAGCATTGAACCGATTATGCTCGGCCCATAGTAGTTCATCTGCCTCGGGACTCGCCAAGGAACAGGGACTCCTTGCGAGTGCTCACTGGCTAGTGAGGTCCATGGAGAACCTCCGCGTTTGAACTGGGTCTTGGGGGGTTCGAAGGAGACCCGGATTTGCCCGATGGGCCCCTCCCCACGGGTGTCGTCTCCCGAGGAGTTCGAGGTCAGAGGCAAACGAGTGAATCCTGTTACGCGCGTTCGATCGGAGAGCGCGGCACCCGGGACTCATGCGGGCCCGTATGCAGGCGCTGTCTCCCAGGGAGAGCAGCTATTTCGTCTCCCTGGGCATATGAAGGTGCACGACTAAGGACGCTCAGAACCATGCGGGAACCATCGGGCAGTCCCCTTTCTCGACTAGTCCTTTTGGGGATCGTCGGCTTCCTTATGGTTGCCTCCAGCGGATTACGTCCGACGGGCTCAGCCCACTCCCCAGCCCCACCCGCTATCTCCTCTCAACCGTGGGTGGTCGGTGAACCGGCTGCGAGCCTCTCGGGCTACCGGCTTGCTAGCGTGCCGCTCGAGTCGGACGGCCAGGAAGCACTTCAAGCGACCCCCTCTTGGCTGGCTTATGATCACGCGGACCAGTCGTTCTATGTGGCTGTCCCGCCCTCGAGTGTGGATATCGTTCCGGGCAACTTCACCACGGATCCGGTGGTGGCGGCGGTAATCCCTGTCGGGACCGACCCCTTCGGAGTCGCCTACGACAACGCCTCTGGAGAGGTATTCGTCGCCAACTCCGGATCGAATAATGTGAGTGTCTTGCAGGGGAATCTCTCAGCACCGATCGCGTCCATCCCAGTCGGAATGGAGCCGATGGGGGTAACTTTCGACCCAGTGAACGGTGACATCTTCGTCGCGAACAATGGGTCGGATGACGTTTCTGTCATCTCGGGTTCGACACTCGGGCTGCTTACTACCGTCCCAGTTGGGTCGAATCCGTTGGGGATCGCCGCGGATCCTGACACTGGTAAGGTGTTCGTCGCAAACCACGGCTCGGCCAACGTGAGCGTGATTTCGTTCGGTACTCCTTTCGTCGTTACGAACGTTGGGGCAGGAACCGGGCCCTACGGTGTCGCCGTCGACAACCTGACGGACGACGTTTACGTCACAAATGAGGAGTCCGCAAATGTGAGCGTGATTTCAGGGGTCAACGATGCTCTGCTTACCTCGATATTGGTGTCCGACCCGCAGTTTCCCGTAGTGGACCTCCAAGGCATCGCCTACGACGTCGGGAGCGGCGTATTGTGGGTCGGCGCGGGCCGGCTTACAGTCGCTGCGATCGAACCAATCGGAGAATACGTAGCCGCGGTGGACAACATCGACCCGTCGGGTGTAGCCTATGATCCGGATACCGGCGACATTTGCGTGACCAACACGGCGAACGCGACATTCGAGTGCGCTCAGTGGACGACCACCCAGCCCTACCAAGTTCCCCTCACGTTCTACGAGACAGGATTGCCCCCTGCGACGCCCTGGACGGTCACTTTGGGGAACGGTTCAACCACCGAAACTTCGAGCCACACTACCCTGACGTTCAATGTTAATGCGGTCGCCTCCCAGGAGGTCACCTACTCGGTGCTCCCTAGCGGTCCCTACTTCCCAAACCCCTCGATCGGAACGGTTGACGTCGATCCTTACGGCAACATGGTGGACGTTACGTTTTCTTCCCGTCCCGGGATTTACCCGGTCACTGTGAATGAGTCTGGTTTGCCCTCGGGGTCGGAATGGGCGGTGTTCCTAGGAGATCTCGCCAGCACCTCTTTCACGACGTCGGCCACTTTCGCGGAGCCTAACGGGACGTACCTCTACACCATCTTTGGCCCCCCGGGGTACACCCCGGAGCCAACCTCCGGGAGCCTCACCGTCTCCGGGGGGCCTCAGGCAATTCCGATAGTGTTCGCTCCGGATTCGTTCGTCGCAATATTCCTAGCCGTTGGCCTCCCTTCAGGGGCCTCTTGGACCGTCAGTGCCGTCGACGCGATCAACGGGATCATAGTGGCCGGGAGCTCGACTGGGGTGAACCTCACATTGAGACTGCCCGCTGGAACCTACACGCTCAGCCCGGGCGCTCCGCCTGGCTACTCGGTCACGTTGACTCGCAATCTGTTAACGGTGGCAGGTGGAGGATCGACGTCCCTTACGGCGACTTTCCTCCAAGCCACCTCTACGTCTGGGACCCCCGTTTGGACGTATGTGCTCGTCGGAGTCGGCACGGCCACGTTGATCGGCGGAATAGTCACGATCGTTCTCGGAGCCAGAATTTCCCGACACCCCCCCCCGTAGAACAGCCCTTGAGCCTCAGCAGCGTCGGACCGATGGACCCCAACAACGGACCCTCCCGTTCTGAAGATCGATCCGATTTCTACGCCTCACACGCAGCCCGTTTTGGGCGAAATCTCTAAAGGGAAACTGCCGTCCCGACGTCATCGGGCCCATAGCTTAGTATTGAACCGAATATCTTCCATCCATAGAGCGGAGTGGACTATCCGGACGAATGGATCGCGGCTCGATAGGTCACCGATCAGCGATCCCTCGTGAAGGCGGCGGGGGGGTAGTCACAAAAACTCCGGTCATGGCCGCGAATCTTCAACGGTTTTCCCGATAGGCGGAATGGTACTACGCACGTTTCTGTATAACCGATTTTCATTTCAATCACGTGGTTCCAGTCGCGTCGGACGACGGACCAGAATTGCTACGGGGTTCCCCCGCGAGCGAAATATGGGGTAGACTTGTACCCTCAACCTTCGTCGCGATGAAAGCTCAAACACGCCCTGCAGCTCCCGTGTTCGACCTGTCGTCGGAGTCTTCCAATGTTGCGCGAGTGGATCGCACCGTCCGGGCGTTTACCGCAGCGTTCGTTGTTGTGTTCCTCGCTTATTGGCTGGGAGAAATTCTTCCACTCTTTTTCCAATCCCCCGGTCAGAATGGTGTGTGCTTTTCCGGGAGCTTGACCTGCCCCGATGGAACGCTGCCGCAGTACTACCTCACACTCGCCATATTGACAGGAGTTGTCTTTTCACTCGTGATTTGGTTTCTCCTTCTGTTTGCCTTCTCAGCGATGACCGGGCCGATTCGGCTCACGATCGAGCCCGAGGGACTGGTATTCGATTTTCGTTCCGGAAGAACGATCCGCCGAAAGTGGCCCACGCGTTGGCGGCAACTCCCGATTTCAGACTCCCGCCAGGCGGAGCGGGGTGCGTGGCCGGTGCCGGGTAGGATGGCCTTGGGTGGGTTTTCTCCAAAGGCCGGCTTGACCGCGGAGGCAATTGACGGCATCTTGAGCGCCGCACGGGCGCTTGGTCTCCGTGTAGAAACGAGGTCGGCAGGTCCGCTCTCGGATCGAGGGAAGTGGAAGGGATGGTTGCTTCATACGATTCGCCCGGCTGATCAAAATCGGCAGAGGACCAGTTTCGGTCGGACGCGCAACTGAGAGACGTTCGAGCTGCCCTTAGGGATGGGCAAAGCCGTTCGGGCTGATGCGCTGGGAGAGGCAAATTCGTCCCCTCAAAGTCCCATGATCGCAGATTGCACCTCGAAGGGACGGCTGGTCCACTAGGTAGATGTAGCTCATTGACGGTTCTTTCATAGTGTCCAGCGCGCCCTCAGGCACTTCCTCGAATTTGACTTCGGCTTCGCCTATAGAATCTGGGGCGACTCCCGCAGCTTCGACCCGTCGATCGGGCCCCCGGCGATTCAACTGGTTCGGCACGCCGAAAGGACCGGTTTGGTACTGGTCGGGAGTGATTGTCATCGTGGCCGTGTTGGTCGTGGGTGGTCTGTCCTGGGCTGGGCTGTTTTCGTTCCTCAACACAGGGAATAACGTATGTGGCTTCGGGAACCCCGGGGCGCAATGTCAGGGAATCGGGGGCCCTCCTTTCGGCTTCGGGACGGCGACACAAGTCAAGCCCGCGACGACGACTGCAGGCGAATGCGCCGCGACCCACTACTGCTACGAGATCGCGATCAGTGAGGCAGCCGGTGGATTGACTCCCCAGGCCCTGCAGTTGAAATTGACCACGAACACTGGTGTTATTCTCGCGATCGATTCCTGGTACATTGATTCCGCGAACTTAGCCGTCGACGGTTTTCTGAGCAGCATCAACAACCCGTCAGGGGGCTGGCTTCCGACGCCTGGGACGGGCGGGACAGGTATGGAAATGACAAGTTCTACTCCGTTGACGGGTGACATGAATTTCTGGATTGACGTGTCGGCAACAGTCTCCCCTTATGGCGAGGGAACCATCATGACCGCGTTCGCGGAAGGTCCGTTCTCCGATTCTGTGTCGACCACTCTTCCCTAGAGTGGCGGGAATAGGAACGGGGAGAGTTGCCGCCTGCAATCTGGGAGAATACCACCGTGCCAAAACTTCTAAAGGGAAACTTCGGTCCCGCCGTCATCGGGCTTATAGCTTAGTTTGGAACCGAACATCCTCGGCCCATCGTAACTCGCCCGCTTGTGGGCTCGCCAGGGAGTGGGGAGTTCTAGTCGGTTCCCCAGATCGATAGGAGTCCATACAGAATCCCCTCGTTTCGAAAGGGACTCGCGGGACTAGGAGGGACCCGGATCTACTCCCGATTCCCCCTAGACGGGAATGACTTGGGCTCGAGAAGGAGAACGCCAATGGCTTGCGGCAATGAACGAGCGTCCACGGTGTCGAGTCACAATTCAGGCGGAACAGGGAGCGTAGGAGAACACGAGCCCGGTGTCGCTGCTAGAGATCCCAGGGACGAGCTGATACTCCCACACCCCACCTTCGGCCGGGAACGTGTAATTGAACCAGCCGACCATCCCGCTTTCCGCGGATGGTCCAACGGGAACGGAGTAAGTTGTTCCGTTCTCGTTGAACGGAACGTAAGCTTCCATCTGTGGACCCATGACGTCCATCGTCACTGCATTCGAGTTCCCACATGTGTCGACTTGCCCATCCGCCCTCGTGAAGTTCAGATCGAAAGTGGAACTGACCGCACAGTTCGGAGGCGCGCCAAAGGAACTGCAGTGGGAGGACGCGTTGAAGGTCGAAGGCAATCCTGTATCATTCTGAAGTCCAGATGCAACGGTCGCCCCTCCGAACTCGTCAGAGGCAGGTCCGTTCGGCGGTCCGAGGGTGGCCAGCAACGGTGCAGTGCAGGGAGAAGACCTACCCCCGCCAGTGGCGGTGTGGTTGATTGCCGAGTAAATCGTCCAGTTTCCACCGGCGGCGTCACCGAGAATCACGTCGCCGGATGCAGCAGTCGGCTGGAAGGTACTCGTGAAATTTCTCCAGCCCCCTGCCACCGTGTTATTATCCCAGATCACGAGCTTCCCTGACACTGAGCCGTCGTACGGAGCCGCTACGAACGCATAGGGGTACCATGCGGAAACATTTCCGATTCGAGACTCTCCGGTGCAAAAGACGTGGCTTGACTGCTTGAGTGTGATCTCGAAATCGATACTAGCGGCAACGACCGCGATCAAGGCTACCCCCAACACTAGGACGATGATGAGAATTCGGCGATTACGTGACGCCTTGGGAAGCTCAGGGGCGGGGGGTGAACCTGCCAGCATGTGTACGGTCGCCCCCGCGGGTGTGACGCAAACAAGAGGCGCTACGATTCACTTCAAGGTTTGGTCGAGCCCCCCGAACAGGACCCGAACGTTTCCTGGTCGAATTCGGACAATACTACATTCGCGGTCGTTGTGGCACGATCTTAGTGAACGGGTGGGGGCTAGATATCATCGCTTCACAGAGCGCTCAGAGGCACCTGTGTGGAAAGACAGCGTCAAAACACACAGACAACTGTACGACCGAACGTCACTCGCATTTCGTTTTGGGCGATACTTCTAAAGGGAAACGACCTTCCAGCCGCCATCGGGCCCATAGCTTAGTTCGGCTGGAGCACCCGGCTGATAACCGGGAGGTCGTCGGTTCAAATCCGACTGGGCCCA
>JBAQJJ010000051.1:0-2325 GCA_049300255.1 Thermoplasmata archaeon
CGACCACTACCAAGTGTTCACCGCCCACGGCTCCGCAATGTGTGGCGAGTTCGCCGACACATGACGTGACCTTATTCGTACCATATACAGCAGGTTTTAGTCAGAATCTTTTGCAAATCGCTCAAGGTCAGAATATTCCGGCCACTGTCGGAGTGACGGGGTCGGAGAAAGTCAACAGCTACTCCGTGAATTGGGGCGACGGAACGACCACGACCAGCGCGAACCCCACCACCACGTATTCGTATAGTGGCGTAGGGACCTACATCATCAGCGCCTCGGCCGCCGTCGGCGCCGTGACGCACGACGGTCCTAGCCAGCTCTATCCGGTACAAATCGTACCCTCGATCGCCAACATCAATCTCGGCTACTATCCGACCATCTCCGCGACCCTGTCAAACGGCAGTACGAGCGCTGGCTACCAATACGGCTGGCTCGCCGGCTCGGGATCGGTCGCAGTATCAGCGACGATTACCGCCCCACCGCCTAACCCGGCTTACACGACGGGCACCCTTAGCATGACGAGCTCCGGGGGGACTCAGTCTGGACTGGCTGTGAATGCCACCTACGCTTCGGCGACGTATGCGTTCACCGGTACGACCGGCGTTTCGGTCAACACGATCACCTTCGTGGTGCCGATCAACGGGCCGATGTCGGGGCTGTACGCGAATTACACCTGGACCGTTGCCGTGACGTCCGCAGGTCTCTCTCCCGGGTGCGCTCGCTGCGTTGCGCCCTCCGTGACCAGCCCTCACCCCGGCACGATCGACAACTACGAAGTGGCGCCCGGCGGAGCGTCAAGCCTCGATCCGTCGGTTGACTACGAAACCACCGGATTCGAAGTGATTTCGAACGTCTATCAAACGTTGATCACCTACAACGGCAGCGTAACGGGGCCGAGCTATGCCGACTATCAACCGGAGGCAGCTACCTGCGTCCCCGGGAGCCCCCAGTGCGCGGCTCTCTACGGCGGAGCAACCCTCCAGAGCGGGAACTACTACACGTTCGTCATCAACCCGAGCACGCACTTCTATGACCCAACGACTGGCAAAAGCTGGCCAGTCTACCCGTCGGACGTTGTGTTCAGCCTAGCGCGTACCATGGGATTCTCGCTCTTGCCCGGCTTCGGATCGAACCCCGGATGGATCGAGACTCAGGCCCTACTTCCCGCCGGCAACGGAGTCTGGGATGGGGGGATCCACGGGACGTTCAACAACACCCCGGGACCCATCCTCAGCTCGATGTTCGTCAACGACACCAACAGCGCGCTCGGTGGGGCCGCCTGTCCGGCGGTCGCGATCTCGAGTGACGACGGATGCGTCACGTTCAACGCGACGGGCGGCGGCCAAGCCTGGCCGTTCTTCCTGGAGTTGATCGTCGATGATGAAGGATCCGGCATCGAGCCGTGCAGCTGGTTCACCGCGCAAGGCGCGGGCGTGCCGGGCTTTACCCCCACGGGTGGAGCGGACTCGCCGTGCTTACTGCCCGGTGGAGCGACCAGCACGTCGCAGGCGTCCTTCCAGACGTTCTTGGCGAACGCCTTTGCGAACCCGACCCAGTGGGATGCGTTCGAAGAGGCCGCGGAGAACTCGCCGGGAGTCAACCCGGGTGTTCAGTGGAATGCCGTAGGATCCGGCCCGTACTACCTGGTTCCGAACACCGCCAACCCCGCGGTCGGCTACACGCTGAAGGCGAACCCCGCCTACGGCGCTCCCACCTGCGCGGGACAGCCCGGCTGCCAGCCGCTACCGGGTCACTATGCCGGAACGGTCAACACGTTCTGGGAGGGCAGCGACCAGATCGGATACGAGCAGTACATCGCCGGCTACTCGGACATCTCCGATTTCCAAACCGACGACACGGGGAACTTCCTCAACCTCGTCAACCAAGGGAGGATCGGACTCACTACGTCCCCCACGCTGGACATCGGCTTCTTCCCGTATAACCTCGAGTTCAGTACGTCGACCGCGACTGACCTCGGAGTGTCGGTCAGCGTACCGCAGAACTTCTTTGCGAACGAAGGAGTGCGTAACTTCCTGGCGACCGCGTATCCGTACACGACCGTCGAGAATACCATCAACACGGTGGACGGGGTCCAATTCTTCTTCAATTATGGAGGAGCGATCCCGCAGTACATGGCGAACTACTACCCGCAGAACATCACATGGCCCGACAGCAACCCGGTCGCTGGTTCGACAACCCCGGGAAGCGCCGCGTGGTGGTGGACGGAGTTGACCACGCCCGGAACTCTCTGGTATGATCCGACCGTGGCCGCCTGTACCTCGGCGTCTCCGTGTATCTTCCCGATCGTCGGGCAGAAAGGCGCGA
>JBAQJJ010000052.1:0-1899 GCA_049300255.1 Thermoplasmata archaeon
AAGTAAATTGGGTCGCGTTTTTAATAACGGTGGAGCATCATCAGGCAGAAGACAAGGCAAACCCCAATCAGGTTGGAAGAAACCAAAAGGTTCAAACCAACATCTCCATAATTGGAGATGTAAACAAAGACATTACGGCAAACAGAAACAAGTAGTATGGAGAGGATAAAATGGATACAGTAACCGTAAGATATCAGATAATACACCCTTTAGCAAAAGTTCCAGCTAAAGCTACAAATGGTAGTGCCTGTTTGGACGTAAGCTCGATTGAAGATGTAGAAATACCAGACCAGTTAACAGTTCCAGTCAGAACTGGTCTTAAAATGAGAGTCCAAGAAGGATACTTAATCTCTATACTACCAAGAAGTGGATTAGCTAAAAGAGGTATAAGTATATCCAACTCACCAGGAACTATAGATTCCGACTTTACAAACGAAGTACTTATCCTCATGTACAATCATTCGGGAATGAATTACAATATAAGGGTTCATGATAGAATAGCACAGATGATGGTCATTCCAACACCTTATATTAGATTCGTTGAATCAAGTAACCTTGGAAGTAGTATGCATAGAGGGTTTGAATCAACTGGAAGATGACAGACATAATAATTCAAGGTTCCCAAGCCTTCATTCCAACTCTAGATAAAGATACTAATACTAGATTAGAGAACCTATTTTCATACGATGTAAAAGGAGCAGAGTTTAGTGAGGCGTATAAGACCCATAAATGGGATGGTGTGCAATATGTCTTTAAGAATAAACGATTTCCTGTGGGATTATTGGAATCAGTACTCAAACAACTACCAGAATCGACTATCATAGACAATAGGAAATTAGGAGAACACAATGAACAAATACCTAAACCTAAGTCACAAATACTAAGAGATTATCAATTGAAAGCAGTAGAGTTAGCATTAACATCTAGGATTTCAAACTTCCAAGGTAGAATGGCTAGTATGCAATTATCTACTGGAGCTGGTAAATCCTACGTTATAGGTGAATTAATAGCAAGATTGAATTACAAGACTCTAGTACTGGTGCCAAGTGTTGAGATATTAAGACAGATACAATCGGTATTAACTGACTATTTATCTGTTAAAGTAGGCATTATAGGCGACAACCAATTTGAAGCTGAAGATATTACAGTTAGTACATGGCAATCGCTTAACAGTAAGTCTTATGACTACACAGAATTATTAACAGAGACAGACGTATTAATTGTAGATGAGTCACAACACCTAGGAGCACCAATACTAAGAGATATAAGTCATAAGATTCCAAGCATCTTTAGATTCAGTTGTTCGGGAACTTCTTTCCGTGAAGACAATGCTAGTCTATATATTGAAGCAACTACAGGGCCAATAGTTTATTCAATAGGTTACTCTCAACTAATCAATCAAGGTTATCTAGTCCAACCACATATTCGAATCCTAAGATTTCCTAATAAGACATATCATAGTTATGATACATACCATGATATCTATACTAACTATATCGTTAATAACGAATTTAGGAATCAGTATATAATCAAGATAGCTAATGAACTCATAAACCAAAATAGAAAAGTCTTGATATTCGTATCAAGAGTGTCACATGGTGAAGAACTAGTCAAACTTGGGGGACATGATTTTCTTTACGCTTCTAATCCAGATAGACGACAACTGATTGATGGATTTAAATCTGGAGAAATCAAATGCCTTATATCAACATCAGTATTACAAGAAGGCTTTGATTTACCAGCAATTGATTCAATGATACTAGCTTCACCATCTAAATCTATGATTACTACAGTTCAACGTATAGGTAGAAGTTTAAGACCTTTTGAAGGTAAGCATGACACGATAATATATGACACCTACGATGATTGTCGTTATTTAAATAAAGCTTCTCAACGTAG
>JBAQJJ010000053.1:0-1876 GCA_049300255.1 Thermoplasmata archaeon
CCCACTTGCACCTTCATCTCGGTCCTCACCACGACGGGGACGCGCTGAATCCCATGATGATCCGCGGCGAGGTCGTGGCGACGAAGCTTCCGAGCGGAGCGACCTCCATCGTGAGCAAGGAGTTCCCACAGTTACCCGAATCACGGCACTGGGAAGTCCGAGAGCGGCTTCGACGTGCCCTGGCCGGCGTACCGGTACCGGACTAACCTCGGACGACTCCTTGAGCTCTCCTGGCTACCCGTCCACGACACGGTCCTTGGCGCACTCACTGGATAGCGGTCAACTTCTCTGAAATCGACGACCAAACCAGCCCATACCTATTCCATTCGAGTCTCAAATTCTGCCCGATCCCGCAGAAGGGGTTAATTTAACGGTAGCCGTCTTCGGGACGTGGCATCGAACCGACGCCTGGCCGCCCTCATGTTTACCGACATGGTGGGGTTCTCGGCGCTCACCCAGCGCGACGAGCCGACCGCCCTCCGACTGCTCGAAGAGCATCGAGGGATCCTTCGGCCCCTGTTCCCTCGATTCGGCGGTCGCGAGGTGAAGACGATTGGCGATGCGTTTCTGGTGGAGTTTGGTAGCGCGCTGGAAGCCACCGAATGTGCGATTGAGATGCAGCGGGTGCTCTTCAAGCGCAACCTCAACCGACCGGAAGACAAGATCCTAATCCGAATCGGGGTCCACGTCGGCGACGTGATTCACTTCGAGCAGGACGTCTACGGTGACGCGGTCAACATCGCGTCTCGGATCGAGCCGCTCGCCGAATCGGGGGGCGTCTGCATCACCGGACCTGTCCTGGAGCAGATCGGCAATAAGCTTCCGTATCGCTGGCGACAGCTCGAAAAAGTGACTCTCAAGAATATCGAAACGCCGATCAGCGTCTACGGGGCGGAACTTCCCTGGAAACCCCCGTCGATTGCGCGCATCACTCCCTTCACGGATCGGCGGACGAATCTGGAAGTTCTCAAGGGTCTCGTGGATCGCGCCCGACGGGGGGAAGGCAGCGTCGTGGCGCTTGCCGGGGAGGCAGGGGTCGGAAAGACTCGGCTCGCCGAGGAGGTCAGCCACCAAGCGGAGAAGGCGGGGTTCCGGATCCTCCGGGGACGGGCTTCCCCAGGCGACACCGTCACGCCGTACGCACTCTGGTGCGAAGTCGCGAGGGAATTCGTTCGGGAAGCCCCCAGTCCCTTGCTCTACAAGATTTCGGCCAACTGCTCCTCGGAGCTCGTCCGCTTGGTACCGGAGCTCGCGGATCGGCTCGGGCCCGTTTCCGGTCCGGAGCCGTCGGACCCGGAACAAGCCCGCCTGCGTTTCTTCGAGGGCATCGCCCAGTTTTTCGATAACCTAGCGAAAGAATCGCCGTACCTACTGATCCTCGACGACCTCCACCGAGCCGCCGATTCGTCCCTACGATTGCTCGAGTTTCTCGCGCGGAAGTTGACCGGGCGGCGGACGCTTCTGATGTTGATTTATCGCGAAGCCGAAGCGGAGGAGAACGCCCTCCTGAAGACGCTCTTGGACGAGCTAGCTCGCGAACACTTGTTCTTGCCTCACCCGGTGAAACGTCTCGCCGCCGAGCAATCCGCGGAGATGCTGGATCTGATCCTTGGGTCTCATATCGCGCCGGCCAAGTGGACCGCGCTGGTGTTCGAAAAGGCGGGAGGGAACCCCCAGTCGCTGGAGGCAATCGTCCACACGCTCATCGAGGACGGGTCCCTGGTTTGGTCGAACGCCGGTTGGACTCCCAAGCCCGGCGCGGAAATACGACTCCCCGACCGAATCCAACAGATCGTCCGTCAACGGCTCGCGCATCTCAACCCCGAGACGAGCCAGGTTCTGCGGATCGCCGCGGTCCTGGGACCCCAATTTTCGT